>CAJWFK010000021.1 GCA_913031125.1 uncultured Woeseia sp. | reverse complement strand
CTTTGCTACGGCCTTGTTGACCAGGCCCAGACGATGTGCCGCGCGAATCTAACATGTGCATCTCGTTGGCAATAATTTCAGTTGTGTAGCGATCCATGCCGCTTTTGTCTTGCCACTTGCGAGTGCGCAAACTGCCTTCACAATAAATTTTTGATCCTTTATGCAAATACTCACCGACAATTTCAGCTAGGCGGTTGAAAAAAACAATGCGATGCCACTCGGTGCGGTCCTTCTGTTCGCCCGTCTGCTTATCTTTCCACGATGCGTTGGTCGCAACGCTAAGATTGGTAACCGCCGAACCGCTTGCCGTGTAGCGCGTATCCGGATCGTTGCCGAGACTGCCGACGATAATTACTTTGTTGACTCCCCGAGCCATATTTATCCCCTATATATATCTTTTTACGCAAAATAGTTGCAGATACCTTTATTGTAGGCTGCCTAGTCTCAAAATCCAGCCCGATTTACTAACATTAATCTGTATGGCGAGAAAATTGGTGTGCGATCAGCCAAAACAAAGTGATAAGAGCACAAGCTCCAAAAATACCCGCCGGTCCACCGCTTTCGAGAAAATAACCGCCTAACAGCCCGCCAGAAAAAGCTCCTAAAAACTGCGAACTCGAAAACACGCCCAATGAAGCACCCCTCAATTCGCCAGGCGCCCGCAAACTCAAACGAGCAGGCAATCCGGCTTCCAAAAAATTAAACCCGGCAAAGAAAAAGGCGAGAGAAACAAATACAGCCACCGCCCCAGATCCTGTCGTGGCAAGTAATGATTGGCCTAAAAACATCAATCCAATTGCTACTGCCATCGTAATCGGCTTTCCCTTTCTCTCATCCGTAATTATCAACGGTAAGGTACCAACTAAGGAAACCGTGATAGCACCCACATAAATCTTCCAGTGATCATCTATCAATATGTCCAGTTCATTTCGGAGCAATAAAGGTAATGCCACAAAGCTTGCCGTAAGCACAGCGTGCAAGAGAAAAACGTATATATCGAGCCGAATCAGATCAGGTCTCACCGCGGCACTTATTCTGGGTCGGCGAACTCGTTCAGGTTTTCCTATCCGCTTAGGGAGTAGTACAAGCAAAATCCCACTTAGCACGGAAAGCGCGGCCGCTGTCCAAAATAATGTCCGTACACCGGTAGCGGCCGCTATCAAGGGCCCTACTATTAATGCTAGTAAGAAGGACATGCCAACACCGATACCAAATATCGCCATTGATCTGGTGCGTATTGTCTCTCTCGTCACATCGGCAAGTAGCGCCATGAGTGTTGCTGAAATTGCACCAGCACCCTGCAAAAACCTACCACCGATAACACCATAAATATTATCGCTCAGCGCAGCGATAATACTGCCAGCAGCGAATAATATTAATCCGAGCACTATCACTGGAATTCGTCCTATCCGGTCAGATAAAGCTCCGAATGGGATCTGCAACGCAGCCTGCGTAAGACCGTAGCCACCAACTGCCAAACCAATCAACGCGGGTGTAGTGCCCTCAAACTTTGTCACAAAAATCGCTAGCACTGGTAGTAAAGCAAAAAGTCCGAACATTCGAAACATAGCTATCAGCGCAATTATGCTGACAGCATATCGTTCGCTAGGTTGCATCGGACTAAACATCTAACTGAAATTCCTATTCATTATTATTTTGATAATCGTCGCCCTTTGCGCCTTTCATGTCCGGCGGCGTATATTAGCAGGTTGTTTAACATGCACTGATCTCTGTAATGAAATCGATCGATATCCGTGGCGCACGTACCCATAATCTGAAAAATATCGACCTGACCCTGCCACGCGGAAAACTAATCGTCTTTACGGGATTGTCAGGGTCCGGTAAGTCATCGCTCGCTTTCGATACGATCTACGCTGAAGGGCAACGCCGTTACGTCGAATCATTATCAGCGTATGCCAGACAATTTCTGTCTATGATGGAAAAACCTGATGTAGATCATATAGATGGACTATCTCCAGCTATTTCCATTGAACAAAAGTCTACTTCCCATAATCCACGGTCAACAGTTGGCACAGTAACGGAAATATATGACTATCTACGTCTTCTTTTTGCGCGTGTCGGAATTCCGCATTGTCCTACCCATGGGACAACTCTGGAAGCACAGACTGTTAGTCAAATGGTTGATCAGGTGCTCAATATTGCTGAGGACACAAAGATTATGCTCCTAGCGCCCATAGTGATCGAGCGCAAAGGCGAGCATATAAAGCTCATGCGCGATTTACTCGCGCAAGGATTTATTCGTGCCCGAATCAACGGAAAAGTTTATGAATTAGAAGACCCTCCTCAACTAGATTTACATCGCAAACATACCATCGAAGCTGTTATTGATCGTTTCAAGGTAAAGGAAGACCTCCGCTTGCGGTTGGCTGAATCATTCGAAACTGCATTGAGCCTATCCGACGGAACTGCTCGCATCGCACAGATGGATAATCCTTCGGCCGAAGAAATTATTTTTTCTGATCGTTTTGCTTGCAATATATGCGGATACAGCCTTACCGAACTTGAACCAAGACTCTTCTCTTTCAACAACCCAACCGGCGCATGTCAAAGCTGTGACGGGCTCGGAGTGAAACAGTTCTTCGATCCAGAACGCGTAATTGTAAATACCAAACTTTCCTTAGCAGGGGGGGCAATACGTGGGTGGGACAGAAAAACAAAATATTATTTCCAAATGATCAAGAGTCTAGCTATGCATTATGAATTCGATATCGAATCACCATTCTGCGACCTAACAGACTCGCATAAAGAAATAATTCTTTATGGTAGTAATCAGGAAAAAATCGAGTTTTTTTACGCGAACTCACGGGGCATGGAAATAAAACAAAAACACCGATTCGAAGGCGTTATTCCTAACATGGAACGGCGTTATAAGGAAACCGAATCGAATGCAGTTCGTGAAGAATTGACCCGATATCTGAACAGTCAACAGTGTCCAGATTGCTCCGGTACTAGGCTCAATGAGTCAGCCCGCAACATATTTATACAGGGAACATCCATTCCTGAGATAAGCGCAATGTCGGTTGGCGATGCTTGCACCTTCTTCTCCCAAATAAGACTTGGAGGATGGCGTGGCGCAATCGCAGAGAAAATTGTTAAAGAAATATCTGAGCGACTGAATTTTCTCAGCGATGTCGGGCTTGAGTATCTATCATTAAATCGTAGCGCAGAAACATTATCGGGCGGTGAGGCTCAACGTATCCGCTTAGCAAGCCAAATAGGTTCAGGTCTAGTTGGAGTCATGTATATTCTTGATGAGCCATCGATAGGCCTGCACCAGCGCGATAATCAAAGGCTCCTTTCTACACTGATGCATCTTAGGGATATCGGTAACACCGTCATTGTGGTCGAACATGACGAAGAAGCTATTATTGCAGCGGATCATGTAGTAGATCTGGGACCGGGGGCTGGGATTCACGGCGGTAAAGTCGTTGCTCAGGGAAGTCCAAAAGAAATTATGGAAGATAGTAAATCCCTAACAGGCCAATATCTTTCGGGGCTGAGGTCTATTCTAGTGCCAGATAGCAGAGTCCGCCCAGATCATAATAAAACGCTTACTATTTCAGGAGCTACCGGAAACAACCTCAAATCTATAGAAGCAGCTATTCCGCTAGGCTTAATGACATGCGTAACCGGAGTGTCTGGCTCCGGGAAGTCGACACTAGTGAACGAAACAATTTACAAAGCAATTGCCGAACAATTACATGGCACAGGTAAGAACGCTGCGCCTTATCAAACGATGGCAGGACTAGAATTAATTGATAGGGTAATAGAAATTAGTCAACGACCGATCGGACGGACACCGCGGTCAAATCCCGCTACATACAGTGGATTATTCACTCCGATTAGAGAGTTATTCGCCGGCACGCAAGAATCACGATCACGTGGTTACATGCCTGGTCGCTTTAGTTTTAACGTCAAAGGTGGTCGATGTGAAGCTTGCCAAGGCGACGGTGTCATCAAGGTTGAAATGCACTTTCTTCCAGATGTCTATGTACTTTGCGACGTCTGCAGAGGAGCACGATATAACCGCGAGACATTAGAGATAAGGTACAAAGGCAAAAACATCCACGAAATACTGGAAATGACCGTCGAAGATGCCGCAACGTTCTTTCAGAATATCCCTATTGTTGCTAAGAAATTGCAAACATTGGTTGATGTTGGGCTTTCGTATATCCACTTAGGCCAGAATGCAACTACTTTATCTGGTGGCGAAGCTCAAAGGATTAAATTAGCTAAGGAGTTATCAAAGCGTGATACGGGAAACACTTTATATATTCTGGATGAACCGACTACAGGGCTGCACTTTCAAGATATTTCACAACTGTTAATCGTACTCCAAAGGCTCCGTGACAAAGGAAATACGATTATCGTCATTGAGCACAATCTCGATGTTATAAAAACTGCTGACTGGGTAATTGACCTTGGTCCTGAAGGTGGCGATGGTGGAGGTACAATTGTGGCAGCTGGCACACCCGAAGATATCAGTCATAACAAAGCCTCATTCACTGGGAAATACCTTGCGCCATTGCTAGAAGGTATCAACCAGCAACAGCGAGCTTGATTAATGTTTCTAATCTCGACCATATCTCCAATCAATAGCTTTTCCATGACTTAACTCCATGTCACTTATCCGTTTTGAGGACGTTTCGCTCGATTTTGGCGACCAGAAAATTTTAACTGGGGCTAATTTAACCTTAGAGGCCGGTGAACGTGTCTGCCTGATAGGTAGAAATGGAGCCGGGAAATCAACCACTTTCCGACTAATAACTGGCGAAATTGATTGTGACGATGGCGAAATAGTGCGTAAACCCGACATCATTGTCAGTGAACTCAACCAAACCTTGCCCGACACCGAAGATCTATCAGTCTATGACGTCGTCAGATCAGGTCTCAATCATACAGAAAAACTACTCGATCAATATCGGAAACAATCGCAGTTGGACCTGACGAGTGATGGATTACGCGAGCTAGAAACACTGCAAAAGCAGATCGAAACAAGGGGAGGCTGGAACATAGAACAATATATTGAAACCATTGTTTCCGAACTAGATCTCCCAATACAAAAAAGAATGAGTCAATTATCGGGGGGCTGGCGACGCAGGACAGCTCTCGCAAAAGCTCTGGTACAGAAACCCGACCTGTTGCTCCTCGACGAACCTACCAACCACCTTGATATTGCTACAATCACGTGGCTTGAAACGGTGATCCGCTCCTACCCTGGCGCAGTATTGTTTGTTACTCATGACCGGGCATTCTTACAACGTCTCGCAACCCGTATCGTGGAGATCGACCGCGGCCAACTAAAAAGCTGGCCTGGTAGCTTCCAAAAGTATCTTCGAAGAAAAGAAGAAGCCTTGCACGCCGAAGCTCGTGCCAATGAGCAATTCGATAAAAAGCTAGCACAAGAAGAAATTTGGATTCGACAAGGTATCAAAGCACGCCGTACCAGAAATGAAGGACGAGTTCGAGCCTTAATGAAGATGAGAGAGCTGCAGTCTGCACGCGTAGGCCGGGAACAGAGCGCGAGAATTCATATAGAAGAAGCAGAAGCTTCGGGCAAAAAGGTACTCCGTGCAAAAAATATCAGTTATAGCTACGATAAAGAGCAATTAATAGAAAATTTTTCCATCAATATTATGCGAGGAGATCGCATCGGTATCCTCGGGAATAACGGGGCAGGGAAAACTACTTTGCTACGATTATTACTCGGTGAGTTAAAACCGGACAGTGGCACAGTAAAACATGGCTCCAATATCGAATTTGGTTACTTTGACCAGTTACGGGGTACACTGGATGAAAATAAATCGGTCGCTGAAAACGTCGGAGATGGCCGAACATATATCAGGCTTAATGGTAAAGAACGACATGTAATTGGTTACCTTAAGGGATTTCTGTTTACACCTAAACGCGCACAAACAAAAATCAAAGCCTTGTCCGGTGGGGAACGTAACCGCATCATTCTTGCAAAGCTGTTTACACAACCGGCAAATTTACTCATTCTCGATGAACCAACAAATGACTTAGATATTGAAACTTTAGAAGTACTCGAAGCGAAACTAATAGAGTACAACGGAACTCTAATTGTCGTTAGCCATGACCGAGAGTTCCTAGATAATGTAGTAACAAGTACCATCGTCTTCGAAGCGGGCGGTAACCTAGGGCAGTATGTCGGCGGCTATTCTGACTGGCTTCGTCAAGGACAAAAGCTTGCAGAAACTGAACGCCCGGAAAAAATATTACAACCAGCGATCACTACCGCTAACGTAAAAATCGCGGCTACACTCAGAAAACTAACCTACAAGGAACAAAGGGAACTCGAAAACTTACCGGGCGAAATCGAAGCGCTCGAATCAGAGGTGGCCGCATTGGCAAAACAAATTTCATCGCCGGATTTCTATTCACAGGCACACACGGTCACCAAACCAATATTAGAGGATTTATCAGAAAAGCAGACGAAAATTGAGCACAGACTTGAGCGTTGGACAGCGCTCGAAGACAAATTAGCCGCTTATAAAGAAAGCCGTACTAAATAATTTGCATCAAAAGTGCAACCTGACACAACCAAGACATAGCAAACGCGAGTGTTCGAGCAACCGGGATCGCAAACGTATAAAAGAGTGCGTGTCCCAATCGAGCCCAAAAATACATCTGGCAAGCAAGCACGGTCACATCGTTGCTGATTGCAGCGGTATTTGCAATAAAAACCAATGCAGAAAAAACAACGAGATTTTCCACCGAGTTGTAATGCGCAGCTTTCATACGCTCCGCCCAAGGTGCGATCCGCGATGGGTTATCAGGATATCCCAAGGCACCGGTAAGGCCGCGTACGGCAATCGTATTCACCACATATGGAACCCACATAACCAAATGCAATGCGAGCACCAAACTGAGACTCATAAGTTCGCTAGTCATTTTCGCTCCTTAATTAGGTTTATTTGGTATTGTCGCTACCAATGACGGGATTTCCAAAAACTAATAGACACTTAACTTCATCACAGTAATAATTTTAACGCTTCTTTTCATAATAATTCAGTGAATTGCAGTATCTAACAAGCGATAATGCGCAAGATGAAATTAATCAGCATAAATATAGTAATGTTGAGCCTACTGATAGCGTGCCAATCTTCAGATAATCCAAGTACATCATCTGATATAACACCAGCTCCGTCGAGTACAGTCAACGGCTGCAATCTTGCTGAAGGCCAGCCGGGTGAAAGTGTTGCACTAACACTCGTTCATGGCAGCGTTACACGAAGCTATCAGTTGCATTTGCCCACTAACTATGACTGTACGCCACGCCCTTTAATCATAGGTTTTCACGGATATTATGGAAGTGGTCGTGGATTCGAGGAAGATACATCTGAAATGTTCTCCGCAATCGATGAACGAGGCTATATCGGTGTCTTTCCTGACGGATTACAGATGGGCGCCAGCGGTTGGCAAGCTGACGTCACCTCATTTAACGATATTGATTCCCATAACAGCACAGGGCCAGATGGGCCAACTTGCACCGACACATCCTATGATTACGGTGTTTATGATAATTGTCCTGTAGATGAAGCAACGGACGCATGCAACTGGGGAACAAGCTGTGCCGATGATGAGGGATTTGTGCACGCCCTGATTGAGCATGTCAAAACTCATTGGACTATTGATGCTGACCGCATTTACATCACCGGATTTAGTCAGGGAGGCCAGACAGCCCAGTCACTCGCATGGCGCCTATCGGATGTCATTGCAGCTGCCGCTCCCCAACATGGATTTTCGGCCAATGGGTATACCGTAGCACCATTAACGCCTATTGGACTGTTTCAAGTCTGGGGAAATACTGACCGAATCGTTGATGGACATGACACGGCATCGAATGATGGAATGATTTACGATGGTGCGGAGGAAACAGCATTGGTCTGGGCGGAAGGATTAGGTTGCGATTTAACGCCAACGACTTATGCAACGCCTTATGATGGGACGCAGGGCTGGAATTGTATGCAGCATGCTAATTGTCCGTCCGGAAAAGAAGTCGTTACATGTGTGTGGGATGGCGGTCATCGTTGGGGTACAACTGGAGGGACCAACTTTGCCCTTTTATCCATGCTTGACTTCTTTGAACGACACAACCGCAGTCAATAGAAAAATAAATTCAACTAGTCTTTACCTCAAATTGTGCCGTAGAGGCGATCACCAGCATCTCCTAGTCCAGGAACGATGTATTTTTTATCATTCAACTCAGGATCAATACTAGCGGTATAAATATGTACATCCGGATAGGCATCTCCAACCGCTTTCAAGCCTTCCGGACAGGTGACAATACATACTACTAAGATGCGCTCAGCGCCCTGTTCTTTAAGCATTCGGATCGCAGCGATAGTCGAGCCACCGGTTGCCAACATCGGATCGACAATAATGCTAATACCATCTCGAATCTGGCGAGGCATCTTCTTATAATAGGTCGTTGGCAGAGCTGTCTCTTCGTCACGCTCAAGTCCCACAAAACCAACTCTTGCGGAAGGAATTAGCGACAATATTGCATCCAACATACCGATTCCGGCACGCAAAATCGGTACGACGACTATGTCTTCATCTATCATTTGACATTTCGCTACGGCTAGGGGTGTTTCAACATCGACGTCTTTAAGCCTAATGTTTTTAAGCGCCTCATAACAAACAAACATAGTGATCTCTGTTGCAAGTTCGCGAAAAATTTTGTGGCCACTGCCAACATCACGAATCAATGCAAGCTTATGCTGTATGCAAGGATGTTTTACTTCTTCATACATGTATCCGGGCTCCCATTTCTTATATCTTTTTCAGTCTCAAATTAACCTATAAGCTGAATACTGGCACAGAAGGTGCCTAAAGGGTTAATTAGTCTTCTATCAAAGCTTTAAACATGATGTAAGCATCAACATAGCCGTATTCAAGATGCTTGAAAGCTTGCGGTAATTTTCCGACAATTGTAAAACCCATTTTCTGCCATAGATAAACGCTGACTTCGTTGGTTTCGACTACTAAATTGAACTGCATGGCCCTATAACCCAGCTTTATAGCCTCTTTTTGTGAATGCTCACACATCAATGTCGCGATCCCGCAACCACGTGACGACTCACCTACAATATACCCACAATTAGCCACATGAGCCCCAAGTGCAGGTTGATTCGGCTTGACGTAGTAGGAGCCACAAATAGAACCGGAGTCATCCTCCGCAACATACACCACTTGAGTTGAGCTAACCCACATCCGACATGCTTCTTCGGATGTCATCTCGGGATTGTAGGGATAAGTTTCGCCTTTGCGGATTATCGGCTCCAGGAGGGCCCACACAGCTGACCAATCAGGATTCTTCAGCTCGCGTATGGTTATCATCTGAAAGTCACTTTTGCTTTTAAAGTTGTTTCGTTGCCTCTACTAATCGGTCCATAAATGCAATTGGATATCATCGCGAAGTAAGTTCATAGCCGGCCCATACCAGTGATATGCCAAGAACAACATGTATCGCAACATTACCGATTGCCCGAAGGTAATCTGTATCTCTTAACAGCAGCAATGTTTCGTAACCAAATGCCGAATAAGTAGTAAACCCTCCAAGTAAACCGACAAGCGCAAATAGCCGGACCTCTTCTCCAGATATTTGTCGGGAGTCAATGAAACCAGCGGCAAACCCAATCAATAAACACCCGAGCATATTGACCACTAACGTACCGTAAGGGAAAGTAGACATTATGGTAGTTCTTTGTATCAGCCCACTCAGCCCGTAACGCAATAGAGCCCCTACAAAACCGCCTGTACCAACTAGCATTATGTTAATAAATGTAGATTTCAAATAATTACCCCTGAATAACCGATCAATCCATTGCATCTTATGCGGTTATCTATAACGCCAAAGTACGCTTTCCGTATCGACTCAGACAGTTATTGACCTAAGAGACTAGGTAAATCATCAATATAGCTCCTAATGTCGTCTCTAACCTTCCGATAGTGAGCTAACGCCTCTTCTTCATCTTTTGAATTCGCTGCTAAATGTGGTGGATCATCAAATTCTTGATGTAATGTGCGAATACGGGCCGGGAAAACAGGGCAAGTCTCAGCTGCATGTCCACAAACTGTCACAACATAGTCAAAATCTATATGTGCAAGATTCTGCAGACGCTGACTCTTATGGCCAGAAATATCGATGCCGATCTCTGCCATAGCTTTTACTGCCAGGGTGTTCAACCCATGAGCTTCAATGCCAGCACTATACGGCCGCAGCAATTTCCCATAGTGCTCCCGACAAAGGCCCTCAGCCATCTGACTACGACATGAATTACCCGTACAAAGGAACAGTACTGATGACTTTTTCAGCAAGATTGCACCCTACAATATTACGGCCGCAAACCGTTTGATCCTTGAAGCCAACGACAGACAGGCCAAGCCAAGCACGTGCCAACAACCGGAGCTGATAAATATAACCAAATTTCATCAAGATTTAATGACAGTAGAGCAGGACCTAAAGAGCGAGCAGGATTCATCGAAGCACCAGTAACTGGACCAGCAAATAAAGCATTCAGTGCAACAATTCCACCCACCGCAATGGCTACGATTACTCCTGATTGCTTATGACTTGAAGCTGTAAGGACAACAAACATTAAAAAGAATGACAACAGTATTTCCATGGCAAATGCGGATGGTAACGGAATAGTAGGTAAGGTTGACCCCAGTGTGGCATGCTCCGGAAACAATAACCGAAGAACGGCAGCCGCAATAATAGCTCCGGAGAATTGACTGATTATATAAGGAAGAACGAGTCTTCTATCAAGCCGCTTGGCAAAAAAAAACGCTATGGTCACCGCTGGATTTATGTGTGCTCCTGAAATATCTCCTAAGGCATAAATCATTGCCATAACAACCAAGCCAAACACAATACAAACACCGACATGTCCAACTGACCCACCCGATATATCATTAACAATGATTGCACCGCACCCAGCAAATACCAGCGCGAAAGTCCCTACCACCTCTGCTATGTACTTCCTATCCATCTCTCCCACCTAGTCAGCCTTTGGCAATCTGCCTAACTGATAAAATTCGTCATTCGGCCGAATCGCAGCAAAATTTGCCATACGGTTTGACAACGAAAATAGAGCAACGATGGCGGCGATATCCCAGATATCTTCTTTGTTAAACCCGTGTTTCCCAAGAATATCTATATCTGCGTCACAAACATTATATGAGTCCACGGCCATTTTAAGCGCAAAATCAAGCATAGCCTTCTGTCGAGATGTGATATCTGCCTTACGGTAATTAGTCGCAACCTGATCAGCAATTAATGGATTCTTTTCACGAATTCGTAAAATAGCGCCATGGGCGACCACACAATAACTACATTGGTTATGGCTAGAAGTAGCAACAATTATCATTTCTCGCTCAGCATCACTTAATCCACTAGACTTTTTCATCAAAGCATCGTGATAAGCAAAAAATGCGCGAAATTCGTCCGGGCGATGCGCCAATGCCAAAAAGACATTTGGCACAAAACCTGACTTCTCTTGAATTTCAACGACTAGCTGGCGTATATCATCGGGCAGGTTTTCCAGTTCTGGGACCGGATAACGGCTTACAGGATAATCTTGCATTCAAGCACCTCTCAATTTCAATATGCTTGTTAGGTTTAAAGCAATATTTAAGTTTGCCTACATAGGACTCAGTTTACGAATTCCCACCGCCCGCCTGATTTCTTCAATATATGGCACGGATAATTCACGGGCTCGCTCCGCACCTTGTAGCAATTCTTGTTCCACAACAGCAGGATCGGCGATAAGCCGATTATATTCATCTCGTGCCGGTTTTATATGATCGTTAATGTAGTCAAACAACACGTGCTTCATTTCACCCCAGCCAATACCATCAGCATAACGCTCTTCTATTGTTTGAATTTCAGTATCCGTAGCGAAAGCTTTGTATATTTCAAAAAGAGTCGAGCCATCGGTATCTTTCGGGGTGCCCGGCTCAAGACTATTGGTCTTGATCTTCATAACGAGCTTTCTAAGCCGCTTTTCATCCGCAAAAAGGGGAATAATATTGTTATAGCTCTTAGACATCTTTCGACCATCAAGCCCCCCTAATACAGCAGTATTTTTATCAATTTCAGCATCCGGGATAACAAGTATATCTCCGTAACGATGATTGAAACGCTGAGCAATATCACGTGTCATTTCCATATGTTGTTTCTGGTCACGCCCAACCGGAACCTTAGTAGCCTTGAACATCAGGATGTCTGCCGCCATCAATATAGGGTAGTTATATAGTGCCATTACGACACCTTTGTCTGGGTCCTTGCTTCCTCCAATCTCATTTATCTGTACTTGAGATTTATAGGAATGAGCCCTGTTCATCAGCCCTTTTGCAGTTACGCTATTTAGAATCCATGTAAGCTCCATGATTTCCGGTATATCAGATTGCCGGTAGAAAAATGCATTTTCTGTATCCAATCCGCAAGCCAGCCAAGTAGCTGCTACCTCCAGTCCTGAACGATGAATGCGATCCGGGTCCTCCGCTTTAGCCAAGGAATGGTAATCAGCCAGAAAATAAAAATTTTTTCGATTTTCATCTCTACTTGATGCTACGGACGGGCGAATAGCCCCTACATAGTTTCCTATGTGTGGAGTCCCAGTCGTTGTGATACCAGTTAAATATGTTTCCTGAGTCATCTTAATAACCAGCTGCCTGCCCATCCTTTCTGGATTCAGAGGCTCCGAAATAGATACCTTTTAGCTCATCAAAACGGATAGCCTGATAACCACCCATACTAATCGTACCGTCCGCTATGCTATGCCCCATTTTCTTAAGCTCACTACGAACACTGGATGCAATACCACTCTCTAAATAAACCATACCCCCATCCACCATTTGTTGATCCGTAGGCTGTGAAGAGCCAACATGGCGCATACGGGCAGCATCACCGGCCTCTTGAAGATTCATATCAAAATCTATCAGATTAACAATGATTTGAGCGTGACCCTGTGGCTGCATTGACCCCCCCATAAGTCCGAAACTTAACCACGGTTTGTCTTCCTTCATGACGAATGCCGGAATGATGGTATGAAATGGTCGCTTACCTGGTTCATAAATGTTCGCATGACCCTCTTTAAGACTGAACAACTGTCCTCGGTTCTGCAGCTGAAAGCCTAATTCTGGCGGAGTCATCCCGGAACCTAGGTCACCATAATTTGATTGAATCAAAGAAACCATGTTGCCATTGGAATCAGCAACAGTGAGATAGATCGTATCACCATGCTCAAGCACAGCATCGCCAGCTGGATAAAACTCCGCAGCTTTCTCAGCAGATATTAATGCGCGTCTTTTCCCAGCATATTCCTTGGAAATCAATTGTTCTATTGGTGCATTATAAAAATCTGAATCAGCGTAATAAACGGCCCGGTCTTCATAAGCAATCTTCTTTGTTTCGATAAGTGTATGTAGGTACTCCGCACTGCCGAACCCCATACTTCTTATGTCGTATCCCTCAAGAATGTTAAGCATCTGCAGAGCGACAATGCCTTGCCCGTTAGGCGGCAATTCATAGATATCATAGCCACGGTAATTAGTTGATACGGGCGTTACCCATTCCGAAGAATGCGTGGCCATATCTTCGTATGTTAGAAAACCTCCTTGTTCCGCCAGATAGGATGCAACCTGGTGTGCGATCTTACCTCGATAAAAAATATCCCTGCCACCTTCTGCAATCATCCGATAAGTGTTAGCAAGTTTAGGATTTTTGAAAATATCCCCTATTTCTGGCGCCTGTCCATTAGGCATATATGTTTCTTTCACACCCGGAAATTGTTGGCGGGACTCAACATTTTCTTGCCACAAATCAGCAATGAACTCAGTAACAGGAAATCCTTCCTCCGCATATCTGATTGAAGGGGCCAAAATTTCTGACATCGGCAACCGTCCGTAACGTTGGTGTAACTCATACCAACCATCAACAGCTCCGGGCACACTAACTGTCAGTGGCCCTAGGTAAGGGATACTGGAGAGACCTAGATCCCGGAAATGCTGCAGTGTCAACAACTGTGGCGAACGTCCAGATGCATTTAGACCATCTAATTGGCCTTTATCTGCATCCCAAACTATTGCAAAAAGATCCCCACCGATACCGCAACCAGTCGGCTCCATTAAGCCCAACGCAGCGTTAGCTGCTATCGCGGCATCCACGGCACTACCACCTTGCTTAAGAATATCTAAAGCAATCTGGGTCGCTAATGGCTGGCTAGTCGCTGCCATTCCATTTTTTGCTATCACCTCTGAACGCGAAGCAAAATGTTTCCCAATTAAGCGATCAAATCCCGCCGATTCTACAGCCATACTAATTAAGAGTCCGAATATGAAAGGTACGACACGTTTCATACATTACCCCGCACCATTGTTGAAAACCATAGATGATGCCTAGTTTGGTCGTGGATTGAAACTCCTAAGCAATATCGCATACACCGAGCTCTGAGGTTATGATTGAACTATGAATGCAAACACACTACCAGACGATATTCGACTGAGCGAACTGTATCCTGACCACCTTAATATAATAAAAAAGCGTCATGATCTTACGCTAGAACGTGGAAGTGCAGAACATCTAGTTATTTTTTCTGGTACAGAGTTGCCTGTGTTTCTCGACGATACATACTATCCATTTAGGCCTAATCCCCATTTCTTGGCTTGGGTGCCAATACCATCAACGAATTGCTATATCGTCTATACGCCAGGTCATCGTCCGATTCTGATCTATTATCAGGAAAAAGATTACTGGCACTTGCCACCAGCAAATCCGGAGGGGTTCTGGACGAGACATTTTGATATTCGGATAGTCAATACACTTGAAGAAGTGGAAAAGCATCTCCCAAACGACCATAGTGATACATGTAGTCTGATTGGAGAGGTTAGTGACCAGAAATATGCCTTTGGGATCAAACGAATTAACCAAAAAGACTTTCTCAATGTTCTTCATTACAACCGCAGTGTTAAAACAAGCTATGAACTAGAGTGCATGCGGGTAGCATCTCGGCGCGCAGTTGATGGTCACCTAGCAGCAGAACGAGCTTTTAGGGAGGGTAAGTCAGAGTTTGACATTCACCTCAATTATTGTCGTTCAGTGGGGCTTACTGAAAATCAACTTCCCTATCGAAACATCATCGCATTAAATGAACACGCAGCTATCCTACACTATCAGCACCAATCACCGGAAAAACCGAATATTGTTAAATCTTTTCTAATTGATGCCGGTGCTCAATATAACGGCTATGCAAGTGATATCACCCGAACATATGCAAAAGAACAAGACGAGTTTTCTGATCTGATTGCACGATTCGATATTTTGCAATTGGAATTGGTTGAAGCCGTGAGGTCAAAAATCGATTTTGTAGAGCTACATATGTTGTGCCATTACAAACTCGCTGTGCTAATTGACGAAATCGGCCTTGCAAAGGGTAGTCCAGATATGCTGCTGGAAACTGGCGTTACCGCTGCTTTTTGTCCGCATGGGTTAGGCCATTTATTGGGTATCCAAGTCCATGATGTGGGTGGACACTACAGCGATGACAATGGTTCCATATCAAAACCGCCAGACAACCACCCGTTCCTTCGGCTCACAAGAGGCTTAGAAGCAAACCAGACACTGACGATAGAACCCGGAATATACGTTATTGATATGTTAATCGATAATCTAAGGGGTTCACCTGGTTACAACTTAATTAACCATGAGATGGTTGACTGGCTCAGAGAATATGGAGGAATTCGTATTGAAGATAATGTCCGGGTTTTAGAACACGGCTGTGAAAATCTTACACGGGATGCCTTTCATAGCTATAAAAAAACCCCTTGAAAAAACCTATTAATCGATACTGTCAAAATCTCCTTTACTATTTTCAGATAGCTGTGCCTGAAGTACCTTTTTCACTCTCCTTCCTTTTTTTTCAAGGACAGGCCTAATCAACCGACCAATAATAGGCCACAGGTAAGTTATATGAGTGAGCCAGCCACTAATTTGTGGCATTGATCGCTCACGCTTTTTATCGGAGCACAACTTAAGTATTTCTGCTGCCACCTCTCGAGCTGTGCATATGGGCTGGGAAAATGTGAGATCCGTGACGGTATTGATATTTGCCATTATGAAACTGGTGTTTATAGGGCCCGGTGATACCACCGCAACCTTAATTTTGTCTTCCTTCAATTCTTCCGACAACGCAAAAGTGAAGGCTCGTAGACCAAATTTGCTCGCAGAATACACCGCTGCTCCAGGCACAGGGGTTCGTCCTGCAAGTGAGGCGACATTAATAATTGCGCCTCCACCCGCTTTTCGGATAAATGGTAAAGCATGCTTACTCAAAAGAATTGGTGCCTTGAGATTAACATCGATCATTCTCATAAGATCATCAGGACAAGTTGATCCAACATTGCCTCTATAATGACAGCCAGCATTATTTATCAAAATATGAACTGCACCAAACTTGGCTTGAGCAATAGAAAAGAGATTTGCACAGGCATCAGCGTCAGAAACATCCATTGCAACAATCTCTACACGAGTTTTATTATTAAGTTCTACCGCAATTTTTTTTAAGTTTTTTGAGGTCCGTGCTACAAGTACTAGATTTGCTCCAACCAATGCGAACAAACGAGCTACTTCGGCACCAACGCCTTCTGAGGCACCAGTTACAATTACAGTCTTTTCTTTAAAATTCATTGTGTGGGTATAAGAAATCTTCGCATGGTTATATTTCTTACATATTAGACACCTTTACTCTGCATCTGAAAAGATTACATATGCACATCACCCTAGGTGGCAAGCATGATCATCTATTTAATGGATATCATAAAGAAGGGGCCATTTAAGCCCCTTACGTATATCTAGTATTTGTTTATCACTTACTCTTCTGTCGAATTTTCCGATTCGGCCGCTGGTCCATCAACTAGTTGGACAATCGCCATAGGCGCCGCATCACCTCTGCGCGGACCCATTTTCAATATTCGCAGGTACCCACCTGGGCGATCTCTAAACCTTGGTCCCAAATCAGTAAAAAGTTTGCCGACAGCAGCTTTGTCCCGGAGGCGACTAAATGCTAGACGCCGATTTGCTACACCATCTTCTTTCGCAAGTGTGATCAAAGGCTCAACAACACGCCTAAGTTCTTTAGCCTTTGGCAATGTGGTCTTGATTGTCTCATGTTGCACTAACGACGATGCCATATTGCGAAACATGGCTTTTCGGTGCGAACTGTTACGGCCTAGTTTACGACCAGATTTTCTATGGCGCATTTTCTTATTTAACCTACGTTACAATGGAAGTTCCTGTTCAGGCTGCAAACTAGCGGGCGGCCAATTATCTAAATACATACCCAACCCTAAGCCATGGCCCTCTAAGACTTCCTTAATTTCTGTTAACGACTTCTTTCCAAGATTTGGTGTACGTAATAACTCAACTTCTGTCCGCTGAACCAAGTCCCCAATATACATAATGGTCTCTGCTTTAAGACAATTTGCCGAGCGTACGGTAAGCTCCAACTCATCAACTGGCCGCAAAAGGATTGGATCAACTTGATTTTCAGCTGCCGCACCTACTGTTTCATCTTGCCCTTGAAGATCTACAAATACTGACAACTGATCTTTAAGAATACTGCCCGCAAAGCGAATCGCTTCCTCCGGATCGATAGTGCCATTAGTTTCAATGTCTATAATCAGCTTGTCCAAATCAGTTCGCTGTTCAACGCGTGCTGCTTCCACATTGTAAGTAACACGATGGACAGGACTAAACGAAGCATCTAGTTGAAGACGGCCAATCGGTCCAGCCTGTTCTTCGAAAGAGGGCAGATGCACTGCCGCCCGGTACCCTCGGCCTCGCTCTACCTTTAACAGCATGTTTAGCTGGCCATCCTTGGTTAGATTCGCAATGACCATATCAGGATTCATAATTTCCACATCATGATCTAACTGTATGTCGGCACCAGTAACCACACCCGGACCTGTCTTTGAAATCCTTAGTTCCGCCGAATCCCTGTTATGCATAGTTACAGCGATCTGCTTAAGATTGAGCAAAATATCCACAACATCTTCTTGAACACCCTCAATACTGGTGTATTCATGCAAGACGCCCTCAATTTCCGCCTCAACTATGGCTGAGCCCGGCATTGAAGAGAGCAGGATGCGACGAAGCGCATTGCCCAATGTATGACCATAACCGCGTTCGAAAGGTTCAATTGTGACCTTCGCATGAATTTCATTTATTGGCGTAACCTTTACAACACGCGGTTTTAAAAAATCGTTAATAGATTCCTGCATGGGTGTAACTCCTGCTTATTTCGAGTACAACTCGACGACGAGATTTTCGTTAATATCGGGAAGGATATCTTCACGATCTGGCAATGACTTTAGCGTGCCCATCATTTTTTTAACATCTACGTCTACCCATTCGGGCAGACCTACTTGGGAGGCAATCTCCAGCGCATTCTGGATGCGAAGTTGTTTTTTAGCTTTCTCCCTAATGCTGATAGCATCTCCCGCATTTATTTGCGCGGACGGGATATTTACTACTTTTCCATTCACCTGTATTCCTTTGTGGCTAACGAGTTGACGCGCTTCGGCGCGAGTTGTAGCAAAGCCCATCCGGTAGACAACATTATCAAGGCGCCCTTCGAGAAGCCTCAACAGATTTTCTCCTGTTGAGCCTTTTAACCGAGCAGCCTTCTTATAATAATTACGAAACTGCCGTTCCAACACCCCATACATGCGGCGAAGCTTCTGCTTTTCGCGGAGCTGCAGCCCGTAATCTGAAAGGCGGGGACGCCGCTGCGGGGCACCACCAGGTGGAATCTCTAGTTTGCACTTTGAATCAAGTGACCGGATACCACTTTTTAGGAACAGATCCGTACCTTCACGACGGGATAATTTACATTTTGGTCCAAGATATCTTGCCATTATTTACTCTCTATACACGACGCTTCTTAGGGGGGCGGCACCCATTGTGCGGAATCGGTGTGACATCCTCTATATTCTGTATGCGAAACCCAAGGGCATTAAGTGCCCGGACGGCTGACTCCCGGCCGGGGCCAGGTCCACGTACACGTACATCAACGTTTTTAACACCCAATTCCAACGCTGCTCGGCCCGCTTTTTCCGAGGCAACCTGAGCAGCAAAAGGTGTTGACTTACGTGATCCACGGAAACCACATCCGCCTGCAGTTGCCCAAGAAAGAGCATTTCCCTGCCGGTCAGTTATTGTGATAATCGTATTATTAAAGGAAGCATGTATGTGAGCAATAGCATCCACAACATGCTTTTTGACCTTTTTTCGTTTTGGTATATCAGCCATTCCTCAATACCCTCATCTTTTAATCGGCCGGCGTGGGCCTTTTCGAGTACGCGCGTTAGTCTTCGTTCGCTGACCACGTAACGGTAGTCCGCGACGATGACGTATACCCCGGTAGGAACCAAGATCCATTAGTCTCTTTATATTCATGGAAATCTCGCGTCTCAAATCACCTTCAACAATAAAATTAGCTACGACATTTCGTATACCTGCAACCTCAGGTTCTGCGAGATCCTTTACTATTGTCTCTGGTGCTACACCTGCAGCGTCACAAATCTGTTTAGCACGAGATTGCCCAATGCCATATATCGACGTTAACGCCACAACCACATGCTTATTAACCGGAATATTTATACCTGCAATACGAGCCACATTAATTTCCTTTCTTAGCCTTGACGTTGCTTATGTCTTTTATCTGTACAAATTACGCGCACAACACCCTTCCGCCGAATCACTTTGCAGTTCCTGCACATTCTTTTTACCGATGCCCTAACTTTCATGCTTCGCTCCGATTCGCAGACACGGGTTTACCGTATCGCACCACTGCGTCCGTAATTACGCAAATTAGCTTTTTGCATCATTCCTTCGTATTGATGGCTCATCGCATGGGCCTGTAACTGCGACATGAAGTCCATCGTAACTACGACAAGAATCAACAAAGAGGTTCCACCAAAATTAAACGGCACGCTGGGATAAAACATGCGAAAAATTTCCGGCAATAAACAAATACCAGCCACATACAAAGCACCCCAGAACGTTAGTCGGGTTAGTACTCGATCGATGTACTCTGCAGTTTGTGCGCCTGGCCTGATCCCTGGGACGAATGCACCAGAACGTTTCAAATTATCTGCAGTATCTTTTGAATCATATTGGATAGCTGTGTAGAAAAAGCAGAAAAATATAATAAGAGCACCGAACAAAATTACATAAATAGGCTGTCCCGGCCCCAAGTTAGCTCCTAACGTCAGCAAAGCACCCTGTAATCCACCAGGGTCCGCAGATTGTGCAAAAAACTGGGCTATGGTAGCGGGAAACATCAAGATACTAGAAGCAAAAATCGCTGGGATAACACCGGCCATATTTATTTTAAATGGTAAATGCGTACTTTGGGCTGCGTACATCTTCCTACCTTGCTGCCGCCGGGCATAATTTACTGTGATACGGCGCTGTGCACGCTCCATATATACGACGAAAGTGGTGGCCGCTATACCTCCCAGTAACAATAGAATAGCTGTAGCTGGGGACATTTCACCATTACGGACCAACTCAGCAGTTCCGGCAACTGCTGCCGGCAACCCCGCAACTATGCCAGCCAGAATAATCATCGAGATTCCATTACCGATCCCGCGCTCTGTAATTTGTTCACCCAACCACATCAGGAACATCGTGCCTGTTACCAATGTAATACAAGCAGTTATTAAAAAAGCAGGTCCTGGAGCCACAACCACGCCTGGTTGACTTTGAAGCCATGTTGCAGCTGCAATCGACTGAAAAGAAGCCAAGCCGACGGTACCGTAACGCGTATACTGCGTGATCTTACGCCGTCCCGACTCTCCCTCTTTCCGTAATTGCTTCAGCGGCTCAACAAGATGGCTGGCCATCTGCATAATAATAGAGGAAGAAATATACGGCATGATGCCGAGTGCAAATATACCAAAGCGAGCGAGTGCTCCTCCTGAAAATAAGTTAAACAAGGCAAGCATGTTACCGGCCTGTTGGTCAAAAAAGCTCGCGAGCGCAGCTGGATCTACCCCGGGTACTGGGATGAACGTGCCAGCACGGAACACAATTAAAGCTCCTACCAGAAATAGAATTCGTGCTTTAAGCTCCTGCAGCTTGCTCCCTACTTTAGCCGCATCTGCAGGATTCATTGTGGGACTTTTTGCCAATTTCCTATTCCACTGAGCCACCGGCTGCTTCAATAGCAGCTCGCGCTCCCTTAGTTACAGCTAATCCTTTCACCTTGACTGCCTTAGAGATATCTCCGGATTTAATAATTTTCACTTTACCTACATGTGCTGGAACCAAATGCAATTTTTTCAGAACTGCCATATCAATTACCGCCTCTTCAGGTATTGCAAGTTCATGTAACCGGAGTTCTGCAGTATTTCTTGCCATGCGGGATCTAAATCCTACTTTAGGCAGACGACGCTGGAGCGGCATTTGTCCTCCCTCAAAACCGACTTTGTGGTAACCACCTGAACGAGCATGCTGACCTTTTTGACCTCGCCCACTGGTTTTACCCTGACCAGCCGAATGGCCTCTTCCCAATCGCTTTCCTAGTTTTTTAGAGCCCTTGCTGGGCGATAGTCCATTAAGCCGCATTTCAAACTTCCTCTACCTGCAAAAGGTATGAAATCTTATTGATCATGCCACGATTTTCAGGGGTATCGAGCACCTTCACTGTTTGACGGATTTTTTTTAAACCCAGCCCAGCAATACATGCTTTATGACTTTTCAATCGTCCGAAACGACTCTTAATCAATGTAACATTCAAGTGTTTGGGGTTTGCCATTTCCTTATCCCGTGAAATAACTGGCCTTACTTGGCCAAGATTTCCTTTATTTTCTTACCACGCTTAGCAGCAATCTGTCGTGGCGAATGGATATCTTTAAGTGCTCCAATTGTCGCACGCACTACATTAATTGGATTACGCGAGCCATAACTCTTTGCTAAAACATTGCGAATACCAGCCGCTTCAAAAACAGCACGCATCGCACCACCAGCGATAACTCCTGTACCTTCCGAAGCCGGCTGCATATAGACGTAAGTTGCACCGTGTCGACCCTTTTTTGCATACTGCAACGTCTCTTTATTCAGATTAATCTTGATCATATTTTTTCGTGCGGCCTGCATTGCTTTCTGGATCGCTATAGGCACTTCACGCGCCTTCCCATAGCCAAAGCCGACTCGCCCATTTCCATCTCCAACTACAGTCAAAGCTGTAAAACCAAACTGTCGGCCACCTTTGACAACCTTTGCGACACGATTGACTGCCACGAGTTTTTCAATCAAGTCATCCTTACTCTGCTGTTGGTCTATTCTTGCCATATCATTAATCCGATTAGAACTTTAATCCTGCGTCTCTGGCAGCATCAGCCAAAGCTTTTATGCGGCCATGGTAACGAAAACCAGATCGATCAAAAGCTACTGTGTCGATGCCAGCTGCTTTTGCTTTTTCCGCAATACGGGCACCAACTATTGCGGCAGCATCCGAATTACCAGTACTCTTAATGTCGCTTCTTACTGCATTTTCCACAGTTGAAGCTGACACAAGCACGGTACTTTTATCGGGCGCGATAATTTGCGCATATATGTGACGCGGAGTCCGATGAACAGACAATCTATTGACAACAAGCCGTTCTATTTTGGCACGTGCCTTTTTCGCACGCCGCAATCTATTTTGTTTTTTATCTAATTTCATGATCTTAAGTCTTTACTTCTTCTTGGCTTCTTTTATCACTACCCGCTCATCAGCATATCGGACACCCTTGCCCTTGTAGGGTTCTGGAGGACGATATCGCCGAATCTCGGCAGCAACCTGTCCCACTTTCTGTTTATCTGTGCCCGTAACAACTATCTCCGTCTGGCTTGGCGTCGCTACTGATACACCATCGGGCACATCAAAAATTACAGGATGCGAAAAACCAAGTGTAAGATTCAGCTTTTTACCTTGAGCCTTTGCCCGATAGCCTACACCCACCAGCATTAGTTTCTTTTCGAAGCCTTCACTCACCCCTTGCACCATATTCGCGATCAGTGCCCTTGTTGTACCAGCAATAGCTTTCGCAAACCGTGAGCCAGATCGTGGCGTAACTATCAGCGTCTCACCGTCCTGCTTTGCCTCAACTTCAGTATTGAGTTCAATACGTAACTGTCCCTTGCCTCCCTTCACAGACACAATCGTTTCTGCCAAAGTAACTTCGACACCCTGTGGCAGTTCAATCGGTAATTTTGCAACTCTGGACATTTTTTCTCGCTTCAGCCGTATCTAGGAAACCACACAGATCACTTCACCACCAACCCCTTTAGCACGAGCTTGACGATCACTCATTACACCTGCAGACGTTGATACAATCGAAATTCCTAACCCTCCTAACACCTCTGGCAATTCGTCTTTACCACGGTAAACGCGAAGCCCGGGCCTACTAACACGTTGTACATCTGCAATAACAGGAGAACCTTCAAAATACTTCAGCTCTATACGTAGCTCGTCTTTTTGACCATCGTCCAGAATTTTGAAATCAGTAATATATCCCTCTTCCTTCAAAACAGCTGCAATAGCTAACTTTTCCTTAGACGATGGCATCACAACATTAATCTTGCGGGCTTTTTGTCCGTTTCTGATGCGGGTCAGCATGTCCGCAATAGGGTCAGTCATACTCATAACATGGACTCCGTTACCAACTCGCCTTTGTGAGACCTGGTATCTCGCCCTTCATGGCCGCTTCGCGAAGTTTGTTTCGGCCAAGCCCGAACTTACGATACACACCATGTGGCCGTCCGGTGATCGCACAGCGCTTTCTGTGACGCGATGGACTCGAATCACGTGGTAACGAGGCAAGCTTGCCAACTGCTTCAGCGCGTGCTTCATCGGTAGTATTCACATCACGGATAATTTGCTTGAGTGTTGCCCGCTTTTTAGCAAAACGTTTTATCAGCTTCTCACGCTTGAGCTCCCGTTGGATCATTGACCTTTTAGCCATTGTTTATTCCTATTTTAATTCTGTGCCTATACATAAAATCGTGAACCTACGTTTTGAATGGAAAATTAAATGCTTCAAGTAAAGCTCGTCCCTGCTCAGCATTTGTTGCTGAAGTTGAGATGGTAATATCAAGGCCCCGAATCGTATCTATCTCGTCGTAGTTAATTTCTGGGAAAATGATCTGTTCAGAAACGCCAATGCTGTAATTCCCCTGTTCATCAAATGACTTTGGATTTAATCCGCGAAAATCTCGAATACGCGGAATAGCAATGTTCACTAACCGGTCTAAAAACTCATACATTCTTTCACGCCGTAACGTCACTTTGCATCCAATTGGGTAGCCATCTCGAATCTTAAACCCAGCAACAGATTTCCGCGCCAACGTTCGAACAGGCCTCTGACCAGCTATCTTTTCCATATCATCAACAGCATTTTGAAGAACTTTCTTGTCAGCCACAGCCTCACCAACGCCCATGTTTAGCGTAATTTTCTTAATGCGAGGCACTTCCATCAAATTATTGACACCAAGTGTTTTCTGAATTTGCAACCTCAGCTTATTTTCGTATTGTTCTTGCAATCTAGCCATAATTTACAAACCTGACAGAATACCAACGTGTGTTCCTATCAACATGCGTTCTATTCCGCACTAAATATCCACCGTCTCGCCGGTAGAACGAAAAATGCGTTCCTTACTCCCATTATCCGAAATACGGATGGCAACACGATCTGACTTCTTAGTTTTAGTATTAAAAAGCGCAACGTTCGAAATATGCAACGGCATTTCTCGATCAACGATCCCTCCGGCCACACCCATGTTTGGATTAGGTTTTTCATGTTTTTTGGCGACGTTTATTCCTTCTACTAACACCCGATAATCTGGGAACACTTGAAGTACTGTTCCACGGCGGCCTTTATCTTTGCCTGCAATGACCGCTACCTCATCGCCTTTTCGAATCTTTTTCATATTCCATAATTTCCAATTTCATTCATTGGGCAGGTCCAGAACTCACTCTTTCCGGCCTACAGTACCTCTGGAGCCAACGATATTATTTTCATAAACCGATTTGTCCTAAGTTCCCGGGTTACAGGCCCGAAAATACGGGTACCAATCGGTTCTAATCGCGAATTTAGCAACACAGCCGCATTACCGTCGAAACGAATCAAAGATCCATCCTTGCGACGCACCCCTTTACGCGTTCTTACGACGACAGCATTGTAAATCTCACCTTTTTTTACCTTCCCACGCGGGATCGCATCTTTGACGCTAACTTTAATGACATCACCCACAGCAGCGTATCTGCGTTTAGACCCACCAAGTACCTTGATGCACTGTATACGCCTTGCTCCGGAGTTATCGGCCGCATCCATAACTGTCTGCATCTGAATCATTATCTTATTCCGTTACTCGAACTATTAGTGTTTCCGTATCATTGACCGACTGCCCGTTCAACGACGTCAATAACTGTCCACGATTTGTTTTTTGCATTTGGTCGACATTCAGTTATAGCTACGCGATCTCCAATGTTGCATTCGTTATTCTCATCATGCGCAAGTAATTTGGTGGTGCGACGAATATATTTACCAACAACCGCATGCTGCACTAAACGCTCAATAGCAACTGACACGGTCTTGTCCATCTTGTTGCTTACAACGCGACCGATGATCTTTCGTTTTGCTTTCGGATTTTTAACTTGTTCGTTCATACTCATTTTATTAACTTAATTTAAGTACCTGTAATGCCCTTTGCTACCCGCTCCTGTTCAACCAAAATAGTCTTCACACGAGCAATATCTTTTTTTACGCGACCATATTCATGTGGTCGGGTCAATTGTCCGGTTGCGCGTTGCATACGTAAATTGAATTGCTCGCGCCGCAGATCAAGAAGTTCTTGTGCTAACTCTTCCGGGGACTTCTTTCGTAGCTCTTCCGCTCTCATTACATCACCTGTCGCGTCACAAAAGTGGTAGGAAACGGAAGTTTAGCGGCGGCTAGACGAAACGCTTCGCGAGCCACCTCTTCGGTTACCCCTTCCATCTCATAAAGCACTCGACCTGGCTGAATTTGACAAACCCAGTACTCTACATTTCCCTTGCCCTTTCCCTGCCGGACTTCAAGAGGTTTCTTCGTGATCGGCTTATCCGGAAATACCCGAATCCAAATCTTACCGCCACGTTTAATATGTCTGGTCATCGCACGACGAGCTGCTTCGATTTGCCTAGCCGTTAGACGTCCACGCTCCGTTGCTTTCAACCCAAACTCACCGAATGAAACCGTACTTCCCCGGAGAGCTAACCCTCGATTACGTCCTTTCATTTGCTTACGAAATTTTGTTCTTTTTGGCTGTAACATAGCTATATACCGATACGCAGCTTACGTGCTTGGTGCTGGCTCCTTTTCATCACTCACAGTTACCTCGGGCTTTTCGAAAATCTCGCCTTTAAAAATCCAAACCTTCACACCAATAACACCATAGGTTGTGTGAGCTTCAGCAAGGCCATAATCGATATCAGCACGGAGAGTGTGAAGCGGTACCCGGCCCTCTCGATACCATTCCGACCGTGCGATTTCAGCACCATTAAGTCTCCCTCCAACCTTAACCTTAATCCCCTCTGCGCCAACACGCATTGTATTGGTAACGGCCCGTTTCATGGCACGACGGAACATCACACGACGTTCTAGTTGCTGAGCAATACCCTCTGCTACAAGCTGCGCGTCAAGCTCTGGCTTTCTTACTTCAGCGATATTGATTCTGACATCATTGATGTGCATATCGGTCATCTGCGAAACCTGCGCTCGCAACCTTTCGATATCCTCACCTTTCTTGCCTATAACAATCCCTGGACGAGCCGTATGAATAGTTATGTTCACTTTCTTAGTAGGGCGCTCGATGCTTATTCCACTGACCGAAGCATCCTTAAGCTTTTTCTTAATAAAATCGCGTATCTTGTAATCTTGACTAACGAATGCTGGAAAATCTTTAGAATCCGCATACCACTTGGATGACCAATCCTTGACGATGCCAAGGCGAATTCCCGTCGGATGTACTTTCTGGCCCATAATATTTACTCGTCGCCAACGCCAACTGTGATGTGACTATTGCGTTTAATAATTCGTGTACCACGACCTTTCGCCCGGGCACGATATCGTCGAAATGTCGGTGCCTCGTTAACTTGTATTGCAGACACCCTTAGCACATCAATATCAGCTCCATGATTGTGTTCGGCATTTGCAATAGCCGACTCCAGTACTTTTTTTACAATTCGCGCGCTTTTCTTCGGCGAAAAACTTAGCGTCTTCAATGCTTCATCAACATGCTTCCCACGAATGGTATCCGCTACCAGTCGGCATTTCTGCGGAGAAATCCGCGCATATCGAAGCGTTGCTGAAACCTGCATAAATCTTTCCCTTACCCTATTTCGTTTTACGATCGCCAGAGTGGCCCCTAAAAGTCCTCGTGGCAGCAAATTCACCAAGCTTGTGGCCGACCATATTTTCAGAAATCAATACGGGTACATGCTGTCGACCATTGTGCACAGCAATTGTTAACCCAACCATATCGGGTAATACCATGGAGCGACGTGACCAAGTCTTTATCGGCCTCCTATCATTCGACTTTGCCGCCTCTGTTACTTTTTTTCGCAGATGCAGATCAACGAACGGGCCTTTTCTTACTGAGCGTGGCATTTATTTTCCTGGATCCTGTACCTAAATATTTAGCAAACTATTAGATTAAAAAAATTATTTCTTACGCCTACGGCGTCGTACTATCATGTTATCCGTCCGCTTATTTGCGCGTGTCTTGTAGCCCTTGGTTGGCACTCCCCAAGGTGAAACAGGATGACGCCCGCCGGATGTTCGACCTTCTCCACCACCATGTGGATGATCAACTGGATTCATTGCAACACCTCGAACTGTCGGTCGAACTCCGCGCCAACGTTTAGCACCAGCCTTGCCTAACTTGCGAAGGTTGTGTTCTCCATGCCCTACTTCACCAATCGTCGCTCGGCAATCCACATGAATTCTTCTCATTTCTCCGGACCGCAATCGAATCGTTGCATAGGCACCCTCTCGTGCTGCTAACTGGGCACTACCGCCTGCAGATCGAACAAGTTGCCCCCCCTTGCCAGGCTTCATTTCAATATTATGTATTAGCGTACCGACAGGTATACTTTTTAGCGGTAAAGCATTACCTGGCTTAATTGGCGCATCTTCGCCACATGCGATCACTGAACCTTCTCTGACACCCCTTGGTGCTAAAATATAGCGGCGCTCACCATCCGAATATTTTAGTAATGCAATGTGAGCACTCCGATTAGGATCGTACTCTATTCGTTCAACAACCCCTGCCACACCATCCTTGTCTCGCTTGAAGTCTATAATTCGATATCGCTGCTTGTGCCCACCGCCACGATGCCGGACTGTAATGCGACCATTGTTGTTACGCCCGCCAGATTTGGTCTTCTTACTCAGCAATGCGGGATGCGGATTTCCCTTGTAGAGACCATCTGTTTTGACCGCCACTTGGAATCTTCGGCCGGCTGATGTCGGTTTTGATTTATGCAGTGTCATCGTTCTTTCCCATTTCGCGCCTTATTCGCCACCGATGAAATCAATTTGACTACCTTCTGCCAAACGGACATAGGCTTTTTTCCAATTGCGTCGCTTCCCGATAGTACCGCCCTGGCGTTTCTGCTTTCCTCGATAATTCATGACCGTTACGTTTTCAACAGAAACCTCAAACAACTGCTCTACAGCTTCTTTAATCTGTCGTTTTGTCGCATCTGTAGACACCTTGAATACAATCTGATTCTGCTCTGCGGAGATATGACTTTTCTCCGAAAGATGGGGCCCTTGTAGAACCGTCATGATTTTTTCTTCGCGCGCTTGAAAACTCATGACAAGCGCTCCTCAATCAATTTAAGCGCCGCTATGGTAACGACTACCTTCTGAAACCGTAACAACACAACCGGATCAATTGAGCTGACATCACACACACCAACATTTGGTAAATTTCGGGCCGATAGAAAAATATTCTCATCGAACAATTCATTAATAATTAAGACATTGTCAGCGCCAAGTTTTTTAAGTTTGGTTAAAAGTCCCTTTGTCTGCGGTTTTTCCATCTCAATTGTATCGATAATAATTAGGCGATCTTGGCGAATAAGCTCAGAAAATACTGATCGCAAAGCCGCACGATACATTTTCTTATTAACCTTCTGACTATAATCACGTGGTTTCGCGGCAAATGCACGTCCACCACCAACCCAAATGGGGCTGCGAATCGTTCCTGCACGCGCGCTACCAGTACCTTTCTGACGCCAAGGCTTTGCTCCTCCACCTCGCGCTGAAGCTCGATTCTTTTGCGCTTTAGTTCCTGCTCGGTTGCCAGCCAAAAATGCAGTGACAACCTGATGCACCAGGGGCTCATTAAAATCTGCGCCAAACGCACTATCCGCAACTTCTACGGTGCCACTACTTGCCATTTTGAGTTTCACGACACCGACCTCATCATTCTGTCTTCTCTTTAGATTCCTTAGATAGCTGCTCTTCTGCAGCGTCTACCGCTTCAGGTTCCTTAGATAGCTGCTCTTCTGCAGCGTCTACCGCTTCAGGTTCCTTAGCCTTTGGCGGAATCACTACTCTCCCCCCCACTTGACCCTTGACGGCTGGCTGGACTATTACTTGGCCTCCCTTATGACCAGGAATAGCTCCTTTTATTAATATCAACTGTCGATCTGCATCAACACGAACGACTTCAAGATTCTGGATCGTTCTACGAACATTACCCATATGACCAGACATTTTCTTACCCTTAAATACCCGTCCTGGGGTCTGATTTTGTCCGATAGAACCCGGTGCACGGTGTGCTAGCGAATTTCCATGGGTAGCATCCTGCATACTAAAATTATGACGTTTAACCGTGCCCGCATAACCTTTACCAATTGTCGTTCCAACGACGTCTACTTTTTGTCCTACTTCAAAACGATCAACACACAATTTCATACCAACCTGATAATCTGTGTCATCGCCGTCGCTAATACGAAACTCTGTCATTATGTCGCCGGCTTCAACCTTCGCCTTAGCAAAGTGGCCAGCCTCGGGTTTAGATACGCGAGACGTTTTGCGCTCACCTGCAGTAACTTGCACGGCACAATATCCATCATTCATCACAGTCTTAACCTGTGTGATTCGGTTAGATTGTGCCTCAATAACAGTTACTGGGATCGACTCCCCTTCTTCCGTAAAAACACGTGTCATACCGCATTTGCGGCCAACAAGACTCATTAATCGTCTCCAAAAACGCAACGCAGACTCTATCTCAACGCCACCAAAACTTTTCTCTCTAGCAATGTTTCTCACATTCGCAACGATATCAACGAACGGACAATCAATACTTTCACGGACCACCTAGACACGCGAAAGGGCCAGCCATCGCAGAACAATCATTACCATGTTCTTTTGTTTGAAAGCTGACCCTACTCCGGTAAAACCGGTTGTCCGAGATTTGCCGAGTACGCTATTTTTCTCTAGCTACCTAACATTAAGCGTCACAGAGCATTCGCTTTGTGACGCCTTTTCCGAACTTGGCCGACTCTCGGACCGGCCAAGTCCTGCGAGCTGGCCATTATACCCACAGATATTGGCAAAACAAGCGCTTTTCGAGGATATTAATTCTATTTTGATCAATAGGTTAGAGCGCTGAAAAGGACTCTCTGGAAGTGTGACAACGAAAGTAGCCCTGCAAAGCGAAGATCTTCTACTAATTAAGCTTGATTTGGACGTCTACTCCAGCCGGTAACTCAAGCTTCATTAGCGCATCGACAGTCTTATCTGTCGGATCGATAATATCCATCAAGCGTTTATGGGTGCGAATCTCATACTGGTCCCGGGCGTCTTTATTTACATGCGGAGAAATTAGAATCGTGTAACGTTCCATTTTCATAGGCAATGGGATAGGGCCCTTGACCGCAGCACCGGTACGTTTTGCCGTTTCCACAATCTCTCTAGCCGAATTATCGATTAATCTGTGATCAAACGCCTTCAGTCTAATCCGTATATTTTGATTCGTTGCCATTTTTTTATTCGATTATTTTAGCTACAACGCCAGCGCCTACGGTACGTCCACCTTCACGAATGGCAAACCTTAGACCATCTTCCATAGCAATCGGTGCTATCAAATCAACCGTCATCTTAATATTATCTCCCGGCATTACCATTTCCGTACCTGCCGGAAGTTCTACCGCACCAGTCACATCTGTAGTACGGAAATAAAACTGCGGACGGTAACCCTTGAAGAACGGTGTATGACGACCACCCTCTTCCTTCGTCAATATATATACCTCCGCCTCGAACTTAGTATGCGGCGTTATCGATCCAGGCGCAGCTAATACTTGACCACGTTCAACCTCTTCACGTTTAGTTCCACGTAGAAGCACACCAACGTTATCGCCAGCTCGACCTTCATCTAGAAGCTTCCTAAACATCTCAACACCGGTACAAGTCGTCTTCTCCGTATCTTTTATACCAACAATCTCAATCTCATCACTAACGTTAACGATGCCACGCTCAATACGACCCGTCACCACTGTTCCACGCCCCGAAATCGAGAACACATCTTCAACTGGCATCAAAAAGTCACCATCTATCGCACGCTCCGGTTCAGGAATATAACTATCCATCTCCTCAACCAACTTCAAGATCGATGGCACACCAATGTCTGAAGAGTCTTCTTCAAAAGCCTTCAATGCTGAACCCGTTATGATCGGCGTATCGTCACCAGGAAACTCATATGTCGAAAGAAGATCCCGAACTTCCATTTCAACCAACTCCATCAACTCATCATCGTCCACCTGATCAGCTTTATTTAAGTAAACCACGATATACGGTACACCAACCTGACGGGCTAGAAGAATATGTTCTCGAGTCTGCGGCATGGGTCCATCCGCTGCACTCACCACTAAAATCGCACCATCCATCTGTGCCGCACCTGTAATCATGTTCTTCACATAATCAGCATGCCCTGGACAATCTACATGTGCATAATGGCGATTCTCACTTTCATATTCGACATGCGCCGTTGCAATAGTGATTCCACGCTCCCTTTCCTCCGGTGCGTTATCAATTTGATCATAACCCTTAACCTCGCCACCATGCTGCTGAGCCATAACTTTGGTTAAAGCAGCTGTTAACGTTGTCTTGCCATGATCAACGTGACCAATCGTACCCACATTTACATGTGGCTTCGTTCTTTCAAATTTCTCTTTGGACATGTCCTTAATCTCGTGGGTTTAAAATAAGTTCACTAAGAGGCTTTTTTCATCACTGTCTCAGCCACATTCTGTGGTACTTCATTGTACTTGTCGAACTCCATCGAATACGTTGCACGACCCTGACTCATGGAACGAAGGTCTGTAGCATAGCCAAACATTTCAGCCAAGGGCACCTCAGCACGGATAATTTTACCTGACGGTGAGTCATCCATACCTTGCGGCAAACCGCGACGGCGATTTAGATCGCCCATCACATCTCCCATATAATCTTCTGGAGTAACAACTTCGACTTTCATAATTGGCTCTAATAAAACGGGTTTAGCTTTCTGCGCTCCATCTCTAAACGCCATAGATCCAGCAATCTTAAAAGCCATTTCACTAGAGTCAACATCATGATAGGAACCATCATAAAGTGTCACCTTTGCGTCTACGACTGGGTACCCCGCAACTACTCCATTTTCCATTTGTTCACGCACACCTTTGTCGACTGCATTAATGTACTCTCTCGGCACGGCGCCACCAACAATAGCATTAACAAACTCATAGCCATCACCTGCTTTCTGTGGCTCAATCTTGACAAAAACATGACCATATTGTCCGCGTCCACCGGACTGACGAACAAATTTTCCTTCTTGCTCAACAGTTGACCGGATAGTTTCACGGTAGGCTACCTGCGGCTTACCAACATTCGCTTCAACTTTGAATTCACGCTTCATCCTATCGACAATGATATCCAAATGTAGTTCGCCCATACCGGAAATAATTGTCTGACCGGATTCCTCGTCCGTAGCTACACGGAATGATGGATCTTCTTTCGCCAGCTTTTGCAGTGCAATTCCCATTTTTTCCTGATCGACTTTGGTCTTTGGCTCCACAGCTACCGCAATTACCGGTTCAGGAAATTCCATACGCTCGAGGGTAATAATATTCTTTAGATCACACAGCGTGTCACCGGTTGTGACATCTTTAAGACCAACCGCCGCTGCGATATCACCCGCGCAAACTTCCTTGATCTCCTTCCGGTCATTGGAGTGCATTTGTAAAATTCGTCCAATACGCTCGCGCTTACTTTTGACTGGATTAAAGATAGTGTCCCCAGACTTTAGTACCCCAGAGTAGACACGGAAAAACGTCAAGTTACCTACAAATGGATCTGTGGCAATCTTAAACGCCAACGAAGCAAAAGGCTCATCGTCTTTCGCATGACGTTGGCCTTCCACTTCATCCTCATGCATACCCTTGATAGCAGGCACATCTATCGGCGAAGGCATGTAATCGATAATCGCGTCGAGCATAGCCTGCACACCCTTGTTTTTAAAAGCAGAACCGCACATAGTAACGACGATTTCGCCAGCTAGAGTCCGTTCCCGCAAACCCGCACGGATCTCATCGTCTGCCAACTCACCGGCATCGAAAAACTTCTCCATCAACTCATCGTTTGCCTCTGCAGCTGCTTCAATCATCTGCTCACGATAAATTTGTGACTCTGCCTCTAAGTTGGCAGGTATATCTCGCATTTCAAAACTCGTACCCATATTTTCTTCACCCCAATAAATCGCCTTCATGCGGATGAGGTCAATGACACCTTCAAAGTTTTCTTCAGCGCCAATAGGTAACTGAATCGGAACAGGATTAGCTCCCAAACGATCCTTAATCTGATCAACTACCCGGAGGAAATCAGCGCCAGCGCGATCCATCTTATTCACAAAAATCATGCGGGGAACACTATATTTATTCCCTTGACGCCAGACAGTTTCCGTCTGCGGCTCTACGCCTCCTACTGAACAAAGTACTGTTATTGCACCATCTAGGACACGCAAACTTCGTTCAACTTCAATGGTAAAGTCAACGTGCCCCGGAGTATCGATAATATTAATGCGGTGTTCATCGAACTGCTGATCCATACCGCTCCAGAAGCAGGTTGTGGCCGCAGATGTGATGGTTATGCCGCGCTCCTGTTCCTGCTCCATCCAATCCATAACAGCGGCGCCGTCGTGCACCTCGCCGATTTTGTGAGACACACCAGTGTAGAACAATACACGCTCCGTGGTTGTCGTCTTTCCGGCATCGATATGAGCCATAATCCCAATGTTTCGATATCGCTCGATTTGTGTTGTGCGCGCCACGAATTTATCCCTAAAAGCTCTACCAGCGATAATGGGAGAAAGCCTTATTCGCTTCCGCCATTCGGTGTGTATCTTCTTTTTTCTTTACCGCAGTACCACGATTCTCAGCTGCGTCCATCAATTCATGAGCAAGCCGATACGCCATTGATTTCTCACTACGCTTTCTTGCTGCCTCAATTACCCAGCGCATGGCCAAAGTCTGGCGGCGGGCAGGGCGAACTTCGATCGGCACTTGGTAAGTCGCGCCGCCAACACGGCGCGATTTAACTTCCACAACCGGCTTGACATTTTCAAGTCCTTGTTCCAAAAGTTCTAGAGCTTTATCACCGGCCTGACTCTGCCTCTCCGCGATCCGGTCAAGCGCCCCGTAAATAATCCGCTCTGCAACAGATTTCTTACCATCGTTCATAATCATGTTCATAAATTTAGCCAGCAGCTCACTCCCATATTTAGGATCCGGCAGAATGACGCGCTTCGGCGCTTGTGTTCTTCTAGACATTATTTATCTCTTTCTTAGCTGCAGATAGGCGCCAAACATTACGATTTTGGGCGCTTAGCTCCGTACTTCGATCTGCCTTGTTTACGATCACCAACGCCGGAACAATCAAGAGTTCCGCGCACTGTATGGTAGCGGACACCGGGCAAGTCTTTCACCCGTCCACCGCGAATCAAAACCACGGAATGTTCCTGCAGATTGTGTCCCTCACCCCCGATGTAGCTGGTAACTTCATAGCCATTCGTTAATCGGACCCTAGCCACTTTACGCATCGCAGAATTTGGTTTCTTCGGCGTCGTTGTATATACGCGTGTACAAACACCTCGCTTCTGGGGGCTTCCCTCTAGAGCCGGTACTGTGCTTTTAGCCGCTTTAATATTACGCGGCTTTCTTACCAGTTGATTGGTCGTGGCCATTAACCCTCTCTTAAGTTTAGTAATTCACAAAAATAGTGGACGAGTTTTTATGTCGTACCCAAGCCCTAACTTCCTGACAATGCAACGAAAATATTCGGTCAACTAATCCTATATTCAACGTGCCAACGCGCCGCCCCGTAAGTTAGGGGCGGGCATTGTATTGAGCCTCTAGCTTGACTGTCAAGCAGCTAAAACCAAAGATTACAAGGTCACGCGATACCTGCTCACTCAGATCAAGCTAGCGCAGAAGGCTCATCTCCATCCGGAGCAGCTACGGAGCTGTCGGTTGCTGACTCAACTATTTCTTCAGAAACGGACATTTCCTCATTTTTTTCAGTCAATTGCGCATCTTCTTCGAGCTCTTTAAGCTGATCCGATAAATCTTGTTCTCTGGTCCGACGACGTTCTGCATGATACGCAAAACCCGTGCCAGCAGGAATCAGGCGACCTACAACTACATTTTCTTTTAACCCACGCAGACTATCTTTGAGGCCACTGACCGCGGCTTCGGTAAGTACTCGAGTGGTCTCTTGAAAGGAGGCAGCAGAGATGAAGGATTCTGTCGCCAGAGACGCCTTCGTTATACCGAGTAGCATAGGTTCAAACTCCAGAATTTGCTTACCTTGGCTCCCTAGCTCGTCAATAGTCTCAAGCGCACGTGCACGATCAACCTGCTCGCCTCTAAGGAATTTGCTGTCACCAGGTAAATTAATTGTAACCTTGCGGAGCATTTGACGAATAATCACCTCAATATGTTTGTCGTTAATCTTTACACCTTGCAGACGGTAAACATCTTGAATTTCTCGGACCAGATAGTTAGCCAGATTCTGCACGCCTTGCAATCGAAGGATGTCATGCGGACTAGGTTCACCGTCAGCAATTATCTCCCCCTTTGCGACCTGCTCACCCTCAAAAATATTTAGGTGGCGCCACTTGTGAATTAATTTCTCCCTGCTTTCTCCACTCTCATTGGTTATGACCAAGCGAACCTTTCCTTTTGTTTCTTTGCCAAAACTTACCGTACCGGTATGTTCTGCCATGATCGCCGGTTCCTTAGGTTTTCTAGCTTCGAATAGATCTGCAACTCTCGGTAACCCGCCAGTAATATCCCGTGTCTTTGAAGATTCCTGCGGAATGCGAGCAATAATGTCACCCACAGATACCGATGCACCATCTCGCATACTCAGGATAGCCCCTGCTGGCAACGCATATGTTGCAGGAATATCAGTGTTTGCAAAACAGATCTCACCACCCTTTTTATCGACTAGTTTTGCTACTGGACGCATGTCCTTACCTGCAGAACCACGTGTCTTGGGATCGAGAATAACGATGCTCGTAAGACCCGTTAATTCATCCACCTGTTCGGTAACCGTAACCCCATCTACAAAATCTTGGAACTGCAGCTTTCCAGCCACCTCTGAAACTACTGGATGTGTATGGGGGTCCCAGGTCGCAACAACCTGCCCTTGCTTCACTTCTGCACCATCCTCAACAGTTATGGTTGAACCATAAGGCAATTTATACCTCTCTCGTTCGCGACCATGTTCGTTATAAACCAAGATTTCTCCAGAACGCGATACAGCTACAAGATATTTCTTTTTGTGCTTAACGGTCTTTATGTTGTTCAGTTTCACAGTACCGTTATTCTTTATTTCAATGGAATTTGCTGCAGCCGAACGCGACGCAGCACCTCCGATGTGGAAAGTACGCATTGTCAACTGAGTACCCGGCTCCCCGATAGACTGAGCGGCAATTACGCCAACAGCTTCACCAATGTTAATCCGGTGTCCCCTTGCCAAATCACGACCATAACACTGTGCGCACACACCATAACGAATCTCACAGGTGATTGGAGACCGAACTGTCACATGGTCGATCGACAATTCCTCAAGCCTTGCAACTTCTCCCTCATTCAGCAAGGTTCCCGCATCAAACGCTACATTGTCGGTACCAGGTATAAGCGCTGACTTTGCAAGCACCCTACCAAGAACGCGGTCCCGCAATGGTTCAACAATATCACCGCCTTCAACGAGAGGAGCCATCGGCACACCTTTTTCAGTTTCACAATCAACTTCTGTAACAACCAGGTCCTGAGCAACATCAACAAGGCGGCGAGTTAGATACCCCGAATTGGCTGTCTTCAAAGCTGTATCAGCAAGACCCTTTCGAGCACCGTGAGTAGAGATAAAATATTGCAGGACATCCAAGCCTTCTCGAAAATTTGCCGTAATAGGAGTTTCGATAATCGAACCATCTGGCTTAGCCATAAGGCCACGCATACCTGCAAGCTGCCTTATTTGCGCCGCGGAACCCCGTGCACCCGAGTCCGCCATCATATAGATTGAATTGAAAGATTCCTGCTCTACATCAGCACCGCTTGCATCTTTAACTACCTCCATACCAAGCTTATCCATCATCGCTTTCGCCACTTGGTCATTAGTCCTTGACCAAATGTCGACGACCTTGTTGTAACGCTCCCCTTCAGTAACAAGACCAGAAGAATATTGGTCCTGGATCTCTTTTACTTCAGATTCAGCGATAGCTAGAATCTCTTCCTTACTGTCAGGAACAACCATGTCGTTCACGCCAATTGAAATACCGGCCGCAGTGGCAAATCGAAAACCCGTATACATTAACCGATCCGCGAATAGCACTGTCTTCTTAAGACCGAGGTTACGGTAACTGGCATTAATCACATTTAAAATTGCCTTTTTCGTCATGTCGCGATTAATAAGATCGAAACTCAACCCGGTTGGCAATAACGTTGAAAGCAAGGCACGTCCCACCGTTGTTTCAACTGTCCTAAGAGTTGTAGCAACCTCTCCTTCTTTATCACGCTCATGGATTGGCACCCGGACTTTGACACGCGCTTGTAACGCACACAGGTCATTCTCATAAGCACGGCGAGCTTCATCAATATCGCAAAAAATCATGCCCTCACCTCTACCGTTGACAGTAGACCGAGTCATGTAATAAAGGCCAAGCACTACATCTTGAGACGGCACAATAATTGGATCACCGTTTGCTGGAGACAATATATTGTTCGATGACATCATAAGAGCACGTGCTTCGAGCTGCGCCTCTATTGACAACGGAACATGGACGGCCATTTGGTCGCCGTCAAAATCTGCGTTAAACGCAGTACATACCAGTGGATGCAATTGTATCGCTTTGCCTTCAATCAGTACTGGCTCGAAACCTTGTATTCCAAGCCTATGAAGCGTTGGAGCACGATTAAGCATCACCGGATGTTCCCGGATAACTTCTTCAAGAATATCCCAAACTTCAGCACCTTCTCGCTCAACCAAGCGTTTCGCTGCCTTAATTGTTGTCGCCTCACCACGTAACTGAAGTTTGGAAAATATAAATGGCTTGAACAGCTCCAATGCCATCTTTTTAGGCAGTCCACACTGGTGTAGCTTGAGAGTAGGGCCAACGACAATAACGGACCGACCTGAGTAATCGACACGCTTACCAAGTAAATTCTGCCGGAAACGACCCTGCTTCCCCTTAATCATATCCGCCAGTGATTTCAATGGACGCTTGTTAGTGCCAGTAATAGCACGACCACGTCGGCCATTATCGAGCAACGCATCAACCGATTCTTGGAGCATTCGTTTCTCGTTACGTACAATTATATCTGGTGCATTTAGTTCCAACAGACGTGCTAACCGATTGTTGCGGTTAATGACCCGCCGATAGAGGTCGTTGAGATCTGATGTAGCGAAGCGACCACCATCTAATGGTACCAACGGACGCAAATCAGGTGGCAAAACCGGCAGAACATTCATTACCATCCACTCTGGTTTATTACCCGAATCAATAAAAGATTCTAGGAGCTTTAGGCGTTTTGACAGACGCTTTATTTTAGTCTCGGACCGAGTAGCACCAATATCTTCCCTTACCTGCAGGACTTCTCTTTGTAGATCGACGGTCATGAGCATTTGCTGCACAGCCTCTGCGCCCATCCGTGCATCAAATTCATCACCATACTGCTCGATAGCATCGAGATACATCTCATCAGTCATAAGCTGACCACGTTCCAGAACCGTCATACCCGGATCGACAACAACAAAGGCCTCGAAATAGAGCACACGCTCAATCTCACGAAGAGTCATATCAAGCATTAACCCAATACGCGACGGAAGAGACTTCAGAAACCATATATGTGCAACTGGACTTGCCAGCTCAATATGGGCCATACGCTCACGGCGGACTTTAGTTTGGGTAACCTCTACACCACATTTTTCGCACACAACACCTCGATGCTTCAGCCGTTTATATTTTCCACAAAGACATTCGTAATCCTTAATGGGACCAAAAATCTTGGCACAGAAAAGCCCATCACGTTCTGGTTTGAATGTTCTATAGTTAATGGTCTCAGGCTTCTTGACTTCTCCGAATGACCAAGAACGAACCATATCGGGGGAGGCCAATCCGATGCGGATTGCATCGAAATCCTCAACCGGATTCTGATATTTAAATAAGTTGAGCAGATCTCTCATTTCTCTGTCTCCAGCTGAATGTTGATCCCGAGAGATCGAATTTCTTTCACCAGCACATTAAAAGATTCCGGCATACCAGCATCCATCTCATGTTCACCATCCACAATATTTTTGTACATTTTAGTTCTGCCTTGGACATCATCAGACTTGACCGTCAACATCTCCTGCAAGGTATAGGCAGCACCATAGGCTTCTAAAGCCCAAACCTCCATCTCACCAAACCTCTGGCCTCCAAACTGTGCCTTACCACCAAGTGGTTGTTGAGTTACAAGGCTATATGGCCCTGTTGACCGAGCATGCATTTTGTCATCAACTAAATGATTAAGTTTCAGCATATACATATAACCAACAGTGATTTCTCGGGCAAAGGCTTCACCAGTTCGACCATCATTGAGGCGGGACTGTCCTGTGTCAGATAGATCCGCCAAGTGCAACAAGGTCTTGATCTCTGTTTCAGACGCTCCATCAAACACAGGTGTTGCGATTGGCACACCGTTTACCAAATTGCCGGCAAGCTCAAGAATCTCTTCATCGTTAAGAGTACTAATTTGTTCCGTCTTCCCACCAGTCTTGTTGTATATCTTCTCAAGAAAATGACGAATCTTTGCCGTTGCTTCTTGTGCTTCAAGCATAGAATTAATCTTGTTACCTAAACCTTTAGCAGCCATCCCTAAATGCGTTTCCAAAACCTGGCCCACATTCATTCTTGAGGGTACACCAAGCGGATTCAATACAATGTCAACGGGCGTGCCATCATCAAGATATGGCATATCTTCGACAGGAACGATAGTTGATATAACACCTTTGTTTCCATGCCTTCCTGCCATCTTGTCACCAGGTTGTATCCTTCGCTTCACCGCAAGATAAACCTTGACCATTTTTAAAACACCGGGAGCCAGATCATCGCCGGCTGTAATTTTTGCTTTTTTCTCATCGTATAGACGATCAAACTCATCACGCTGAGCTTTGAGACGCTCAGCAGCGCTTTCTAGTTGCTTGTTAGCGTTGTCAGTTTTTAGTCTGATCTGAAACCACTCATTACGCGGTAATTCATTGAGGTAGCCTTCAGTAACCTTAGATCCGGATTTGAGACCATTTGGACCGCCTGCCGCCATTTTTCCAGTGAGCACACGTTCGAGGCGCTCGTAGATATCTTCCTCTAAAATACGAAGCGTATCATCAAGATCTTTTCGGACCACTTCCAACTCAGATCGTTCGATTGACAATGCTCTAGTGTCTTTTTCTACACCATCGCGAGTGAAAACACGCACATCAATAACAGTTCCATCCATACCGGGCGGAACACGAAGTGACGTATCTTTAACATCCGATGCTTTCTCCCCAAAAATAGCGCGCAACAGTTTTTCTTCTGGTGTTAACTGTGTCTCACCTTTCGGTGTCACCTTACCAACAAGAATATCGCCTGATTTAACTTCGGCTCCGATAAAAGCAATACCAGATTCATCGAGTTTAGAAAGCGCTGAATCTCCAACATTGGGTATATCCGAAGTAACATCTTCGCTCCCTAATTTAGTATCGCGCGCCACACAGGACAACTCCTCGATATGAATTGTGGTAAATCTATCTTCCTTGACGACTTGCTCGGAGATAAGAATCGAATCCTCAAAGTTGTAGCCATTCCAAGGCATAAAGGCAACGAGAAGATTTTGGCCAAGCGCCAGTTCACCTAGATTCGTTGAAGGACCATCGGCTAAAACATCGTCCTTAGAAATCGCATTTCCTGCATTAACCAGCGGCCGCTGGTTAATGCAGGTATTTTGATTTGATCGGGTATATTTCGTCAGGTTGTAAATATCAACACCGGATTCAGATGCACCTGTTTCATCATCGTTCACACGCACAACAATACGGGATGCATCAACAGAATCTACAACTCCCCCACGCTTAGCAACTACGGTTACTCCTGAATCGACCGCAACTGCGCGCTCCATTCCCGTACCAACGAGTGGGGCTTCAGAACGTAAAGTGGGTACAGCTTGACGCTGCATATTCGAGCCCATCAATGCACGGTTTGCATCATCGTGCTCCAAGAATGGAATGAGCGAAGCTGCCACCGAAACAATTTGGCGTGGGCTTACATCCATGTAATCAATTGTTGACGGATCTGCCAACGTAAACTCGTTTTGGTGACGAACAGAGACAAGATCTTCCTTAAAACGGCCGAGCGTATCCAAATCCGAGTTCGCTTGTGCAATAACATACTGCCTTTCCTCAATTGCCGACAAATACTCGATTTCCGCCGTAGCCTTTCCTTTTTCCACTTTGCGGTAAGGAGTCTCAAGAAAACCGTACTCATTAGTACGAGCATAAACAGCAAGAGAGTTAATTAGACCTATATTTGGACCTTCTGGAGTCTCAATTGGACATACTCGCCCATAGTGAGTTGGATGCACGTCTCGAACCTCAAACCCAGCTCGCTCCCGGGTCAGTCCTCCTGGACCTAATGCAGATACACGCCGCTTATGAGTTACTTCCGACAATGGGTTATTTTGATCCATAAATTGCGACAATTGGCTTGAGCCAAAAAATTCCTTCACTGCCGCAGCCACTGGCTTTGCATTAATCATTTCCTGTGGCATCAGATTGTCCGCCTCAGCCTGCGTGAGGCGCTCTTTGACGGCACGCTCCACACGGACGAGACCAACACGAAAAGCATTCTCCGCCATTTCCCCTACACTGCGAACCCGACGATTGCCAAGATGATCAATATCATCGACGGTACCATCACCGTTACGAATACCAATGAGAGTTTTGAGCACATCGATAATGTCCTCATTCTCGAGAATGTGCTTACCTACCGAAATATCCCGCCCAACTCGGCGATTAAATTTCATGCGGCCCACAGCTGATAAGTCGTAACGATCTGGATTAAAAAATAGGTTTTGAAACAGGTTCTCAGCTGCATCTTTAGTGGGCGGTTCTCCGGGACGCATCATGCGATAAATTTCTACGAGAGCCTCAAGGCGTGTAGTCGATGGGTCAACTCTGAGAGTATTGGAAATATATGGTCCTCGATCAAGATCATTAACAGAGAGGCACCGGACATGTTCTACACCTTTTTCTACAAATACTTCCGTCAACTCGGCAGACATTTCATCGTTCGCTGCGGCAAGAAGTTCGCCAGTTTCACGATCGATAACGTCGTGCGCCAATATCTTGCCTTCCAAATACTCAATCGGTACAACCAACCGCTCAACCGTGGATTTCTCCATATCACGGACATGCTTAGCGGTAACACGGCGACCCTCTTTGAGTATGGTCTTTCGACCAAGCTTTATATCGAAACTAGCGGTTTCACCTCGAAAATTTTCAGGCACAAGCTGCATGCGAATGTCTTTTTTCGACAGGTAAAAATCACTCTTGTCAAAGAAAATATCCAACATCTCTTCATTGGATAGTCCGAGCGCTCTTAATATGATTGTGACTGGCAGCTTTCTACGCCGATCAATTCGCGCAAATACTGCGTCTTTGGGATCAAACTCAAAATCTAGCCAAGAACCACGATAAGGAATAACACGTGCCGAAAAAAGTAACTTCCCTGAAGAATGAGTTTTTCCTTTATCATGATCGAAGAATACACCCGGTGAACGATGCAATTGCGACACTATAACCCTCTCCGTACCATTAATTACGAATGTGCCATTCGTTGTCATAAGAGGCATTTCACCTAAATAAACTTCCTGCTCTCGAATATCTTTAACTGGTTTTGGAGAACCGCTAGCTTCTTTGTCATAGATAACCAAACGGACCTTGACTCGTATTGGTGCTGCATAGGTGAGGCCACGCATCTGACACTCCTTAACATCAAACACGGGCTCTCCCAATCGATAGCTCACGTACTCAAGTGCCGCGTTACCAGAGTAGCTAACAATTGGAAAAACAGTCTGGAAAGCAGCATGGAGTCCAATATCTTCACGGTCTGGCACAGACTTATCCACCTGCAGAAACTTATTGTACGAGTTGAGCTGGATAGAAAGCATGTGTGGAACTTCTAGAATCGTCGGTCGCTTGCCGAAACTCTTACGTATACGTTTTTTCTCAGTGAATGAATAAGGCATTCGTTTATGTCCTCAATATTTGGGGTACAACTAAGCTTCCGGTGAGTGCTCTACCGGCTGCTTTTTGCAGTTGGTCCCCCGCTTTAGTGGGCGCAGGTACCTGCATCATGAACTGCAGGGACAAACGCTTACTTCAACTCGACTGCAGCACCAGCTTCTTCAAGCTGTTTCTTGAAGTCTTCGGCTTCGTCCTTAGATAAGCCTTCCTTAATAGTTGCTGGGGCACCTTCAACCGTATCTTTGGCTTCCTTCAAGCCAAGACCGGTAATCGTGCGAACTGCCTTAATAACCGCAACTTTGTTCTCTCCAAAACTATTAAGAACAACGTCAAATTCAGTCTTTTCAGCAGCTTCTTCTCCGGCGTCGCCACCGGTACCAACAGCAGCTACAGCTACTGGAGCAGCAGCAGACACGCCCCATTCTTCTTCGAGCATTTTGACAAGCTCGACTACTTCCATTATTGGCTTTGCGCTCAATTCTTTGAGCAGGTCCTCATTTGATAATGCCATTTCAACTTTCCTTTAAAAAAATCAATCCTGAGTCAGGTATTTATTTACAAATCTTTTTTCTATATCGCTTCTTGGCTATTTCTGGCAGATAAGGTCCGCACTAGCATCGCTGGGGGCTCAGAAAGAATCCGTGCGAATCGCGAAACTGGTGCCAGCAAAACACCGAGCACCATAGCTCTAGCCTGATCTAGCGTTGGTAAATCTGCTAGCTTTTTGAGCTCGGACGAAGGCATAAGCTGCCCGCCTATAGAAAGCGACACTGCCCGAAGAGCTTCATGCTCCTTAGAAAATGTCCTGATAACCCTTGCAGCAGCACCCGGGTCTTCCTTCGCAAACGCGAGCAGAAGGGGTCCCTTGAACGTTTCTTCAATACACTCAAAATTAGTCCCTTTGACGGCCCGGCGCGCTAACGTATTTTTTACAACACGCATATAAACTCCAGCTTCTCGAGCCTCTCTTCGCAAAGCCGTCATTTCTGCAACTGACAAACCCCTGTATTCTGCAACAACAGCAGACAGCGATTCGCCCGCAACCGCGTTTATCTCTTTGACAACTTCTTTTTTGTCTTCGAGTCTCAGTGCCATAATTATCTCCTGACTTACGGTTACACATATGAGTAGCAACAGTGCTAACTCTCCAAACTGACAGTGCTACCGTTGCCAGATTTCTCCAACTCAGGCTTCACCATCTACGCAGGCTATAATTAAGGTTGACCTTCACACCAACCGCCTGCGGTCTTCGACGATGACCGGGATTTACCCCAGCCTCTATCCACAGCTACGTCCTAGGACGTAAACTGAAATTTTCTCTAATCAAATTTCTATCGAGGCCCTATCTATTGATACGCCAGGGCCCATGGTTGAGGAAACTGTAAGCTTTTTAACATACTGTCCTTTCGATGAAGCTGGCTTGGCTTTATTTAAATCGATCAGCAAAGCTTCCATATTTTCCTTAAGTTGGGCGACTTCAAAATCGGCCCGACCAATCGGGCAGTGCACAATACCGGCCTTATCGGCCCGGTAACGAACCTGCCCTGATTTTGCATTGTTAACTGCTTGTTCAACATCCGTCGTCACGGTGCCAACTTTAGGGTTCGGCATAAGACCTCGCGGGCCCAGTATTTGTCCTAATGTGCCAACTACCCGCATAGCATCCGGCGTTGCGATGACCACTTGAAAATCCATCTCACCGTCTTTAACTTTCTCAGCAAGATCCTCCAGCCCTACGATATCTGCCCCAGCATCTTTTGCTTTGTCGGCATTTTCTCCTTGAGCGAACACTGCCACTCGAACTGATTTCCCAGTCCCATTAGGCAAAACTGTAGATCCCCTCACTACCTGATCTGATTTCCGCGGATCAACTCCAAGATTCACCGCCACATCAATGCTTTCCGGAAATTTTGCTGTAGCAAACTCCTTCACTAAACTAAGCGCTTCGTCCACAGAATACTTTGTGTTTGAATCTACTTTTTCCTGTGCCGACTTCCTGCGTTTCGATACCAGCACCATTACTCCACACCCTCAGTTTCAATACCCATGCTCCTTGCCGTTCCCGCCACTGTACGCACGGCTGCATCCATATCAGCAGCAGTCAAATCAGGCATCTTGGTGGTTGCAATTTCTTCTAACTGATTCCGATTAACTGTACCCACTTTCTCGGTATTTGGTATTCCAGAACCTTTCTCTACGCCTGCTGCTTTCCGAAGCAAAACAGCAGCCGGAGGTGTTTTACTAATGAAAGTAAAACTGCGGTCGCTATAGACGGTAATAATCACCGGTATAGGCAGTCCTGGCTCCACACTTTGAGTCTCAGCATTAAATGCTTTACAGAATTCCATGATATTTACACCGTGCTGACCCAACGCCGGGCCAACTGGGGGGCTTGGATTTGCCTGACCCGCAGGCACCTGCAATTTGATATAGCTAGAAACCTTCTTAGCCATGGTAATCTTCTCCCGAGTCCAAGCGGCTAGTTAAGCCTCCTCGTATTGTTTTTTATTACGGTCGGCAAAGTAACAGCCAACCTGTATATTCCTATCCTTTTTCCACTTGACCAAAATCGAGTTCAACAGGGGTCGATCGGCCTAAAATCTGGACCGCTACTTGCAACCTACTCTTCTCGTAGTTCACTTGCTCAACTACCCCAGAAAAGTCGTTAAAGGGTCCATCTATTACACGGACTACCTCGCCTGACTCAAATAAAACTTTCGGCCGTGGCTTATCTGCACCCTCCTGAACTCTATCAAGAATTTTATTAGCCTCCGCCTCAGTAATTGGAGCAGGTTTATCCGAAGATCCGCCAATGAATCCCAGTACCTTTGGGACCTCCTTTACAAGGTGCCAAGTCTCGTCATCCATTTCCATTTGAACAAGCACATATCCAGGAAAGAATTTGCGCTCACTTCGGCGCTTCTGACCTTCCTTCATTTCGACAACCTCTTCCGTTGGCACCAATATGTCACCAAACTTGTCTTCAAGCCCCATCAGTTCAATGCGCTCCTCAAGAGAAGCCTTAACCTTGTGCTCAAAATTTGAATAGGCGTGGACTATGTACCAATGCAATGCCACCTTCTGTTATTCCCCTATTGTTCCTTACTACACTATATAACTAACCGACTAATGTACGAGTTAGCCATAGCAAAAATGAGTCCAGCCCCCAGAAAAACAGAGCCATTACCAGAGTAAACACAAACACAGCAATTGCAGTTTGAGTCGTCTCCTGCTTCGTTGGCCAAACCACCTTACGAATTTCAATTCGTGCTCCCTGAATGAATGACCAAAGCCGTTGGCCCTGAGTACTTGTCATTGCAATACCGATACCCGCTATCAAGCCCCCTAAAACCAAGAGGACCCGAAGAGGTAAAGTCCACTCAATCAGATAGTAATAACCATAAAGACCGCCCACTAGCGTAGTAGCTGCAGCGAGCAATTTTATAATATCGAGTAAACCCGACTGATTTTCTTCTGGTGCTACTGTGTTCATTGTTCTGTTCAATTAATGCCTGGCAGGCCAGGAGGGAATCGAACCCCCAACCTGCGGTTTTGGAGACCGCCGCT
>CAJWFK010000020.1 GCA_913031125.1 uncultured Woeseia sp. | reverse complement strand
TCACGTATGCGTTTCAAATACTCCCCCACTGCTTGATCATGTTCTTCCTTCGTATCCGAAAACTTATGACTACCGTCACCCTTTCCGGTCGCAACGAAATAAAGGGCACTGCCATCCGCCGGCTGCAGCGCAGCCCTTATCGCCGCCCTTCCCGGCAAAGCTATTGGGGTAGGCGGTAGACCGTGTCGTGTATAGGTATTGTATGGGGTATCGTTACGCAAATGCTGCCTTGTTAAATTTCCGTCAAAATCCTGTCCTAACCCATAAATAACAGTGGGGTCGGTCTGCAAACGCATACCGGCTTTTAATCGGCGCACGAAGACCCCACCAATCATCGGGCGCTCGTCTGCAAGAGCGGTTTCTTTTTCTATGATTGAAGCAAGTATTAACGCTTCATATGGAGTTGTGATAGGTAAGTCCAAGGCCCTTTCATCCCACTCTTTTTTTAAAATATTAGACATAAGAGAATAAGACTGCTTGAGTATTTCGGTATCATGTGTGCCCTTTGGAAAATGATAGGTTTCCGGTAGAAATAATCCTTCCGGATGATTTTCAGCGACACCTAAAGATGTCATCAAATGAGTTACATCGAGCACCTCAGCCCTTTTATTTATAGCCTGGTGATCCCCCAGTCGTTGCAAAAATTCGGAAAATGTCCAGCCCTCCACAGCAGTGAACGAATAAAGGCGAACGTCACCCGTCACAAATTTATTGAGAAGCCCGGCAGGAGTTACGCCCTCCTCAATTACGTACTCCCCCGCCTGCAAGGAGCCTGCGTGACCGGCGAATCTACCGTAAAGTTGAAAAAAAACTGGGTGCGTGACTAATCCAAGCGCTGTCAACTGGGAACTGACCTCTGAAAATGACATCCCCGAATTAATTTCGAATCCTTCAATAGGCTCAGAAATATTGATGGGCCTCGATAGAAACTGTTTAAACTGGACGCCAATCGTCATAAACGCCAAAAGCGCCAGGACGATCGCACCGAAGATCAACTTCCGCAGCTCAAACATGTGATAAGTATATGGTAGTGACGCGAATTGGAGAAATCACCTGTGGGCAGCGAATACTAAACTAGCGTTAGTTCCTCCGAAACCAAAAGAATTAGACATCACAGTACTCACTTTTGCATCCCGAGCACTGTGAGGTACATAGTCAAGATCGCAATCAGAGGTTGGATTGTCCAAATTTATCGTTGGGGGAAGAATCTGGTCGCGAATAGCTAGAATTGAAAAAATAGCTTCGACCACACCAGCCGCACCCAGCAAATGACCTGTACACGATTTCGTTGAGCTTACTGGTAATTTATATGCTCCAGATCCAAACATACCCTTAATCGCTAAGGTTTCCCCAAGGTCACCCGCGAGCGTAGATGTCCCGTGGGCATTTAAATAATCAACATCGGAGGGGTTAACTGCGGCATCCTTAAGGGCCGCGTCCATACATTTTTTGGCGCCTTCCCCGTCTTCGGAGGGGGCGGTGATATGGAAGGCATCACCACTCATCCCAAAACCAATTAGTTCTGCATAAATTTTTGCACCACGCGCCTTCGCATGTTCAAGTTCTTCCAAAATAATTGCCCCAGCGCCATTACTAGGAATAAAACCGTCCCGATCTTGATCAAAGGGGCGGCTCGCTTTCTTAGGTTCATCGTTGCGTCTCGTAGTTGCACGTGCCGCACCAAATCCTCCTAGGGATAATGCTGTAGTTGCATATTCAGCGCCGCCAGCAAGCATAACGTCACAATCACCATGCATTACGCTTCGAGCTGCAACTCCAATACAATGCGCAGATGTCGCACAGGCAGACACAATCGACAGATTCGGGCCTGTCATACCATACATAATGCTTACATTGCCTGAAATCATGTTGATTAAGCTTCCAGGGATAAAAAATGGCGACACCTTGCGAACGCCACCAGCAAGCATTTTATTGTGATTATTTTCAATTGTATCCAAACCACCGATACCCGCACCCATGGCTATACCCATACGATCCCGATTATTTTCAGTTACTTCTAATCCAGAATCGTTAAGAGCTTCTACTGAAACAGCGATTCCATAGTGTATAAAGCGGTCCATACGGCGAGCATCCCGGGGAGCTAAATAATCCGAAATATCGAAGTCCCGGATTTCTCCAGCTATACGTGTCGGCAAAGCGCTGGCGTCCATAACAGTGATGGGACCGATACCGGAATGCCCTTCGCAAACATTTCGCCAGGCCAACTCCATATCGTTGCCTACGGGCGTAAGTAGCCCCATACCCGTAACTGCTACGCGTCGAACACTCACAGCTCAAGCCTATACTAAACTGCAGGGAGCGATTGGAGTGGTATTTTGTGAGTTAATGCGGCGTTTGTTCGTCGCACCCACTTCAGCATGGCCTATGTTTCGTCTTGACGACTATTAACGAAATCAATCGCCTGCTGAACGGTTGTGATCTTTTCTGCTTCTTCATCGGGAATTTCAGTTTCAAATTCCTCCTCAAGCGCCATCACAAGCTCAACTGTATCAAGGGAGTCGGCTCCCAGATCGTCAACGAAAGAAGCATCGTTGGCTATCTCGTCATCCTTAACACCGAGTTGTTCGGCAACAATACTCTTAACTTGCTCTTCAATACTGCTCATTTTTATGACTTCCCCTTGAAAAGAAACTTAAAAAACTATTTCAAACCTAACTAATCGGTCTGAATGGCTGTGTAACTACTGCCATTTCGGACATTACAGGTCGGATATTCTTACCTTGATTTTCCCCAAACTGGCGCTAAGTCATTGATATTTCGTTATACCACAAGCGCGCGACGGTATTGTATGTGAATCCGAATGGGCAATCTAGCCTCATTTTGCTGCATTCTTAGTCCATTAACATCCCACCGTTAACATGTAACGTCTCACCGGTAATGTAAGATGCTGCCGGAGAGGCAAGAAAATTAACCGCATTTGCAATGTCTAGCGCATCTCCGAGTCGCCCAAGAGGCACATTATCAAGTATCGAATTTCGCTGTTGCTCGGAGAGGACTTGTGTCATATCTGTGTCAATAAACCCCGGAGCGATGGTGTTCACCGTTATATTTCTAGAACCAACTTCTTGGGCTAGGGACTTTGTAAATCCGATAATTCCAGCTTTCGCCGCCGCATAGTTAGCTTGCCCCGGATTCCCGGTAACGCCAACGACGGAAGCTATATTTATGATTCTCCCGGTTTTAGCTTTCATCATGCCCCGCAAAACGGCCTTGCTAACTCTAAAAACTCCAGACAGATTAGTTGTGAGCACGTCATCCCATTCTTCAGTTTTCATCCGCAGCAGCAGGTTATCTCGAGTTATACCTGCATTATTTATCGCGATGGTGGGGGCACCCTCCTTCTCCTGAATATTCTTCATTAAACTTTGAACCGATTCATCGCTGGAAACATCAAGCACACAGCCCCTACCTTGCTGCCCCAGTGCTTGTGAAATACCTTCCGCTCCTTCTTGACTGGTAGCAGTACCAATTACCAATGCCCCAGCATCAGTCAGATTTGCAGCAATGGCAGCGCCAATTCCTCGCGAAGCTCCCGTAACAATTGCAACTTGGCCAGCAAGTGCCTCACTTTGTCCTAGATTCATCCAAACACTCCATCTTTGATTTCTTGCAATGTCGTATCATTATCAAGGCACGCTGCCGTCAAACTTCGATCGATTCGTCGATTAAGGCCGGTAAGCACTTTACCGGGCCCACATTCAACGATATTTTCGATGCCCGCATTCATCATGTGACGAACAACATCTACCCACCTAACCGGTTGAAATATCTGCTGCTTTAGCCGATTTCGAATATCCCCTGGATTCGCGTATGGCATCGCATCAACAGCACAAATAACCGGTACAACTGGGTCGGTTATTACAGTATCTTCCAACTCATCTGCCAATATTGCCCCGGCCAGCCGCATCAAAGAGGAATGGGCCGGCACGCTAACCGGTAGCATAATTGCTCGCCGAGCCCCCGCCTCTTTTGCCAGCAAAACGACCTTCTCTACTGCGAAGCGTTCCCCGGCAACAACAACCTGGCCTGGTGAATTAAAGTTAACTGCCTCGACGACGCCATCCTGAGACGTTGCTCGACAAACTTCGATAATAGCCTCGTCTTCTAGACCCAGTATCGCCGCCATTCCACCTTCACCCTCGGGCACAGCGGACTGCATTAATTCTGCTCGCTTTCGAACCAGCTTGATAGTGGCGCCAAATTCAATCGCTCCGGCCGCAACTAAAGCCGAATACTCCCCCAGACTATGTCCTGCCATCATTTTTGGGTGATCACCCCCCTCATTCAACCAAGCTCGCCAGGTCGCAATCCCTGCTGTCAACATGGCCGGCTGGGTAACCGTGGTCTGATTTAACCGTTCTTTGGGACCGTTTTGAACAATATCCCAGAGATCGAAGCCTAAATTGTCTGCAGCTTCCTTGTAAGTCTCACGGACAATGGGATATCGGTGTGCCAGTTCTTGCTGCATCCCGATAGATTGCGAACCCTGGCCAGGAAATACAAATGAAAACGTCAATACAACACTCCGTTGGTAAGATCTGCCGAATTATATAGATCGATTGATCATGCCACTACGCCATAGAATGGTCGCCCCCAAGATACCCCCGACAGAGCCGAAAAGGTGTGCGTTGACAACAACACTCCCACCTGATCCCGACTCAGCACCGGGTACCGGTCCAGCTACTTGCTCGTACACTAATTTACCTGTCACGATTGCGAAAATTATGGCGTTTTCGATAGGTAGAACGCGGCAACCCTGCATTGCCCCGGCCAACAGAAACCCGTGTAAAATACCAGAAAGCCCAACATACCAGAGAATATTGGGATCGATAAACCAGAGACCAGCTGATGCTGTGATCAAACAAAATAGAATGACCACCAACCATTGAAGGGAACTGTAATACCTGCCCACCAGAAGCCATACCAAAAATAGGCCAAAAAGGTTCAAATTTAGGTGAGCCACACTAAGATGCGTAAAGTGGCCAGTAAGTAGACGCCAATACTCCCCTTCCTCGATCTTCAAGCGATCATATTTCAGGGCGGCCATACCGCCATCAGTCATTGCTGCAATTAACAGGCAAATGAGCCCCATAACCCCGGCGATGTACCAGTTAGACGAGCCCTTCAACGCGGCTCTGAACGATGATGCATAGCTTTTGAATACGCTCATGAGTGGTATACTGACGGTTCATCTCACTGATAGTCAACGTCATACAAGCTAGAGAACTGGCGTGTTTTTCCGGAGCAACCGCTGTGAGCAGTAAAAAATTACAGCACCAATATGGTTTTACACTGATCGAGATCATGGTCGTAGTGATCATTCTAGGTATTTTGGCAGCTATTGTGGCGCCGAATGTGATTGGTCGAATTGACGATGCAAACCTTACTCGAGTGCAGCAAGACCTGAGGGGCATAGAAAACTCGCTTAAATTTTACAGGCTAGATAACTTTTCGTACCCGACAACAGAACAAGGTCTGGAAGCGCTTGTAAGCAGGCCTGCCGACCCAAATATTCGAAACTGGAAGCCCGGTGGCTATCTGGATCGACTCCCGAAGGACCCATGGGGTAATGACTATCAATATTTAAATCCTGGTCAGAACGGAGAAATCGACATCTACACTTTCGGCAGGGATGGACGCCCCGGTGGCGAAGGTGTCGATAGCGACATTGGAAACTGGGATCTTTAACCAAATATTAGGCTAATAAGGTTCAGCGGATAAAAATATGGCAATCCGCATACCAACTTATAATTTTGTAAAAATGCGCAGCTCTCGCGCTTTTACACTAATAGAAATCCTAGTGGTACTAGTAATCGTTGGCATCCTAATGGGAGTGGCTTTACTGTCTTTTGGCCTTCTGTCTGGCAATGACACCCTTGAGCAGGAAAGCCGGCGATTAACCTCGCTGATCAATTTGGTGAGTGAAGAAGCTACGACCCAAGGTCGAGATTTCGGACTCGAGTTTATGAATGACGGCTACCGATTCCTTGAACATGAGCCTTTTCTTGATCAGTGGTTTGAGATTACCGGGGATGATTACTTGCACCAAAGAAATTTCGAACAGGCAGGTATAGAATTTGTCCTTTATGTCGAGAATCGGGAGGTTTTGCTACACAAAGAAGCACAACAAACCAGAGCAGAAGACGTAGATGACGACAATGAAGAGATAAACAGGGACCTCACTGACGACTATTTACCCCATATCTTGATTATGTCCAGCGGAGATATATCTCCATTCGAATTAAGATTCTTTCGCAGAGCAGATCAGAGAGAGATTATTTTAACCATGACTTTGACTGGAGAACTAGAGCTTGAGGATGCAGGCACAAAGATCCTTTAAAACCTCAGGCGGCTTCACACTAATAGAAGTGATGGTTGCGCTTGTAATTGCGAGCATGGCCCTTGTCGCGGTCATGGCAAGCATTAGTCAGATGATTGATGCTGGGACCGCGATGCGGGACAGGACATACGCAGCGTGGATTGCTCACAACAAGATTACGGAGATGCGACTTGCCAATATTGAACCTGAAGTTGATGATACGAGTGGTCAGGTTGAGTTCGCGGATCTCGACTGGAATTGGACAGCTACGGTTTCGGAGACGGGAATTGAGTTCCTCTACCGCGTCGACGTCGCGGTAACATTTGCAGGGTCTGATGACATCATTCGTACTGTAACAGGCTTTATCGGCGAGCCAACCGTGATAGGGGAATCAAACCGCATTTGGTCTAATACAGGCCAACCAAACGAGTCCAGCCGGTGACTCTTTCCAGAGGATTCACATTAATCGAAGTGCTGGTAGCTATGGCCGTTTTTGCTGTGCTTGCAGCTTTTTCATATGGAACTTTAAGCCAAACCCTGCTGAGTGCAGAAATACTCAATGAAAGAATGGATCGCCTCCAAGCCCTGCAAAGAACAATGCGCATGTTAAATGATGATTTACAGCAACTCGCTCCTAGAGCTGTCAGAGATGAACTTGGCGACAATTTTCGGCCTGCTCTCGATACTGGTTTTCAGTCGGGGTTTGCGCTCGAACTAACACGGGGAGGCTGGAACAACCCGATTGTTTTACCTCGTAGCACATTACAGCGTGTTGGTTACCGCATAGAAGAAGAGGAGCTAACTCGTTACCATTGGTATTCCCTTGATAGAACCCTTAACAATGAACCGGCTAGCTTATTGCTTCTAGACGGAGTAGAAGGAATAGAATTTCGCTTCCTTATGGGGGAGGATGATTTTTCGGACCAATGGCCCCTCCCCGACCGACCACAGGAACTGAGTCTCCGGGAACGGCCAAGAGCCGTAGAGGTAACCTTGCTCCTCGCGGATGAAGGAGAAATCCGACGCCTCATCGAGATTACCCCATGAACGGGCAATATCAAAAGGGTGTTGCTTTGATAACGGCAATGCTCATTTCAGCGCTAGCAACCATGGTTGCCACCAATCTTGCCTGGGATAACGCTTTAGACGTCAGAAGAACCTTGGTCAACCTAGGCAGGGATCAGGCAGTACAGGTGGCCCTTGGCGCCGAAAGCTGGGTAATCAATATTCTTCATGAAGACCTTGAAAACAATCGTACCGATCATTTAAACGAAGCTTGGGCAGGTCAGCTCCCAGGGCTACCTATCGAGGGCGGTGAAATTTTTGGTAGCATCGAAGACCTTCAGGGTCGATTCAATGTTAACAACCTAGTGGGTCAGGAAGGGGAAGTAGACGAGAAAGCTTTGGCTCAATTTCAAAGGCTCCTATCAGGTCTGGGTATCGACCCACGTTTTGCAGGAATTACAGCTGATTGGATAGATGGTAACTCAGACGCGTTGTTCCCAGACGGAGCCGAGGACCCCATCTATACAGGCACTATACCTCCCTATCGGACAGCCAACCAATCCCTTTCGACAGTGAGCGAGTTGGCCGCTATAGAAGGTATGGAGCGCGAGATATGGAAGACACTGGAACCACATATTGTTGCGCTTCCTGGGCGGACTGCTATAAATGTGAACACAGCTACACCGGCAGTTTTATTATCACTCGATGAAAATCTAACTGCTGCAGATGTAGAGAGATTGCTGACAGAGCGCGAAGGCTCAGGCTTTAGCGATATTCCCACGTTATTTGCGCCCCTTGTTCCTCCAGATGTGTTAAATAACCTAGGGGATTCAACTGAATTTTTTAGATTGAAGGTAGTCGTGCGGATTGATACCGTTCGGATCACATTGTATAGCTTATTGAAGCGTGCACCGACCGGCACTGTGTCGCCAATTTTGCGGAGCCTTGGAACAGCTTGATATGTCAGAAAACTTGATAATTAAAATCGATGACCACAATGACAAACAAGCCAACTGGATTGTAGTCGATTCGGCGGGAATGGTGTGCCAGCCAGAGACTCAAGGAGCATTGGACCAAGCAGCTAACGAGGCTGATGGACGTCGTGTGATTGCACTTGTACCCGGTGCTGATGTACTAACGACCAAGGTGAATATACCCGCGAAAGGCCACAAACTAATGGCCGCGCTTCCATATGCACTGGAAGAATTTCTCGCACAAGACGTTGAGGAACTGCATTTTGCCATCGGCGATAAAGGAGCATCTGGCCATACACCTGTATGTGTCGTCAGCGAAGAGCGAATGGACGAGTGGATTGAATTATTCAGATCCCACGACATCAGCCCCGACCGCATGATAGCTGAGAATCATGGTCTAGCTCGAATACCAGGCACTGTAAGCATTCTAGTTACCGAGGATCGGTTGTTTATGAATGACGGGGCTGATTTAACCCTTATGATGGAAGACTTCTCACCTATAGATGCGCTTAAAGCGATAGGGGTGTCGAACAACGAATCTGATGAGATTGATAAACAAGATCAGGCCAATAACCCGCGACCACGGCACCTACTAGCCTATTGCACCTCAGATACAGAACAAATATATGAGGCAGGCTGGAATAAGCTTCGGAAGGATCTGGACAGCGTCGAAGTAAAAATCCTGCCGGATGGTGCTCTACCAAAACTTGCTGCAACTGTGGCAACCGGTAATGGTATTAATTTACTTCAAGGTCACTATGGACCAAAAATCGAATACGCAGCCCTGTTTCGGCCGTGGCGACATGCCGCGGCACTGTTACTCGGTTTTGTCTTGATAGCGTTTGGTGGGAAGGCCATGGATCTCTATATGCTAACCAAGCAAGAGGAACTTCTTAGCTCGTCCTTCAATACCGAATATCGCAACATGCTTCCCGGGGCGCGCGAGGTGACCGATCCAATTGCCACCATCGACTCTCTGAGAAGACGCACAGGAAACACGGTGGAAGCTCCTGTTTTTTTGCAATCCATGGCGCAGGTCAGTAAAGCCGTCCAGCAAAACCAAAATACCAAAATACTGGCAATTAGTTTCCGCGCTGGCGTAATTGACCTGCGGGTCTCCGCGCCAGACGTCGCTACCCTGGATAAACTACAACGGATAATCGGGGAAACCGGCCAGTTTCGTGCAATCATTCAGTCGACGGACCAGGTAGGAGAGCAAATAAGTAGCCGAATTCAAATACAGGAGGAAACCATATGAAAATCTGGTTCCTCTCTCTACAGGAGCGCGAACGAATCCTCGTTTGCCTTGGCGCCGCCGCAATAATTTTATCCGCGCTATGGTTTGGTTTGTGGGTGCCTCTGGATAATGGCCACCGGACGACAAGCGAGCGCGTTAATATCTGGGAGCGCTCTATAACTGCCTTGAGGCCATTGAAAAATCAAATACAGTCCACAGGGAACAATCCCGCACCCAGGAACAATGAAAATCAATCGCTCATTGTGATCGTCGATACTACAATACGTCAACGAGGACTCACCCAGTCGCTACAACGTAGCCAACCAACACCAACTGGTGATGGGATAAGAGTAGAATTCCAAAACGCCACCTTCGATGACCTGATGCTTTGGATTGGCGATCTTCACAGGCAATACGGCCTGCAACTCGAATCGGGTAGTTTTTCTATGGCATCAGGCAGTACCGCAGGTCGTGTGAACTCAACCGTGACCCTGCAGTTCTAAAGGCTCGTTTTTTGATTAAGCGTTATATTTTAGTAGGCTTCTGTGTATTTATTACAGTTCTAATATTGTCATTTCCGGCAAAAATTGCCTATCGATGGTTTATCCCCGAATCAGTTCTGCTTGGTCATATTTCTGGAACCATCTGGAAGGGAAACGCCCTCCAAGGCATGGTAGGAAAAGCTTATATTCGGGATATCAGTTGGAATTTCAAGCCATCGGACATTCTCAGAGGGAGACTGACCTTTAACACAGCAAGTAAGCCAGCATCCGGCTCTATTTATTCTGATGTCTCACTCGGTTACAACGGCACATTGATCCTTTCAGATCTAAGCGGGAATGTCCCTCTTGATGTTGTGCATCTAATATTCAAACGAAATGGTATTCGTGCTGATTTATCATTTAACTTCGATCAAATTGCTATAGCCAATGAGTTTCCGGTTACCGTGGCAGGGACAATGCAGATTGGGAACCTGTATATTCCAGATCTGTCCGCCGGTGTGCTTGGAAATTTAAGCGTCAATTTTGTGACAGAGAGAGACGCTATCAAAGCAGACTTCCAAGACCTAAGCGGTGTGTTACAGGTGATCGGGACTCTATCAATTTTAAAAAATGGTAACTACAGTCTCGTAGGACAGGTTGCAGCCAGGCGTGGAGCAACACCTTCTATTGGACAGCAACTGCGACTACTCGGGTCTCCTAACGAGAACGGATTGCGGGAGTTTCGGTTTGAGGGACAACTTTAATAATTCCTATCCAACAACAATAAAAGCAGCCCTTTAAAAATACCTAGAGAAACCTCTCAGCTAAACACAGACTATACTTTGACCTCATGGAATTTCTTTAAAAGCGGGAAATAAAGTGCCGTTCGCGCTTCCACACCGGCCAGATTATTATAAATCCTAGAGTATCTTTGTAATTGTCCTCTATATCGCTCAGCTTCTTGTTGCAAAAATACATCCAGATCGCCACCTTCATGCGAACTAGTTTTGTAATCCACAATCCAATGAGTCCCATCAGAATCAATCCGAACCCTGTCAATCACAATCGACTCCACCCTACCATTAAAAAGACCGGTAATAGGTAACTCGCAGGCACCATCGCCCTCAAGGAGCCACCTACCCTTTGGATCCTCTGTGACATTTCGTATTGCATCTTCGACTCTCTGGCAAACATTTTCAGTCTCATCTACAGGCACACCCATTGCTTCCGCCCATTTACGGCTGATGTCATGAATCTCTTGATAATCGAGCTGTGCTACATCAGTGCCCTTTTCAGCTAACCGCTGTAGCCACCGATGAACTATCGTCCCTGCATTGCGCGCCGCAGCTCCCACCCAATAATAATCAACGAGTGTGTCATCAGTTATATCCCTGCCCGGCAAATTTTTAAGAAAATCTGGCTCCGGCGGTGAAGGTAACCGCCATGACTTTGGCAGTCGCCGTAGCACAGGATTACGCCATATATCGGCTTTCTGTGGAGCCTTCCCACTTAAATCGTTCTGCCCTCTCGCCTGCTGGCACGCAGTAAAGGCATGCTCATAACGGCCAGCCACAGCCGGCCACAAATGCTCCAGGAGCGAATTGACAGCAGGTTTAGACAAACCACCATCCTTTGACACCTTCACGCTCCCAACGATATGCAATGAACTTTTTGCGCGCGTACAAGCAACATAAAGAAGTCGGCCCAGTTCCCTTTTCGTTTTTTCTTTGTCTGTACGAGCAATAAATCGATATAGCGGATCAACATCAGAAGCCCCTCTATGGCCAATTGGGCTTATTAAAACATTCGTTTTCACATCACTGTCGGGTAAATTGAGCCACGTCAGCACCTCCCGCGTATCACCCCGCGGACGACGCCCCACCGCATGCAACAGCACGTGATCAAACTGTAAGCCCTTTGCCTTATGGATAGTCATTAGTTGGACCCGGCACTCAGCACTTACCGTGGTCGAAACACGTTGACTTTCCAGTCGCTCCTCCAGCTCAAGTATATCCTTGAGGGTCCCTGCAAAACTCAACTCGTCAAGCATTTCCAGATACAAGTACGCATTCTGAAGCTCGGACTCACCTTTGATCCAGGTCGGCCCACCAAGCTGACACCACACCTGCTCAACTCTTTCTCGCAATGAGAGATTTGTTTTGCTACGGATGTATGGTTTTAGGGTTACCAGTAATGACGATAGTAGCTCTTGCCCTTCAATTGATAGCTTTGAAAATACCTCAGGAGTTTGACAAATCTCCAGAACTGTCTGCTCATAATCACCAGAAACCAAAGCATGCAGATCCCTCCAACGCAATCCACACCATGGGCCCCGTAGAAGCGCGAGCCATGCCAAACGATCGCCTTCATGGCAAAGCGCCCTAGTCAATGCAATCAGGTCAATAATTTCTGGGCGATCTGTGAGCCGGTCTATCTCAACCGCCTCGTACTCTATCCCCGCTTGCCTAAGGATAGGCATTAAATGAACTAAATGAGTTCGGCTTCGTACCAGTACCGCCAAATTATCTTCATCGTTTTGTTTGATACATTTCTGAATCACCTCTAGCGTGCGTGCTGCCTCTTGCGCGTGGCTAGCATCGAAAAGAGGCTGAACGAAACATTCACCTAGCCCTTCCATAGATTCAACTGGTATTGAGGATGAATATGTTATAGCTCCAACATTCGGGTCTTCCTTTTGGGGCATGATTAAGCTGAATACTTCATTAAACCATTGCACAAGATCCCCGCCCGAACGAAAATTTCGGCGAAGCGTCAGAGGTTTTAAAGCGATGTTCCCAATCCCGTTTCTTTGCGCCAGTAAAAACTCTCCTACCTCTGCATCCCGAAATCGATAAATGGACTGCATGGGGTCGCCAACACAAAAGATTGTGCGTCCATCGGAAGGTACCCAACCGGCTGTCAGCTTTCTTAGTACGTCATATTGCCCTATCGAGGTATCCTGCATCTCATCAACCAGAAGATGCTGCACCTTGTAGTCAAGCATCAACGCAATATCACCTGGCTCATCAATTTTGCCCAGTGCCCGTCCCGCGGCTAAAGCCACTTCGATATGATCTGTCACAGCCTGCTCACTAAATAACCGCCTTAATTCTGCGACCGCAAGCGGAAGTACATTTAGTAACGCAAGAAGCACATTCCACTGCTCATCATTGTATTTAGGAAACGGCAGATCCCGCAGGTTTAAAAAACCCTCTCGTAGAGCGTCATTACTATGGTTTGACTTAATAAGAGCGAGTAAAACCTCCTTTTCGTCCCTGTCCTTTGGTGGAAATCCGTCCCTCTTATCATGTTTACTTCTCCAGAGACCGGCTTTCGTCACCAAAAGCTTTGCAATACCCGCCCAAGCCTCCCTTTCGACAGCGAGGGCTTTAGGAAGTCCATTCACTCCAACAAAATCAACAAGGGGATGCTTGTCATTCCCCGCATCCTTAAGGTTTCTTCCGGCACGATTAAGAAGCCCTGGTAATTTTTCTCTTAACTCATCCGGTAATAATTGATCAACATGCAAAAGCTGGCGATTAATTGCAGTCTCGATATTCCTCTCAAGCTCCCTTCTTGCCTCCAAGGCGGCACCTTCATCACTAATTCCACTTCCCGTAATACCCAGCCACTGGTCCCGCGACTTCAGCATCTGGGATAAATATCGAATATAAAGGTTGGTATCACTATCTAGATGCCTAAGAATCATTTCGACTCCCTTGCCCTGTTTTGCATCAACCGATAAATGATCCAATGTCGCGGCTGCCGCATTCCTATAGAGGAGCTCTGCATCTGCATCGGTGACTGTACTACCAATACCTCCTAGCCCGGAAGTCATCGGTAACGATCGTGAAATACCGGCTCCAAAAGCATCGACAGTGCATATGCGCATTCGTGCCGGAGATTGGGTAATCGCCCAGCCTTGACGTTTATCTTGCTCAAGTACATTTCTCGCAAGCCTCAACGTCTGACCCTCGTGGTCACTATCAGCAGACATACCCTGCGCAGCCTTCCGCAACGACTCAAGAACCCTAGATTGCATCTCGAATGCTGCCTTCCGGGTAAAAGTAATAGCCAACACTTCTTCCGGATCCTCCACGATGGACAATAGGGCCAGGTAACGCTGAATAAGTAATTCCGTTTTTCCGGAACCAGCAGGAGCCTGAACAATAAACGACTTGGTAATATCTAAAGCTTCCTGTCTAGCTTTGATATCCGCCATTAAAAGATCGGGCTTATCCGGCATTTTTTAGCTCCGCAATCCGGGAAAGAAGAGCCAATGAATTAGCACCTTCAGAGCTTCCCTCACCGATATTTACACGAGCATCGCCACAGCCAAGTGCCTCGACTAATTTATCCGCTTCTGCAATATAATCTTCTAATGTATTCTGCCAACCAGGCGCAGTTGCGCTCCCTGTTGCAGCCCACCCACTTCCTACTCCTCGTGGTGTGATCGCGCTGCTATTGACGTTGAGCAACAATAAACCGGAAATATCCGCATCTAGAGCATCCGCGTAAAGAACGGGCTGGATCTCCAGAATTTCCTTTTTATTGTTTGTTATGGTTTTTGTTTGACCGGTCTTGTAGTCAATAATTAACATCCGCCCATCGGCAAGCTGATCAATTCTGTCAACTCTGAAACCAAGGTCTACGCCGAACTTTGAATAAGGGATCTTGGCTTCGACACCAACGATCTGAAATTCCGGACGTCTCAATTCCGATATTAGAAATTTCTCTAATAGGAATTTAAGTCGGTCCCTCTCAATACGGATGATCTGCTTAAGTACATCGTCCGCATTCTGTGTATATGGGTCAAGAGCGGAATCCGCAGCCCCATTGATTCTTTGGCTCTTTTTAGACTCATCCCAAGTACCCAGATCCGCTCGAGACGGTTTATCCCTGAGTAATGTATAAAGCGCACTATGCACAATACTCCCGCGCAAACTAGGAGTGAGGCCCTTACTGAAAGGCTCTAGGTGACGCACCCCAAGCCTGCCATAAACAAAACCTGAAAATGGTTCACTCTTTTGTCTCTGGACAGTGTAAGCACCTCCCCAGATTTTTTCCCTATCCGTTACTGGAGGAACAACATCGTCAGGTATCGTTAGCATTTGGGTAGTTCCCGCCAATCCCTTGGTGGACCAGCCTGGATCTTCAGCCCCCCTATAATCACCAGCCTTCTGGGCTCCCACCATCGCACTCACATCCCGCTCAGTTCCATCCCGTATCCGTGACCAGCTCAATACGCATTCAGGCGATGAATTCACAAGACTCGAAAACAGTTTCTCCGAAAAATCTAAGGTGTCCGCTGGCGTGGCATCAGAAACGCCATAAGAACGTTGCAGATCTCGTGATATAAATGAAGAAGGGTGGGCCTTTGGTGGCCACTCTGATGAATCCATGCCTGCAATCCAAATAGCATCGAACTCCATACCAGCCGCTTGCTGTGGCCCTAGCAACTGAACACTCCCTGTAAGCGTTTCGGGTTGCCATAGCGTATCTAACGTAAGAGATTCAAGTCGATTAATAGCATCGCTTAAACGAATGCGTTGTGTAATTCCCTCAATTTTTGCTAATTCGTTTAATAGTTCTCGCCATCGGTTATTTAACTGGAAATCTAGGCTGTCAGGCGCAACATCACCCGGCCAACCAATATCATTGAGAAATTTATCAATACGTTGGACACACTGATGGGGCGTCATAAGTTGATCAACAACCTCAGATAACTCGTACGCCTTATCAAGCAACCGCACAAATTCCACTGCATCAAGGCTCGCGTCCCTATCCATTAGCACCGCACGCAATGTACCTATATCCCAATCCCTATCAGATAAGGAGCGCAGGTAAGCCTCTAGCCGTGCTCTACCCCCAAGAGAATCGCCACCAATCCAATTACTACGAAGTAAGACACTAACCTCCTCCCCTTTAATACCCGTCCGTAACCAGCGCAAAACGAGCATAGCCGCGCCTACAGCTGGAAAATCTATTAGCCTACGGCCATACCCCACATTAACCAACGACTGGTGGCGCTGATTACCAAACTGCCACCCCGGCAAAAGCCCCTCACGAACAAGGCCGCTAACTCGCTGCATTTTAGATTCAAGCCTAGGGCAAATTATGGCTATCCGGGCGCGGGAATTGTCATTTAGTATCTCTGCGGCCCAGGCACCAGCACTTCGAAACTCGGCTCGCTCTTCGAGATACTCCTGCTCCACAACCAATTCCGATTTAGTCGCTGGGTCAATGATCGTGACCGTGCTGTCTTGGCCTCTAAGGGCATCGAATAACATACCCAATGCTGGATTAACCCGGTGAAAGCCAGCAACCACTATGGTTTTTGGAGGAATACATTTGCCGGACGACAACAGTTCACAAATCACTTCCGGAAGCCCCGCACTATCAACCCAGTTACCTTTGCGTAGTGCCTCCTTATAATCAGCCAGAACCTCTACGAATAACTCCTCATCCGGACTACATGCCGCTGCCTCAATTTTTGAATACGGAATAAGCCACTCCGAGGCAATACTACTCGCAATAGAAAGCTGTTTTACGATACCCCCAAATCCCAGTACCTCATCCGGGATCCGCCTAGCGAGCGCCCCCTCCCAAAGCATCAACTCCTTTAAACGGTCAAGCTTATTCATTGGCCGTATTGAATCCGCTGCGTCAATCAGATACTGACTAAGCCAATCTTCAATGTAGACTATTCGAGGCGTTAGCCAAGCAGTCTTACCCATGGCCTTTTCATGCTCAGCCCATTTCTCTCCCAAATCTCGCGCTAAACGCCTGCTTGCCGTAATAATTTCTGACTTGTCTTGGACCGCTTTATCAAGCCACGGATACCGATCATCCACGTAAGCTTCCCTAACACTCCGATTTTTTCCGGTCATTGAGTAGCCTTAACAACACCAGAATCAATCAGTTGCTGCGTAGCTTGGTCTGTCAGACCGAGCTCCTTCGTCAGCACTTCAACCGTATGCTCCCCCAGTACAGGGGGAGCATTTCGATACGACACCGGTGTATGAGAAAAACGGACCGGATTAGCGACTGTCGGAATCACCCCGGCATCACGGTGTTTTACCATACGCACCAATTTCCTTTCTTTTGCATAAGAATCGGAAAAAACCTGGGCTATTGTATTAATAGGTCCCGCAGGAACACCTTTTGCAGTGAGTTTTTGTAGCCAATCCGCTGTGCTCTTCTGTTTAAATACCTTAACCAATTTAGGGACCAGTAACTCCCTGTTCTCTACTCTATCCGCATTAGTCATAAACCGCGGATCTTCAGCACACTCATCTAGGCCCAAGGTCCGCATTAACACCATAAATTGTCGGTCTGTGCCTACCGCGAGAACGAGATGACCGTCCGATGTCGAAAAAGCTTGGTATGGAACCAGATTTGGATGGCTTGTGCCGAGTCGCCCTGGATTTTCGTTCCCAATTAAATAATTCATATTTTGGTTTGCGAGCCAGCCAACCTGAGCATCATATAGAGGAATATCCACGTGCTGCCCAACACCGGTTAACCCCCTGGAGACCAACGCGGTTAATATTCCTGTCGCTGCATACATCCCCGACATAATATCCGACACCGCGACTCCAACCTTTTGGGGACCCGTATCTTCCTCACCGGTAATACTCATCAATCCACCGGATGCCTGCATCATTGCATCGTATCCAGGCTCATCCGATCTGCTGCTGTCTTGACCATATGCCGAAATTGAACAAAAAATCAGGGCCGGATTTACCCTCTTCAGTTCGGAATACTCCAACCCAAAACGCCTCATTGTGCCTACTCGAAAATTCTCCATAAGCACATCTGCGTTGACCACTAACGCCTTAACAAGCTCTGCACCCTCTGGACGCGAAAGATCAATTGCTATTGAACGTTTATTGCGATTGGCCGCCAAATAATAGGCAGAATCAGTTGTTTCCTTACCCCCCTCATCCTGCAGCCATGGTGGGCCCCAACCACGGGTGTCGTCGCCTCGTAGGGGATGTTCAATTTTAATTACATTAGCACCGTAGTCAGCTAATAACTGGCTCGCCCAAGGCCCCGCCAAAACACGGGTGAGGTCTATTACCTTTACACCTTCCAAAGCAGCGCCATTCATTATTTGTGCCACCCTTCATTAAAGTTCGGCGCCAAAAATAATAAAACCCGACCACCCGTCGGGTGGTCGGGAGGGTCCGCACGGAGATTGCGGATGCGTGGTGGGATCACTACGTGACCTCACCGAGCTCTTCGACCTCAGCGCCATCAAGCTCAACTGGCCCTGGATCCGGTTGTTCCTCTGGCTCGATTTTCCCGTACCTTATGAGTAAATCCTTTAACTGCTCAGCGTTCAAACGAGTGATCGACCGAACACTGACCCGCTCATGATCTAGTCCCCCAAACACAATTTGGTCACCGCCATAGGGACATAAATAATCATCTCTCGACTTGACCCCTAACTGAAAGGAAGACCGGATTCCGAAGGAAGGCATTACAAGTCGCACGTAATAATTCTGTTTGCCAGGCCCTTCAATCAGCAAGGTACGGTTATCAAGCGCTGTATAGTCTCGGATAGTCCTGATTGAGATGCAATCTGTACCATTAAAATCCATATCCACGGATTCACGTCTGACTGGGTTGCCTGCTGCGCAGCTACTTAACATGATGGTTAAGAAGAGTAATATAACATACTGTTTTGAATCATCTTTTATCATTTATAATAAAATAACACCTTTCTCTTGAAATTTTCCTCAGTCACATAATTTAAATATCCCTGACAATCACTTATTGAGCGAACTTAATCTAAAATCTGCGCACAAATGGACTTTAACTATCAACTCCATCACCCACCTCCACAGGTCTGTCAGGATCACGTATCCATTCGCTCCATGAACCAACATACAATCTCGGTGCATCCAATCCTGCTAGCTTTGCAGTAAGGACCAAATGACACGCAGTTATTCCGGAACCGCACATCACCACTGCGTTATCGATATCCCTCTCACCAATAACCAGTGACCATGCTTCTGCTAACTGTTTGCCATTTTTAACGGCCCCGTTTTTCTTTAAATTCGTGGTCAGTGGAAAACTTTTTGCCCCGGGGATATGTCCTGCTACCTCGTCAATGGGCTCATTTTCTCCTCGAAATCTTGCACCATCGCGCGCATCAATAATATCCGCACCTTCGCCCTTCTGAATCTTTGAAACAATATCCTGGGTTGAAACTACCATTCGGTCATCGGGCATCCTCGTATACCGTCCGCGAACTCGGGGTGATTCTAAAGTAGAAGTTTCATAACCCGCCAGGACCCAAGCAGCTAGCCCGCCATCAAGAACTGAAACATGAGGATGGCCCAACCAATACCGAAGCATCCACCACAAACGCACCGCCAGCGCCCCATTATCCTCATCATATACAACCACATGACTACCGTCAGATATACCCCACCCTTCCAAGGTCTTATGAATACTACTAGTATCTGGCAAGGGGTGCCTGCCACTTGTTTCAGTGACTGATGACGAAAGATCATGGTCCATATCGGCATAATTCGCGGATGGAATATGGCCCGCGAAATAATCATGCCTACCTTTTTCAGTATCAAAAAAATTAAACCTGCAATCAACAACTCGTACCTCACCTGCCACAATTAATGGATGTAATTCTTCAGCTGTTATTAACTCGTTGATTTGATTCATTAGCAGGTATATCCCTTTAGCGGGAACATTATAATATTTGCAAAATCTTTCGATAGTGCCTTGTACACAGGAAGCTGCTCCGACACAATACGCACTGACAGCACTATCGTGTTATCAAAACCCAATGTGGGAAGTATTAGGAGTCAACAGTGGAAAAGATCCTCGTTGGCCTAAAGCGTGTCGTCGACTACAACGTCCGGGTACGTGTCAGGCCAGATAACAGCGGCGTCGAAACGGACGGCGTAAAAATGAGCATTAACCCATTCGACGAGATAGCTCTTGAAGAAGCGCTCCGAATTAAAGAAAGGGGCCAAGCTCAGGAAATCATTGTCGTATCAATTGGCGCACCAGAAGCCCAGCAACAACTGCGTACTGGACTGGCAATGGGCGCGGATAGAGCCATCCTCGTGGAAACAGCAGAGGCTGTTTCTCCTCTAATGACAGCTAAACTTTTTTTAGCGTTAATTCAACGCGAAAAACCCGGCCTGGTTATTTTGGGAAAACAAGGTATCGATCACGATAATAACCAAACAGGCCAGATGCTCTCCGCGCTATGGGACCGCCCTCAAGCGACATTCGCATCAAAACTAGAAATTAATGGTGAGACTGCGCGCGTAACTCGTGAAGTTGATGCGGGACTAGAAGTTAACGAAATCGACCTTCCGGCTGTTGTTACAGCAGACCTCCGATTAAATGAACCCCGATATGTGAAGTTACCCGATATTATGAAGGCCAAAAATAAGCCTCTTGACGTTATTACGCGTGATGAGCTCGTAACAGCAGCCACCGCGGACATTCAACCGGTAACATATGAAGCACCTACCGAAAGAGAGAAAGGCGTAATGGTGGAAGATGTGGCTGGCTTGGTAACTGCGCTCAAGGATAAAGGACTACTCTGATGTCTAAAATTCTCATAATTGCTGAACATACAAACGACACGGCAAATGCCAGCACGGCAAAATGTATTCAATGTGCTACTGAAATACCAAACGCAGAAATAGATGTGGCGGTCTTTTCGGATAATGGCGAATCGGTCGCTAACGAGATCGCAAAAATGGACGGAGTAACCAAGGTGATTCGCATCGAGCACGATGCGAATAGTAACCCCATGGCGGCACTTATAGCACCGCAAGTTATAAGTATTTCGAAGGGCTACACCCATATCTTTGGACCGTCAACCACATTCGGAAAAGATCTTATGCCCCGCGTTGCGGCTTTAATGGATGTGAACCAAATTAGCGATGTGATGGAGATTTTAGATTCTCACAAGTTTAAACAACCGATATATGCTGGTAATGCCATAGTAACGGTTGAAGCTCCAACGACTGTGCCTGTGGTAGCCACAGTGCGCATAGCATCCTACCGCGCCGTAGGGAGCAGTGGCAGTGCCCAGATCGAGTCAGCTGAACTAGATATTGATCTACCAAGTCATTCGAGATTTATTGGAATTCAGGCGGCGACATCCGATCGCCCTGACCTACAGACAGCAGCAAAAGTGGTTTCTGGGGGACGTGCATTAGGTAGTGAGGAAAATTTCGAAATTATTTACGACCTGGCTGATTCTTTTGGAGCTGGAGTTGGGGCATCCAGAGCTGCAGTGGATGCAGGCTACGTACCTAACGAGATGCAAGTCGGCCAAACTGGAAAGATAATTGCGCCAGATCTCTATATCGCAATTGGCATATCAGGTGCTATCCAACACCTGACAGGTATTAAGGATGCCGGCACCATCGTAGCGATCAACAAGGATGCGGAAGCGCCAATTTTTGAAGTTGCTGATATCGGGTTGGTTGGGGATCTTTTTGACGTTGTACCAGAGTTAAAAGCAGCACTCGGCTAGTACTCGTTCTCCGCAACATTAACGACTAGACCGTCCCAATCTTCTTTTATTTCCAGTTGACAGGTCAGCCTGCTGGTATCTTGGCGATCATATGCAGCATCCAGCATACTGTCTTCCATATCATCCATTTCCGGTAAACGTTTAACCCATTCTTCACTTATATAACTATGGCATGTCGCACAAGCACATGCACCACCACATTCAGCCACAATACCCTCAATATTGTTATTAATAGCAGCCTCCATCACGGTATAACCGTTTTCGGCTTCAACCTCATGACGTTCCCCATTGGGCGTTATAAAAATAATTTTAGGCATGTTGTAGTCCTGATATCGATCTGTCACTTTGTAAAAAATGGTGTAACCGCACACGCACCACCTATAAAGGGTTTAAATCAATATGGGCAATACGCAACTGACCCTGGGAGCGACCTCCCTTAGAATCATCAGAAAAACTCATTTAAGCTAAATGCGCTCAGTGGCTCTGCGGCGCTCGGCAAGCTCCTGTAACTGCTTCCTGGCTGCAGTTTCCGCTAACTGGATCTGACGATTTCGTTCAATATCACTCTCTATCACTCGGATCCACTGTCTCGATATCCTGGATGAACGGCTTGTCTTTCCAGCTTCCCGAAAAGCAGTAATGGAGTCACGATATTTTTTCTGGTTGTACAGACACATCCCTAGTGAGATGTTTGCATTGTCCGGGCTTTTTATCTTACCTTTCCGAAGCCCCTCGCGAATAGCAGACTCGCAATTACCGTACTGACCAAGGTTAAGGTACGCATTTCCTAATCGTAGGTTGAGCTCACCCTCTGAACTCAACCTGGCTGCTTCCTGGAGAGCCGGTATCGACCTCTCATCTTCTGCCGCCAAAGTCCATGCCTGGGACAAAAGCCGATAATTCTTAGCTTCCTTAGCTATTCGACCCTGCTTCATTTCGGCATCCATCAATTCAGCAGCTTTATAAGGAACCTCGTGCTGCATGTACAACTGCGCCATAGTCACAAGCTCGGATTCTTTCTCAAGCAACCCTTGGGTATGGGCTGCATCGTAAGCCGCAATAAGATTTTCGTCTTCACCAAGCTCAGTATAGGCCCCAGCTAACGAAAACCAATATCTCTTCTTCGGCCAATTTACGAGTAAAATTTTCTGGATATCTCGAACCTTCATATAGTCTTCTTGCTGAAAATATGCGAAATTCAGAAGAACATACCAATCCTCTTTAATTTCTTTCTCTCGGCGCTGCGCCTCAGCAAGCGCTTTCTCTATTGGCACAATCATTTCACCGTAACGACTGACCTGATAGAGATTCTGCGCATACAGGATGTAATTATCGGGGGCCGGATTCGTCTCTATAACAAAATAGTCATCGAGCAATCTAAGTGCCTGATTATATTTTTCCTGCATTGTTGATAGCTGGGCCATGGTATAGATCGTAGTCTTCTTGATCTGGTCTTCTATGTTGGGTAACGCAATCATTTCCCGATAGGCCGCCATAGCACCATCGATATCATCAAGGTTATAGTAAACAAACCCTATGTAATTAAGGACGTTTTGTAATTCATATTCACTGAGGCCTTTCTTTATCTTCAAGGCTCCCAGAATCTTAAGAGCACCATTTGGATCATCCGCATCAATCATCTCTTGTGCTTTCTGAATCCGATCGTAGACGTCTTTACTTACCGCCTGTGCCTGTTTTGTTTTCTGTGAATCCCGCCTCTCCCTCTCTTCTTCCTCAGCCGATTGAGCAAAAACGCTTCCAGCCGCAAAGAGACTGCAGAATAAAATTAGAGAAATACCAGTGATAAAACGATTGCTAATATTCATTCAAATGTAGTCCTTGTAACAACTCCATAGCCCGACAACGACAAATTAGGGTTAATCCTCAATCTTAAAAGTAATTCGTGTCTTCACACCTGGCACCTCGACAGGAATTCCATCGACAACACGAGGTTTGTATTTAAACTTAAGCACGGCTCTAGTGGCTGCCCTTTCAAAAAGACTACTCGTGGAAAACAACACGATCGGATTTGAGACGGACCCTGTAACAGTCACGGTAAAGCCCATATCCACGTATCCCTCTATACCTCGAGATAATGCCCGTGCAGGGTAAACAGGTGCCACGCGAACGATTGGAAGATAATCACCCTCGGCGACATTCATGCCTGCTGGACCGCCCATTTGTATATCACTATTCACAGATGGAGGCGGGATATTCACTGTTGGCGCATTGGGGTCGATATTATCCATATCCTGAGGCGGTATTTCAGGTGGAGTTTCTGGAGGTTTTGGCGGCTTTTCCGGCGTGAAGTCCTCGGTATTTAGCGTTTCATTCCGCTTCACACGAACAAAGTCCAACTGATGCTTGGTTCGTTCCGTGGTCACCGCATCTTCGGCATGCTCAATCAACAAATGCATTACAAAAATAAGCGACAGCGTAATGGCCGAACCAGCTGCGATGGAGAAAATATAACGACCTATCATTTTCAACGCTCCTAGGTGATCTTACTACCTGAATCTATCATCAAAACCAAGTATAACCCTGCTTTACTCTAATTTCCGTTTCCTAGTCGTTAGCCGCAGCCAGCGACACATTGAAAACTCCTGCCGCTCTCGCTGCGTCCATGACAGTAACCAACATTTCATTCGTCGACTTCTTATCTGCCTGGATAACGACAGAACCCTTGGGGTTCTCGGCATGTAACCGCTCAATGTTCGGCCGCACAGCCCGTGGATCAACCAGTCTACGATCAATCCAGATCTCATCATTCGAGCTAATCGCGATCAAAATGTTTGCATCAGCCACCGACTCTGCCGTTGGCGCATCCGGCCGGTTAACGTCGATACCCGCTTCCTTGATAAAGGATGCGGTAACGATGAAGAAGATGAGCATGATAAATACAACGTCGAGCATCGGCGTGAGATTAATCTCATTTTCTTCCTCTTCCTGCCCTAGTCCACCTTGTCCTCTACGCATTTGAATATACCTTTTAGTGATCCATAGTGAGTGAGTCCTCGAGGAACTCTACTTCACGTGCCGCACGGCGGCTTAATAATGTTACCAGTAGTACCCCTGACAATGCTCCGACCATTCCTGCCATTGTAGGAACTGTTGCCTGAGAGACACCCGCTGCCATTGCCCGAACATTTCCAGATCCTGACACAGCCATAACCTCGAATACCTTGATCATTCCCGTCACTGTACCTAAGAGACCTAACAGTGGGCACAATGCGACAAGAGTCTGAATCATAGGGATCGAACTATTAATCGCCTGAGAAAACTGCGAGATCATACGTTCGCGGATCATGTGAGCATGCCAGGAACGGCGCTCAGAACGATTCTCCCAAGACGCGTGTATACCATCTAGCATCTCTTTCATCGATGAACGGAAATACAGTAACCGCTCAAGGATTAGCACCCACATCAAGAAGATGGTTATGGCGATCCAGCGCAACACCGGCCCACCCAACTCCATGAAGTCGCGGATAGCTTCAATACTGTCAAAAAACCAAAGCATCGCTTTTCCTTATGAGCTGAGTATCAGGCCTGCTTCTCCGAATGCGCGGCAACGATGCCAGCGCTCTGGGATTGCAGGATGTTAACTATCTTACGGCTCTGTCCACTTACTAGCGTATGTATAAGAACCATCGGGATAGCCACACACAGGCCAAGCACTGTGGTCATCAAAGCCTGGGAAATACCACCAGCCATCATCTTCGGATCACCTGCACCGTATAATGTAATTACTTGGAATGTCTTGATCATACCGGTAACAGTTCCAAGAAGACCCATCAGGGGCGCGACCACTGAGATCACCTTTATGAACAACAAGCCTTTGGTTAAATCTGGCATCTCCTTTAAGGCTGCCTCCGAGAGCTTTAGTTCGATGGTTTCAGTGTCAGCGTCCTGATTAGCCTCATACGCCGCCAAAACCCTTCCTAACGGATTATCGTTACTAGCGGTATCGGACTTCAGCTGGGCTGTAACCTTACGCGAGGCACTAGAAAGACCCATCCACCTAACGCCAGCAATCAGCAGCCCGACTAATCCTAAGCCGATAATGCAATAACCAACGATCCCACCCTGATTAATTCTATCTTTTATAGTGGGAGACTCAACAAGAAGCGCTAAGATTCCGCCTCTGGTACCGTCCAAACCAAACGTTACAGTTTCCCCAGCATCAGCGTCGAGCATATCTCCAGTTGAGCCCGTGTATCTGCCTTGTTCTGGCTGGCGCTGCAGTTCACTCACGTTACCTGTGCTTCCGTACTGCAAATACCCGTCCTCAAAGACGATATTAAACGTACCAACACGGACCACATCGGTATTCACAACTTCGCCGTCTGCAAGCGTTATATCCATTGGGAAACGTGCGACTTTTCCAGATTGCACAACCTCCCGCTGTAGCTCAAACCACAGACGTTCAATTTCCTCAATTGACGCAAGGGAATTCGCACCTGCCATTTTGCTACCGAGCTGAACCAAGAAGTCCTCTCGGTCAGGAAACTGTATATTGGTAAGTGACGTGTTGAAACGACCTTGAGCATCACCAGATACCGTTTGCAGGACACCAAAAAGCTCCTTCAAGGCGCCCAACCGCTCATCAAGAGCCGCCCGGGCGTCAACGATCTTTTGTTGATTGGAATTAAACAGAGCCTCCAGGCGTGCACTCCGGTTTTCTTCCCTGGTCCTTTCACGTCGAGACTCATTCAGTAAATTCTGCTGCTCATTACGCGCCTGAGCAAAACGAGCTTCCCGCTCACGTGCGTCAGCGCTATCGCGAGCCTGACCTCTTTCGATCTGTTGTAGTAACTGATCCATTGAGGAGGCATCCTCTTGTGCTTGCGCAATTCCGCACACTAAAAACGCATAAGCTATTAAAATAGAAATATATTTCATGGCTTAAACACCCTCCGCATTTTCGGGGCCTTGAACAGGCAACAGCATTAGCTCAGGAGCTATCAATTGACGGGCTATCCTAATCCCTTTACGAACTTCGTTACGATGCTCATTATCAAGTAACTCATATTGCCCACTCTCCGAGTTATACCACCCGGTAATGTTTGTATCGTCTGACTGAAAATACAGCCCAATACGCCCGACGCGGAACATATTGTATTCACGCACCGACCCATCAACATTAAGCTCGCCTCGATACCACTCACTGGTTGTACCGTAGTCCATCTCAATTTGATAAGCCTCCATCACCTTCCGGAATTTTTCTGCGACACTAACATCCGACCGTTCCAGGATGTCTTTTAAATCCGACACGCGTCGGTTGCGTTCGTCAACCAAAAAGGGAATATCAAGCCCGATGGACTGCTCAAGACCATCGATCATCCTTTCCATTAACGGAAAGATTTGACGATTAATCGAGTCAACCTGTTCCATCGACAAGGCAATATCATCCAATGTTGCCTGTTGTCCATTGGTTTGGGCGGTCATAAGCCTGTTATAGACCTTAAGCCCCTCTATCTCTTTGTTGATAGCACGATAGTCATCTGCAAGAGACCTCGTTCTCTCAACCACTCCATTAATCCGCTCCTGAGACTCCTGCGCCAGATCAAGCCTACGCAGGTCCGCCTCCAGAACCTGATCAACAGTTGCCGATTGAGCGAAGACGCTGCCACCGATCACAATTGCTGCTGCTGCAACAGTCTTTGTGCACCGGCTGCTGTATTTGCACCGTTTCATTGATACTCCTAATTAATCGCGTTTAATATAGATTTCATGAGTGAGCTGCGCTGACATCTCTAAGCATCTTACGCAACGATCAGGTTATTTGCCTTAATCAGCATTTAACCATCTCCTCCCCCTAGCGCCCGCGCCCCTCTGCTGGTTAGCGTAGGCAATCGATTTTATTTAACCTTTTGTTTATTTTTACAAGAGTCGCCGCTGAGTACAATCCCTGCCGTCCTCAATTTTCTTCGACGCCCCGTTTAACCGGGCGACAAGAATACCATATGCATTCAATATCGCTAGTATTTCGACAACATTATATTCAGTTACTGAAACACACTATCAGTATCTTACTTCACTCATTAAAACCTTCTGGCAGTTCTACTGGGCATTCGTATGGTCTATTGATTACTTATACCAACGACCAATCGTTACCAAAAATACTAAAAAATTCCTTTACCTAATCCAACAATGAATACATCTTTTGTAAAATACACCTCTGGCTCAAGAACAGTCCACCAAATAACCCCAACGTCACAGTTGACACCAGCCGAACTATCTAACATGATCTTTTCTTATGGAACTTAGATTCGTAAATACGGGTGAAGAAATTATTGCCGGTGACCTCCTGGGTCGGCTCTCTTTACTATTGCTCCTATCAAGGAGAAATCGCGGGTAGCGTAAAACGATAAAATTTCATTGACGCCAACCCCGCATCCCATCAGGATTGTGGGGTTTTTTATTAATAGTTGATAATGAGTTTTAAATTTTTGATTCACTTAGGAAAATAAAATGCAAATGTATACGGAAGCAGATGTTGACCATGGCTGCCTTGAAGGCAAACAAATCACTGTACTCGGTTACGGTAGCCAGGGACGCGCGCATGCACTAAACCTAAAAGACAGCGGCTTTCGCGTAGTAATCGGTGCCCGCAAAAATGGTCCAAGTTTCTCCAAAGCAGAAGCAGATGGATTTCTCGTTCAGGAACCAGCTGATGCGGTCAAGGGGGCGACCATAATCGCGATCCTGACTCCGGATACCTCGCAAGCAAAACTCTATGAAAGCGTATTGAGTAATATCGACAATGGGGCCGCACTCCTCTTTGCCCATGGCTTTAATATTCATTTCAAGCAGATACAACCGCGAGCAGACCTGGATGTCGTTCTCATTGCGCCAAAAGGCCCGGGGGATCTAGTCAGGCGTCAGTACGAGGAAGGGCATGGCGTACCCTGCCTTGTTGCCGTTGAAAAGAATGCAACCGGAAGCGCCCTTCCACTTGCGTTGGCGTATTCGGCGGGGATCGGAGGTGCTAGAGCTGGAGTAATAGAAACCACTTTTGCAGAAGAAACTGAAACAGACCTATTCGGGGAACAAGCTGTTCTTTGCGGGGGCGCTACCGAATTAATAGTAGCGGGTTACGAAACTCTTGTAAGAAATGGATATCAACCAGAAGTGGCTTACTACGAAGTCATGCATGAAATGAAACTCATCGTAGACCTCCTGCATGAAGGCGGCATCGCCAAGATGCATAATTTTATTAGCGAAACAGCGGCCTGGGGAGACATGATAAGTGGCCCGAGAGTGATAGATGATCACGTCAGGGGCAAAATGCAAGAGGTACTAGATGAGATTCAAGATGGTACTTTTGCTGATCGATGGATAGCGGAGAACGCGGCAGGCCAACCCGAATACAAGGCCCTTATGTCCGCTGACCTCGATCATCCGATAGAAAAAGTAGGGGCAACGTTAAGAGCCCAAATGGATTGGCTGGAAAACTAAATAGTGTGTCAAACGCTGGAGAATTGACATGAAAGATAATCACATAAAGATCTTCGACACCACTTTGCGGGACGGTGAGCAAGCGCCCGGCTGCAGCATGACCCTACGCGAAAAGCTTAGGATCTCTAAAGCGCTGGCCGATCTAAACGTGGATATCATTGAAGCAGGCTTCCCTGCAGCCTCCCCTGGCGACTTTGATGCGGTCAAGGCCATCGCTGATGAAAACCGTGGACCGATCATTTGTGGGCTGGCACGCTGCAATCCGGATGATATTGAGAAAGTCCACTCTGCAGTCAAAGGGTCTGATAACCATCGAATCCATGTCTTTGTCGCCACGAGCGCAATTCATCGAGAATACAAGCTGAAGATGGCGAAGGAGGAAATAATAAAAAATGCGGTAGGCGCTATAAAAATGGCACGAGAACTCTGCGATGATGTGGAATTCTCACCTGAAGATGCGTCCCGTACTGAGCTCGGCTATCTCGCTGAAGTCGTTAGCGCAGCTATCGAGGCAGGCGCTCGCACGGTGAATATACCGGATACCGTTGGATATACAGTTCCTGCGGAATTCGACGAGCTTTTCCGCTACTTACATGCTCATGTGTCAGGTATCGAAGATATAACTCTGTCAGTGCATTGCCATGATGACCTTGGAATGGCTGTGTCAAATAGTTTGGCTGCTGTTTACGCAGGGGCGCGTCAAATTGAATGCACCATTAATGGTATCGGTGAACGTGCAGGTAATTGCTCGCTCGAAGAAGTAGTGATGGCGCTTAAAACTCGAAACGAGTTCTTTGGTATGGACACGCAAATTGATACTACCAGGCTGTACCCGACAGCACGCCTGGTATCCGGAATAACGGGCATGCAGATACCTCGTAACAAAGCAATAGTCGGTGACAACGCTTTTGCACATGAAGCAGGTATTCACCAACATGGCATGCTTCAGCATGCTTCGACCTATGAAATCATGAAGCCAGAAGACGTTGGCATCAGCAAATCAAACCTGGTTCTTGGGAAACATAGTGGACGCCATGCTTTTCGTGATCGTGTGGAAGGACTGGGATTTGATCTTGATGACTTCGAGCTTAACCGTGCCTTCCAGGAATTCAAAAAGCTAGCGGATAAGAAAAAAGACATGTACGACGGCGATATCGAGGCAATAATTATGAACGTCGACAGCGCATCAGCAGGACCGTGGACCCTAAAAACTTTACAAATAACATCAGGGACTGCTACTGACGCGACCGCAAACATCCAGCTTCTCAATGAAGATGGAAAAGAACACGAAGATTCGGCAACCGCTGATGGTCCAGTTGAGGCAGCGTTCATCTCACTGGAAAAAATAACCGGGATCCAGTTAACTCTTCGTAACTTTGAATTGCACAGTGCAACAGTAGGTGAAGACGCCCAGGGGGAAGCAACGGTTACAGTGGAATTTAACGGGCAGTCCTACAGAGGCAACGGAACCAGTCAGGATATCGTCGAGGCAGCTGCACGAGCTTATCTTGAAGTAATCAACCGTATATTGCGCAGGCAAGAGCGGGGGCTGACAGATGCGCAGTTGGCACCTGACATCAACCGCGCCTCAATCTAGACAACAAATAAATTTTCAGATAGGTGCCAAGCAGGCTGCCCCTTGCTAAGCTTAGCGCCTCGATAACAATGTAGTTCCTGGGAGTAAACGAATGACTTTTGCTGGCGGAAAATTGATCTGGATGAATGGTGAAATAATTCCGTGGGAAGATGCAACTGTGCATGTGATGTCCCATGCGCTTCACTATGGGTCCTCCGTTTTCGAAGGAATTCGCGGCTATAAAACGCCCGATGGGATGAAAATTTTTCGGCTTACGGATCATATGAAACGGTTCTATAACTCAGCAAAAATTTACAGGATGAGTATGGAATATGAATGTGACGAGCTCATTCAGGTCTGCAAGGATATCGTGGTAGAAAATGCCTTTGAAAATAACCCTTATATTCGTCCTATAGCACTTCTTGGTTTAGGTCCGCCAGGGCTAGCCCCAAAAGCTGACCATAAGGTGGATGTGGCGGTTGCCGCGTGGGAATGGGGAGCATACCTGGGAAGTGAGGGCCTGGAACAAGGCGTCGACGTCTGCATATCAAGTTGGCAGCGGGTTGCGCCGAATACAATTCCGGCGATGGCAAAAGCCGGCGGTAATTATTTATCCGGACAATTAATAAGTACTGAAGCTAAACGACTCGGATTTGCTGAAGGTATAGCCCTCTCAACGGACGGCACGGTGAGTGAAGGTGCAGGAGAAAATGTATTTGTAGTTGCAGATGGCAAGATAATGACACCTCCCTCCTCTTCGTCGATCTTAACTGGTCTGACACGAGATGCCATCGTCAAACTGGCTGAGAAAATAGGCCTAGAGGTAACCGAAATGGCAATACCACGCGAGGCTCTTTATCTGGCGGATGAAATATTTTTCACGGGGACAGCGGCTGAAGTAACACCCATCCGGTCGGTTGACCGTATTAAAATCGGTGCAGGCAGCCGTGGCCCAATAACCAAAGAGTTACAAGAAGTATTCTTCGGTCTTTTTAGCGGGAAAACCGAAGATTCTGAAGGGTGGTTGGAAGACGTGAGCTCGAAAGCATCATGAATAAATCTGCCTCTAAAACCCTTTTCGAAAAAGTCTGGTCCTCACACCTTGTCAAAGACGAAACGCCTGATACCCCCGCGATTGTGTATGTTGACCTGCACCTTATGCATGAGGTGACAACACCACAAGCCTTCTCACTACTACGAGAAAAAGGGCTAAAGGTTCGCCGCCCTGACCTGACCTTGGGCACCATGGATCATTCAATACCAACAACGCCCGTTAAATCTTTCAAGGACCTTGCGATCGTGGGCCAAGGCGCAGCTAACCAAGTGAAGACGATGGAGGATAACTGTGCCGAGTTTGGGCTTGAGCTATTAGGGTTTGATAGTGAACTTCGCGGGATAGTCCATGTTATCGGGCCAGAACTAGGAGCAACCCAACCTGGTAAGATCATTGTGTGCGGTGACAGTCATACCAGCACCCATGGCGCATTTGGTGCCCTTGCCTTTGGTATAGGCACAACCGAAGTTGGCCACGTACTAGCTACGCAATGTCTATTGCAAAGAAAGCCAAAGACCTTTGCGATTGAGGTCAACGGTACACTGCAGACCGGTGTAACCGCAAAAGACATCATACTCGCCATCATCGGAGAGATCGGGGTTGATGGGGGAACCGGGCACGTTATTGAGTATTGCGGCAATGCCATCCAACAAATGAGCATGGAAGCACGAATGACCATCTGCAACATGTCAATCGAGGCTGGTGCGCGTGCCGGCATGATAGGCCCGGACGACACGACCATGTCATGGCTCAAGGGTCGCCCGCGTTCGCCAAAAGGGAAGGCATGGGATCAGGCAGTAGAACACTGGACGAGCTTAGCCAGCGATCGTTCGGCCGAATACGATAGATCGGTCACCATTGACGGAAGTGCCATTGAACCCATGGTCACATTCGGCACCAACCCTGGAATGGTTATGCCAGTGGCAGAGGAAATACCAGCGAGTGGTGACTCCGGGTTTAAAAAAGCGCTCAACTATATGCAGCTAACCCCTGGAAAGCCACTAACTGAGTCCCCTGTCGATGTTGTTTTTATCGGCAGTTGCACCAATTCACGAATTTCAGACCTAGAACAAGCAGCCAAGATCCTTGAAGGGCGTAAGGTTGCTGAAGATGTGCGTATGTTGGTCGTGCCGGGCTCCCAACAAATAAAAATGCAGGCGGAGGAAAAGGGACTGGATAAGATCTTCCTTGAATCAGGGGCAGAATGGAGGGAGTCGGGCTGCTCTATGTGTTTAGCCATGAATGGCGACACAGTACCTAGCGGACAATTGAGCGTTAGCACCAGTAACCGCAATTTCGAAGGACGCCAAGGTATCGGTGCCCGAACAATACTGGCAAGCCCCTTGACGGCAGCGGCATCTGCAATCGAAGGATCGGTTGCTGATCCCCGACCTTATCTGGAAACCTGATAATGCAGCCCATTAAAGAAATACGATCGCGGACCGTTGTGCTACCCCTTGCGGATGTCGATACAGACCAGATCATTCCAGCACGTTTTCTTACCACAACCTCCCGGGAGGGACTCGGTAAGCAATTATTCCATGACTGGCGTTTCGGAAACGACGGTGAGAAAAAACAGGACTTTGTCCTCAACAAGCCGGCAGCCAACGGCTGCAAAATCTTGGTGGCTGGTCACAATTTTGGCTGCGGATCATCCCGTGAACACGCTCCATGGGCCTTGCTCGACTATGGACTGCAAGCTGTAATTAGTACCGAGATTGCAGACATCTTCCGGAGTAACTCACTTAAAAATGGTTTTCTACCCATTGTTGTCAATAAGAAATGTCACGATTGGCTACTGAATAACCCAGGAGCAGAGGTTTCCATTAATGTTGAAGAATCCACACTGATCCTGCCATCCGGTGACTGCGTGAAATATCCGATAGACGATTTTGCTCGCTACTGCCTGGTGGAAGGAATTGACCAGTTGGGATTTCTGCAGCAACACGAGAAAGAGATTCAAATGTTCGAGAACAGCCGACAATGAAAGCCCTCATTACAGTGTTACCCGGGGATGGCATTGGCCCAGAAGTCTGCGAGGCAGGGATCCGTGTGCTTGAGGGTATCGCTAATAAATATGATCATCATTTCGAGTTTAGTGAGCAACTCATTGGAGGCGCCGCTATCGATGCCGTTCAGGATCCATTTCCGACAAATACCCAAGCGAGTTGTGCGGAAAGTGATGCAATTCTATTAGGGGCTGTGGGAGGACCCAAGTGGAGCGATCCAAATGCATCCATTCGTCCCGAACAAGGCCTTCTTGCCTTACGACTGGCGCTAGAGGTATTTGCAAACTTTCGACCGGTAAAAATATTTCCTGAACTAGCCAGTGCATCTCCAATCAAAACCACGCGACTCGAAGGGGTCGACATTATGGTTGTACGCGAACTCACTGGAGGAATTTACTTTGGCGACAAAACTCGCAGCGATGACAGAGCCTCAGACCTTTGCATATATCATCGATATGAAATAGAACGGATCATTCGAATTGCCGCTAACCTAGCTAGCAAACGACGTGGAAGACTGTGTTCAATCGATAAAGCTAACGTTTTGGAAACCTCACGGCTGTGGCGTGATGTGACCATCAATACCATATCAGAGGAATTTCCAACGATAGAGCTCGAACACATGCTGGTCGATGCCGCCGCAATGCATCTTATTAATCGACCTGCGCACTTCGATGTGATGGTCACCGAAAACATGTTTGGAGACATACTGACGGATGAAGCCTCGATGCTAGCTGGATCAATGGGAATGTTACCCTCAGCATCATTAGGCGACAGCACTCGTGGACTTTATGAGCCGATTCATGGCTCAGCACCCGATATTGCAGGCCAGGGGATAGCCAACCCTTGCGGCATGATCGCGAGTTGTGCATTACTGCTCCGGCACAGCCTGAATCTCACGGAGGAAGCGGAAAATATCGATAACGCTATCCAGGATGTCATTCACAGCGGTGGCCGAACAACAGATATTGCTGAGCCCGGACAAGTGGCATTGTCAACTCGCGAGATGACAGATCAAATTATGGATCGCCTCCTTTAGATTCAAAACCTAAATAATGGCCCTCAGAAACCTCCTGTTTCGACATGAGATTTAAAATGTAAAGAATAACCGTTGTATTATTCCTTCTTAGGTGTAACAATGTATTAATGCACTATTACATTCGCACAGGTACAGGCTATGAAACCTAATAGAGGTGATTCGCTAATACAGCAGAAGCGCGCAGAAGATGAGCTTTTTTCCGCCATAGTCAATTTTCAGGCAGTCGATAGCCTTGGAAATTTTTTCCGTGATCTTTGCACCCCTGCTGAGTTGCAGGCGCTAGTGGATCGATGGCAAGTGGTAAAACTACTTCAACAGGATCTTTCTTATCGTCGCATTCATGATCTAACCGGGGTCAGTGTCACCACCATAGGACGTGTAGCTCGCTTCCTAACAGATGGTTTCGGGGGCTATGCGGCGGCTCTCGACAGTGCCCCAACAACTTCCAACAATAGTCAAAATAGTCGTTCGCACTGAGGAGCAAACAAATGGACACCCAAGAGCAACGCATTAAGATTGCGGTGCAGAAGACTGGTCGACTCACTGAGCACTCTTTACACCTATTAGAAAGGTGTGGCCTCAAAGTGACTCGCAGCAAAGATCAACTTATATGCTACGGAGAGAATATGCCCGTTGACCTACTCCTGGTGAGAGATGACGATATTCCAGGTTTGGTCAGCGATGACATTTGTGATTTGGGTATCGTGGGTTTAAATGTCGCCGAAGAAAAGAGGCAGAAATTAAAACAAGACGGAACCCAAACTGGATATAAAAAGGTTTTCGATCTGGACTTCGGTCACTGCCGCCTTTCAATCGCAACGGAAGAAGGAACGCCCTATTCCGGTGCTACTGATCTTCAAGGCAAACGTATTGCAACAAGTTACGTAGCAACCGTACAAAATTTTCTAAATGAAGAAGGCATTGAAGCTGAAATCATTTATCTCTCAGGTGCCGTTGAGATTGCACCAAAGTTAGGGAAAGCGGAATTTATCTGCGACCTAGTTTCAACAGGCTCTACTCTGAAAGCTAACAATCTCATCGAAGTAGAAACCCTGTTGAAAAGTGAGGCAGTTGTTATTCAGACAAGGGAGCCACTAAGCCACATCAAACAGGAATGGGTAGATAAAATCCTCCAACGTTTAGATGGCGTTTTACAGGTGCGGGAAAGCAAATACATTATGCTTCATGCGCCACGTGCTGCTTTAGATCGCATCTCTGAATTACTGCCAGGCTCTGAATATCCGACGGTTATTCCTCTTGATGGACAAGGCGATAAAGTGGCAGTTCATGCCGTGTGTCGTGAAAACGTATTCTGGGAAACCCTTGAAAATTTGAAAGCCGCAGGAGCCAGCTCCCTACTTGTTTTACCTGTCGAGAAAATGCTGGCCTAGACATGAATATTGAAATCACTAATTGGGATGATCTGTCATCAAGAGAAAGAAATAACATCTTGAAACGGCCAATTATTGTTAGCAAGACAGAAATTAAGCGAAAAGTTCGAAAAATCATAGAAACGGTCCGCACCAATGGCGATCTGGCATTACGCGAACTGACAAAACAATACGATAAGGCAGAGATAAACAGTTTTCGAGTAAGCCCAAAGGAATTGGCCAAGGCTAAATTGCAAATAAATACGGAACAACTTGAGGCAATCAAACTCGCAATAGCAAACATTAAAGCCTTTCATGCAGAACAGCTACCACAGCCTGTAGACCTAGAAACGATGCCGGGAGTCCGTACACAGCGAATTACTCACCCAATCGATGCTGTTGGTCTTTATGTACCTGCTGGAAACGCCCCACTTCCTTCTACCGCGATTATGCTTTCGGTACCGGCTAAGATTGCTGGGTGCCCGACTAAAATAATGTGCACACCGCCTCGCAGGGACGGAACAGCTGATCCGGCTGTGATAACAGCGGCGAGCATAGCCGGGGTTAATGATATTTATAAAATAGGTGGGGCTCAGGCAATTGCTGCAATGGCATACGGGACAGAAACCATTCCTAAGGTAAACAAAGTTTTCGGCCCTGGTAATAGTTGGGTAACCGAAGCAAAAACACAGGTATCGAATGATTCCGATGGGGCTGCCATCGATATGCCGGCGGGACCGTCGGAAGTTCTTGTTATTGCAGATGAAGATGCATCTCCACCATTTATTGCCTCGGATCTGCTCTCACAGGCTGAACACGGTATAGATTCACAGGTTGTACTAATCAGCACTTGTCCTGACCTCGCCTCCCAAGTTGTCAAAGAAATCCAACAACGCTTACGTAAATTAAGTCGCAACAAGATAGCCAGTCAATCCATTAAGGGAAGTCTTATTCTGATCACAGAGGACCTTGAATCCGCAATAACAATAAGCAACCGTTATGCTCCGGAACATCTGATTTTACATGTGACCAGCCCACGTAAGCTCTTACCTGATATCCGCAATGCCGGTTCGATTTTTTTAGGCAAGTGGTCTCCGGAATCTGTCGGGGATTATTGCAGCGGAACAAACCACGTCTTACCTACCGATGGTCATGCTCGCAATCAGGACGGCCTCTCTGTAGAGCAATTTACTCGGTATATGACAGTACAGGAACTTACATCGGAAGGGCTTGAGCTAATAGGAAACGCAGTAATAACCTTGGCAAACCTTGAGGGACTGGATGCCCATGCGGAAGCCGTGAAATGTCGTCTCAAAGCTATTGAGGATCGAAAATGAACGATTTACCTCCACCTCGATCAGATATTTTAAATCTAAAGAGTTACATAGCAGGTGCTCAGATCAATGACACTATTAGACTCAACGCAAATGAGGCGCCAGCTGCGGCAGGTGACACCGGTCTAAACAGGTACCCGGAGGTCCGCCCTTTAGCTCTAAGGAATCGATTAGCATCCTTATTTGATGTGCCAGCGGAAAACCTTTTGGTCACAAGAGGCACGAGCGAGGCCATCGATATACTTATGCGGACGTGGTGCAAAGCGTATCGCGATACCATCGTCACTACGCCACCCACTTTTGATATGTACCGCTTGTACGCGAATATTCAAGGTATAGATATCCTCGAAGCACCTCTCTTAGGCGATAACTTCTCCTTCGACGTTTCGGCTATCCTCTCTGCCTGCGGGTCAGGCTCGAAGTTGGTCTTTTTATGTTCACCCAATAACCCAACCGGATCCCAAATTTCTCAATCCGACCTGGCAAAGATTATTGAAGCAACCAAAGGACGGTCGATAATTGTACTGGATGAAGCATATATCGAATTCTCGGAACGCGGCTCTTTTGCAAAACTAGCGCTACAACATAACAACTTGGTTGTACTCAGGACGCTATCGAAAGCCCATGGCCTTGCAGGGGTCCGATGCGGTGCCGCAATAGCGAGCGAGGCAGTAATTAATATTCTGTCTAAGGTATTACCGCCCTATTCTTTCCCAACTCCCGCCATCCAAACTGTTCTTGATATTTTGTCTGACAAACATCTCCAAGAAAGTGCAGCAATAGTGGCTAGCGTTGTTTCCGAAAGAGCACGGGTCTCCGCTCACCTTGAAAAACTTGATTGCACAACTTTTTGTTGGCCTAGTGAAGCAAACTTCATACTTGTTCATTTTAGTAATTTAAAAATGATCCTTTCCCATCTGGCAGAGAGAAAAATTCTCATACGGGAATTTAGCGACAAACCTGAATTAAAAAATTGCGCCAGAATAACCATCGGTTTAAAAGAACAGAACGATGCCCTAATTAACGCACTTGAGGATTTTGTGGAGAGAGCGAAATGACTGTAAAGGTTATATTTCTTGATCGTGATGGAACTTTGAATGTCGAGCCCGAGGATTATCAGGTAGATGACCTCACCAAAGTCGCACTTGTACCCGGAGTTATACCAGCACTTCTGGCCCTCAAAAACGAAGGCTATCAATTTGTAATGGTGACTAACCAAGACGGACTGGGCACAGATACATTCCCACAATTAGATTTTGACATTTGCCATCAACACATATTGGATATTTTGGCCTCACAAGGAATAAATTTCGAAGAAATTTTTATATGCCCACACACTGAGGAAGATAACTGCGACTGCAGAAAACCAAGGACTGGTTTATTGACGCGTTATTTGGCTAATACAGATTTAGATACTAGTGCCTCAGCTGTGATCGGAGACAGGGAAACAGACATCAGACTAGCGAAAAATATTGGCATTCGTGGATTCCTAATCAATCCGGAAGGTGATTACCCACAAACATGGGATGGCATTCGTGCTGCGCTTACCTGTTCAAATCGAATGGTCGCTGTTAATAGGGAAACACGCGAAACAAATATCAATGTAACAGTAAACCTTGATGAGCCTTCCCCCATCGAAATCGATACCGGAATCGGCTTCTATGACCATATGCTGGAACAAGTTGCCAAACATGGCGGGTTTTCTCTCCGTTTAAAATGTGACGGTGACCTACACATCGATAAACACCATACCGTAGAGGATACGGCCATCTGTCTTGGAAATGCTCTAAAACAGGCACTCGGGAATAAGCGTGGCATTCGAAGATATGGTTTTTTACTACCTATGGATGAAAGCGAAGCAAAAGTCGCAATTGACCTCTCCGGTAGAACCTCATTTAAATTTACGGGTAATTTTACCCGGGACGATATAGGTGAACTACCCACTGAACTAGTCCCCCACTTCTTTCAGTCTCTCTCAGAAAGCCTTGGAGCGGCAATGCATATCGAGGTTAAAGGGGCTAATAATCACCACATGATAGAAGCTTGCTTTAAGTCTGTGGGCCGGGCTCTTCGGGAAGCGTTCCGTGTAGAAGGCAGTGAACTCCCTTCCACTAAAGGCACCTTAAGCGGAAATGATTAATTCCGTCGCCATAATTGATGGTGGAGGAGCCAACATTGCATCACTGCAGTACGCTCTACAGCGCCTCGGTGCTAAAAGCCACCTGACATCAGACCCTTCAGCGATCCAAGAATCAAGCCACGTGATATTACCTGGCGTGGGTGCAGCCGCTCCGGCAATGGCGCAAATCCACCAGAAAGAACTCGCCAATGTTATTTTGAACCTGAAACAACCTGTCCTCGGAATTTGTCTAGGCATGCAATTAATGGGGACCAGCTCAGCTGAGGACAACGTGGATTGTCTCGGCGTCTTTCCAGACAAGGCGATCAAACTTAAAGGCGGACCTGAGTCACCGGTTCCAAACATGGGATGGTGTCGTGTCAGTTTTTCAAGCAACAATCCGCTTCTCCAAAATATTCCTGACGAAAGCTGGTTTTATTTTGTCCATAGCTATGTACTGCCAATTAGTCAACGAACACTAGGTAGAACGTCACACACCCATGACTTCTCAGCGATCCTGAAACATAACAATTTTTATGCAACCCAATTTCATCCAGAACGGTCAGCGGCAGCAGGAGCGCAGCTCCTAAAAAACTTCATGGAACTAAACTGATGGAGATAATTCCTGCTATAGACATCAAGGAAGGGAAATGCGTGCGCCTCTTAAAGGGCAATTTTAACCAGGAAACGGAATACCACAAAAATCCAGTTGTAATAGCACAAAAATTTGAAGGAATGGGGTTCAGGAATTTACACCTGGTAGACCTTGACGGAGCCAAGTCGGGAGGACAAACCAACCAGTCAATTGTAGAAACAATTGCTACCGAACTGGGATTTGCCATGCAACTCGGGGGCGGATTGAGAAACAGCGCTGACATTTCAGCATGGCTTAGTGCAGGTATAAAAAGGTGTGTAGTCGGAAGTATCGCGGTGAAAAAACCTAAAAGAATGAAGAATTGGCTGACTCGATACGGAGCGGATAGTCTTGTTCTTGCGCTGGATATCCGATTTAGGAAAGGGATCCCGATGCTGGCAACCGACGGCTGGCTTGAAGATAGCGATATTTCTTTATGGGATGCGGTCGAGGATTATTTAGATTCCGGATTGCGACATGTTCTGTGCACTGATATTGACAGAGATGGTGCGATGGCAGGTCCCAATATAGATCTATACACCGAATTCATAGAACGGTATCCGGAGATAGCATTACAGGCATCTGGTGGAGTTAGAAATATCCAGGACCTCTATTCACTCCGAAAAATAGGCTCTGCTGCTGCGATAACCGGTCGAGCACTTTTGGATGGCTGTATAACAAATAAGGAGATAACGTCATTCCTGCGCGCAGAATAATTCCTTGCTTGGACGTTAAGGACGGAAAAGTCGTCAAGGGGGTCAAGTTTCGTAACCATCGTATCGTTGGCGAAATTCTTGACCTTGCAAGACGTTACTGCGAGCAAGGTGCAGATGAACTGGTCTTCTACGACATTACTGCAAGTCCGGACGGGAGAAGTGTCGACCGCACCTGGGTATCTACAGTCGCCTCCATTCTAGATATTCCATTTTGTGTGGCCGGTGGTATTCGCAATATTGCAGATGCCGAAGACGTGCTAAACAAAGGGGCGGATAAAATTTCAATTAATTCTCCGGCATTGGCCAAGCCAGACTTGATTAATGATTTGGCTCATCGCTTTGGTTCACAGTGCGTAGTGCTGGGCGTTGATAGTCACTTGGAAAACGGCGCATACGTTGTCTATCAAAATACAGGAAATCCCGAAAAAATGACCTCCTCCCAACGAGAAACCAAACCCTGGGTCAGGGAGGCCCAGGAAAGAGGTGCCGGTGAAGTTGTATTGAACTGTATGAACCAGGATGGTGTCAGGCAAGGCTACGATATAACCCAATTGGCAGAAATACGGGCGAACTGCTCCGTACCCCTTATTGCGTCGGGTGGTGCTGGAAACCAAACACATTTTTTGGAAGTTTTTCAACGTGCCTCAGTCGATGGTGCACTTGCCGCGAGTGTTTTCCACAGTGGAGAACTTCCCATCTCAAAACTTAAATCATTCCTGAACGACAATAAGGTTGACGTACGATTATGCTGAATTCGGACCTAAATTTTTTAATTGAATTAGAGTCAATAATCCTGAAACGTATGCAAGCGGGCTCAGACGATAGTTACACGTTTCGACTTGCCTCTTCTGGCGATAAGCGTATGGCCCAGAAAGTGGGTGAAGAAGCGGTCGAGCTAGCCTTAGCCGCAACATCTGGTGACCGTGATGAACAATTAGACGAGGCTGCCGACTTGATCTATCACCTATTGGTGTTACTCAGCAGCAAGGAGATTTCGATCGCAGAAGTAACTGCCACTCTCAAGGAACGACATATTAACGCCTAACCAGCCACTTCCCGTAGTGTCTCAAAAAATAAGTCCAGATCGGAATAACGGGTATGAATATGGGTGGAAACACGCAATTGCTGATCGCCCGTAGTCCAAATACGTCGTTCAGTACATCGCTGCCATAACAACGCAAGCTGTTGCTCCGGTAAATTAATCCTAAAGGTTACAAGTGAGCCAAACATTCGATCATCTTCTGGGGTCAGCATTGTGACATAAGGAAGCTCACGGGCCCGATTAAAGGTCTCAAGTGCCAGCTCATGTATTCTTTGGTAAATACGATCCGGGCCTATCGACTTCGCAAACTCCAGACCGGCCATAAAACCCTCAATAATTGCCCGGTTATTTGTGCCAAAACGCATAAAGCGCCCTGCTTTCATCGCTTTATCGTCCCAGCCAGCGGTAGCGATAACAGGGTAATGTTCGTCCAGCCTGGACTCCGAAATATAAAGGACACCGGACCCCGCTGGTGAAAAAAGCCACTTGTGCGGGCTACCTGCAAAGTAGTCACAATGCATATCATCAATCTTTACAGGTACCTGTCCGGTCATGTGCGCACCGTCTACGACTGTGATTACACCTCGCTCACGCGCTGCGTCACAAATTTCCCTAATTGGCATTAAAAGTCCCGTCGGGCTCATAATGCCGCTAAAGCTTAAGACGCGAGTTTTAGGCCCAATAGCCGATATAATGATGTCAACAAGTTGCTCAGGACTTTTAGGCGGCAAAGGCAAATTCACAGTACGTGTTTTTAACTCTCCCTTTATCTCTCGGAGTTTCCAAGGCCCCGTGCCACTCGGGTGCTCCTGGTCCGTAAGTAATACTTCAGTCCCCCTTGGCAATGGCATTCCCCCGGCAATAATGGACATTGCTTCCGTTGCGTTATGCGTAATAGCCAACTCGTCCTTGTGGCAACCTATAAACTCCGCTATGGCTAATCTTTCTTCGTCAAGCGCCTCGTAGCCCCATCTTGGATACTGCTCGACCTGCAATGCTTCAACATTTAATTCCGCGGCCTTCTCCAGGTAATTGACCACTGCGTTAAACACTGGCCGAGGCGTAACACCCAGGCTCCCGGTATTCAGGAAAGCTCGAACATTCGGCATCAAAAATTGGTCACTTCTCAAGCGATCCCAGTAGCTATCTGGATTGGTCCCGAACAGAGATTCAGGCGGTAATTGATTCGGTTCAGCTGAAATTTTGTGCAAAGGGAGGCCGAATAAAGCAGCCGCACCTGCAAAGTTTTTCATCATGTCACGCCTAGTGAGTCTCGATTCAGACATTTTCTACCCCATATCCCTTTTTTTTCAGTAATTTATAATATTTTCTTTAGAAGTTACTAAAGATCTTTTTCAGCCCACAATACAATGCATACGCGCTTAACATGATGGCCTATGAGCAGAGCCATGACCAAAGAAAGCTATAATTCGCCATCCCTCCGCAGTCTTTTTTAATACGTAAAGAGTAGTTCTTATCTCTGGCGGTATAGCCTTCCCCTCACCATTCATTCGTGAGAACTTCACGTCCACTAACGCTAAATTCGCGGACAAAGTGCATGTTTTCGTATTATCGATGACTGACGCCTTCCATCCACGAGATTCTATTTCCTTGTAGGTATTCCGAAGACTGTTTGTCGCACTCTCAGCATCATTCCAAACCAGGTGACCTTCTCCACCACCAACGAGAAGAGGCATCGCGTAGATATTGTTTGTTATCTGCTCCAAATCCTTGTCATTAAAAACGCCGAAATACTCGTAAATCTTAGCACTAGCATCATCCGCATGAGCCAACTGTCCAAATAGAAACACTAGGCCTACTAATATCTCCCTTTTTCCTAATCGCATATAACAATCTCCGGTGGAATATCTCTTAAATTGTAATTAGAACTCATCACATGGCCGTATGCACCCGCATTCGCTATCAGAAAGACGTCGTTTTCCTGAGTTTCGGGTAGCAGGCGATTTATGCCAAGCTTATCTCCAGCTTCACAAATAGGTCCGACAACCGTCGCTGATTTACTTGCTCCCTCATTCATTCGGCTTAAATTTACTATTTCGTGATAGGCATCGTACAGCGCAGGTCTTATTAAAGAATTGATACCTGTGTTAACCCCAATATAGCAATCAGCACCCTTGCCTTTTATCTGCGTTACACGAGTCAACAACACTCCGGCAACCGCAACAAGATACCTCCCGGGCTCAAGCCAAAGATCATATTGGGGATAATCGGAGCAAAAATTTGTCAGCAAGCTATCCAACTCCTGCAGATTAAATGGAGCGTCTGCCGTTCTCTCAGGAACACCTATGCCGCCCCCTAAGTCGAGCGTTTTAACTCCTGAAAAATGTTTTGCCACCCGAGCTAATATATTGGCTACCGTCTGCCAGTTCTTAGGGTTAACAATGCCTGAGCCGGTATGAGCGTGGATGCCAACAACCTCGGCCCCTGCGGCGGTCGCTAATCTTTTGAGCTCGCTGACCTCATTTAGTGGCACACCAAATTTGGAACCAGAGCCCGAAGTCACAACGTATTCATGATGTCCATCGCCCTGCTCCGGATCTATACGAATAAAAATCTCTCGGTTGGCAAATAGCTCTGGCCACTGCTGCAAAGGATATAAATTATCGATGGTGACTGTAATCCCCCGGCCTATAGCCCAGACATATTCATCTCTCGGTGCGAAATTAGGTGTAAACAGGATTCGGTTTTTATCCAGATCGGGCAATACAGTGTTTAAATGCTCAATTTCACCCAAAGAAACGCAATCGAAATCGATACCAACTGAGGCAAGCACCTTAATAACATCCGGATTGAAATTAGCCTTCACTGCATAAAGCACCCGTTTTACGGACCTTAACGAGGACATCGCAGTAGCGGCTGACCTAATGGATTCTAGATCGTAGACATATGCATTGGGGTATTGTTCGGCAAGCTCCAATAATTTGTCTCGCTTGCGAATCCACCAAGTATCCAACTGAGATTCCCCTAATTTAAGAAAAACTATTTCTCACAAATGATGTCCGAAACAGCCAAAAAAAACCCGCACGGAGATCCCTGCGGGCTTTAAGACAGCTTTCTAGACTCTTATAAGCGGTCCGTTTTGCCGTCATGCTCGCCCGCACACCTCTGGCGCGTCATTCGTTTTAGCTATTATGGACACAATGCGCGGACGGATTAATTTAGTTATACCTAGAGTTAAACGAACTAAAGCGGCCCCGTCAAGTTAGAATCATTCTAATCGTCCCATGGAGGCGCGACAGTGATGGCACCGGCTGACGCAGATTGGACATCAGCCCGGTATTTAGCAAGAAGCCCACCACTTACACTGGATGGAGGCCGCTGCCAGTTTTTCCTTCTTTTTTCTATCTGTTGCTCCCCAACCATGAGATCGATTCTATGATTTTCTGCATCAATGAGGATCGCATCACCATCTTCAATTAAGGCTATCGGCCCACCGACCGCGGCCTCCGGAGTCACATGGCCAACTACAAACCCATGGCTTCCGCCAGAAAAGCGACCATCTGTAATTAAGGCGACGTCCGCCCCGAGCCCCTTTCCCATAATTGCCCCAGTTGGACTAAGCATTTCACGCATACCGGGACCTCCTTTCGGCCCTTCGTAACGAATAACTACGACATCACCCTTACCGACTGCCCCATCTAAAATAGCCTGCAATGCTGCCTCTTCAGAGTGGTAGACCTTAGCTGTGCCCTCGAACCGCAGCCCCTCTTTCCCAGTGATTTTGGCAACCGCACCATCTGGTGCAAGATTGCCATACATGATTACCAGGTGACCCTCTGGTTTTATCGGATTATCAAAATCTCGAATAACTTCCTGCCCATCAGGGTAATCTGCAACGTCCGCAAGATTCTCAGCTAAAGTGCGACCGGTAACAGTAAGACAATCGCCATGCAATAATCCATCGTCCAATAGGCGCCTCATCAAAGGCTGAATACCTCCAATCTCTATTAATTCGGACATAAGGTACCTACCACTTGGCTTGAGATCTGCAACTACCGGCACCTTTCCACCAATGCGCGTGAAGTCCTCAAGCGACAGATCAACCTCCGCCTCATGGGCCATCGCAATTAGGTGCATGACTGCGTTTGTAGAGCCACCAAGGGCCGTCACCACAACAATGGCATTTTCGAATGCTTTTTTGGTCATGATGTCACGTGGAGTAATGTTCAGTTGTATCAGGTTTACAACTGCCTCCCCCGCGCGCAAACAATCCATTGCCTTAGCCTCGGATACCGCTTCCTGAGCAGAACTATTCGCTAGACTCATTCCAAGGGCCTCAATTGCAGATGCCATCGTATTGGCGGTGTACATACCACCGCATGCCCCCGGCCCCGGTATAGCAGTCTGCTCAACCTCGAGCAATTCATCCTCATCAATTTTATTTCCAGCATACGCACCCACTGCCTCAAATACGGATACGATATCCCTGCGTTTCGCCCCCGGGCGTATTGTTCCGCCATAGACAAAGACGGATGGCCTGTTAAGCCTTGCCATTGCCATTACACAAGCCGGCATATTTTTGTCGCAACCTCCAATAGCAACCATTCCATCGAAACCTTCAGCTCCGGCAACCGCCTCGATAGAATCGGCAATTATTTCTCTTGAAACTAATGAGTAACGCATTCCCAGTGTACCCATAGCTATACCATCAGAAACAGAAATTGTGTTAAAGATCACACTCTTTCCACCAGCCGCATCTGTTCCCTCGCCCGCTTTCCTTGCAAGCTCATCAATATGCATATTGCATGGTGTGGTCATGCTCCAGGTTGAAGCTATACCAACTTGCGGCTTAACAAAATCTTCCTCCTCAAAGCCTACAGCACGCAACATTGCTCGACTTGGTGCCTGCTCAACGCCGTCAACAACAACGGCGGAGTATCGGCGTATTTCTTTATCTTCCATGGTGTTTGCTCTGTTTATTAGCGCTTAAAACGTGTTACCTGATAATTAAAGTACCTTACCCGGGTTCAAAAGGTTATCAGGATCAAGTGTGCCCTTTATAGACCGCATAAGCTCTAGATCTACCTGACCTCTGTAATGCTCCAGATAATGTCGTTTAGCTTGTCCTATTCCGTGCTCCGCACTAAAACTCCCCCCTAAACCTTCAACAACATCATAGACTATATTAGCTAGTGCCTCCGCATGAGCAAGGAACTTCTCCGGATTCGAACCAACCGGCTGACTTAAATTAAAATGTATGTTTCCGTCTCCAACGTGACCAAAAGCTACCGGCCTTATATCCGTCATATATTTTATTACCGCATCACTTGCCGCATTTATAAATTTGGGGACGGAACCGGTCGGTACAGATACATCATGTTTGAGACTGGCACCCTCTCGCTTCTGGATATCAGGTATTGTATGGCGCAAACGCCACATCTCTTGGCGCTCTCCTTCGTTTTTTGCAATTACCGCCTCATGCGCGTTGCCTGACTCGACCGCCGGCACTAATACATTTTCCAGAAAGCTGTTTTCCTCACAGTTTGTTAATTCCGTCAGTACGTACCAGGGATAATGCTCCTCAATAGGAAATCGGATCGACGGAACATGGCGTCGAACGTAGCGGACCGCCCTATCCGAGATCAATTCAAAAGCCTGGATTTGATCACCATGCCGATACCGTAAAAACGAAAGTAGCTGCACTGCCTTATCCGGAGAATCTACCGCAAACAGTATGGTTCGCACATTACTAACCTCCGGATACATTCGTAATGCAGCTGCCGTTATTATCCCGAGCGTCCCCTCTGAACCGATGAACAATTGCTTTAAATCGTAACCTGCATTGTCTTTGCGTAACTGTCGAAGGCCGTTCCATACCTGACCATCAGCAAGTACAACTTCAAGCCCCAAAACCTGACTCCTTGCATTACCGTAACGCAGCACATTGATACCACCTGCATTGGTGGAAATATTTCCACCAATCTGACAACTTCCCTCTGCCCCTAAAGATAATGGAAAAAACCGATTGGCCTCCGCCGCAGCTGCCTGTACAGCACTTAAAGTGCAACCTGCTTCCACCACCATACTGTGGTCATCCGCCGACACCTGCCGGACGCGATTCATTCGGGACAATGAGACTAGGACCTGTTTCCCACTCTCATCGGGTATGGCGCCCCCACAGAGCCCTGTATTACCCCCTTGCGGCACAATTGCAGTATTAGCCGCCCTGCACGCTGAAACCAACGCTGCAACCTCGTCAGTTGAGTTAGGTGAGACCATAATCAGTGTCTTGCCACGCCACAAATCACGCCATTCACTTAAGTGAGGGGCCAAAACCTCTGGATCAGTGGTCCAGGAATCTGAGCCTACAATCGTTTTCAACTGCTCAATTAGCATCAATTTAGGCCAGCAAGCTCCATAAATGTCGGTCCATCGATATTACTACCGCAAAAAATCACCATGACCTTTCCAGACTTAAATCTTGAACGTAACGGGCCAAGAAGCGCGGCTGCAGCGGCCGCACCCGCCGGCTCCACAGCAATTTTCAGGTCCCTAAATAATAATCCCATCGCATCCCGCATCGCTTCATCGGTGATCAGAACAACGTCATCGACATAGCGTCGACATAGTTCAAAGGAATAAGGCAATGCAAAAGGGGCCCCCAAACTATCCGCAATTGTTACAACTTCATCTAAGGAAGAAGCCTGTCCTTTTTCTAAACTTCTGTACATTGAAGCTGCACCCTCCGGCTCAACTCCAATAATTTGGCAATCCGGATTAATCTGCTTTACAACACTAGAAATACCAGCGCATAACCCACCACCACCTATGGCCACTATCAGGGCATCGATATGTTCAACTTGTTCGCATATTTCAAGTCCAACAGTTCCGGTACCTGTCACAGTGTTTACACCTTCAAAAGGATGAATTAAAACACGACCTTCTTTTTCACAAATTTCTTCTACTAACTTAAAACCTTCATGACTGTTATCTGCAAAAACAATGTTAGCCCCCAACGCCTCACAGGCATCAATACGCACTTGACTGGCAGAGCGCAGCATTACGACCTTCGCATTCGCACCAACGGCATTTGCCGCAAACGCGGTAGCAATCGCATGATTTCCAGCACTTACAGCGGTAACCCCAGCCTCCCTTTGAGCATCATCCATCGCAAGAATATTGGCGAGCGCACCCCTTGGCTTAAAGGTTCCCGTTTGCTGAAGAAACTCTAATTTTCCATAGATTTCCGCCTGGGTCGGAAGGTGTGCCTCAAGTGAGTGACAGCGAACAACTGGTGTCCGAATTAACCACTGGCCCAATCTCTTATTTAAAGACTCGACATCAGTAATTGTAGGTGGATGTATATCACTGTGGTTAGACATATCCTTGCCCCTTTAGCAATAAGGTTCGCCCTTTCTTTAAGTAGCACATTTTTCTACGCAAAAGATTCATTCCTAAGCTAATAATACTTGCGCTAATACCAATTGTTGATTAATTTCAGCCAGGCAGGCTTTACCCCTCTTAACTGAGGCCCTGGTTTAATTTGGGCTGGCTAACCAGCCAACTGGCATTTTAGATGGAATCGAACGACTTTCCACGATCAAATTCTCGACAAACTGCGAATCACCTTCCCTATGTCGATCAGCTTACCGGGATTACAGGGGAATTAGACCTTAAACAGCGCAGCAACTTGATCCAAATCGAGAACTGCCTGCATGACGAGTGGGCCCTGGG
>CAJWFK010000019.1 GCA_913031125.1 uncultured Woeseia sp. | reverse complement strand
TTTCAGCAATAAATGTTACTCAAATAGCTGAGCCTTATATAAGAAGGAGGGCTATCAGACATATGGAAAAAGGTAGAATCGTAATAATTGCAGGGGGAACGGGAAATCCTTTTTTTACGACGGATAGCGCCGCGAGCTTGCGAGCAATTGAAATTAATGCGGATGTTTTGCTCAAAGCTACTAAAGTCAATGGCGTCTATGACTCGGACCCAAAAGTTAATCCTGAGGCATCGATGTTCAGCAGTGTTTCATACGACAAAGTTCTTACAGAAAAGTTGAATGTCATGGATGCGACTGCAATCGTGATGTGTCGGGATAACGATTTGCCATTACGCGTGTTTAGTATGGCTGAAGACAATACACTTGTTCGAGCAATGACAGATGAAAGTGTCGGGACGGCGGTAACGGCTTAAGTTCAAGCAAAAATTAGTTAAAGGCGATGACCGTGATTGATGATATTAAGAAAGATGCTGATGGGCGCATGGATAAGAGCGTTGTAGCACTTGGGCAAGCCCTAACAAAGCTCAGAACAGGTCGGGCTCATACGAGCCTTCTCGATCATATAAATGTTGAATATTATGGGAGTGAAGTTCCCTTAAACCAAGTAGCCAATGTCAATGTCGAAGATGCTAGAACCCTAACAGTTGCACCATGGGAAAAGACCATGGTGCAGCCTATAGAAAAGGCAATTATGGGTTCAGACCTTGGACTGAATCCGGCAACTGCTGGAATAATCATACGCATACCTTTGCCGCCCCTCACGGAAGAGAGGAGAAAGGATATGATTCGGGTTGTTCGGCAGGAAGCTGAAGCTGGACGGATAGCGGTTCGCAATATACGCCGAGATGCAATTTCGGACATCAAGGATCTATTAAAGGAAAAACTTATTGGTGTTGATGACGAGCGTCGCGGAGAGAATGAAATACAAGCAATAACGGATAAACACATCGCTCAGATTGAAGAGATGCTAGCCCAGAAAGAAAATGAGCTCATCGAATTCTGACCGTATTTCGGATATACAGTGAGTGATCAAGCCGGTAATGCTGAGGATGGCTTCCCCACACTAATTCCAAATCATGTGGCGGTTATCATGGATGGAAATGGACGTTGGGCGAATGCTCGTGGAAACCCCAGGTATATGGGACATCAGGCGGGGGCAGAGGTCGTTCGTAATATCGTTGAGGCGGCAGCCCAGAGAGGGCTGTCATATCTGACGTTATTTGCTTTCTCAAGCGAGAATTGGCGCCGTCCTGCCTCCGAGGTAAATCAGCTAATGAACCTATTTGTAGACGCCTTGGAGCGCGAAGTTGACGAATTGCATCGGAACAATGTGAGGCTACGTTTTATTGGTTCTCGCGGACAATTTAAGATTGATCTGGTTAGACGAATCGAGTTGGCAGAGAAAAAAACACGCAATAATGATGGTTTAGTGTTGATAATAGCGGCATCGTATGGTGGTCGATGGGACATAGTGGAAGGTGCTAAATCATTAGTTAGGAAAGCGACTATGGGAAAATTAGTTGCTGATGATATAAATGAAGCCTCGTTTGCAGGTGAGCTATCACTGGCCGGAGTTCCGGATCCAGATTTGCTTATCAGGACAGGTGGTGAACGACGTATTAGTAACTTTCTATTGTGGAATCTTGCATATGCGGAAATGTGGTTTTCGGAATCTCTTTGGCCGGATTTTAGCCCAGATGAGTTTGATGAGGCATTAAGTTATTACAGGAGTCGGCAACGGCGTTATGGCCATACTGGTGATCAGGTAGCTTGAAATGTTGAAGCAGAGAATTCTTACAGCCGCTGTAGGACTTGGCGTACTTAGTATCATTTTGTTTTTTCTGCAACCTGTGATAGCACGATTATCGTTTGCATTGCTTATCTTAGTCGGGTCGTGGGAATGGGCGGGATTCTGCTTCCGGACAAAAACTGCAATACGGCTTTTTTATGTTGCATTGATAGCGGTTTGCATGACAATTTTGTATACAAAATTGCCGGACCGACAGCTGTTGGAGATGATATTTAAGGTTGCACTCGGGTGGTGGGGTTTGGCAATGGCCTGGCTGTTATTTTTTCCAACACCTATCCCGAAGCTAGTTTCTTGGGTGTGCGGTATGTTGGTTCTTATTCCGACATGGGTCGCCTTAGATTATCTATATGTTGAGTCGATTAGTTACTTGGTATTTGCGTTATTGATCGTTTGGGTGGCCGATAGCAGTGCGTATTTCGTTGGGAGGTGCTTTGGCCATTTCAAATTAGCGCCGAAAATAAGTCCTGGAAAAACTTGGGAAGGCGCATTTGGAGCTATGACTGTAGTTTTTATTTTGTCACTAATTGGTAGCCAATTTTTGACAGTGGAAATGAAGGGATTGGTACTCTTGTGTTTGGCGGTTACAATTTTGTCGATTATTGGTGATTTGACGGTAAGTATGTTTAAGCGCGATGCATCTTTGAAAGATAGTGGGTCTTTTTTTCCAGGGCACGGGGGTGTTCTAGATAGAATTGATAGCATTACTGCAACGGCACCGCTGATTGCTTTAGCATTACTTTCGTTTGGCGTTTGATGACTCTTCGTCGGGCAGGGCAGACTAAGACAACAGGCCCAGTAGATCTATGTTGCAAATGGAATTGTTGAAGACGGACCTGCACAAGCTTTGGATTGAGCCGAAATGATAGTTAGTACTTTTACAAATATTGCAGCATTTATTGTTGCAATCAGTGTTCTGGTGGCGGTGCACGAATATGGCCATTACATTGTTGGCCGTTGGTGCGGTATGAAAATTCTTCGCTTTTCAATCGGTTTTGGGAAGCCTCTATGGACTAAAATTGCAGGCAAGGATCGTACAGAATACTGTGTCGCCGCTATTCCGTTGGGTGGGTACGTGAAGTTTCTTGGGGAGCGATATGGCACCGGCGATCCAATCCCACCCGAAGATGAGGGAAGGGCCTTCAACCAAAGGCCAGTTTGGAATCGAATACTAGTATTACTAGCTGGACCACTTTTTAATTTTCTGTTCGCATTTATCGCTTATTGGATCCTTTTTGTTAATGGTGTACCTACAATGAAGCCTGCAGTAGGCGAGGTGGCTGATGGTTCTTATGCGGCAGCAGCCGGTCTTAAGCAGGGTGATTTAATCCGAAGAGTTGGGGGTAGAGAAACAAACGACTGGGAAACGGCTTTGGTATCTATGTTGGACGAGATAGTCGGCAATGGCGCTGTGCAGTTGGAACTTGAGGAACCTGACGGTTTCGTTCGAAGAACAATGCTTACGGTCGGTGGAGATGCGACGCAACTAACTGAACCTGGAATGTTATTCGAGGGACTAGGGTTTCAACCATGGCAGCCACCAGCTGTTCTTGCAGCTGTAGAAAAGGGTGGTGCGGGTTTTGAAGGTGGTCTTCAGGTGGGTGATCGTATTACGTCGATAGATGGTGAGGATCTTAATTCATTTTTGGATATGCGGCGTATTGTCGGCGAACGTCCTGGGGAGCAAGTGGTATTAGGCCTTTATAGAGATGGTGAGCAGATTGAGGTTGAATTAGTTATAGGTTCAATTGAGAGTGAGGGTCGGACGAGCGGGTTCTTAAATGTTAGCATCGGCAATGTTGTAGATGATTATTGGCATCTCCGAAAATTTGGGCCGTTAGAATCCTTATCACAATCATTACAGAGGACATGGGTATCGACCGGTTTCACTGTGCGGATGCTTGGGAGAATGGCAGTTGGCGATGTGTCGATTAAAAATATTAGTGGCCCCATAAATATAGCCCAGTTTGCTGGGAGTTCGGCAGCCGCGGGACTAAATTCGTTTCTTAATTTCTTGGCTCTGGTTAGCATTAGTCTGGGGGTTCTGAATCTTTTGCCAGTACCAGTTTTAGACGGTGGTCAGATTGTTTATCACAGCATAGAAGGTTTGAAGGGTAGTCCACTTTCTGAACGCGCGCAGCTCTTAGGTCAGCAGCTCGGTATGGCAGCTTTGCTGCTTTTAATGAGCTTTGCCTTTTATAATGATATTGCCCGTATTTTGAGCTAATTTATGGAATTAAATAAATTAAATAAAATATTGAAATTAAAAAGATTAATTCTTTTATGTGCAATATTTTTGATTAACGGACTTACTTTTGCACAGGAATTCTCTTTTGTTGTTCGTGACATGCAGGTCGAAGGTTTGCAAAGAATATCGGAGGGGACAGTATTTAATTATTTGCCTATTAATGTTGGTGACACGGTCGACGACTTTAGAATTGAGGAATCGATCCGGGCACTATATTCGCAAGCACTTTTCGACGATATAGAAATACGTAGAGATGGAGAGACGTTGGTTATTGTCGTTCAAGAGCGTCCCTCAATTGAAAGTTTTACTCTCGAAGGTAATAAGGACATAAAGACTGAAGATCTTACAGAGTCTTTGCGTAATGTTGGTCTGGCGAGAGGACGAACATTTGATCGTTCGGTCCTTGATAACGTTCAAATGTTTTTGACTGAGCAATATTACGATCGTGGCAAGTACGCGGTCGAGGTTGAAACAACCGTGACGGAGCGACCTAACAATACGGTTGCTATCAGGGTTGACGTGAAAGAGGGAGACCGAGCTAAGATCCGTCAAGTTAATATTGTGGGAAACCATACTTTTGCCGAAGATGAAATTCGTGCGGGCTTTGAACTTGACACTGCAAACTGGCTGTCCTGGTTCCGGCAAGATGATCGTTATGCGAAAGAATCGCTCGAAGGAGATCTCGAAAAATTACGATCTTATTATATGGATCGCGGTTACGCAGATTTTCGTGTTGAGTCGACTCAAGTGGCGATATCCTCAAACCGCAAAGATATTTACGTAACTATTAATATTCACGAAGGGGAGAGATATACAATTTCCGAGATTAAGCTGGTTGGTGAGATGGTTGTTTCGGAAGACATGCTTCGAACCCTTGTGTTAGCACAACCTGGTTCAATATTCAGTCAGCAGTTATTGACGTCTTCTGTCGAGTTGATGTCGTTTCGACTTGGTGAAGAAGGGTATGCGAATGCTGAGATTGAACCGGTACCTGAACTAGATTATGAAAGCAAGGAGGTTTCCGTAACCTTTTTTATTAACCCTAATAGCCGCGTATATGTGCGGCGTATCAATTTTCAGGGCGTTGATCAAATCGACGACGAAGTTTTGCGCCGAGAAATGCGCCAGAATGAAGGTGCATTTCTGTCGAATCGGCTTGTGGACCGCTCAAAAATTAGGCTTCAACGGTTACCATTTGTTGAGGAAGTTGAGGTTGAAACAACCTCGGTGGAAGGAACCCCTGATCTTGTAGATGTCGATTTCGATGTAAAGTACAGAATGCCGGGACAATTTAGTGGGGGGCTTGGTTATTCTGAAACTTTTAAGCTCATGGTCAATGGCAGTATTGTTCACTCGAATTTTCTTGGAACAGGTCAGCGAATCGCTCTTAACGCCAATTCAGGAAGGTTTTCAACTTTTTATTCGCTTTCGCACACAGAGCCGTATACGACAAAATACGGCATCAGTAGGACAGTGGGTATCAATTATCGGGATATCAGCCAGTTCACGTCCGCCTCATCTGATTTCTCAACAACCAGTTACGGAGCATCGTTAGAATATGGTATGCCAATTAGTGAGTTTCAAAGCCTGAGTTTGGGACTGTCATACAATAACGCTGAATTATTATCTTCCACAAGAAGTACACTCCAAGCTCAGGAATGGGTTTTAAATAACGGCACACCCTTTCATACTAATAGTGCGAATGGAATAGATTTTTTTGGAACATCATATAGCGCAATCGAGCTGATCGCTGGGTGGGCTTATGATAGTCGCAACCGCGCTATTTTTGCTAATCGCGGATCTAGGCAGCAGGTATTTTTAGGATATACGATCCCGGGAAGTGAGGTGGAGTACTTCACCGCCCGGTACAATTATACAAAATATATTAATATTTATGGTCCATGGACGATCCGGATAAATGCGGAATTAGGCTATGCTGAAGCTCTTGGAGATACGACGGCGATTCCCCCGTACAAGCAATTCTATGGCGGTGGGCCGGAATCAATAAGGGGCTATAAAGAATCGTGGATGGGGCCGCTTGATAGCTATGGACGTCCATACGGTGGCAATATGTTGGTTGCTAGCCAACTAGAGCTTATAATCCCACTCCCAGATCAATTTGCTAGTCAGGCAAGGGCAAGTATTTTTTATGATGCTGGTAACGTATTTAACACCAGCGCAATTAGTTTTACAGATAAATTGGGTAGTCCGATTGAATATAAGCCGTCTTTTGATGATCTTCGGACATCTGTTGGTATAGCGGTACAATGGCTCGCGCCGCTAGGATTATTCAGATTTAGTTATGCATTACCTTTGAACGAATTTAAAGGTAATGATAGGTTTTACGGGGATAGAGTTGAACGGTTCCAGTTTTCTATGGGACAAGCTTTTTAAAGATTGGATTTCTTATGAATGTAACAAAGCCATACCTAGCAAAAATATTGATAATAGTATTGTTTGCATTTGCAATGATGAGTTCGGGGATAGCCCAGGAGGTTAAGGTTGGAGTGGTCAACGCAGCGACGCTTATGGAGCAGGCTCCGCAAGCTCGTGTAGCGATGGAAGCCTTGGATGAAGAGTTTCGTCCTCGGCAGAGAGAGATTGTTGCCAAGCAAACAGAATTCCAGGAATTATCCGAAAGAGTTCAGCGTGATCTAGCTGTGATGGGTGAGACTGAACGTCGAAATGCGGAGAAAGATCTCCGTGATCTTCAACGAGAGGTGACTCGTCTGCAGAATGAGTTTCGAGAAGATTTAAACTTGCGCCGTAATGAAGAACTCGGATTGTTGCAAAGATCGTTAGTGAAAGAAGTACAAGATTACGCACAGGCAGCTGGTTATGATTTGGTTGTTGGTGAAGGCGTCCTTTTCGCTAGTCCTGCTGTTGATATAACCGAGAATGTGTTGCGGGCTATGGAGGCTAATTTCCAGTCTGCAGGAAACTAAGCGCCTTAGTTATGAGGCCCAGAAGAGACCTGGTTAGCTTAGGAGGTCGATGTTGTCCACGAGCTTGGGAAGATTGGCAGCTCAGTATGGATGTGAACTGATTGGTGACCCGTCAGTTTCAATAACTTCTGTTGCTACTTTGCGAAGTGCCTCGTCAGGGGACCTTAGCTTTTATGCTAATTCCGTTTACAGGAAAGATCTTCTCCATACCAAGGCAACAGCAGTAATAATTCGTTCCGAGAATATACAGGACTGCCCGTCAAATGCCCTTATTTCTAAAGACCCATATCTGACCTACGCATTAATTGCGTCAGAAATCCATCCATCACCGGTAATAATAGCGGGTGTACATCCTTCAGCAGTAATTGCGGATTCAGCAGACATAGGCACTGACGTGCAGATATCCCCGAATGCAACTATTTGTGAACAGGTTGTATTGCATACAGGTGTTTTTGTGGGACCTGGCGTTGTTGTTGGTCCTGCTTGCACTGTCGGATCAGGAAGTCGTTTATTAGCAAATTCTGTATTGGTCGAAAATGTTACTCTTGGAGAACGAAATATTATTCACTCAGGAGCGATCATTGGTGCTGATGGATTCGGTAACGCTAAAAGCCAGTCAGGCTGGGTAAAAGTTCCACAGTTAGCAGGTGTTCGTATTGGTAATGATGTCGAGATCGGGGCAAATTCTACGGTTGATAAAGGTTCAATAGATGACACCGTGATTGGAGATGGTGTCCGAATCGACAATCTTGTCCAAATCGGACACAACGTTAAGGTTGGTTCGCATACAGCTATAGCTTCAAGCGCTGCCATAGCTGGTAGTGCAATCATAGGTGAACGTTGTATGTTAGCAGGGCAGGTTGGTGTGGTCGGCCACGTTAATATTTGTGACGATGTTGTTGTGAGTGGTGCGACAGTAGTGTCCAAGAATATTAAGGTTCCGGGTCTATATTCAGGAAGCTTTCCCGGAGAAAAAGATAAAGATTGGAAGCGCAAAGTTGCACGTTTCCGGCGTATCGAAAAGTTCGAAGAACGAGTGAGAATGCTTGAAAACCAAATGATAAGTGATGATTAATGACAATAGGTACTGATATAGGAATCATGGAAAGATCCGAAATTAAGGAAGCGCTACCGCATCGTTATCCATTTCTTCTTATCGATAAAGTATTGGGCGGAACTGTGGGTGAATGTATTACGGCCAAGAAAGACTTAATGCACGAGGATCCTTGCTTTGAGGGCCATTTCCCAGGACGTCCCATTATGCCGGGTGTGTTTGTGATCGAGGCTATGGCGCAGGCTGGTGGCATTCTTTCATATTTAACTATGATTGATACTGAGCCCAAACCACTTTTTTTTCTTGCAGGTGTAGATAATGCTCGATTTCGGCGACCAGTCTTACCGGGAGAAGAGCTGTTTTTTGAGGTAGATGTGCAGCGGGTCAAGGGAGGTATCTGGTTTTATAACTGTGAAGCAACAGTAGGGAGCAGTCTCGCTGTTTCAGCCGAAATTATGTGCGCGCCGGGAGGTGATCGTTGAATACGCATCCGACTGCCATCATTTCCGATTCCGCTAAAATTGCAAAAGGTGTCGAAGTCGGGCCCTATACAGTTATTGGGGAAAACGTAGAGATAGGAACTGGGTGTGTTATCGATAGTCATGTCGTAATAAACGGCCCAACCCGTATCGGTGAGAATAACCATATCTATCAGTTTTGTTCTATTGGTGACGACCCTCAGGACAAAAAGTATAGGGGCGAGTCAACTCGACTCGAAATTGGTGATGCCAATACCATCAGAGAATTTTGCACAATCAGCCGAGGTACATTGCAGGGTGATGGTACTACCCGTATAGGAAATGATAATTGGATCATGGCTTATGTTCATATAGCTCATGATTGTGTGATTGGAAGCCATTGTATATTTGCTAATAATGCCACTTTGGCTGGTCATGTTCGCGTAGGCGATTGGACAATATTTGGTGGTTTTACTGGTGCGCACCAATTTTGTCGCATTGGCGCACATGCATTCCTTGGGATGTATGCCGCAATCAATCAGGATGTGCCCGCCTATACTATGATAGGGGGGCAACCGACAGCACCCAAAGGCATTAATTCTGAGGGACTCAAGCGGCGTGGCTTCAGCGGCGACCAAATTCGCAATATTAGGAATGCCTACAAGATCGTATACCGAAGCGGTGCCAAGCTAAGTAAGGCTATTAAAGATTTAGAAAGCATGGTAGCCGAACAGCCTGAAATTGAAATATTTGTTGACTCTCTGAAATCTTCAGAGCGCGGCATTATCCGCTAATTATGCGGGTTGCTCTAGTCGCTGGTGAAACTTCTGGCGATTTGTTAGGTGCTGGTCTAATTCGGTCCCTTAAACAGAGTTGCCCTAATATCGAATTCGAGGGTGTTGCGGGGCCACAAATGCAGGCTGCGGGATGCAAGGCACTCGAGATATCGGACACCTTGGCTGTAATGGGTTTGATCGAACCACTCATTAAAATTCCGAAACTACTAAAACTAAGGCGTCGTCTGATCACTCGATGGAAACATACAAAACCAGACGTCGTTGTAGGAATCGATTCTCCTGAATTTAATCTTGGACTTGAAGCGGCCTTGCGGTCCACTGGAATAAGAACGGTTCACTACGTTAGCCCATCTATATGGGCATGGCGAAAGGGTAGGGTTAATAATGTTGAGAAAGCAGCAGACAAGGTCCTTTGCCTTCTTCCATTTGAAAAGCAGATCTATGACTCGCAGGGTATCGATGCAGATTTTGTTGGGCACCCGTTGGCTGACAAGCTACCGATCGAGCCAGACGTGTTTGCAGCACGTAAACAATTAGCAATCGATGCTAAACATGTGGTTGCCATTTTACCAGGAAGTCGTGATTCTGAGGTTTCTCGACTCGGCCCGGTTTTCGCTGAAACTTGCTTACTTCTGACACAACGATTTCCTAGCATAATATTTGTGGCCCCCATGGTGAATAGCCGCATTCGGGTTGCATTTGAGAAACATCTGGATAGTTATAAAATTCGCGATAGGGTTTTGTTGGTCGATAGTAATGCTGAACTGGCCATTACAGCGGCAGATATTGTTTTGTTAGCGTCCGGTACTGCGGCACTAGAAGCAGCATTGCTGGGTACGCCAATGGTTGCTGCATATCGAGTTTCACCTCTTACGTTTGGACTTATGCGTGGACTAAATCTTCTTAAAGTACCGTACATTACTTTGCCAAACCTGCTTACAGAAAAACCACTGGTTCCTGAATTTATTCAACACGCGGCAATGGCTGATTTGTTATGTACTTCACTGGAGGATTTGCTAAAAGACAATGATAGGCGACTGACAATTGTGAGAGAATTTAAGTTAATTCGAAAGTTGCTGGCTAGAAATGCTGATGAGCGTGCGGCAAGGGCCGTACTAAAAATAGCGCAACGATAACGGGGAATCACAATCTTAACAAAGGTAACAGAATGCAACGGAGCAATAATTGGTCGATTGTAAAACGGGATCTACCGCGGGTATAGACGAAGCAGGCCGAGGACCTTTGGCTGGGCCGGTTGTTGCTGGGGCTGTAATACTAAACCCCAACGCGCCGATAAGGAGTTTAGCTGATTCCAAGGTGCTAACGGAAAACAGGAGAGAGCGACTAGCTGACGAAATATTACTAAAATCTATCGCTTGGTCCGTTGCTTGGTCGGATTCGACTGAAATAGACCAAATCAATATCCTGCAGGCAACTTTTCTTGCAATGCGCCGTGCAATTATTGGACTTCGCGTTTTACCTGCTCGGGTCCAAGTTGATGGTAATCAATTGCCGAATCTTGAGTTCGGTAGGCATAAGATTTGTGGTCATGCTTTTATACGGGGGGATTCGCGTATTCCTGCAATCAGCGCAGCATCAATCATAGCTAAAGTTTATAGAGATCGTATGATGCGAAGCATCGACAAGTTATACCCAGGTTACGGATTTGCTAATCATAAGGGTTATGGCACTAAGTATCATCGGTCTGCGATTTTAGCTCTCGGCCCATGTCCGCAGCATCGTCGATCATTTAAACTAAGTTCTGCCTAGTGGTTAATCGGATGCGCAGTTTAGAGCATGGTTGATGTGCAAGAAATTTAGGATTTTATAGTTTGTGACTACACCGTTCGTCCATCTACATTTACACACCGAATTCTCGATTTTCGATAGCACGGTGCGTATTCCACAGTTGTTGGAGAAGTCAGCCGAGTTAGATATGCCTGCAGTGGCAATGACTGATCAAAGTAATCTTTTTGGCTTGGTAAAGTTTTACCGGAAGGGATTTTCTTATGGTGTCAAACCTCTGATTGGTGTTGACCTCAAAATTCGTAATCCGGACGAATATGACAGGCCATTTGGACTCGTATTACTTTGCCAGGATTTAAAAGGCTATAGAAATCTGACGCGATTAATCAGCCGCAGTTATCTTGAAGGCCAGCATAAAGGCGTACCTATGATCGAAAGATCATGGCTTGATAGGCAAAATGCGGAGGGGCTGATCGCACTTTCCGGTGGGATCAATGGTGATATTGGCAGGGCATGGACTGCTACAAAAACAAGTCTTGCAGAAGAGCGCCTCGAATATTGGTTAGATATTTTTAGTGATCGTTTCTATATTGAACTCACTCGGCTTGGGCGGCCAGGTGAAGAAGAATGTCTGCAACATTCAATTAGCCTTGCGCACCAAAGAAAAGTGCCTGTTGTAGCAACAAATGATGTCAGATTTATTGAGCAGAATGATTTTGAAGCGCATGAGGCTAGGGTTTGTATACAAGATGGCCGTATTTTAGCTGATGCTGGTCGTCCGCGTAGTTATAGCCGACAACAATACCTAAAGAGCGCTGATCAAATGTTCGAGTTGTTTAAAGACATTCCTGAAGCGATTTCCAATACTAGCGAAATAGCGCGACGGTGTAGTCTTGACCTACCTTTTGATGAGCCCTTTTTGCCACCTTTTCCAGTTCCAGGCTCACAGACAGTAGAGGACTTCTTGAGAGCTGAATCAGAGACTGGGCTCGGTTCATTGCTAGACAAAAAGGCAGAACGACAGGATTCGCCGTCCGAGCGTTTTGATGAAATAGCCGCACCGTATCAAAAACGTCTTGCAGATGAGTTACAAGTTATTTGTGATATGGGTTTTTCTGGATATTTCTTAATTGTTGCTGATTTCATACGTTGGGCTAAGGAGAAAAAAATTCCTGTCGGACCTGGGCGAGGATCTGGCGCTGGTTCGCTCGTAGCATATGCATTAGGAATTACAGACCTCGACCCGCTGGAATACGATCTTCTGTTTGAACGTTTTCTAAATCCGGAACGTGTATCGATGCCTGATTTCGATATCGACTTCTGTATGGAAGGACGCGATCGAGTTATTGATTACGTGTCAGAACGCTACGGTCGTGACCGTGTGTCTCAGATAATTACATATGGAACGATGGCGGCTCGTGCAGTAATTCGAGATGTTGGGAGGGTGCTCGGACACCCATACGGATTTGTTGATCGCATTGCGAAACAGGTACCTTTTGAAGTAGGTATGACTCTTCAGAAGGCCCTTGGTCAGGATGAGGATTTGGGCCGTATGTATCGAGAGGACGAAGACGTTGCCTCGATAATTGATCTCGCGAAAGCCTTAGAAGGACTTTCACGCAACGCAGGTAAACATGCTGGGGGAGTTGTTATCGCCCCATCCGCGCTCACCGATTTTACGCCTCTTTATTGTGAAGAAGGTGGTGCTAACCTCGTCACACAGCTTGATAAGGATGATGTGGAAGCTGTAGGTCTAGTGAAGTTTGATTTTCTAGGCTTAAAAACCTTAACTATTATTGATTGGGCTACTCAGACTGCAAACAATTTGCATCCAAAATTGGCACTCGATATATCAGCCATACCTCTAGATGATTCGAAGACCTTTGAATTGTTGCAAGCATGTAAAACGCGTGCGGTTTTTCAATTGGAGTCTCGCGGTATGCGAGACTTAGTAAAACGCATGCAGCCAGATCAGTTTGATGATCTGGTAGCGCTCGTTGCCCTATTCCGTCCGGGACCCCTGCAATCAGGTATGGTCGATGATTTCATTACTCGTAAGCATGATGCTAATAAATCCCATATTGATTACCTTCATCCGGACTTAAAAACGGTTTTAGAACCGACTTATGGTGTTATTTTATACCAAGAACAGGTGATGCAGATTGCCCAAGTTTTGGCTGGTTATACACTTGGTGGTGCTGACTTATTGCGCCGGGCAATGGGAAAAAAGAAACCTGAAGAAATGGCTAAGCAACGTGCTGTATTTGTTGAAGGAGCGACTACCCGAGGAGTGTCGAAAACGACTGCGACTAGAATCTTTGATCTCATGGAGAAATTTGCGGGCTACGGATTTAACAAATCACATTCGGCAGCATATGCCCTGCTTGCTTACCAAACGGCATATTTAAAGGCTCATCATCCATCCGCCTTTATGGCTGCGGTCATGAGTGCTGATTTGGATCACACTGATCGTTTGGTGGTGATTAAAGAAGATTGCCGTAAGCTGGGACTAAACATTGCCATACCGAGTATTAACGCGTCCCAATATAGATTCAGTGTGTCCTCCGATGGATCGATTATATATGGCCTCGGTGCTATTAAAGGAATCGGACAAAGTGTTGTGCAGGCAATCATTGCTGAACGCGAAAAGGACGGTGAATTTCGTTCGTTGATAGACTTTTGTCGTCGAGTAGATGTAGAAAAGGTGAGTAGGCGTGCATACGAAGTCCTGATCAAGTCAGGCGCATTGGATGAATTTGGTCAAACAAGGCGTCAACTTGTCAAGGAATTGCCGGAAGCGATAAGGAGCGCTGGTCAGGCCGCTCAGGCCAAAGCGGCAGGGCAGAACGATATGTTTGGCTTGGCCGGCGATATTGTTCGCCAAGGCCCCACCGTTTCTTCTCAACCAATGGATGAATGGATGGAATTGCAACGACTTGCTAATGAAAAAGAGGCTCTCGGACTTTATCTGACAGGACACCCTTTTGATTCTGTTCGACGAGATGCTAAATATCTGGTAGATGGGACTCTTGCGGCCATAGGGTCCGAGCCTCTGCCACAAACAAGTGCAGGTGAGCGTAATTATGCTTATTCTAGCCGTGAAGTAACTATAGCTGGACTTATTATGGATATCCGCAAACGCGGGAATCGAATAACAGTAGTTTTAGATGACGATACAGCGCGGCTAGAGGGGAACTTGTTCAATGAGACCTTCCAGGAGTTCAGACATCTCCTAATCAAAGATGAAATTGTTGTCGTTTCTGGCACCTTGCGTTACGACAATTTTATTAGTGCATGGCAAGTGAACATAAAGTTAGTTCGGGCGCTTGACGAGGTTATCGAGCATAGAGCTAAAAGTATGGTGCTTAGTCTAAGTCCAGAGGGAAAAGGTACCAAGTTTCTTAACCAACTTCATGATGTGCTATTGCCGCATCGTGAAGGTAGCTGTTACGTAGCAGTGCAGTACGTAGGAACTGGTGCTGAGGCCCGTTTAAATTTAGGATCAGACTGGACCGTGCGCCCAAGCCGCGAGCTCCGAGATAAGTTGACGGAACTTCTGGGGCGCAATAGTGTGCGAATGATATACACACCCGACAGGCAAATGTTGTAGAGTCGCTTTCACTTATGGACCTTAAGTTTCTAAAATTTGAACAACCGATCGCAGAACTCGAAGCTCGGATTGATGAACTTCGTTACGTCACTGACGATTCGGAAATTAATATAAGCGCAGAGGTGGCTAGACTTACCGCAAAAAGTAAGTCATTGACAGCTAATATCTTCGGCAAGCTTTCTGCATGGGAAATTGCCCAGGTTGCACGGCATCCTATGCGGCCATACACGGCTGATTACCTTGAAATAATCGCACCAGACTTTCAAGAGTTGCATGGAGATCGCACCTACGCAGATGATCCGGCGATCATTGGTGGGATTGGTAGGCTCGATGGACGCCCAATAATGTTCATTGGTCACCAGAAAGGCAGAGATACAAAAGAGCGGGTCCGGCGTAATTACGGCATGCCAAAACCAGAAGGATATAGAAAGGCTCAGCGTCTGGTGCAAATGGCGGAGAAATTCTCGTTGCCCATAGTGACATTTATTGATACGCCGGGAGCTTACCCTGGTGTTGGTGCTGAAGAACGCGGCCAGAGTCAAGCGATTGCCTATAGTCTATTTTTGATGGCTAAACTTCGTACTCCGATAATTAGTGTAGTAATCGGAGAAGGTGGTTCTGGCGGCGCCTTAGCGATCGGTGTTGGAGATCGACTGCTCATGCTCCAGTACAGTACATACTCGGTAATATCCCCAGAGGGCTGCGCATCCATTTTGTGGAAGAGTGCAGAGAAAGCTGAAGAAGCAGCAGAAGCGATGAGCATTACTGCTAACAGTCTTGACGAATTTGGGTTAGTAGATGACGTGTTGCAAGAACCTTTGGGCGGAGCGCATAGGGATATTGAGACCATGGCGAAAGATATCCGAAAGGCGCTGTTGAGGCATCTCGCAGATCTCGAGCAATTTGATATAGATCGGCTTATGGAAATTCGTCAGGCGCGTCTTGCTGCATTCGGCAAGTTTAAGGAAGTCTGAGTAATCAGAAATTGTGCCTAGCATAATGGCTTTTGTATCTGATGATTTGTTAAAGCGACTTCTTGCGCTAACTAACGATACTCCCGCTGCTCGCTGGTTAGTAGCGTACTCAGGTGGGATCGATTCGACAGTGCTTCTGCATGCACTTGCGAAAGGCAATCATAATATCCCCATTCTTGCTATTCATATCGATCATGGATTAGATCCCTCTTCTGAAGCTTGGGCAGTTCACTGCAAAAACTTTGGGTCTAATTTAGATATTGAGGTTGAGGTTCATAAGGTGTCTATTCCTGACAACCCTGAAGATGGGTTGGAAGCGGCTGCGCGACGAGCTCGTTATAACGCGTTGTCTACCTACGTACAGGATGGTGATTGCGTATTATCTGCTCATCAAGAAAACGACCAAGCGGAGACGATATTGATGAATCTGATGCGTCGCAGCGGTCTGGCAGGATTGGCTGGAATAGGCGCGCGCCAAACTTTTGGTCGGGGTATGCTTTTGCGACCACTTCTTGGCGTACGCCGAGATGAGCTAGAAGCCTATGCGGCAAAGCATAGGTTGACGTGGATTGAAGATCCGTCCAACGCTAACAATCGGTTTGATAGAAACTTTGTTCGTGCAAAAGTACTACCAATTCTGGAGGGCCGCTGGCCCGCAGCTGCGGGATCTATTCGCCAAAGTGCTGAATATGCAGGAGAAGCTAATGAACTCTTAAAAGATTTGGCGGATATCGATATACAGACCTGTGGGTCAGAGCAGAAATTATGGGTGGGGGAAATGGCAAAACTTTCATCATCACGCCAACGAAACCTATTGCGTCACGTAATACGCTTGCGAGGGCTACCTTCATTACCGGCAAAGCAGCTATTTCAGGTTGTGAATGAAGTGATAAACGCCCGCAATGATAAGCAGCCAGCGGTCAAGTGGGCCGGCGGCATAATCCGTCGGTATCGAGGGTATATCTATATTTTAGAAACAGAAATCGATGAGGTCCCACCGCCCGAAACCATGCTGCAACTTGGGGGACCGCCAATTATGCTGGGAGCGGGTCGTGGAACGATTGTATTGTCAAATTCAGATGAGTTGGGGCTAGATCCCAAAATTATTCGAGATGGTTTATTTGTTAGTTATCGAAAGGGAGGTGAGAAAATTCGGGTTGAAGCGGGTGGTAGGCGACGCGAGCTTAAAAAACTTTTCCAGGAAGAGGGTGTATTTCCTTGGATGCGTTCAATTGTGCCACTTCTTTATACGGGCGATACGCTAGTGGCTGTTGGAGATCTTTGGGTTTCCTCAGATTACGCAGTAAAAGGGGGTGTTCGGATAATGTGGCAAGATCGGCCTAAACTAATATAACGCAGGTTGCGTTGTCGTAGAGCCCTCTATCTGTTAACGTTTAACACCGTCTTTAATCAAATGACGGGTCTTATTTAGAAATCGGATTAGTAACAAGGTTGTTTTTAGCCTAGGTTAAAAACACAACAGCCTCTACTTTTAGATCTGGTGTCCTGTTTTTGATCAATGTTAGGCATATTTTCCGGTGAGAAAAACTGGCGGGCTCTAATAATATGACATGTTATGTATTTATAACCGGTGGTGTTGTGTCTTCGCTTGGCAAGGGCATCACATCAGCTTGTCTGGGCGCTATTCTCGAATCGCGCGGTCTGACAATAAGTATGATCAAGCTCGATCCATACATTAATGTTGATCCGGGTACTATGAGCCCCTTCCAGCATGGTGAGGTATTTGTAACTGACGACGGTACAGAGACCGATTTAGATCTCGGCCACTATGAACGTTTCGTGAGAACGATTTGTGGCCGAAATAGTAATTTCACCACTGGCCGTATTTATGAAAGCGTCATAGGGAAGGAACGGCGAGGTGAGTATCTGGGAGCTACTGTCCAAGTTATCCCACATATTACTGATGAAATAAAAGAAAGTGTAAAAGTAGGTGCTGGAGAGGCGGATATCTGTTTAGTAGAAATAGGTGGAACCGTAGGCGACATAGAGTCATTGCCTTTTTTAGAGGCAATTCGGCAGATGGGGGTAGAACTCGGTAGGGATCGGGTTGTTTACGTTCACCTCACCCTGGTTCCATATATTGCGACCTCAGCTGAAATTAAAACAAAACCGACTCAACATTCAGTGAAAGAACTGAGATCCATTGGCATACAGCCGGATATTCTTGTGTGCCGGTCTGAGGAAATGTTGCCTGATGAGCATCGTCGCAAGATAGCTCTTTTTACAAATGTTCCGGAGAAAGCGGTGATCTCTGCCTATGACGTGGAAGATCTATATAAGATCCCGGAGATGATGCACGTGCAAGGTCTGGGTGAAATTGTTGCTGAGCAGCTTAATCTAGACCTACCTGCAGCAGATCTTAGTGAGTGGCAAGAAATCGTAGAGGGTAAACAGAACCCAGAAGCGAAAGTCAACATTGCGATGGTTGGGAAGTATGTTGATCTGCGAGATTCTTATATTTCTTTGTCTGAGGCCTTGCTGCACGGAGGTATACACACACGGACAAAAGTTAATATTCACTACTTCGAATCGCAGGACATAGAGACAAACGGTGTAGAGTGCCTAAAAGAAATGGATGGCATAGTTGTGCCTGGCGGTTTTGGTGATCGTGGCATTGAGGGTAAGGTTGCGACAGTGCAATATGCTCGCGAAAGCAAGGTGCCCTATCTTGGTATATGCCTCGGAATGCAGGTTGCTATTATTGAAGCTTCGCGAAACCTAGCTGGGCTCGACGGTGCGCATAGTACTGAATTTGATCGAGCCGCAAGCCATCCTGTTGTTGCGCTGATTACAGAATGGGAAACGAGCGCCGGAGAACGAGAGCAGCGCAGCGAGGATTCGGAATTGGGTGGCACTATGCGTCTTGGAGCACAGGAGATATTTTTGGATGAAGCGTCACTTGTGGCGTCGATCTATGGTGCTACCAAAATTCGTGAACGTCATCGACATCGATATGAAGTAAATAATCGCTATAGAGAAAAGCTTACCAAGGCAGGAATTCGTTTTTCAGGTCTTTCGATAGATGATTTGGTCGAAATGATTGAGATTCCAGATCATCCTTGGTTTGTTGCTAGCCAGTTTCATCCCGAATTTACCTCTAATCCGCGTGATGGCCATCCGCTTTTTACTAGTTTTGTGAATGCTGCCGTTAAAGTGAGGGGAGACCAATTACTGAAGGTGGTAGAGGTATGAATCTTTGTGGGTTTCAGGTAGGAAATGATCAACCATTTTTTTTAATTGCAGGTACTTGCGTAATTGAGAATGAGGCGCTGGCTTTAGACACAGCCGGAGCGCTTAAGGAAATAACCGCTGAGCTTGGTATTCCACTAATTTATAAATCCTCATTTGACAAAGCTAATCGCAGCTCAGGAGAAGGCTACCGTGGCCTTGGAATTGAAGAGGGATTACGTATTTTGGCAGAGGTCAAAGCGCAATTAGGGTTACCTGTTATAACTGATGTGCATGAAGATACGCCAATAAACGAGGTAGCTGACGTTGTCGATGTTCTCCAGACCCCAGCTTTTCTGTGTAGACAAACAAATTTTATCCTCAAGGTCGCAGATACGGGCAAGCCTATCAATATAAAAAAAGGGCAGTTTTTATCGCCATGGGAGATGCAAAATGTTGTCGATAAGGCGCAGTCGACCGGTAACCAAGACATTATGCTGTGTGAACGTGGCTTCTCGTTTGGTTATAACAACCTAGTTTCAGATATGCGCAGTCTGGCGATACTTCGAACAACTAATTGCCCGGTCATTTTTGATTCTACGCATTCGGTCCAATTGCCTGGAGGGCAGGGTAGCTCTTCCGGAGGGCAGCGAGAATTTATTCCGGTCTTGGCCCGGTCCGCAATAGCTGCCGGTGTTGCAGGTTTGTTTATGGAGACACACCCGGATCCCGATGTTGCTCTAAGTGATGGGCCAAATGCGTGGCCGCTTGACAAAATGTTCGCGCTACTCGAAACCTTAAAGGGAGTCGATAAAATAGTAAAAGAAGAAGAGTTTATTGAATCCGAATACGGGTTAGGAATCTAAAATACGGCTATTTTCTCTAGAATGTAATCTGTCGTACTTAGAGACCAACTTTTTTTGTACGGAGGCTTGGAGTAGGAATGATTAGAATTAAAGACATCCATGGCAGGGAAATCTTAGATTCAAGAGGTAACCCCACGGTAGAAGTGGAAGTTGTCTTGGATGACGGATCGCAGGCTCGAGCCGGAGTTCCGTCAGGCGCGTCGACGGGTGCGCGAGAAGCAGTCGAGCTGCGAGATGACGATGCATCAAGGTACCACGGAAAAGGTGTACAAAAAGCAGTTTCCAATATTAATGGTTCATTAAAAAGTGCCCTTGTTTCTAGAGATTTTGAAGACTTGTTGGGAATCGATGAGTTCATGATTCAGCTGGATGGCTCGACTAATAAGTCCAAACTCGGGGCCAATGCAATTCTTGCTATCTCGCTAGCGTCCGCCAAGGCGCTCGCGATTTCTGATGGATGTGCGTTACATCGTTACTTAGGTGGTAGCAACGTAATGCCGTTGCCGATGATGAACATCATTAATGGAGGGGCCCATGCTGATAATAGTGTGGATATACAAGAATTTATGATCTTGCCTGTCGGTGCACCTTCATTCAGCGAAGCTCTTCGATATGGAGCTGAGATCTTTTATGCACTAAAAAGTGTCTTAAGTGGTAAGGGGCTTAATACTGCGGTTGGAGATGAGGGTGGTTTTGCCCCTGATTTGCCATCTAACCGTGCAGCACTTGATACTATTGTTGCCGCGGTGGGTGAGGCTGGATACAAAATAGGTAAAGATGTTTTGTTAGGCTTGGATGTTGCGAGTTCGGAATTTTATAGCGATGGAAGATACCACTTAAATTCAGAGAAAAAATCTTTCGACGCGGCGGAGTTCTGCGATTTCTTGGCGGACCTTGTAGATAATTACCCAATTATCACCATAGAAGACGGTATGGACGAAAATGATTGGGATGGTTGGCGTTTGTTAACAGATCGGCTGGGTGATTCAGTTCAGCTTGTTGGAGATGACCTTTTTGTAACCAATACCGAGATTTTAGAAAAGGGAATAAAAGAAAATATTGCAAATTCTATCTTGATAAAACCTAACCAAATCGGTACCTTATCTGAAACTCTTGATGCGATTACTATGGCGATTGAAGCAAACTATTCAGCTGTTGTGTCTCATAGGTCAGGTGAGACTTCGGACAGTACCATTGCAGACATTGCAGTTGGCACTAAAGCAACACAGATAAAAACAGGTTCATTGTCTCGTTCGGACCGGATTGCGAAATATAATCAACTGCTTCGAATTGAAGAAGAATTGGGATCGGCTGCAGAATATGCGGGCCGCAATGCTTTTTCTGTGCAGTCTTAGAGAGGATATGTGATAGGGGTATCAAAACGGTGATGATGCGCTGGACAACTCTCATGTTAGTAATCGTAGCGTTAATGTTGCAGGGACAGTTATGGCTATCAGAGTCAGGGGTTGCGAAAAAACATGAACTGGAGGAGTTAGTTCGGCAGCAACATAAAGAGAACGAATTATTGGGTGAGCGTAATCAGGCCTTCGAAGCCGAAGTTATTGACCTTAAAAATGGGCAGAAGGCAGCTGAAGAGCGTGCCCGTAACGATTTAGGTTTAATTGGGAAGACTGAGACTTTCTACCATGTTGTGCCGTTGCTCGGAGACAGAATGGTTGCAGACAGGGACCGATAGAAATAATTTTTCTGGCGTTGTTATAATTTTTTTAGCAGCACATAGAGCGCACCTGTGCCCCCATCGACTTGTTTAGCTGAAACAAATGCTAATACTTGGTCCCATCGTCTTAGCCAGACATTAACTTTAGTCTTTAAGATAGGCCCGCGCTTGCCAGAGCCGAGCCCTTTGCCATGAATTATACGCACGCACGTATATCCCCTTTCCAAACAGTCAGTAATAAAAACTCGTAAATTGGTTTTAGCTTCAGATACAGTCATACCATGTAAGTCGATCTCACCTTGAATAGTAAATGCACCTTTTTTTAATTTACGCATGGTCCGGATACCAATCATAGCTCTCTGAAATTGCATAGCTCCACCGGAGCTTGCTTCTGTTTCGTCAATATCGGTTTTTAGGCTTTCTTTCAGCACAGATTTTTCTTCTTCACGTGTAAATCGAGCTCGTGCCTTAGGTTTCTTTTTATAATTGGGTGCTCGCACATCCGTTTCTATTAATCGCACATCACCCATAAGCTCACGGAAGAGTTTAACTTCTTGATTGTGGTTATTTGTGTCATTTTTATCGGTCATGGTAACTAACAGTTAAGGTCTATGGCTGGCAACAAACTTTGAGTATAGTGGCGCGGCAATAATACAAGTTAAAGAATGTAAAAAGTGAAAATTTTGGTTAGTAATGACGATGGCTATCTTGCGCAGGGTATAGTTACACTTGCTTCCTCACTATCGGATATAGCGGAAGTGACAGTTGTTGCCCCTGATCGGAATCAGAGTGGCGCTAGTAATTCCTTGACTTTGCATACTCCACTTCGAGTTCAAAAAGTTAGTAACGGGCGATATTGTGTAAATGGAACCCCATCCGACTCGGTACATTTGGCGTTATCAGGATTTTTGGATGAAGATCCGGATATAGTCGTGTCTGGTATTAATCATGGGGCAAACTTGGGTGATGATGTTATTTACTCAGGTACAGTAGCGGCTGCTATGGAAGGAAGGTTTTTAGGTTTGCCGGCTATTGCGATATCGTTAGCCGGACCTGGTGAGGAAAATTTTGATACAGCAGGGCGTGTTGCAGCGGAACTTGTAAGGAAACTTCAAAATAACCCGTTACCTAAAGACATAATTTTGAATGTAAATGTTCCAAATCTACCCTATGAACAGCTAAATGGACGAGAGGCAGTTAGGCTTGGTTTTCGGCATCGATCGGAAGCTTCAGTGCCGACAAAAGATCCGCGGGGACGCAACATCTACTGGATTGGGCCAGCTGGTAAAGGTCAAGATGCTGGTTTTGGTACGGATTTTGATGCTATTGCTCGCGGCGCCGTCGCAATAACACCACTCAAAGTCGATTTGACTAGGCACGAAGTATTGACCGATTTAAATGACTGGCTTAGCAGATGATGGTTCAAAATAATGATAGACGCGGCATTGGTATGACGAGCGCCCGGACAAGAGATCGTCTTGTACAGCGCTTGAAAGATAATGGAATTAGGTCTAACACAGTTTTAGAACAGATTCGTAATGTGCCGCGACATCTTTTTGTAGATGAGGCGCTTGCCAGCAGGGCGTATGAAGATACTGCGTTACCGATTGGGTTAGGGCAAACTATAAGTCAGCCTTACATAGTGGCTCGTATGACTGAAGCATTACTCGATGGTTTTGTTGGAGAGAAAATGCTTGAGATTGGCACCGGCTGTGGATACCAGACTGCTATTCTCGCTCCACTAGTTAAGAAGATCTATACGGTTGAAAGAATTCCGGATCTTTTGCGGCGTGCAAAACAACGTTTGCGTGAACTAGATATTTATAATGTGCAATTCAGACCAGGTGATGGCTGGGAAGGTTGGTCCAAGTATGCACCTTATGATGCAATACTAGTCGCTGCTGCAGCGCCAACCTTACCAGAGCAGCTTCTCGCTCAGATGATGCCGGAGGGTCGTCTAATCATGCCTGTTGGACCTACTGGCCGGCAAGAATTGTTAATGGTGGTTAGGAAGAATGACCATTATGAACGAATATCGCTGGGGCCAGTGAGCTTTGTGCCCCTAGTTCAGGGTATGTAATAAGTTTTTTATATCATTACAACTATTGAAATAAATGCTAAAAGATAAACCGCGCACAAACCAATATCTTGTTTATACTAGATGTGATTGAATCTGAAATATGTGGTAAATGTTGCCTCCGTTCAGGTTCCTTGGCATAACGTAATGCGAATATTCGGACCTTTATACGATCGAGTGATTGGTTGGTCACGCCACCGACATGCTGAACGGTATCTCGGTGCTTTGAGTTTCGCCGAATCATCTTTTTTTCCAATTCCACCTGACGTCATGTTATTACCAATGTGTTTAGCGGATCGCAACAAGGCTTTTCGTTTTGCAGCAGTGACGACGACTTTGTCACTTGTAGGTGGTATTTTTGGTTATGTGATTGGATATTACCTATTCGATCTCATCGAACCTTGGATGCGGGATTCCAATTATTGGGACGCTTATTTAAACGGTAGAGCTTGGTTCGATAGTTATGGTGTTGTGGCTGTACTTATTGCTGGTTTTTCCCCGATACCTTATAAAATATTTACGATTGCAGCGGGCGTGGCAATGCTTAATTTTCCTGGTTTTGTCATAGCTTCAGTTTTAGGTCGGGGTGCGCGGTTTTTTCTTGTTGCGGGGTTGGTGGTGATGGGCGGGCCGTCGTTAGAGGCGATGATTCCCAGATATGTAGAGCGTTTTGGCTGGTTAACGGTCGTGCTAGCGGCGGCTATTGCAGGCTATTTTATAAAAACCGGTTAGATTCCGAGTGCTAAAGCTTTCACTAAACAGTTTGTTATTGATTGCGATATTGATAGTCGGCTGCAGTTCTCAGTCACGCCTGCATTATCAGGGAGGCATAACTCACATAGTTCGGACAGGTGAAACCTTATCATCTATAGCTGCTTTTTATCATAAAGACTTCCGTGATTTAGCCCGTTGGAATAATTTAGGGGATGGGGCTCTGATTTATCCAGGGCAATTAATATATTTGGTTGAAATTAGATCGGGCACAGTTGCAAGGTCTGTTCCTAAGCTAAGCGAAATATCAAGGGCGCCAGATGATCCCGCGCCGCACTTGAGTTGGCCGACAACTGGCCACGTTATCAAAGAGTTCAATGGTACGCGGGGAACTGGAACAGGAATGCTAATTAAAGGAAAGGGGGGGCAACCTATTCGAGCTGCAGCTTCTGGACATGTTGTCTATTCGGGTGACGGGTTGGTGGGATATGGAAAACTTATCATCGTTAAACATAACGATACGTTTTTAAGTGCGTATGGACATAACGCATCTCTTCTTGTGGAAGAGGGTCAGAATATTGCAAAGGGTCAGCAAATAGCCACTATGGGTGAGGTGTCGCCCAATGAACATCGACTCCACTTCGAAATCAGACGTAACGGCGAACCGGTCAATCCAAGGCAATTTCTTTCCAATAAGTAGCGAACTGAAATTTTAGTTGAGAATAAGAATAGCAGCGGCGTCACGGTCTTCACTTATTAAAATATTAAAAGTTCGGCATGCTGCACGCGTATCCATGCACTCAAACCCTATCCCCTTGCGGGCCAAAAAAAATATCAAGTTTTGCGGCGGAATTATGGGCTTGAAGCCACATCCAAAAATGATGATTTCGGGCTGCTTGACTACCAGATTCTCTATCATGCGCTCATTTAAGTCCGCTGACCCGATTAAACCAATGTCACGCTTAACTTCGTCACGGAACAGTATTACATTTTCTGTAATTTTCTCATCACCGATCCATATTTCGCCTTTGCTGATTTGGCGTATAGTCAGAGTAGAATGTTTTGATTGAGTAAATTTCATGAATCAATTATCGCCCAAAAAATATTGGTTTCAGTAAACTGTCAAATTTTTATAGCGATATGGTAACAATGAACGACCCATATGCTGTTGCAGTTATCCCGACTAAATTATGCAGTGGAGAGCTATTATCTCGCACAAAACGGTGGTTATCACGAGGAAAAATTACATCGTTGCCGCGTAGTAAGGGAATGCTAGATCACGTACTTGCATATTTGCGTATTGAGAGTCCAGGGTCTGGATATGCGGCATTGCGGTATAGGGGACAGGGCGGGCAAGAGACGGGATGGATTGCGGCTGCAGATCCTTTGTATTTGCGACCCAGAATGCGAGATGTAGTAGCCCACTCGTTCATTGCTGGACAATTAGATTCGCATGATTTCGAGGCTTTGTTTGAGTCATTGCAAACTACTTTGGGGGATAACAGTCAGATGCAATTCGAATCTAATGGTGTGCATGGTTATCTTAAGTGCAAACAACCCATAGCCACAGCTGGGGTCTCAACTGACGTTATAGACGGCCAAGTGCCTACCAAATATGAGCCAAGGGGTATATCCGCTGGTTCTTACCAGACTTTGCAGACTGAAGTGCAAATGTTATTACACCAGAACAGCATAAATCACCGTATAGAAAAGGGCGGTGGTTTGCCAGTCAACGCCTTATGGTTTTGGGGGGGAGGCTTCTATCCGCATATAAAGGAATGTGATTTGCCACTGCTATTTTCGGAAGATCCTCTATTTAACGGTTACTGGGTGTCCTGCGGTGCTCAAACTAGGCTATGGCTGGGTGATTTTGGTTCATGCATCGATAAAACTTCGGGTAGTTTTGTTAGTGTTTTACCTAACCTAAATGATGATTCAGCGCAAAGGCAAATCGAAATTTTACTCCGGCATGTAAAAAAAGGGGACTTGAAGAGTGCCTTTTTGTTGTTTTCGGACTATTTTTCCATTGAAGTCAAAAGGCATGATTTCTTTAGGGTATGGAGTGGTATTTCTCCGCTGTTTGATAATCGAGTGAACGATGAAAGAGAGTAATAATAGTCTTGTTTTAAGGAGGCCAGTGTCGGTGGGAGCCGAAGATTCCTGGTCGCCTGAAATTCACCCGGTTCTTCGACGCATATACAACGCACGAGGCGTAATAACCGAAGCAGAGCTTGACTATAGCCTAAGCAAAATTCTGCCGGTCAGTACGTTGACGGGCGTGGATGTAGCAGCACAGTTAATACTGGAGCACCAAAATAACCGAATCATAATTATCGGTGATTTTGATGCGGATGGTGCTACTAGTACTGCGCTTGTTATTCGATGCTTGCGTGAGTTTGGTATTAAAAATGTAGATTATCTTGTGCCCAATCGATTTGAATTTGGTTATGGCTTAACGCCAGAGATTGTGAATGTTGCTGCTGAATCCTCTCCTGCTTTGTTAATTACCGTTGACAATGGAGTATCCAGTATTTCTGGGGTCCAAGAAGCCCACAAACTAGGTATGAAAGTGTTGATTACAGATCACCATTTGCCGGGTCAAGAATTGCCAAAAGCGGATGCGCATGTGAATCCGAATCTTGTCGATAGTGGCTTTGGCAGCCCTAATTTAGCAGGCGTCGGTGTAGCTTTTTATCTAATGGCAGCAGTGGGAAGAATATTAGAGAACGGTGGAATGACTGGTGCTTCAAAAATACCTGCTCGTTACTTGGACCTTGTTGCTCTGGGTACCATTGCTGACGTTGTCCGCCTTGACTACAACAATCGCATTCTTGTTCATCAGGGGGTTAAAAGAATTCGATCAGGAAAAGCGATACCAGGTATTGCTGCTTTATTAACAATAGGTGGTAAATCAATTTTGCGAACTATAAGTACGGATCTAGCTTTTACGGTAGGACCGCGACTAAACGCAGCAGGTCGGTTGGACGATATGTCAATCGGGATCGAATGTCTTCTAACCGATGATTCCTCGATAGCGGGTGAAATTTCAGAGGTACTGGACAAGATTAATCGCGAACGAAAAACAATCGAGGTTAAGATGAGAAAAGAGGCGTTTGACTATGTTGATACTCTGGAAGTTACAGATCTTCCACCATGCTTATGTCTTTATGATACCAATTGGCATCAAGGTATTGTTGGGTTAATTGCATCCAGGGTCCGAGAGCGTTGCAATCGTCCAGTAATTGTTTTCGCGCGTGAAAGAGGTGGATTGCTTAAAGGTTCAGCACGTTCTATTCCCGGGGTCCATGTGCGTGATTTGCTTGAGGCTGTTGCGACAATATCGCCGGGGTTGATAAAAAAGTTTGGTGGCCATGCTATGGCGGCTGGTCTCACTCTGATCGAAACGAATTATCAGCAATTTGCAAATATTATTTCGGATTGTTTAATGAAACTTTATCCGGATGCAGATTTTAGTGGCACCATCCTGACTGATGGCTCGCTATCTTCGGATTCAATGAATTTGAGTGTGGCTAAGATATTACGTGAAGGAGGACCGTGGGGCGCTGGTTTTCCGGAACCACTATTTTCCGGTGACTTCCAAGTGGTTGAGCAACGAACCGTTGGAGAAAACCATTTAAAAATGCGGGTACGGCCTGCCGGTGGAGGAGACACAATAAATGCGATTGCATTTAATCAGGCGGGGCCTGTATTCAGAGGAAATATACAACTCGCATATAGACTTGATGTGAATGAATATCGTGGAATTGAATCCCCACAGTTTATAGTTGAGCAGATTGTCAATATTGATAGCGCGCCATGATACCATCCCGCCTCGCATCTTAAAGTCCAACCAGCCATATGGAAACGAGCCAAATTAGGCAACGTATTACCGATCTTCAAGAGCGCACCAAAGCGTTAAGGGGGTATCTTTGACTATGAGAGTAAGTCGGAACGCCTAGCTGAAGTTCAACGAGAATTGGAAGAGCCGGATGTATGGAGTGACCCTGAATTCGCTCAAGCGTTGGGCCGAGAGCGTGCCCAACTTGAAGGCATTGTTTACGTTTTAGATGATCTCACAGCGCACTTATCTGATGCCCTTGAGCTGTTGGATTTAGCAGTTGAAGAAAGCGATGAGGATACTGTGGATGGGTTGCTTGTTGATCTTGACAGAGATGAAAAGCAATTAGCTGGTCTTGAATTTCGGCGCATGTTTTCAGGGGAGCTTGATCCTAACAATGCATTTTTAGATATCCAATCGGGCGCCGGAGGTACCGAAGCTCAGGACTGGGCTGAAATGCTTCTCCGCATGTATTTGCGTTGGGCCGAGACGCATAATTTTAAGAGTGAAATAATAGAGGTTTCGGCAGGAGAAGTGGCTGGCCTGAAGAGTGCTACTATCCGAGTGACTGGCGAATATGCTTATGGGTGGCTGCGCACGGAGACTGGCGTCCATCGCCTCGTGCGCAAATCGCCATTTGATTCGGGAAATCGACGACATACGTCGTTTGCTTCAGTATTCCTTTCTGCCGAGGTTGATGATGATATTGATATCGATATTAACCCGACTGATCTCAGGATTGATGTCTATCGCGCCAGTGGGGCAGGTGGGCAGCATGTAAACCGAACTGAATCCGCAGTTCGGATTACTCATCTGCCTACCAACATTGTTGTCCAGTGCCAGAATGATCGTTCGCAACACAAGAACAAGGCGACTGCGATGAAACAGTTAAAGTCAAAGTTGTATGAATTAGAAATACAAGAACGAAGGGCGAAAGCATCGGAAGTAGAAGAGGGAAAGGCAGATGTGGGCTGGGGAAGTCAAATTCGCTCCTACGTATTGGATCAAAGCCGCATCAAAGATTTGCGTACAGGGGTGGAAACCGGTAACACTCAGGCGGTGCTAGATGGGGCGTTAGATAATTTTATTGAAGCCAGCCTTAAACAGGGACTATAAGTGACCGAAGACAAACATAAAAAGGAAGAAAACTCTCTGATTGCCGAACGTCGGCGAAAGCTTGATACGATTCGTCTCGACGGTAATCCCTTTCCTAATGATTTCCGAAGAACTGCGCTGGCTCAGGAACTCTTCAACAATTATGGGGAATATGAAGATGATGACCTGCGAGCAAAGAAATTAAAAGTTGCTGTAGCTGGAAGGATGATGGTCAAACGTGTGATGGGCAAAGCTAGTTTTATTAAATTGCAGGATCACACCGGCCAAATACAGATACGGCTCGAGAGGGATCGGCTGCCAAAGGATGTTTATCAAGCATTTAAAAAATGGGATGTAGGTGACATTCTTGGTGCCACAGGTAGTTTATTTAAAACCAAGACCGGCGAGCTTACCGTAATAGCCGATGAAACGTGGCTTTTAACAAAGTCTTTACGGCCGCTACCCGAAAAATTTCATGGTCTCGCTGATCAGGAGCTTCGCTATCGTCGCCGCTATGTTGACCTGATTATGAATGAGCAAAGCCGCGAAGTATTTCGACGCCGTAGTGAGATTATTACCTATATCCGTAGATTTCTCGATGATCAAAATTATCTTGAAGTTGAAACTCCCATGTTGCAAACAACGCCTGGTGGAGCAGTCGCAAGGCCGTTTGAGACTTATCACAATGCCTTGAACATGGATATGTACCTTCGAGTAGCGCCCGAGCTCAATCTGAAGAGATTAATTGTGGGCGGATTCGATCGCGTATACGAAATTAATCGTAATTTTAGAAATGAAGGTGTATCTACTCAACATAACCCGGAATTCACTATGCTGGAGTTGTACCAAGCGTATGCTGATTATAAAGATATCATTCTAATGTTTGAGGGATTGTTCAAAGGTTTGGCGCGGTCATTACTGGGTACTGAAAAGGTGCTGTATCAAGGTGAAACTTACGACTTTTCAAAACCATTTAACCGCCTGACAGTTGAGGAGGTTATTCTGCAATTCAATACTAGTTTTGATAGGTCTAAGTTACGTGATGTTGAGTACTTGAGGCATAGGGCAACTGAGAGTGGTATTAAAATTCAAGATAGTTACGGTGCTGGAAAATTGCAACTTGAAATTTTCGAAAAGACATGTGAAGAGCAGCTTAGGCAGCCGACGTTTGTGTTGCAATATCCAACTGAGGTATCACCACTGTCACGAAAAAATGATGATGACCCCTTCGTGACAGATCGATTTGAACTTTTCATTGGGGGCCGTGAATTTGCAAATGGCTTTTCAGAGCTCAACGATCCAGAGGATCAGGAAGAAAGATTCCAGGCACAAGCCCTGAACCGCAATGCGGGGGATTTAGAGGCATTGGTATATGATGCGGATTATATTAGGGCGATGGAATATGGTTTGCCGCCAGTTGCAGGAGTTGGCTTGGGTATTGACCGGGTTGTGATGCTATTTACTGACTCACCATCTATCCGCGATGTTTTGCTATTTCCGCATATGCGTGCGGAAGTATTTGATTAGCAATAAAACAGACGAGTTAGATTTCGTAGGGTACGCCCAGTGGTGTCACCGTAATGCTCTCCGCAATTAGGGGTTCTTTATGAATCGCCACTGGTGTTACAGCCAACAGGTCACGACCTGAAATGTTTACAATTGTTCCAACATTTCGGCTGCCATCTGATAACTTACTTCCTACACGTAGTCCGTCGCTATCAGCTTGATACCGCATCATGCGGCGTTTGCTGTTACCAAGGTGCTCGGTTCGAGCAACTACCTCTTGTCCCATGTAACAGCCTTTGTCAAAGCTAATAGCGCTGAGTTTGTCGAGATTTAGCATGTGGGGTGTATAGCTTTCGCTATTCGTCTCGTCAATTATCGGTATGCCGTGAAGAATTAAATGTTTTTGATCAAATTGAATCGAACTACTAGATGAGTCGTGAATTGCGTCAGATAATGCGAAGCTAACATCTGAACGCAACCGATACATAGCCAGCTTATCCAAAATACTTTCGGCTATTCCTGCTGGTACTACTAGCACAATCGCCTCTTCAGATAGCAGCAATGACATGGTTACGATGACCCGGCCCTTTGGGTTGCACCACGCAGCGAATAATTTTGTTGATTCGGACAGGCAAGAGACATCTTGGGTTAGCTGACCCTGAAGGAATTCAATCTTGTCTGTGCCACTTACTTCAATTAGTTTGTACAATCGTAAACGTACCTCTGGCATACTGAGAAAATGACCCAAAATACTTGTGAAGGACCAGAATTTCCCGATTCAAAAGTTATTAATACTGCGGATAATGATAACGCGGGACAAGGGTCGGAGAATACTATTAAAGAAAAGGAAATTGGTGGGCGTGCCGGTCCAGACCCGACGCGTTACGGAGATTGGGAAAAAAATGGACGTTGTATTGATTTTTGAGGGTCAATTTGCTGTTAAAAGTATTGGGAAAAGTGGGATATGAGTAAAGAAGGAGGTCCCCTCTCACCACATCTCACCATATACCGCTGGCCTATTACGATGATACTGTCGATATTGCATCGGGCAACAGGTTTGGCTTTGTCCTTCGGACTTCTTGTGTTTGCTATCTGGTTAGGGGCTGCCGTCCTAGATTCGGCAGCGCACGATAAGGTTAAAGTAGTTTTAGGGAGCACGATAGGGCAGTTATTTATATTTGGCTGTTGTCTATCGTTTTTCTTTCACCTGTCTAATGGTATACGGCATCTGATTTGGGACGCTGGATATATGTTTGAAAAGAGGCAAGCCAATGTATCCTCTTGGTTTGTCCTAGTGATGACTGTCTTTCTAACTTTTAGTTATTGGTTTTTGGTTAAGGCAGGGTAGTTAGTGATGAAATTAACAGCGCGCCTTTTGAAAAGTGTTAAATCAGCTTTGTCACCAACAGGTACCCAACATTGGATTGAACAGCGTTTGTCAGGACTGCTTTCTATTGCTTTTGGCATATGGTTTCTCTTTGTTGCTCCGGGATTTAGTGGGTATAGCCATGAAGACCTACTTTTATGGATTGGAAAGCCGCAACACGCGGTACCACTGGTAATAGGGGTGCTGACCATTACTTGGCATTCGTGGCTAGGTGTGCAGGTTGTGATTGAAGATTATGTTCACGATAAGCAGATGCGGCACCTCTCTTTACGAATTAGTTGGTTGTCGCATGAAATACTTGGAATTTTTATCGTGGTTATGATTTTGAGCACCGCTTTTGGAGTCGTTTGGTGAGTGATTACGAATTTATTGATCACAGCTATGATGTCGTAGTTATCGGCGCGGGTGGTGCAGGATTACGCGCTGCATTTGGACTTGCGCAATCTGGATTTAAAACGGCCTGTGTAACAAAAGTGTTTCCAACTCGCAGCCATACGGTAGCAGCCCAGGGAGGAATAAGTGCCGCACTCGGAAATATGGGCGAAGATGACTGGCGTTGGCATATGTACGATACCGTGAAGGGTGCGGACTGGCTAGGGGATCAAGACGCCATCGAATATATGTGCAAGGAAGCTCCAGATGCTGTCGTAGAGCTGGAACATTATGGCGTTCCTTTTTCTCGAACAGAGGATGGCCGTATATATCAGCGACCATTTGGTGGTATGACAACAGGCTTTGGTGAGGGTATCGCTCAACGAACTTGTGCTGCTGCAGATCGAACTGGCCATGCAATGTTACACACTTTGTACCAGCAATCACTGAAGCATAATGCAGAATTTTTTATAGAGTATTTTGCGATTGATCTGATTATGGAAGCAGGTTGCTGCCGTGGGTTAGTAGCGATTGATCTTGCCACTGGTCGATTACACCGTTTCCGTTCACATCAGGTGATTATTGCAACTGGCGGGGATGGCCGCGCTTATTTTTCCTGTACATCGGCACACACATGCACAGGAGATGGAAACGCGATGGTTCTGCGGGCTGGGCTCCCACTTCAGGATATGGAATTTGTTCAGTTTCATCCAACAGGAATTTATGGGGCCGGTTGCCTCATAACGGAAGGTGTTCGTGGAGAGGGTGGTTATTTAACAAACAGTGAAGGGGAACGGTTCATGGAGCGCTATGCGCCAAATGCCAAGGACCTGGCTTCCCGAGATGTGGTAAGTCGTTCAATGACAATTGAAATTCGTGAAGGTCGTGGTGTCGGTGTGCAGCAAGATCATATTAACTTGCACTTGGAGCATCTCGGACCTGAAGTCATCGATGAGCGGTTGCCCGGTATAGCAGAGTCAGCTCGAATTTTTGCTGGTGTTAATGTAACAAAAGAGCCAATCCCAGTTCTGCCTACCGTTCACTACAATATGGGGGGTATTCCGACCAACTATACTGGAGAGGTTGTCACGTTAAGCGATGGTGACCCAGAATCTGTGGTCCCCGGTTTAATGGCGATTGGTGAGGCTGCTTGTGTGTCTGTGCACGGGGCAAATAGACTGGGTTCTAATTCATTACTGGATTTAGTGGTTTTCGGGCGTTCGGCAGCGCACCATTGCGCACGAACAATGCAGCCGGATGCTACACATAAGGATTTACCAAAGGATGCTGGCCTGGATAGTGTTGAAAGAATTGATCGTGTTCGTAATGCGAGTGGATCAAGATCAACTGCCGATATTCGGTTGGAAATGCAGCGTATTATGCAAGATTATGCCGCAGTATTTCGTACGGGCGAATCCCTTCTCGAAGGTGTTGAAAAGTTGCAGGCTACACATGCATCCTTCGATAATGTGCATGTTTCAGATCGCTCATTGATATGGAATACTGATCTTATTGAGACACTTGAGCTAGAGAATTTATTGCAAAACGCCCGTACAACGATAGAGTCAGCGGGAAATCGTAGGGAGAGTCGTGGAGCGCATGCTCGTGAAGACTATCCAGAGCGAGATGATGACAATTGGATGAAGCATACGTTGACCTGGTTAAAGGATGATAACAACGTGTCTTTTAATTATCGGCCGGTTCACCAAGAGACGTTAACTGATCAGGTCGAAACGATTCCGCCGAAAGCGCGAGTCTACTAGGAGAGTCAGTTGGCAGAATTTAGGCTTCCGCCGAACTCGAAAGTCCGAAAAGGTAATCACTTTGAGGCGACAACCGATAGTCATAACATTCAACGCTTTATTGTTTATCGATATGATCCATCTACTGAAGAAAACCCGCGTATGGATACATATGAGGTTGATATGGAAGATTGTGGGCCAATGGTCCTCGATGTGTTGATAAAAATAAAAAATGAGATAGATCCTACGCTGACATTTCGTCGCTCTTGCCGTGAAGGGATATGTGGTTCCTGTGCAATGAATATCGATGGTACGAATACGCTGGCTTGCACAGCACCAGCGGCTGAAATTAACCGTGATGTTAAAATTTATCCGCTCCCACATATGAGCATTGTTAAAGATTTGGTACCCGATCTTACTAATTTTTATGCGCAGTATGCGTCGATTAAACCTTGGTTACAGACTAAAAGTGAGGCACCAGTTGGTCAGGAGCGCTTACAAAGTAAAGAAGATCAGGAGAAGATCGACGATCCTGCAGCATGTATCTTATGCGCTTGTTGTTCCACTAGCTGTCCAAGTTACTGGTGGAATAGCGATAGCTATCTTGGGCCGGCCGCCTTACTTGCGGCTTATCGTTGGTTAGTAGATAGTCGAGATGAGGCTAGGGAAGAAAGACTTGGAAATCTTCAAGATCCATTCAGCTTGTATCGTTGCCATACCATAATGAATTGCACTAATAACTGCCCCAAGAATCTAAACCCAGCGCAAGCTATTGCGGAAACAAAAAAGATGTTGGCTGAGCGATAATTGAGCAGAACACATTTAAGGTGGCAGTGTCGCCGGGGTATGCAGGAACTAGATTTACTCCTCACAAGATACCTGGACGAACAATATGATTTGTCAGGGGATAAGGAAAAGCTGGCATTTCATTCTTTTTTAGAACTCTCCGACCCCGAGATAAATAGCTATCTTTTTGGTGGGATTACTCCTTCAGATTTGATAATCGCGGGTATCGTTTCTCGCATTGTTTGTCGAAAAAACAGTGATACTGGATGAAAAAGATTCGAATATATGTACGTCGGGGTTGTCACTTATGTGAGAGATTGCTGGAAGAATTAATGCCGCTGGTTCGGGACCAAATGTTGCTTGATGTTGTTGATATCGAGTCGAGGTCAGAATGGAAAGAAAAGTTTAAGACTCAAATCCCAGTTGTTGAGTATGAAGGGAAATTTGTTTGCAGGTATAAGCTTGATGTTTCGGCTATACGCAGGATTTTAGCTAATCTTGGCGAATCATAGAGCCGCACAAACGTATATACTTCGCCGCTATTCAAAGTTTTGGTTCCTTTATGGATCACGTTCGTAATTTTTCGATTATTGCCCATATTGATCATGGTAAGTCAACCCTTGCTGATAGGTTTATCCAGCATTGTGGTGGATTGCAAGATAGGGAGATGTCTGAACAGGTGTTGGATTCTATGGACCTGGAACGGGAGCGTGGGATTACTATAAAGGCACAGAGCGTTTCCTTAAATTATGTGGCGCCATCTGGTGAATCGTACCAACTTAATTTTATCGATACTCCGGGCCATGTCGATTTTTCCTACGAGGTTTCTCGATCTCTCGCGGCCTGTGAAGGCGCTTTACTTGTTGTCGATTCAGCGCAGGGGGTTGAAGCACAGAGTGTCGCAAACTGCATCACCGCAATTGACCAAGGTCTCGAAGTAATGCCAGTGCTTAACAAAATCGATCTGTCAGCAGCTGATCCTGAAAGGGTTAGGACCGAGATAGAAGAAATTATTGGTATTGAAGCTTCTGAAGCTGTTCGTGTGAGTGCTAAAACAGGTGATGGGATACCAGAGCTTCTTCAGCAGCTGATAAAAACCATACCTCCACCTGTGGGTAATTCTGAAGGGCCACTACAAGCACTAATTATTGATTCTTGGTTTGATAATTATGTAGGTGTCGTTTCGCTAGTACGGATTGTTAATGGACAGTTAGCGAAGGGCAGTAAGATCACGGTTATGTCAACAGGATATTCTCATATAGTGGATCGAGTTGGTTGCTTTACTCCCAAGATGGAAGATCGCGATATGCTCAACACAGGGGAAGTTGGGTTTGTCATTGCGGGTATAAAAGATATTTTTGGTGCACCGGTTGGTGACACGTTAACTCTGACTTCAAAAAGTTGTGAAGTGGCTTTACCAGGGTTTAAGCAAATCCAGCCGAGAGTTTTTGCTGGGCTTTTCCCCATCCGTTCTGATGATTATCAAAGTTTTCGGGAAGCCCTACAAAAACTGAGACTTAATGATGCAGCTCTGCATTTTGAACCTGAAACTTCTGCTGCGTTAGGGTTCGGATTCAGGTGTGGGTTCCTTGGTATGTTACACATGGAGATTGTGCAGGAACGGTTAGAGCGCGAGTATGACCTTGGCCTTATAACTACCGCACCAACGGTAATATTTGAGGTAGAGCGCGTTGATGGTGCAAGCGAATATATAGATAATCCATCAAAACTCCCTCCAGTTAATGAGATTGCTGAGCTGAGAGAACCTATTATCTCCGCTAACATTCTCGTTCCAGAGAAGCATGTGGGTGCGGTTATGAAGCTCTGTATCGACAAGCGCGGTGTGCAGAAAAATATGCGCTACCTTGGTGGGCAAGTCTCATTAGAATACAGTTTGCCCCTGTCTGAAGTGGTTTTAGACTTTTTCGATCAACTAAAGTCCGTAAGCAGAGGTTTCGCGTCGTTTGATTATTATTTTTCTAGGTATGAACAAGCGCCGCTTGTCAGGCTTGATGTGCTAATCAATAACGAACGCGTTGACGCGTTATCCATAATTGTACACCGTACTAAAGCTAACGGTCGTGGTCGTGAACTAGTGGACCGTATGCGTGAACTTATTCCTCGGCAGATGTTCGATGTTGCTATACAGGCAGCAATTGGCGGTAAGATTATTGCGCGAAGCACAGTCAAAGCGCTTAGAAAAAATGTAACTGCAAAATGCTATGGAGGTGATGTATCTCGAAAACGTAAACTTCTTGAAAAGCAGAAAGCGGGCAAGAAACGAATGAAGCAAATCGGTTCCGTAGAAATTCCGCAGGAAGCATTCCTTGCGGTTTTAAAAGTTGATAAGTAAGAGAGGATATTTTGAATATTAATTTAGCATTAATTTTAACTGCCCTTACGGCTTTCACAGGAGCAGTTGTTCTCTTTAATCGCCTCTATTATTCCGACAAAGTAAAAAATATTGGTGACAACACTCAGGGGTTTATGGGATCTCTCATTGAGAATTCACGGTCTTTTTTCCCCGTTCTTCTGTTTGTTCTTGTGGTCCGTTCATTTTGGTTTGAGCCATTTAGGATTCCATCTGGTTCGATGATGCCGACTTTGCTAGATGGGGATTTTATTTTCGTCACGAAATATTCATACGGATTGCGTTGGCCGGTTATAGAGAAAAAGTTTTTGGAGACTGATGAACCGGAGCGTGGAGATGTCGCTGTGTTTAGGCTACCTTCTAAGCCTAATATAAATTATATAAAACGTGTTGTAGGTCTTCCCGGTGACGTGATCGCTTATGATAATCAACGGCTGACAATTAATGGCGAATTAATATCACTTTCTGCGTACCCAGATATTGATACTGAGGTTCGCGGCTATTTTTTTAGGGAGAATTTGCATGGCCGTGAGCATGCAATACGCCATAGCACGGATATCTTGCGGAATAATTTTCGTAATGAGCGAATTCGCGTATATGAAGTGCCGGATGGTCATTACTTTATGATGGGAGATAACCGCGATAATAGCCAGGACAGTCGCATTATCGGACCGATACCGGAAACGCATCTTGTGGGTGAGGCTGTTCGTATATGGATGCACATAGATGGTCTGGAATGGCCAGATTGGACTCGTATTGGAATGAAAATACAATAATTTATGTAGTAGTTTCACTATTTGAGTTAACTGGAGAACTAAAATCGTTTTTACAAGTACCTATAAATTTATGGGATTGAGCTGATGCTTGGTTTTTGTCGACGAAAACTTGGGCCATCTCCGCAAACAGGGCTAACTACTTTAGGATTCGTTATCCTAATTACGTTTATTGGGGTATTTATATTTGGAGCTAGCCGCCTTTTGCCCGCCTATCTAAATCATGCAAAGATTTCAGGAATTCTGGAGGATGTCCACTTAGAGTTTGATAAGCAACGAGCAACAGGAGCTGCTATACGAAAATCGATAGATCGACGTTTGCAGATTGAGACTGTAAATCTGGTGACTAGTCGTGATATCAAAATTACCTCTGATAGCAAAAAATTCTTGATCAATACTCAGTATGATCACACTACCCATTTTATAGGTAATCTTTATTTTACCTCCAAGTTTGAAAAGGAAGTTGTTATCCTTCGGTGATAATTTCATCATTAGCCACTGCGAGTGCACTGATTTGGATAAAGCCGCTAAATGGCTGAAGAAGAACTTCAATTATGAATTCAGCGATGAGGCGTTGTTAAGGCAGGCTCTAACACATCGCAGTGTGTACGGTAGTAATAATGAGCGCCTCGAATTTCTGGGTGATTCTGTTCTTCAGATAATAGTCTCAGACCTTTTATTTCATAAAGTTCCAGAGGCTAGCGAGGGACGGTTGAGTCGTTTGAGGGCTTCTCTGGTTAAGGATAGCACTCTGAGCGAGCTTGCCAGCGAGCTCGGTCTTGGGGCCCATCTTATTTTGGGGTCAGGTGAAATGAAAACGGGTGGGTGTCGCAGGGCTTCCATTCTGGCTGATGCTCTGGAGGCCATATTTGGTGCAGTATATCTGGATGCCGGCTTAGAGGCAGTCAAAGAGATCATAGTTAGTATATATGGTGACAGAATTGCCAAACTCCCCGATCAACTGGATTTGCGGGATCCAAAGTCCCGTTTGCAGGAATATTTGCAAGCACGGCAGCTGGACTTACCTATTTATGCAGTCGATCGGATATCTGGGAAGGCGCATAGACAATCATTTGAAATAAGTTGCGTGATTGAAAGCTTAGGGCTAGAAGCTGCTGGTAGGGGAAAGAGTCGGAGAGACGGGGAGCAGGAAGCAGCCTTATCGATGCTCGCCATGATTGAGGGTAGGAATGAATAATTTTTCTTTCCGCTGCGGTTTTGTAGCTATCGTCGGTCGTCCTAATGTCGGGAAGTCAACCCTTATGAATAATATTCTCGGCAGCAAGGTCAGTATTGTCACGCCGAAGCCTCAGACTACAAGGCACCGAATACTTGGCGTCGATTCAAATGAGAATTATCAGGCCATCTACATAGACACGCCTGGTATACACCGAATGACGAGGAAGGCTATTAATCGTGTGATGAATCGGACTGCGATTAATGCGTTGGCTGATGCAGATGTCGTTTTTTTTATGACAGATGCTAATCGTTGGACTGGAGAAGACGCAGATGTTTTGGAACAGCTCCAAAATGTTGAGGTACCGATAATCGCGATACTCAATAAAATTGATAAAACTCATCCGAGAAATATTTTGTTTGAAGCCCTAGGGAATATGGGCGAGAGATATGATTTTTCTGAAGTGATTCCGATATCGACCCGTCGGCGTGATGACGTATCTCGTCTATGCAAACTGGTGCCCGATTATCTTCCCGTGTCTCACGCTTTATTTCCTGATGACATGATTACTGATCAAAGTGAGTATTTCCGTTGTTCCGAGATTATTCGTGAAAAATTAATGGATGAGCTGAGCCAAGAATTACCCTATGGCTTAACTGTACAAATTGAACGATTTGAGAAGGGTAAGGATGGGGCGCTTATTAATGCCGTAATATGGGTGGAAAAAAATAGTCAGAAAGGAATTGTTGTGGGTAAAGGCGGTCGTTTGTTAAAAAAGGTTGGTCGCGCAGCCCGAATAGAGATAAATCGTGAACTCAGCCAACCGACTCACCTAGAGCTTTGGGTCAAAGTTAAAGATAACTGGGCAGACAGCAATCAGGATTTACTGCGTTTCGGCTATGGTGCCTCATGAGTACGAATCGCCGCGTACACAACCAGCCTGCTTGGTTGCTTCATCATAGGCCGTTCAGGGATTCAAGTCGCATACTAGATGTATTCAGCCAGGATTATGGAATGATATCTCTTGTTTCTCGGGGTAGTCGTTCGGGTCGATCAAAACTTAAAGGTATTTTACGACCATTTCTTCCGCTACAAATCTCTTGGATAATGCGATCCGATTTGGGAACATTAACAGGTGCTGAGATGGGTGGATCGCCAATATCATTGGCCGGTGATGCGCTCTTATCCGGTTACTACGTTAATGAGCTCATTATAAACCTTCTGCATAGACACGATCCTCAGCCCGAATTATTTTCCTTATATGAGGCGACAATTACTCAATTAAATAGCTCTGCTCTCATCTCAGCTACGCTGCGGCGTTTCGAAATAGAGGCGCTTGCATTACTTGGTTATGCATTAAATCTTCACCATGATACGCAAACGGGGGGCGAGCTCACCGCTGAAGTGACTTACCAATACCATGTTGACCAGGGCCCGGTTGCTGCAGATGGTTATGATGATTCTATGACATTCTTGGGCAGTGAATTACAGGCGATAGCGCGATATGAGTTTTCTAATCCAGAAACGCTAAACAATGCGGCTAGGTTGTTACGCAGCATTATTTCTTGGCATCTGAATGGTAAAGAATTGAAAAGTCGAAGAGTATTCAAGGAGATGCGGATTGCATCTGAACGAGCAGGTTGATACTAATGGCATCTAAACAATATCTCGGCGTAAATGTAGATCATGTTGCAACACTGCGTCAGGCGAGGGGTACTGAATATCCCGATCCGGTTGAAGCTGCATTGCTTGCTGAGAGAGCGGGTGCTGATAGCATAACTTTACATCTCCGGGAAGATCGCAGGCATATTCAGGACCATGACCTGCAACGACTACAAAAGAGAATGAAAACTCACATAAATCTTGAAATGGCCGTGACCGAGGAAATGCTCGGAATTGCCGCAAGAATTCTACCTCGGGACTGCTGTCTTGTGCCTGAAAAGCGCGAAGAGTTGACGACAGAAGGCGGTCTAGACGTAGCTGGGCAGCTTGATTCTGTTCGAGGTGCCTGTGAAAAACTTTCTACATTGGGTATTCGCACATCCCTTTTTATTGACCCAAACCGGGAGCAGCTTGAGGCAGCTCGACAAGCGGGCGCACCGGTCGTGGAGTTACACACTGGTACTTATGCAGATGCTAAGGATGAGAAGCAACAGTTAGAGCTTGAACGTGTTGCTGATGCGGCAGCATATGGAACGTCTATTGGCCTCACTGTTCATGCTGGACACGGGTTACATTATGAGAATGTATCGGCAGTTTCCTCTATACCCGATATTGTGGAACTCAATATTGGCCATGCAATTGTTTCGCGGGCAGTATTTGATGGGTTTTATGTTGCCGTGAACGAGATGAAACGGTTAATGCATGAAGCCAGGTCAGATTGAGGGCAGTAATGATTTACGGAATTGGTACTGATCTGGTCGAACTTGCACGAGTGGAGCAAACTTACCATCGGTTTGGAGAGCGTTTTGTTGAACGGTTACTGATGGATGAGGAGCGTGAACTTTTTTATCAAAATACTCAGCCTGTGCGGTTTTTAGCTATGCGCTTTGCTGGTAAGGAGGCGACGGTTAAAGCAATGGGTACGGGTTTTGCAAACGGAGTTTGGATTCGTGATATCGGAATTGTAGCAAATGCCTTGGGTAAGCCAGAGATTGTTTGGTCAAAACGAGGCAAAGATGTTTGTGATCGTCTGGGCATTGGTGAAGGATTCATTAGTTTGACGGATGATGCCGGTTTAATTTTGGCTTTTGCAGTGGTGCTTGGTAAAAATTAATAATAGAAAATACTTTAAGAAAAATATTTAATGCATTGTTTTATATTTGATATAGAGACCATTCCGGATACAGAGTTCGGTCGCCGAATGTGGAATCTGGATGAGCTGTCTGATTCTGAAGTAGCTACAGCTATGACATTTATGCATCAACAAAAAACTGGTTCTGAGTTTCTGCCACCCCACATGCAACAAGTCGTTGCCATATCGGTCGTTTTCAGAACAGGTGATCAGGTAAGGGTATGGAGTTTGGGTGACCGGGACGCTGATGAAGCAGACATTATTCAACGATTTTTTGATGGTATTCAGCGGTATTCACCTGAACTTGTTTCGTGGAATGGGAATGGCTTTGACTTGCCAGTATTGCACTACCGTGCCCTTAAACTGGGTATCCAGGCACCCCGGTATTGGGAGATTGGTGATGGGGATCGGAGTTTCCGTTACAACAATTATCTAAGTAGATTTCATTGGAGACACGTCGATCTTATGGATGTCTTATCCGGATTCCAGAATCGTGGTCGTGCAAGTTTGGAGCAGATGGCAATCATGCTTGGGTTCCCTGGTAAATTAGGCATGAGTGGCGACAAGGTGTGGCAATGCTGGTTGGATGGTGGGATCGAAGATATCCGAAATTATTGCGAAACCGACGTCCTTAATACGTACCTAGTTTATCTCCGGTTCCAATTTATGCGGGGCCTTCTAGATGATGCCGGCTTGCAAGCGGAATATGCCCTTCTCCGTGCCCAATTGCGTGAGTATGACAAGCCGCACTTGAATGAGTTTTTGAATGCATGGCAGAAAGATTGACCTTCGATGGCGAGAACCTTATCGGAGCCTGAGACGGCAACTATTGATTCAGTAACTCAAGATGGAAGGGGTGTTGCCTCAGTAAAAGGTAAGAAAGTTTTTATCTCAGGCGCGTTGAAAGGCGAAACTGTTAGGTTTAGACGACGAAAGAAGCGTCGTAAATATGATGAAGCTGAGCTTCTTGAGGTACTTGAGCCATCGCCAATACGAATAGAACCAAAATGCGCTGTATTTGGTATGTGCGGTGGCTGTGTTTCGCAGCATATTAACGGGCATGAACAACGGCTAATTAAAGAACTAGAATTGAAGAATTCTCTAGAGCGAATTGGTCGTGTGGCGCCCAGCCACTGGCTGGATTCATTGTACGACGAGTCAGTTGAAGGTGGTTGGCACTATAGGCGCCGGGCTCGGCTTGCGGTTAAAGATGTACCTGCAAAAGGTCGAGTCTTAGTGGGTTTTCGTGAGCGATACGCCCCTTATGTTTGTGATATGCACCGTTGCGAGGTATTGACTAAGCCGGTTGACTCACTGATTAATCCGCTGAGTAAGCTAGTTGGTGCTTTAAGTATAAGAAGCCGCCTGCCGCAAATCGAAGTAGCTGTGGGAGATGAGACTATTAGTTTGACGTTCCGTGTGCTTGATCATCCAACGGAAATGGACTTAATGGCTTTTCGGAAATTCGCTACTCTCTACAATGTTCAGGTATTTCTGCAATACAGCGGTCCTGCCTCTATAAAAATATTAAAGGGGATAAAGCCAGCCCCGCTGAAATATTCTCTACCGGAGTTTGCGGTCCAAATAGAGTTTGGCCCATTAGACTTTGTTCAAGTCAATAAAGTCGTGAATAGATTAATGGTGTCTAAAGCAATCGACTTGCTAAATATTAATGAGTCGCACGATATCCTTGATTTGTTTTGTGGCATCGGAAATTTCTCGTTACCACTGGCCAGACGTGCTCACAATGTGCTTGGACTCGACATTGAAGATCATCAGGTTCGTCGTGGCCGGAAAAATGCGCAATTAAATGAAATCAACAATTGTGAGTTTTTGAAGGCAGATTTATCATCAATTGATGGTAGTGAGCATTGGATGAAAATTGATTGGGACCGGATTTTATTGGACCCAGCCCGAAGTGGTGCCCACCAAATCGTAGGGAATATTGAGACTATTGGTGCGCCGCGTATCGTTTATATTTCTTGTCACCCTGGGACGCTCGCAAGAGATGCAGGCATTTTAGTAAACGAAAAAGGTTACGAACTCGAGGCAGCTGGAATTATTGATATGTTTCCAAATACTGGCCACGTGGAGTCCATAGCAGTCTTTCAGAAAAACTAATAAAAATAGATATTTACATTTTTTTTAACTAGTCTTGGTAAATGGCTCTCGGACCAGTAATGCTCGATGTTGAAGGTTTGACGCTGACTCCAGCGGACCGTGAATTATTGCGTGAACCGGCTGTTGGCGGAGTAATCTTGTTTAGCCGCAATTTTCAATCGCTAAATCAACTCAGTGATCTTGTAAGTGCTATACGTTCAGTCAGAGTGCCACCATTGCTTGTCGCAACTGATCATGAAGGAGGTCGAGTCCAAAGATTTAGGGATGGGTTTACCGTGCTACCGTCGATGCGACGCATCGGGTATCTGTATTCCGCGGAGCCGACTTTAGCTTTATCACTGGCAAGGACAGTGGGTTGGCTTACTGCATCTGAGCTACGAGCCTCGGACATCGACCTGTCTTTCTCGCCTTGTGTCGATATTGACTGGGGTGTTAGCGAGGTGATCGGCAACCGATCTTTCCATCGGTCCCCAAGTTCCGTAGCTGACCTCGCCGCTTCATATTGTGGCGGATTGCGAGAAGGAGGAATAGCACCCGTGGCAAAACATTTCCCCGGACATGGTGGTGTAGTTTCTGATTCACACGATGTGCTTCCAATTGATAGGCGAGGATTCGGTGAGTTACTTGAAGATATGTATCCCTATGACAAATTGATCAGTAACCGAAAACTGGCTGGCGTTATGCTAGCCCATATTATTTATGCCGAAATGGATAAGATGCCTGCAAGTTTTTCCAGTTATTGGACACAGACGCAGCTCAGATTACAACTTGGTTATGATGGTGCTGTTTTTTGTGACGATTTGAATATGAAGGCCACGCTGAAATACGGAAAAATGCCGGATCGAGCTAAACTTGCGCTTGAATCAGGATGCGATATGGTTTTGGTTTGTAATAACCGTCTAGCAGCAATTTCGACAGTAAATGCGTTGCGCGAGTATTCTAATCCTCTATCATTGGTTCGTCTTGCAAGATTACATGGAACAGGGCAGGTCATGAGAGAAACATTGTTAACAAGTGAAAAATGGCAACGTTCCGTTGATCGACTTAAGCGTGGGCTAAAAACCCCAGAATTAAGTTTGGACGCTTAATGTTTTGGCACTGAAGATGAAACAATTTGCGATTATTGCGGGTAGTGGTTTCCGGTCATTCGCGACTAATTCGGAGACCAGGATTATTGATACTGACTTCGGCAAACCATCGGGACCGCTGCGTAAAATTGAATTAAGCGGCCACGCCGTGTACTTCTTACCTAGGCATGGGGATGATCTGTTCATTCCACCGCATGCAATAAACTATCGCGCTAATATGAAAGCGCTAAAGCAATTATCCGTAGAACAAATAATTTCAATCAATACGGTTGGTGTTATTGCTGAGAAACAGCATCCAGGGCAAATAGCTATTCCGGACCAGCTTATCGATTATTCATGGGGTAGAGCACACAGTTACTTCGATGGTTCGGGGAAAATAGATCATATCGATTTTACCCATCCATTTTCTGAGAGCCTGAGAAATCAGCTACTGGTAGCCGCGAATAATGCCGACGTCGCAGTGCATGTCGGAGGGGTCTATGCGGTTACGCAGGGCCCCAGATTGGAGTCTGCGGCTGAAGTCGATCGGCTTTGCCGGGATGGGGCCGACTATGTCGGCATGACCGCTATGCCAGAGGCATCTCTCGCCCGTGAGCTTGGCATGGATTATGCGTGTCTCTCGTTAATTGTTAACTATGCTGCTGGTCGTGGACAAGCACCAATACATGAAGACCTTGCGGTCGGTACCAAGAAAGCGAAGGCTAGGGCCCTGGCTCTCATTGAATCGTTTTTTTTAAATTTAAAGTAACCTTGAATCAGACTAGTTCATGCATTTACCTTCATCTGGTATCGGTCGTATTTCTTTCGATCTGAAAATACCGAAAAATATCTAGTTACTGAAATTTTCTGAAATATTATCCCTGCTATTAGTCTATTCCGTTATATTTTCTTCTATTAGGCTAATTTGAGCCAAGACACCAAACTTTGGATGATCAAAATACCGGAGTTCGTTATTACTAAAAATCCTATCTTCTTGAATGCGGTAATAGATAGGAGATTCCACAAATTGCATGTCAAATTCAAACTCCACTCTTGGTTGGTCGTCTCCGTTCACACTAAATTGATGCTGCCGTCCGGCTAGACGGTGCAGGGTCTGATGCTTCAATGTTAGATCGAGCGCGAGGTGTAAAAAGCGGCTGAGGTAAACAGATACGGTACCGTTAAGGCGCAGTGGTGGATCACCGATTCGCCTCAGCTTAAGGGGTTTTGTGTTTTCTTTTTCGAGTACTGGCTGTATCCAGGCTGTATGCAGTATGGGACGATAGGCAGGAAGGTTTCTCAGCCTAGTGAATATATTGGTTAGTTGAAAACTTTCTGTCTCTAGCCAAATGAATCCAGCCTGCTCAAAAGTAGGAATTTGTTTCAGTTGCCGCAGTAGGTAAGGAGGAATAACGGCAACGGCATCCTGCATAACATGTTGTACAGTATTTTTTTCAGGAGTATTAATCCGATGCCCTTCCTCAGGAACAATCTCTTCCACAAAATGCTCTTCTGACACTAATACCTCGGGTATATCCGGCTTAAATATTTCGTTTGTATCAGCGGCTTCACCAATATGTTCGAAAACAATCAGTTCGATAGCATATCTTGGTATAGTTTCTTCTTCGGTTTCAAGTACGACAATGTTCGGAATCACCTGCTGTTGTCCATTTGCTGATATAGCGATGAAACCTAGGACTACTGGCAACAAGTTAAATAATACGGCAGTAAATTTAGTATCGGTTTGCACTGAATCTATAGTTCCTAATTCCTAAACGCTATTGCAGCGATTGAACATGTTTAGTCGATAACATTACCAGTAAATCCTCGATAAATTTGAAACGTTGCTCATGGTCTGTCAATTCCTGTTTAAACTTTAGACGATGCGCGCCGGTTAATTGATACACCTTGGTCTCCATTTCTACAAGCTTTACAAGAACGAGAGGATCAATTTCTGTGTGCTTGCCAAATGCCACATAGCCACCACCATCTGCCACATCGATCTTTTTAATACCTAAAATACTGGCTTCTAGTTTAAGAGCGGCGAGGCGCATATGGTTCTTTGCAGGCTCCGGAAGAAGACCAAATCGGTCAATTAGTTCGATTTGCATCTCACGAAGCTCTTCGTAGGATGATGCGCTTGCGATGCGCTTGTATAGAATTAAGCGAAGATGGACATCTGGGACGTATTCTTCTGGTAGCAGCGCAGGTATTTTTAGGTTGATCTCGACGCCTGAGTCCAATGGTTTTTCGAAGTCTGTGACTTCACCACTTTTCAATGATTCGACTGCGCGACCTAGTAATTCAGTGTAAAGCGAAAATCCAATTTCTTGAATTTGGCCACTTTGGGATTCGCCCAGTAACTCGCCAGCACCTCGAATTTCTAGGTCGTGAGTGGCTAAAGTAAATCCGGAACCAAGGTCTTCGAGAGAGTCTATCGCTTCGAGTCTCTTAATTGCATCAGCAGTCATCCCGACTTGTGGTGGCGCTATCAGATATGCATATGCCCGATGATGGGAACGACCAACCCGCCCTCTAAGTTGGTGTAGTTGTGCTAACCCAAAGCGGTCTGCACGATTTATAATAATCGTGTTCGCTGTAGGTACATCGATACCGGATTCAATGATTGTAGTGCACAAAAGCACATTGAAACGCCGATGATAAAAATCAAGCATAACCTGCTCCAAATCGCGTTCGGGCATTTGTCCATGGGCGATCCGACAGTTAGCTTCCGGAACTAATGTTTTAAGCCGTTCCTCGATGTTACTGATATCTTTCACGCGGTTGTGAATGAAATATACTTGTCCCCCACGTTTTATTTCTCGCAAGCATGCTTCTCGAATATTGACGTCATTCCATTCGGTCACAAAAGTTTTTACCGAGAGTCTTTCAGCTGGTGGAGTGGTTATTAGGGACATTTCCCTAACTCCACCAAGCGACATGTTAAGTGTCCTCGGAATGGGTGTGGCCGTGAGTGTTAAAATGTCTACCTCACTTCGAAGTGACTTGATGGCTTCTTTATGGCGCACACCGAAACGATGTTCCTCATCAACAATGACAAGGCCGACATCACTAAAGCTTTCAATGTGATTTAGTAGCCGGTGAGTTCCAATCACAATATCAATATGACCAGACTCTATGCCGGCAATAATACGTTTTGCTTCACGTGGAGAGCAAAATCTTGATAGTACTTCTACTTGGATCGGCCAGTCTGCGAATCTATCCTGAAAAGTTTGTCCGTGTTGTTGGGCTAATAATGTAGTTGGTACAAGTATTGCGACCTGCTTACCCCCGTGCACCACCGCAAAACTTGCTCGTAATGCGACTTCTGTTTTCCCAAAACCGACATCCCCGCAAACCAAACGGTCCATCGGTTGATCTGATTCCAGATCAGCTAACACTTCAGTGATAGTTGTATCTTGATCTTCAGTTAATTCAAACGGAAAACCACTTTCAAATGCGCGATATTCCAGTTCGGACCATCTGAAACTATGTCCTTTTCTTGCGGCACGTCTTGCGTATACATCCAGCAGTTCGGCTGCAGTGTCACGGATTTGATCGATGGCACGTTTCTTTGCTTTGCTCCATTGTCCGCTGCCGAGCCGATGAAGTGGGGCATTTTCTGGGCTTGCTCCTGTGTATCTGGATATTAGATCCAGTGCATGAACAGGCACATACAGTTTGTCGCCGTCAGCATATTCGATATGCAGGAATTCAGCTTCGATGCCACCGGATTGGAGCATTTTTAACCCGAGATAACGGCCGATACCATAGTCAGAATGTACTACGGGCGATTGTGGGGTTAGATCATTTAGCTGGCGTATTATTGTCTCTGGATCACGATCTGCACGGCGCTTTCGGATACGGTGTTGTGGCTTGTTGCCGAATAAAAGATGCTCGCTGACAATGGCAATTTGGCTTTCCGGCAAGATCACACCATCTTCGATCGGAGCAACGGTGACACAGATCTTTTGGGTGCTCCGATAAAATGTCTGCCAATCATCAATACGTGCTGCTGGAAAATTGCGTCCAATTAAAAGTTCGTAAACGTTTTCTCTGCGACCTGGAGATTCGGCGGTGAATAAAATTCGGCCATCAAACGAATTGAGAAACTTTATTAATGCATTTGCAGAGTCTTCATAGCGTGCTTCGAACCGTATCGGAGGTGGAATGCGCGTTGATAGGTTCAATTGTTTATTACGTTGGACAAGAGATTGTGAGCTACAGGAGATTTGCTGAAATGAATCTAATGCGGCCATAATATTTTTTGGTGGTATAAAAGTTTCCTCTGGCTTAAGAATTGGCCGCTCTTGGTCTAAATTGCAAAGTTCGTGACGCTCTTCAATTTCTTTCCAGAAGTTTTGGAGGAGACTTTCTAAAGCTTTTGGTTGGAAGATGATTGTATTGTTCGGCAGGTAGTCAAAAATCGTCGCTGTCCGTTCGAAGAATAGCGGTAGGTAGTACTCTATTCCACCGTGCGCAATACCGTCTGATATTTCTCGGTACACTCGTGATTGAGATGGATTACCCTCGAATCGCTCCCGGTAGGAATGCCGAAAGATTCGAAAATTCGAGGAGCTGTTGGTCCTCCACGACGCGGCCTGTGGAGAGAATAAAAAAAGTGGCCTACTATGTAAAACGCCATACAAAAATAAATGGCCTAAAACCC
>CAJWFK010000018.1 GCA_913031125.1 uncultured Woeseia sp. | reverse complement strand
TTCGGGCTGGCGGGGTTGAGGCTAATAACGCCTATCTTGATAAATACCGTGATCGAAATCACACAAAGTTAATGGGTCACTGGCACCCCTACAACCGGATTGATAAAAATCAGCCACAAACACGTATGCCATTTCTCGCCGGAAACCTTGGTATGGAATTCTCGCAGGGGGATGATCCCGAAGAATGGGGTTATGACTCTGAATACGGACTCGGTGGCGATGCTTGTATTCATAATATGGCGCGCTACATTGCAGTAGCGCCGCGAGATGTTTCAACCAGTTTGCGGAACCTCAACTTCGACGATTGAGTAAGCCCAAATGAGGCATATTAAAAGGCCACCATCCCGCCTATCGCCAATACCCATAATATTGCTTATTGGTGTGTTAGCTAGCTGCCAGCAAGGAGAAACGGTTAAAACAACCGAGCTGTCATTGCTTGAATGGAATGGCTACCAATACCCTGAGCATTACCCAGAATATATCGCCAAATATGGTGCAGAGCCGCGATTTACGTTTCTAGCAAATGCAGACGATGCCATGCAACGCATGAGAACCGGGTTAAAGGTAGATTTGGTGCATCTATGCGCTAATCAGATTGTAGAGGCCAAGGATCAAGGGCTCATAAGGCCACTGGATACGAGCAAAATTCCCCGCTGGGAGGAAATCACTCCTGAACTACTTGAATTGCCCGACGTCCGTATAGACAACGAATATTGGATCGCACCGTGGGAGTGGGGGTACTCGACAGTCGCTTACAATCCGGAAACAATAACCGTTGAAAACCCAACGTATGACATTTTCGTTGATCCCCGCTTTAAGACCAAAACCGCTCTACCATCAGATGTTGGTGTCAACCTCACTATTGCCGGAGTTATTGGTGGCTGGGCTATTCCCTGGGACCCGACCGAAGAAGAAATGGCCACAGCGCCCGACATATTTACGCGTATGTTTAACAATGCCCGTTTTGTCTGGACTGACAGTACCCAACTGGAACAAGCCTGGGCAGCAGGAGATGTTGGCATCTCTTATGTTTTCGGTAGTGCAACGCGCAGGATGACTGTAGAGGGCTTAACCAATGTCATTGTTGATCCAGTGATGACCTGGATGTGTGGACTGTCGCTTAGCGCTAACGGCGAGAATTCAGAGCAAGAGGCCTATGATTACATTAATGCCATGCTTGATCCACGAAGTGGCGTCGCTTTATTCGATCGATTTGGCTATGGGCATGGTAACCGCATGAGTGTCGACCTGATTGACCCGAAACGTGTTGTGGGGACCGGTATTGACGATCCCACGAGTATGTTTGCACAGGGAATCTATTCTGAAAAACTACCGCCAAAAAAGAAGGCCCGTTTATTCCAATTGTGGTATGAAGCGCAAGCCGGACTTAATTGAAGAGACAGGGATATGACCGACCCAGTAATAGATTTTTACGATACGCTTAGCCCGTTTTACAAAGAAAACATGGGTTGGGATTGGGTCGCCGGACTTAAACGCGAAGCTGAAGTCCTCACCCAATTCCTGAACCGTAGGATGGAATCTGAGGGCCCCTATAAATTACTCGACTGTACCTGCGGCACCGGAACTCAGGCGATCGGCCTTGCACTGCATGGACATACCGTTCATGCCACTGACCTTAGCCCAGGTTCAATAGAGGAAGCTGCCAAGGAAGCATCTACGCTGGGTGCTCAAATGACTTTTGGAGTAGCTAACTATTTCAGCCTGGAAGAAAGCATTTCTGATACTTTCGATGTCGTTCTGTCTTGCGATAATTCAATCGCTCACTGTGTTGAAGATGGAAACCTTGTTACGGCCTTCAGTAGCATGAAAACCAGACTCACTTCCGGTGGGCTTGTGCTCGTTAGCCTTCGCGACTACGCGCCTTTAATAGAAGAAAAACCACGTTTCACCAGTACCCACGTTGAAGATCGACCGGATGGCCGGCGACTCGCCTTTCAAGTTTGGGATTGGGAAGACGGAGATAGAACCTATCGAAACCATCAGTTCCTGATTAAAGAAACAGATGGTGAATACAATGTGCACCATTTTGAGACACGGCTAAGAGCGCTGCGCCGTGATGAAATGCTTGCTGCCATGGAAGAGGCGGGCTACAAAAATATCCGGTGGCACACACCGGAGGAAAGCGGCTATTACCAGCCAATCGTAACTGCATATAACAAATGACAAATGACATGACCAATAAAACAATGGAAGCTGCAATCATTTTTGACACACACCTGCCAGACGCATTGCGCCGGGCACTTGAATATGCTGGTGAAGAGGGGTTCGTTGCCTCTATGCCACAGCTATTACATGCACGATCCCAAGCATCATTTAATAATGATATTTGGAATAACTGGTTTTTCACCTCAAATTCTGAAGAAAGCACAGTGACAACACCACAAGGAAATCACGCGGCGATTGTCGTTCACGGTGGTGGAATATTCTCTACGCCAGAGCGTTTTCGAAAACTATATCTGGCAAGTGTAAACCGGGAAAGCTTGGATGGATTTACTGGTTTGTTTGGTGCAAAAATTCTTCCAGAAGAGGCGCGAGATATTCAAGACGGTAAGTTGCCTGATGGCACCGAAATTCCAATCTATCCATTCGACGAATTCAAATCAGGTATTGATAACCTGCCAAAGCGCTATGGAATCATCATGGACTTTAGTCTCGCAAAAGAATCAATCAGGGGATTCGCCTCATTCGATCAGCTAAAAGAAGACCCATTAATGATTGCCCGGGCAGGAGGCGTTGAAGCAGCAACAAGTTATCTCGACGCCGCCAAGAAGTTTTATGGTACCGAAGTCATGGGGAGCTGGCATCGATATGGACACGTAGATCCCAAGCAACCACAGACGTGGGTGTCTTTTGTCTACGACTGCCTGGGTGGCGCCAGCGACAAGGATAATCTTGACCTCAAGATGCGTGAGGAGGGAATAAGCGATATCTGGTTTACCCATTACCGAATTTCACGCGATGCCGGATTCGGATTGCGTGGGGATACCGCAATGATTAATACGGCTCGTTATGTCGCCGTTGCGCCGCGAGATCCATCCACTGGTGTGCGCGACCTATCCTTTGGCCCTTAAAAAATACCTGTTAGGAGCAAAAAAGGTGAACATGGAAGCATCAATATTTTTCGACTCTTATCTCCCGCTCGCTATGCGTCAAGCGGTGGAATATGCCGGCAAGGACGGGTTCGTTGCGTCACTACCGCAATTATTAAAAGCGAGAACAACTGCCTCATATGACAACATCATTTGGAGCACGCACTTCAACCCAAACTCTGAGGAAAACCTGCTTCTGACACCGCAAGGAAATAGGGTCGTCGTAACAGTCCACGGCGGCGGAATATTCGGTTCTCCTGACAGATATGAAAAACTTTTCCGTGCCAGCACTGATCGACATTCTGAGTATGGATTTACGGGATTATTTGCCGCAAAAATTACGCAACAGGAGGTCCATGACCTTCTAGAAGGTAAAACACCAGACGGTGCATCGATACCAGTCTACCCCTATGAAGAATTCAGGCAGGGTATTAATAATCTGCCTAGACGCTATGCCATTGTGACTGACTTCGAAATAGCAAAGAACTCAGAATGCGGCTATGTTTCTTTCGATGCGTTACGCGACGACCCCATGGTTATCACCCGTGCAGGTGGGGCAGAAGCGGCATCAGTTTATCTTGACAAAGCACAGTCCCGAAATAACACTCAAAAAATGGGGAGCTGGCACCCATTTCAAAATATTGATACCCCTAACCAAGCGCAAACTCGAGTACCCAACCTGGCTGGCAATAAAGCCGGAGCGGGCAGCGAAGACGACGATGGCCATCTGCATGGTTACGACACCGATTACGGCATGGGTGGTGATTGCAATATACACAACACGAGTATGATCAACATTGCACGTTACGTCGCAGTCGCGCCATGCGATGTATCAACCAGTGTGCGGTACCTATCCTTTAACAGCTAATAAGACTTCTACCATTCATCATTTCAATTGATGAATGCACTAGTAAAAAAATGGCTCAAGATGGATGCTACTATCAAGCTATCCATAAAAATGCCTATAAATACTAAATACCTTGCGTGCGCATGACATCAAGGAAAAGGATAAAGCATGGAAACTGTTTCATTCGGGAAAACTGGTCTCAAAGTAAGCAAACTGTGCTTTGGGACGATGGGGGTCGGCTCCAGCCAATGGAAACCATGGGTGTTAGACGAAGCGGACTCACAACCGCTGCTCGAAAAATGTCTGGATCTGGGTATCACCTTTTTTGATATGGCTGACTGGTATTCAATTGGTGAGAGCGAGCGTATCGTTGGTTCAACCTTGCTCTCAATGGTTCCGCGTGACCAGCTAGTATTTGCCACCAAAGCTCATTACGCGATGAGCGACGACCCTAACGACCAGGGTCTTTCCCGAAAGCATTTGTTGTCTGCTATCGATGCCAGTCTTAATCGAATTGGTACTGATTACGTTGATATCTTCATGGTGCATGCCTGGGATCCAAACACCCCGGTAGAAGAAACAATGGAAACACTGAATGACATTGTTAGATCTGGTAAAGCTCGTTATCTAGGGGCATCAACAATGTATGCCTGGCAATTCGCACAAATGAATCATGTGGCTAGGGAAAATGGTTGGACCTCATTCGTTAATATGCAATGTCAGTACAATTTACTCTACCGCGAAGAAGAACGAGAGATGATTCCTTATTGTCAGAATCAAGGTATTGCTATCACTACCTTTAGTCCACTAGCACGAGGCTGGCTTGGCGGAAGTAAGCACAAAGCGCGTGCAGATAGCGATGTGTATTTCAATAAGAACTATGGAGATGCCTTAGATCTTAAGATTATTGAACTGGTGGAGACGATTGCATCGGACCAGAATGCAACTATGGCCGAAGTTGCCTTAGCCTGGGTGTGCTCCAAGCAAGCTATTTGTAGCCCACTGATCAGCGCCGCTTCTCTGGATCAACTCGAAAGCAATGTCAATGCACTACAGCTGGAACTCTCTCCAGCTGAAATCGCTGCCTTGGATGAATTATACCGCCCCCGGGATGTTGTGAATGATTATGTTCCGTTGCCGTTGCCGCGGCACTTAGGGGGCGTTCTGCCTGACAAATAGAAACAAAATATTTTGGGGGGCAATCAAGTATGACCATACAAACTTTCAGCGCGACAGATTCGGCAGCTGATGTGGCTTCTGCAACACTACAAGATGGAGCTGCCATTGTAACTGGCCTAGTGTCTCCAGACCTCGCTGATACGATAACCAACGATCTTAGATATAACTTCGATACACATGGATACAAAAGCAAAAGGGATTTTTCTGGCCACAACACAAATAGATGCCACGATGTATTAAAAGAATCGCCGAGTAGTGTCGAGCTCATAGCACATAACATGGTTATGCAGATAGCAGATGCTATTCTCCTACCACACTGTGAAAGCTATCGGATAGGAAGCATCACAGCAATCGAAGTGTGCCCCGGACAATCCGTACAAAACCTGCATCGTGATAACTGTATTTATCCTTGCAGCTTACCTGGGATGGAAATGCTTATCGGCTCTATCTGGGCGCTGACGGACTTTACGGAAAAGAATGGGGCAACCTGCGTTGTCCCAGGCAGTCATCGCCACATAAGTATGGGGGAAGACATTGACGTTTCTAATGTCGCACAAGCTATTATGCCAAAAGGGTCTGTTCTCTTTTATCTCGGCTCAACCATGCACGGGGCCGGAGAAAACCGCAGCAACTCATCACGAATCGGGCTCATCAACCTATACTCCTTGGGCTGGTTAAGGGCAGAAGTGAATCAATACCTGACTGTACCAATTGAGGATATCCAAAAATACGATGAACGCATGCGGTGCCTTCTCGGCTATACAACTCATGACAGATTAGGCGATCGTTTGGGGAAGTATTATGGAAGTGATACTAATTTTGTAGATAAAGACCATTACTGTGAACGCTACCGACCCTATCCACGTAAAGTGGAAAGAAAAAAATAAAAATGGATATCGTTTCCTTCGGCAAAACAGGACTAAAAGTAAGTCGTATCTGCTTTGGCACAATGACGATTGGTTCAAGCCAATGGAAACCATGGGTACTTGACGAAACAGAAGCCAGACCAATCCTCAAGAAATGTTTGGAGCTGGGCATCAATTTCTTTGACACGGCAAACTGGTATTCGTTAGGTGAAAGTGAACGTATCGTCGCGTCCACGCTAATTTCCATGGTACCGCGTGATCAGTTGGTACTAGCTACCAAAGCGTATTACCCGATGCATGATGATCCAAACTCTCGTGGCCTCTCACGCAAACACCTTCTTGAATCAATCGATTCGAGTCTAAAGCGCATGCAAACAGACTACATTGACCTATTTTTAATTCATGCCTTCGATACTCAAACACCTGTTGAAGAAACCATGGAAACACTTAACGATATTGTAAGGTCCGGTAAGGTTCGATACCTCGGCGCATCAACGATGTTCGCGTGGCAATTCGAACAGATGAATCATGTCGCCCGTTTAAATGGTTGGACACAATTTGTGAATATGCAATGTCAATATAACCTGCTGTACCGGGAAGAAGAGCGGGAAATGATTCCCTATTGCCGGCACCAGGATATCGCTATTACGGCTTTCAGCCCCCTTGCGCGTGGTTGGCTCTCTGGCAGCAAAAAAGTCCGGTCAGAAAAGGATGTTTCTTTTATTACATTCCATGGCGATACTTTGGACCTTGAAATTATTGCTAAGGTAGAAGAAATAGCGGATGGACATAAAGCTACTATGGCAGAGATTGCTCTTGCATGGGTATACTCGAAAAAAGCCATCTGCTGCCCGATTATAGGTGCTAGTTCATTGTCCCAGTTGGCAACGAATGTTGAGAGCATCAATTTTAAGCTTACGGCTGACGAGATTCAGATTCTTGATGCACTCTATCGGCCACGTGATGTCATAAATGACTACGTTCCCGAACCTCTTCCACGCTACTTGAAAGGAGCTTAGATGGAGCACGAAAAAATAAAGAATACAAAAATCCGTTTAATCAAATCAGTTAAGAATATTTTTGAGGATGAAGTGGAGAAAAACACTGCCTGCTCATCGCAAATCAGACGGGTACTTGACTTGATGGAGACTCTCGAACCAGACCCTGACCAACCGCAGCAACCTGAGGCAGTGCCGGGGTGCCGGCATTTGTCCCAACTTCTTGATATGGCTGAAACAGGTCCGGCAGCCGCTGTCGGTGCTGCTATCCGAGAACTCGAACCAACTTTGGTATGGGCGCAAAATCCTCGTTATAACGCAGAGAACAAAGGCGCTGATTTTATGGACAATTATGGCTGGAGTGCCTTAGGCCTAATAAGCAGTAGCAAGATGTCTTTTGGAGTGTTAATGCTCGGACCAGGACTTACTTATCCGCCAACAAGCTATGAATCAGAAGGTGTCTTTCTTGTCATCAGCGGATCGCCGGAATGGAAATCTGGAGATGCACCTTGGGTGCGGGTGGAGAGCGGTGACATCATTTGCCGACCTTTTGGAGGTGCAGAGGGGAAACGTCCAGGCACAAAGCCTATGCTGGCTCTTTATGCATGGATGTATAAATAAGAGAATTACCTGAGTGCACCACTTCGCGAATTCTAGTCAGAGTGCAAAATAACTACTGACTGAGACGAGAAACTTAGCCATACAGATTGCTCCGATTCCGTGGTCCGTGACTCAGTCTCCATATTCTGTACTGCTACAGCAACGGGTTCTTCCCGCCCGGCCAAAAACACTTGAAAATGGCTACGATCACCGAGATATGACGCTGCACCGATTCGAGCTTCAACCATATTCTCAACATTATCGGGCTTTGAGAGATGTAATCGTATTTTTTCTGGACGAATCGCAATAGTGACGGATTGACCCGCATCAGGTTCCGTATTATCGCTGACTGCGTCCACCATCCCTAGTGGACCTGCATCCACCCTGGCCTTCCCAAGACTGGATTCGCACATTTTCCCTTCAAAAAAATTCATCGTCCCGATAAAATCGGCGACGAAGCGCGATGTCGGCTTTTCATAAAGACCGACTGGTGCTTCAACCTGCAAAACACGCCCGCCCGACATGACCGCAATACGATCCGAAAGCGTAAGCGCTTCTTCCTGGTCGTGGGTCACAAAAACGAATGTAATTCCTACCGACTTCTGCAACGCTCTCAATTCAAGCTGCATCTGCTCTCTAAGCTTTTTATCCAAAGCACCCAGCGGCTCATCTAACAATAAGACCTTCGGCCGCTTGATAAGCGCCCTTGCTAAAGCCACCCGTTGGCGCTCACCCCCTGAAAGCTGTGTCGGCGCGCGGTTGGCGTAACCTGGCAGCGCAATAAGATCAAGCATCTCCTGTACCTTGGACTGAATCTCTTTTTTCGACAAACCCGATTTACGTAAACCAAACGCAATATTCTTACCAACATCGAGGTGCGGAAAAATCGCATAGCTCTGAAATACCATGTTCACGGGACGAAGGTGCGGCGGTATCGTCGACATCGGCTGCTGATCGATATAAATCTCACCTTCGCTAGGCGTCTCAAAGCCAGCCAACATACGCAGCAATGTCGTTTTTCCGCACCCTGAAGGGCCCAGCACTGAAAAGAATTCGCCCTCGCCTATTTCCAAATCAGCGTTATTTACTGCCACTACATCACCAAACCGCTTGGTAACGCTCTGGATTGAAATGATTTCGCTGTGTGAATCTACGTTGGTCATATGTTAACTATAAACTATAAGATGCTATACATTATACACCGATGATATCTATCACTGATTCAATTACAATAAGCGTAAAGCATGGTGAATGTCTTATGTTATTGGAAAAAATAGGTATTCTCTACCATTGAGTACTTAAACAGGTATAGTTTGAATCATAGTAATTATTATACATTGTATAATTTCTATCATGCCATAAAAGAGCGGTGAGAAAGCTGTTTGGCAAAATCAATAATTTCAAAGAGTCCTAATATTGTAGCGCGTGTAGCACACCATAACGGGGTAAATTAGTAAAAAATGAATGTTATTGAAGTTTTTGACCCAGGAACCGATAAACTTGTTGGTACTGTTCACAGTGCAAGTCACGAAGAAGTCGAACAAGTATTAGCTGCCGCCAGTGCAGCAAGCGACATTGGCCGCAATCTTTCAACCCATATACGCGTGACCGCTCTACGCCAAGTTGCCGAAGCTGTTGCAGATTCAGCGGAAGAGTTCGCGCGTACTATTGCTATGGAAGGGGTGAAAACAATTCGTGAGGCAAGAAAAGAAGTACTTCGATGTGTTGAAACATTACGTATTAGCTCCGAAGAGGCTCGTAGGATTAATGGGGAGACCATCGCGTTTGACCAAATGCCCGGATCAGAGAATCGTTTTGGTTATTTTAAGCGCTGCCCGGTTGGAGTCGTCGTAGCTATCACACCATATAACGACCCCCTTAATTTAGTTGCGCATAAAATAGGCCCTGCCGTAGCGGCTGGAAATGCGACTATCCTAAAACCACACTCGTCGACACCACTATCGGCAAAGAAACTAGTTGATTTGTTTGCCAAAACAGAATTGCCGCAGGGGATACTGCAATTGATAACTGGCTCTGGTGCAAAAATTGGTGATCAACTTGTGTCTGACCGTCGCGTCCGAATGGTGTCGTTCACCGGAGGCCCGGAGGTAGGAAACCGTATTCTGACGCAGACTGGGCTAAAAAAAATAGGTATGGAGCTTGGCAGCAACTGCCCTAGCATTGTGATGGCAGATGCCGATCTCGAGTTGGCAGTAAGTTCCACCGTCAGCGGAGCATTCTGGGCAGCTGGACAAAACTGTCTACATGTCCAGAGGATATTTGTAGAGCAGGAGATTTACGAAGTATTTTCAAACTCGTTCGTCGAACAAACGAAAAATCTTAAGATTGGTAACAAGCTCGACGAAACAACTGACGTAGGGCCTATGATCAATGATGGCGCACTTCAAAAGGTGAAGGCTTTTGTTGAAGATGCAATTTCCCATGGCGGGAATCTACTGGCGGGCGGTAATTCTACCGGCCGCTTTTTTGAACCAACCGTTATGGACAATGTTTCTCCTGAATGCCTCATTTCAAAAGAGGAAGTGTTTGGGCCAGTGGTTGCCCTGTACCCGTTCAAGAAGCTGAGTGATGCGATTCAACGGGCAAATGACGTGGACTTAGGTTTGCAAGCTGGCGTATTTACTAGCAACCTTAGCACGGCACATCGTATAGCAGACGCGCTAGAGTGTGGCGGGGTAATAATTAATGACAGCAGTGACTATCGGGTTGACGCGATGCCATTTGGTGGTATGCGTGGATCCGGACTTGGCCGTGAAGGCGTAGCGCATGCTATCCATGAAATGACAGAACTCAAGACTTATTGTTTTAACCTGTAGTTAAAAGGAAAGAGACTCGAAGATGAAATATAAATTGGCAATTATTGGTTTCGGTAATGTCGGTCAGGGTTTAGCGGAAATTCTGGCAACCAAAACATCCTTGCTGAGCGAGAGATATGGAGTCGACATCAGAATCGTAGCGGTTTGTGACCTTTTGAAGGGCAGCATTGCGGAGCCGGAAGGTTTCGACCCACAGCTCATTCTGGATCATGTCAGATCAAATGGTGACCTGAAACAATTCCCGGCCGCATACAAAGACTGGGACGCCAGGGAAACAATAGAAAAAAGCGGTGCCAACGTATTAATTGAGTTGTCCTATACAGATCTCGAAACTGGTGAGCCTGCACTCAGTCATATTATTCAGGCACTGCAACTCGGAATGAATGTCGCAACCACAAATAAAGGTCCAGCTGCATTACATTTCCCGAAATTGCTAGCACTATGTGAATCGCATGGTGGAAGGATTGGAGTAGAAGGAACAGTGATGAGTGGCACCCCGACACTGACGCTTGGAATGAACTCCCTCATTGCCGCCGGTATCACGAAAATTCAGGGCATTCTGAATGGAACGACTAATTACATACTTGGTGAAATGGAGAAGGGAGCCGAGTATTCAGCTGCTCTAGAAGATGCACAGGCGAGAGGCTATGCAGAAGCGGACCCGACGGGGGATGTCGATGGGCATGATGCAGCAGCCAAAGTGGTGATCCTCGCTAACCTAGTTATGGGGCAAAGTATGACCATGGAAGACGTTAACTGCGTGGGAATAAGGGGATTAACTAAAACCGATATAAAGGCTGCCAGAGATAAAGACCAGCGCTGGAAGCTGATTGGGACAGTCGACAAAGAAGGCGATGTCATCCAGGGTTCAGTAAAACCAGCGCGTGTGAACTCCGACCACCCTTTACATGGTATTAGCGGCGCTACTAATGCCATTACTTTTAGTACCGAATTACTTGGTGATATTACTTTGATCGGCCCAGGCGCTGGACGGATTGAAACAGGATATGCCCTAATTGGCGATATACTCTCGTTTTCACGATGAATTAAATTATGGCTATACTGCAGCAGCTAGGTGACATCACGGTACAACGCATCATCGAGCATGAAGTGCCTGTGTACTTGCCAACTGACATGTTTGATGAAGCAACCCCGGAGGCACTCGAACCATACCGCTCCTGGCTTGAGCCCAAGGCATTATGTCCGACTAGCGGCTGTCTCGTCATGCCAGTGGTCTCTTATTTGGTAAAAACCAAACATCACTGTATTTTGATCGATACTTGCTGTGGCTGCGACAAATCCTATGCCGACCCACCTAGCTGGCATCAGCGCCGCAATAAATTGTGGCTCACGAATCTTGAAACGGCTGGCACGCACCCTAACGAAATCGATTTCGTTTTTTGCACCCACCTACATTCGGATCATTGTGGATGGAATACGATATTTGTCGATGGCCGCTGGATTCCGACATTTCCAAATGCCAAATACATTTTTGCACGTGATGAATATCAGGCAATGGAAGATGAAGGTCATCAAATATTTATCGACAATTTACTGCCCATCATGGAAGCTAAACAGGCAATACTGGTGGACCTAGACTATGCACTTGATGATCAGGTATGGCTGGAGCCAACGATTGGCCATTCAATTGGCCATGTGGCAATTCATCTAAAATCCGGAGGTGCCCGTGCAGTGATGTGTGGCGACCTCATTCATAGTCCAGTGCAGTTGGCCGAACCAGATTGGAGCTGCAACTCCGACTATGATCTTGCAATGTCGACTAAAACCCGCAAAGATTTTCTAAACACACACTGCGACACGGATACACTTATATTGACGTCGCATTTCCCATCACCGTCCGTAGGTCACATCATTTCCAATGGTGATATCTATGACTTCAAATATGGTAGCTGACAATCTCAGCCCACAAATGGATCCCGTCAAAGCACCGTTAAAATTTCTAGCTAATCATGATGTTCCCCTAGTCTATATTCCTTCCAAGGGTGGCGGCGATGAAACAGATCACGTCGGCAATTTCTCGTCGCAAGAAGTAAATATTTATGATGGCCGTGAGACGAAAAAAAAATCAAACCTCGATGTCGAAGGATTTAAGCTTGTGTCACACAAATCGCAAGTAACCGACTTTTTCAGTGACACACAAATTAACTCTACCTACCAAAAAGAAATGGCAACACTGGTTACTGAAATTACCGGTGCCAAGCGAATTGAAATTTTTGACCATACAAGACGATCAGCTTGCCTCAACAGACAAAAAGAAACAGGTATGCGAGAGCCCGCCGCAATCATTCATAACGATTATACTGCTCGATCCGGAATCAAACGCTGCCAAGACTACTTTGGCGATCGGATTAACGAGGGCAATAAGCTAATGCAGCAACGCTTCGCCATCATTAATGTCTGGCGCTCGATTGCAGGAACTGTTTACAACCACCCATTGGCTCTGTGTGATGCTGAGACCCTAGCACCAGAATCAATTGTTTCAATGGAAAGACGGGCTGAGGAGCGTATTGGGGAAATTCAAGTAGCCTTATATGATCCCAGACAACGCTGGTATTACTTTCCCAACATGCAAAGCGATGAAGCGTTGATATTCAAGACTTTTGATTCAGCCACTGATGGCAGGGCCCGCTTCACTATACATTCATCTTTTGAAGATCCCAATATTCCACAAGGCGGGTCGCCTCGAGAAAGTATCGAGACGCGCTGTTTAGTATTCTTCTAGTGGCGCCATGGCTATTAACAATCATTTCTCTACCTTTCACCGAAACAATGATCGATAGCGTCTCGTAATGGCTCGAATTCTCAGAATTACAGCATTAATCCTCGCAGGCGAGATGATTTATGGATTGCCCTTTCATACACAACGTTTTTTTCGACCCACAATGCTTGAAGCATTTGACATCACGAACACGCAACTGGGCGACATGTTTGCAGCGTATGGTTTAGCCGCAATGTTTTCTTACTTTTTAGGTGGGCCTTTTGCAGATCGATATTCCGCGCGTTCCTTAATAGCAGTGTCGCTAATACTAACCAGTTTAGGCGGCTTATATATGGCAACCTATCCCGGAGTCTGGCAAATGACGGCCCTATACGCTTTCTGGGGGATAAGTACTTCATTACTATTTTGGGCAGCGCTGATCAAGGCCACCCGAGATTGGGGGGGTACTAACTCCCAGGGTATAGCATTTGGCATTCTCGATGGCGGTAGGGGCCTAGCGGCTGCCGTATTTGCAGCATTTTCTGTCGGTATTCTCATTCTCTATATACCAAACGCAGATCTAGTGACTGATGCGGAGCGTAAAGCTGGCTTACGCAGCATCGTTCTATTCTATTCTCTTATTGGACTACTCTGTTCGGTAATTGTCTGGTTTCTAGTCCCACATGAAAAAACAGCCTTAAGCGAAAAACGGAGTTTGTTTACCGGGATACCCCAAGTCATACGTAAACCACTCATCTGGGCGCAGGCTGCTGTCATTATTTGTGCGTACTGCGGTTACAAAGGCTTAGATAACTACTCACTTTATGCGGTCCAAGTACTCAATATGAATGAAATAGATGCTGCAAAGCTCTCAACTTATGGAGCTTATGTGCGCCCAATAGCTTGCATTCTGGCCGGCATTATTGCGGACAGATTTGATTCTGCACGTTCTATATGTGCGATGTTTATATTGCTTGTCGCAGCCTATGGATTCTTGGCTTTTGCAACACTGGATAGCACCTCACTCTTGGTAATTTATTTAAATCTATTCGTCACCTTCTTTGCCGTATTCGCTCTCCGCGGTATTTACTACGCCCTCCTGGAAGAAACCAACACCCCCAAACACCTCACCGGAGCCTCGGTAGCTGTGATTGCTTTTATCGGTTATACGCCAGAAGCATTTTTTGCCCCCATCGCTGGACGGATTCTAGATGCAAACCCCGGCGTTTCCGGCCACCATAATTTTTTCGCCTTCCTGGCAATTATTGCTTTGTCGGGCGTGCTCATAACCCTACTACTGTTACGACTAAACAAGGACAGGGTGTCAAAGGAGCTTATTAATAAATCTACCTTTTGAATAAATAGGCCGGACAACAAAGTCTCGCAAACGAATCATCACTATGAAGTGGAACTGAAAGACCTAGGTAAGTTATCCTTATGCGGTAAATTAAGCGGGTAACCTCATGAAAAGAATAAGAACTCGCCAACAAATAAAATCGTTAGGGGAAGATCAATGTCGAAAGTGCGATGCGGGCTAATACAGATGTCATTGAAAGGCGACGGTTCCATGGAACCAGATGCTATCCGAGACCAGATGCTTGAAGCACATATCCCGTTTATTGAAAAAGCGGCAGAACAAGCTGTACAGGTATTGTGTTTCCAGGAGGTATTTACCCAACCATACTTTTGTCCAAGTCAGGACAGGAAATGGTATGCCGCAGCTGAGAGAATTCCAGAGGGACACACGGTTACCCTTATGCGAGAATTCGCAAAAAAACATGAAATGGTTATCGTCGTACCTATTTATGAGGAAGAAATGCCCGGGGTATATTTTAATACCGCAGCCGTAATAGATGCGGATGGGTCTTACTTAGGCAAATACCGGAAGACACATATTCCACAAGTTGACCCCGGATTTTACGAAAAATTCTTCTTTAAACCAGGAGATTCAGGCTGGCCAGTCTTTGACACAGCATATTTAAAACTCGGTGTATATATTTGTTACGACCGACATTTCCCCGAAGGTTGGCGCGCCTTAGCGTTAAATGGTGCCGAATACATTGTAAATCCATCAGCAACAGTAGCGGGTTTGAGCAAGTATCTCTGGGAGCTAGAGCAACCGGCATCGGCCGCTGCTAATGGCGTCTTTATTGGCGCTATCAACCGAGTTGGTAGTGAAGAACCATGGGCAACGACCATGAATATGGGCGAGTTTTATGGGTCGAGCTACATAGTTAATCCGCGAGGTACGATTGAGGCACAAGCCAGCTATGGCGATGATGAGCTACTTATTCACGATATCGATCTCGAGATGGTGCGTGAAGTACGTGACCTTTGGCAGTTTTATCGAGATCGGCGCCCTGAAACATACGGCCCCTTAACTGACAGCTGAGTATTTTTAGGTAAGAGGAACAAAAGATGAATGAACTACCTGCTGTTAGTAGTTTACGAACTGTCGGCGAACATGTTGAACTTGATCTGGGACAGGACCTTGCCTCCAGTTCTCGTTATAACGACGACATTGCCCCAACAAAGTCCACCCAAAGAACATGGTCACGGTGGAACGTTGCCTCACTTTGGGTAGGTATGGCTATATGTGTTCCCACTTATACGCTGGGCGGTGTCCTGACTGCATACTTTGGCTTATCAGTCGGAGAGGCGCTATGGACAATACTCATCGCAAACATAATTGTACTCATTCCACTCACTCTCAACGCATTTCCAGGAACCAAATATGGCCTACCCTGCCCGGTCGTGCTCAGGGCATCGTTCGGTATCATAGGATCGAATGTGCCGTCACTAATCCGTGCACTCGTTGCCTGCGGATGGTTTGGCGTACAAACACTATTTGGTGGAATCGCCATCCATTTACTTCTCTCGGCTATTTTCGAAGGTTGGGCAGCACTCGGGGGAATCGGTGAGGTTCTTGGGTTTTTTATATTCTGGATAGCAAATATAACAGTCGTTATACGTGGCTCAGAATCAATCAAACATCTTGAAACCCTAGCCGCACCAATGCTCCTTGCTGTGGCACTCGGTTTGCTATTCTGGGCAATGCCCAAAGTCGATGTCGGCACACTATTGGAAATGCCGCCCAGCCGACCGCCGGGTCAACCATTAGCTGGTTACTTTATGGCGGCACTTACTGCCATGGTGGGCTTCTGGGCTACGCTATCATTAAATATCCCTGACTTCAGTCGCTATGCGCGGTCGCAACGTTCACAGATAATTGGCCAAATGATTGGCTTACCACTAACAATGCTTTTATTTTCTGGCCTAGGAGTCGTATTAACTGCTGCCTCAACAGAATTGGTCGGGGTTAGTATTTCTGATCCAATCAATCTGATTGGGAAAATCGACAGTCCATTTTGGGTTGTACTGGCCATGCTAATGATAATTTTGGCCACTATTTCAACAAATACAGCTGCGAATATTGTATCCCCAACTAACGTTTTCCAGAACGTCGCTCCAAAATATATAAATGAACATAAAGGAGTGTTGTTGACGGGCCTTATTGGCATTCTACTAATGAGCTGGGAATTACTAAAGAAGCTAGGGCTGCTGGATACCGATGTAAGCCTTGAAAGCTTGTATTCGAATTGGTTGGTTGGCTACTCTAGTTTGCTTGGGCCGATTGCCGGTATCATGATTGTCGACTACTTCTTGATAAAGAAACAGTCTTACGATGTTTTAGCACTGTATCAGGATAACGCAGGTTATCCTGCCTGGAACAAAGCTGGTTTGATTGCTTTCCTTGTACCGGTGGCTCTGACTATTATTGCTATCACAACAGGTGAACTAAGCTGGTTTTACACCTATGGTTGGTTCACAGGATCCATGCTAGGTGGGTTGATTTACCTCTTTATGGCACGAAAACAAACCAGGAGCACAGTATGACCGTACTGATCAAAGGCGGAACTATTGTTAACGCCGATCGAACCTTTCGTTCCGATGTGCTATGCGAGGGTGACCTTATTACTGCCGTCGAAAATAATATAGAACCCCCCGAAAGGGCAACCGTCGTGGATGCGAGCGGACAGTATGTCATGCCCGGCGGGATCGACCCTCACACACATATGCAGCTGCCATTTATGGGAACAGTGGCGAGCGAGGATTTCTATACAGGTACAGCTGCGGGACTTGCTGGGGGTACAACGATGATTATTGACTTCGTGATTCCCAACCCGCAGCAAAATCTGCTTGAAGCATACGACTCTTGGCGAGGCTGGGCAGAAAAATCAGTCGCTGATTATTCTTTCCACGTTGCTGTCACATGGTGGGACGATACGGTGCATGCCGACATGAGAACCCTTGTTCAGGAACGAGGAGTGAATAGCTTCAAACACTTTATGGCCTATAAAGGCGCGATCATGGCCGATGATGAAATTCTTGTAAATAGTTTCACCAGGGCCAGAGAACTCGGGGCAATTACTACAGTCCATGCCGAAAATGGTGAATTAGTTTTCAGGCTGCAAAAAGAGATTTTTGAAAAAGGTATAAGTGGCCCAGAGGGGCATCCTTTATCCCGCCCACCCGAGGTGGAAGGTGAAGCAGCTAATCGTGCTATTCGTATTGCTGAAGTGCTAAATGTACCCCTGTATGTCGTACATAACTCTTGTAAACAATCCCTTGAATCAATAACACGTGCCCGCAATGAAGGACAGCGGGTCTATGGCGAAGTACTTGCCGGACATCTACTGATCGATGATTCAGTGTATCTTGATAAAGACTTCAATGTTGCAGCGGCCCATGTAATGAGTCCACCTTTTCGTTCCAAGGAACACCAAGATGCATTATGGCGCGGCCTCCAGTCCGGAAATTTACACACCACCGCGACCGACCATTGTTGTTTTGTTGCTGAGCAAAAAGCAATGGGGAAAGATGATTTTCGGCAAATTCCTAACGGTACCGGTGGAATCGAAAACCGCCTTGAAGTGTTATGGCACCATGGGGTGAGTACAGGGCGCCTGACGATGAATGAATTTGTGCTCATCACATCAACCAATACCGCCCAAATATTTAATATATACCCGCGCAAGGGGACGATAGCTGTCGGGTCTGATGCGGATATCGTAATTTGGGACCCGGAAGCAACCAAAACCATTTCGGCAAAAACACATCACCAAAATGTTGACTACAACATTTTCGAGGGTATGACCGTTAAAGGATGCGCCTCACATACGGTGAGTCAAGGCAGGATCGTCTATAAGAACGGTGAGCTTATGGTGGAACGTGGCGCAGGGCGCTATATAGACCGACCGCCCTTTGCAAACTATTACGATGCGTTAAAAATTAAGGCCCAACGCTCAGAGCCGGCAGCGGTTAACCGTTAAGCGGCTGCATTACTCTATGAGCGACAAGCAACCGAATATTCAACCTGGACGGCTGGATAAAGAAACCGTCGAGTCGAATTTTAGTGACTTGCACCCGCCTCTCCAAAGTTCAGAGGCCCGGATAGAGGCAGAGCGCTGTTATTTCTGTTTTGATGCTCCGTGCACGACCGCCTGTCCTACTGGAATCGACATTCCAGGATTCATCCAGAAAATCAGTAGCAATAACCTACGCGGATCAGCACTCACAATCCTGACTGAAAATATTATGGGCGGTATGTGCGCCCGAGTATGTCCGACCGAGATCCTGTGTGAGGACGCCTGCGTAAGAAATATACCTGGAGACAAGCCCATAGAAATTGGGCTATTACAACGTTACGCGACAGACCCTATATTCGAGAATAATACGCCGCTATTTACCCGGAAACCGCCAACTGGAAAACACGTCGCTGTAGTGGGCGGTGGGCCTGCCGGGCTGGCTTGTGCCCATCGGCTCGCCATGCTTGGCCATGCAGTTGTTGTTTTCAATCAGGATAAAAAGCTCGGTGGCCTTAACGAATACGGGATCGCTGCATACAAGACGGTTAACGATTTTGCGCAACGCGAAGTTGATTGGATCCTTTCAATCGACGGTATCGAAGTGCAAACTGATATGGCACTTGGCACGCATTTCACCTTGAAGGACTTGAGTGACGAGTATGATGGGATATTCCTCGGGATTGGTCTGGGCTCAGTAAACAAGCTCGATATTCCAGGCGAAGACTTGCCGGGGGTTGAAAATGCGATTGACTACATAGGAAAAATTCGTCAGTCAAAAGATAAAACAACAATACCGGTCGGTAAGAATGTAGTCGTTGTTGGCGGTGGCATGACAGCCATTGATATTGCTGTGCAATCAAAACATCTAGGCTCATCAGCGGTAACAATCGTCTATCGTCGAGGTCCAAAACAGATGGGTGCTAGCACCTTTGAGCAGAAACTAGCTCAAACGAACGGAGTTTCAATCCAATACTGGGCGCAACCGTTACGTATCCATGGCAAGAACAATGTGGCGGGAATTGAGTTCGAAACTACCAATGTGGACCAGAATAATAGCCTGTCTGTAAGCGGCGATAAATTTCACCTCAATGCAGATATCGTATTTAAGGCTATCGGCCAGACATTGGATAATCAAAAATTAGGGCAAGAACTCAGTAACTTGTCATCTAAACGGGGGAAAATTCTTGTAGATCAGACACAAGCGACCTCAATGCCTGGTGTCTGGGCAGGGGGAGACTGCGTTCTTGGTGGCAACGATTTGACAGTGTCGGCCGTACAACATGGAAAAATTGCGGCAACCGCAATTGACCGTGCACTAGGAGCGCCGCCCGATGGCTGATTTGACGTGCGAATTTCTTGGAATCCGCTCCCCAAATCCTTTTTGGCTGGCATCAGCACCGCCAACGGACAAAGCTTACAACGTTAACCGTGCATTCGAAGCTGGTTGGGGTGGTGTTGTATGGAAAACTCTGGGAGAAGATCCACCTATTGTCAATGTCAACGGGCCACGTTACGGCGCATTGCACGCCAATGACCGGCGACTGATTGGCTTTAACAATATTGAGTTAATTACCGACCGGCCCTTGCAAACAAATCTGGATGAAATTCGACAAATCAAGAAAGACTGGCCTGATAGGGCAGTTATCGTGTCATTAATGCTACCGATGCAAGAAGAGATCTGGGCGAAGTACGTTCCGATGATAGAGGATACAGGAGCCGACGGTCTGGAACTTAACTTCGGATGCCCGCATGGCATGTCAGAACGTGGTATGGGTGCTGCCGTTGGACAAGTGCCTGAATATATCAGTATGGCAACTAGCTGGTGTAAGAATGTTGCGCGTATACCAGTCATCGTTAAGCTCACTCCGAATGTCACCAATATCCTCCCACCCGCTAAAGCGGCAATGGATGCCGGGGCAGACGCTGTATCTTTGATTAATACTATTAATTCGATCATGAGAGTTGATTACGACACGCTCCAGATGCATCCAACCACAGATGGGCTGGGTACTCATGGAGGCTACTGTGGAGAAGCTGTCAAACCGATTGCATTGCACATGGTCGCCGAAATAGCGCGACATAATGAGACATCTAATCTGCCCATATCAGGCATTGGAGGGATCACTGATTGGCGGGATGCTGTTGATTTTCTGGCGCTTGGTGCAGACAACCTACAAGTATGCACCGCAGCCATGATATATGGCTTTAAAATTATTGATGACCTTACCGATGGGCTAAGTAACTTTTTGGACAATAAAGGAATGTCATCGATAACCGATCTGGTAGGTTCTGCCATTCCGAGTGTCACCGACTGGCAATACTTAAATCTTAATTACGTAGAAAAGGCTTTTATCGATCAGGACCTTTGTATCCAGTGTGGCCGCTGTCATATTGCCTGTGAAGACACATCACATCAGGCAATTACATGTTCTGTAGATGGCCGCAGACATTTTGAAGTAATCGATGCGGAGTGCGTGGGTTGCAACCTCTGTACTAGTGTTTGTCCGGTTGAAGGCTGTATATCCATGAAAGCAGTAAGTGATGGCATAGATGCAAGGACCGGTAACCCTATACAAACCGAAAAGTTGAACTGGACGATGCATCCCAATAATCCGATGAAAAAGGTGCCCTGAAAAAATGACCGATGATGAATTAATTGAGGCAGCGAAAGCCATCCGCAAGAATGCTTATTGCCCACAATCTAACTTCTATGTTGGGGCAGCCATCATTGATGAAACGGGAAAACTTTATATTGGCTGCAATGTTGAAAATGCTGCCTATCCCCAGAGTTCCTGTGCCGAAGCAGGGGCAATTTCAGCCATGGTAGCGGGTGGTGGCCAACGTATTTGTACAATCGCTATTGCGGGAGGCACGGCACATCACACTTCGTCGTGTACCCCATGCGGTGGTTGTCGCCAACGTATTAGTGAGTTCGCTGATACAGACACAAGAATTATCGTCAAGGGCAACAACAATGAATGGCAAAGTTTTACGTTAACGCACCTACTACCCGAGGCATTCTCATCAGCCAATTTGTGATTTAAGAACCCGCCAACAGATTTTTGTCAATGAAAGAGGACTGAGCTCCTTTGACAACAAAGGTGAGCGGTCTCCAAGCCAATTATTATAAAAGCGCTTCGATTTCAGCACGGGTTGGTATAGACGTCTGCGCGCCAGGTCGTAACGTAGCAGCAGCACCCGCAGCGCATGCAAAGCTCAATGCCTGTTGCGGCGATTGACCCTCGACAAGGGCTACTGTTAGCGCGGCAGTAAAAGAATCGCCCGCTGCAGTCGCATCTACAGCATTAACATTAGGCGGTTTCGCTTTTGCCAAAGTAGTACCGTGCTGTGATATCACAGCCCCTGCCGCACCAAAAGTTGTAGCAATCATTCCCTCACAGGTGCTGAGTTTTTCTCCATACCACGTGGACTCCGTTTCATTAACAATAATTAGGTCAGCGCGTCCAAGTATGCCTGGATCAATTGTCCTTGCCGGGGCTAAATTAACACTGAAAAATCCCTTAAAAATACTTGCAGCGTAGGCAACTGTCTCGACTGGCACCTCAAGCTGGCAAATCAATGCGTCCGCATCAGGTAATTCGAGATTCTCGGGGCGAAGATGGTGATTAGCACCTGGGCCAACCACAATCTGATTCTCACCAGATGAACCAACGGCAATCAAGGCAACCCCGGTGGCAACATCTTCAATCGTTATGATCTGCTCTAAATTCACTCCACCTTCTCGGAGCAAAACCAGTGCATCCTCAGCATCAGAGTCGGCTCCTACACAAGCAAGGAGCGCAACGTCAGCTCCCAAACGCTGTGCAGCTAGCGCTTGATTAGCACCCTTGCCCCCCGGAAATCTGCTAATCTCGGCTCCCGTTACCGTCTCACCCGGCTCTGGTAAACGCGGAACAGTACCTACAATATCAAGATTTATCGAACCAACGACAACTATACTAGGCATATTTGGTTATCCTCCAAACCGCTCTAACCGCTCTGTCAAAAGATCGTAGAATCCATCTGCATCTATTTCGTAGACCCAATCCACATTTGCCGGCCTATCCGTCACGTGCCAGAAATCCACTGCTGTGTGCCCGGCCGTTAGGTCAGATACAGTCTCGACACTAACGTTACACCGCTTGCTGACAAATAACTCTGGCCTAATTAGCCACGCGATAGTGCAAGGATCATGTAATGGTGCTCCTTCAGAACTATATTTTTTTGTATCAAAGCTATCAAAAAAACTCAGCATCCCAGCAGTTGCGATAGCCACTGAGTTTCCGAGACCCTTTATCCGCTGCACTCGCTCTCTTGTTGATAATACTTGATGAGTAACATCAAGGCCCATTTGGATAATCGGGCAACCACAATTCAAAACCAAATCCGCGGCCTCAGGGTCAACTAAAATATTAAATTCTGCGGATGGTGTCCGGTTGCCGCCCTCTCGCATTGCGCCACCCATTAAGACTATTCGTTCGATTTTGGCGACGATGCTAGGGGCTTTTTTAATTGCGGACGCCAGATTTGTAAGAGGACCCATCATGGCTAGAGTAATTGAGGCATCGTCAGCCTTGGTTAACGTATCAACAAGGTAGCTAACCGCATGCTCAGCTTGCTGGGGCGTTATCGGATCCCATATATCTATACCGTTTATCCCAGTTTCCCCATGTATTGCTTCTGCGGTCACGAGTTCTCTACGAATCGGTTTACTACACCCCGCAAATACCGGCATGTCACATCTACCTGCAAGGTCGCACATCATCCTTGCATTTCTTGTCGTAAGTTCTAGGGGAACATTGCCGGCTACCGTCGTAACACCTAATAACTCGATCTCTTCCGGGGAAGCCAGCGCAAGTAATAAGCCAACAGCGTCATCTTGGCCAGGGTCACAATCGATAATTGTTTTATAGGTCACGAGATCAGCATAATTCCTGTCAGTGCTGCACTCATAAGATTAGAAAGAGAGCCTGCTAGCACCGCTCTAAGACCGAATCGACCTATTAATTCCCGTTTTTCAGGCACGAGGACACCAAGTCCGCCAAGCAAAACGGCTATTGATGAAAAATTGGCAAAACCGCACAAAGAAACGGTTGTCACCGCGAGCGTGCGGGGACTCATGCCAGCCAACACATCAGAAAAATGGGTAAAGGCAACAAATTCATTAAGAATAAGTTTTTCACCAAATAAAACTCCGGCTGCTTGTGCTTCTTCCCATGGAACGCTCAGCAAAAACATCAACGGCTGAAAGACTTTACCGAGAATTAGTTCCAACGTAACTGCTTCCACACCAAGTAAAGTATTCAGCCCGATCAAGCTACTAACGCTCCCAACCAAACCGTTGAATAAAGCTATTAAAGCAACAAAAGCAATCAACATAGCGGCAATATTCACAGCCATACGAAGTCCATCTGTCGCACCTGCTCCAGCAGCAATAAAGATGTTGCCGTGGCCACTCGATTCCATCTGGAGATTCTCTGGCCTATTAGTCAATATCTTTTCATCATCCGGCATGATGATTTTCGCCATGAGCAGCCCACCCGGAGCTGCCATAAAGGCTGCGGCTAACAGGTACTCGATATCAGCCCCGAGCATTGCATACCCAGCAAATACCGAACCGGAAACGGATCCAACACCTGACACCATTACTGTGAAAAATTGCGGCTCGGATAGCGCCCTTAAGTATGGCTTAACAGCAAGTGGTGCCTCTGTTTGGCCTACAAAAATATTAGCTGCCGCATTCATCGACTCGACAGAACCTGTGCCGATAAATCTATGTAGCAAACCGCCAATAATTTTAACTAACCATTGCATAATGCCGAGGTGGTAAAGCACTGACATTAGCGCTGCGAAAAATATAATTATCGGTAATACGTTGATGGCAAAACTGAACCCGACAATATCTGTGTCAGCCAATGGTCCGAAAACCATGTCAATGCCAGCCTTTGAAAAACCAATGACCGCGAGAACGCCATCACTCAAGCGGTTGATTGCAACCCGTCCCCACGGAAAATATAGAACAAGCGCCGCTAACAGAGCCTGTAATGCTAGGGCAGCGCCTACCACACGAAATTGAATAGCACTGCGGTTGCTTGAGAATGCAACTGCGATGGCAAGAATTGCAAAAACACCGAAAACGCCGATTAGATTAGGAGCCATGAAGTCGCCAGTTAAAATTTATTTTTATTTAGGGCCGCCAAGGATACCGCAATCGTCAAGTTGCTTCCGTCATGATTTCTATGATCACTGGTGCTTCCATCTGCACTTCCGGCTCAGTCGCACAAGCCTCCAGCAAACGATTGCCCGCTCTCTCTGCTGCCTCGTCTGACGACGCATGCACCAAGGCGAGCGGCCTTTCTCCATCCAATACCGTGCCTAGCGGGGCAACTTGGCTAAACCCAACCGACCAATCGATCTCCTCACCCACTCGCTGTCTCCCCCCACTGAGTTCTATTATTGCATTACCCAATGCCCGTCCATCAACACGACTGAGTGTGCCAGTCGTATATATAGGCTGCACAACTGGCGCCGTAGCAAGATATTTAGCGCTATTTTCCACGAAGTCTGAAGGACCGCCCAGTGAGCTACACATTTGCGAAAAAATTTCGGCCGCACGCCCACTAGTAACCGCTTCTTCACAACGTCGCAATGCCTCTGCCCGGTCTATCTCGATTCCAGAAACCACAAGCATTTCAGCACACAAAGTAATTGTAACCTTATCGAGACGAGCATCACGCTTGTCGTTACGCAAAAAGGTCATAGCTTCTTGAATTTCGAGCGCATTTCCGACTGTAGTACCAAGAACCTGATTCATATCAGTAAGAACTGCATGAGTATTAAGGCCCGCATGGGCCGCTGTAGAGATCAAACTTTCAGCCATCTCCCTCGACCGCTCCAACGTATCCATGAAAGCGCCCGACCCTGTCTTAACATCCATCACCAGTGAGTTAATTCCTGCTGCTATTTTCTTAGAAAGTATTGATGCAGTAATCAGCGGGATGGACTCAACCGTTGCCGTTACATCCCGAATGCCATAGAACCGCCGATCAGCGGGGGCAAGATCGTTCGTCTGTCCAATGATGGCGCAGCCAACCTCTTTCACCACTGCCTTAAACTTTTCATATCCTGGCGCCGTATCATATCCAGGTATTGATTCAGCCTTGTCGGTAGTGCCCCCGGTATGGCCAAGGCCCCTGCCGGAAATCATTGGCACATAACCACCACAGGCAGCGACAATTGGTGCGAGTAAAAAACTTACTTTATCACCTACTCCTCCGGTGGAATGCTTATCGACTACCGGACCATCGAGTTCTTCTCCAGACCAATCCAGCACTGTGCCGGAGCCTGCCATAGCCGCTGTTAACTTACCCGCTTCAGAAAAATCCATGGAATTTAGAAAGATTGCCATCGCCAAAGACGAAATCTGCTCGGCTGGAATGGACTGATCAGCGAGACCGTCCACAACAAACTGGATTTGCGCGTCGGTTAAAGCTCCACCATCACGCTTGGTTCTAATAATGTCCGTTAACAGCATTGTTTACCGCGCTTCCTCTCAGTCATGTTTCAATTCTATCCTTAGGACAAGGTCCTTGTATGATTTAAGCCCCACCAATACAACAACAAATGCCAAGGCACGCGAAATTCCACTCACTGCTGCAAGCGAGTAGCGAATCATTTCTGGATCTTGATATAAATAATCAGTTATTGCGGCGACCGCTGTAGGTCCGACACCTATACCCACTGCGTTGGAAATGAAGTAGTAAATTCCGGCGCCCAGCCCAATCATTGAACCTGGAAACACCCGCTGTAACGCCGACGCGGCACATGCAAAAGTCATATTACTTCCAAAAATCGCCAGCACCATAAATGTTAATGCAGCCGTAGAGGAATCTGCCAATGGGTAAATGAAACTAAACGGTGTAGCTATGGCCGCACCAGCAGCAACCATGACCATACTGGCGCCGGCTATTCCCCGCTTAGTCAACCTATCTGCAAGCAGACCGCCGGCCAGCATCCCTGAAATGCCGCCAAAAAGCTGCACCATACCGTATGCAAAGGTGATTTCTGTGGGATTCAGATCATAGGTTCTGGAGAGAAATGTGATATCCCAAAAGGCCTGCGCATATGCGGCTAATGTAATCAGGGCCATACCAATATACAACACTGAGATCGGGACCCAGTTTGTTCGTGCGTAATCCTTAACTTCTGCGAAACTCGCAGCCCGGCTGGTGACTTGCTTGCTCTTTTCTGATGCTGCCAAATGCATGTTTCTCGGCTCTCGAACCGACCACAGAGCGAGCGTCATTAGCATGCCCAGCACACCTAAAAATAGCAGTACTAGCTGCCAGGCAGCCGTGCCTCCTACCAAAATAACATCAGCCCATCCATCAGCAGCAGAAAGTTTTTCGGCCACGCCCAACAGATAACCCCCGGCAGCAAACGAAAGTCCAATGCCGAAAGGCGCACCCAGCAAAAAAACGCTTGTAGGCGTAGCACGGCGATGTGCAGGAAAATAATCGGTTAACAGGGATAGTGTCGACGGTAATAGAGCCGATTCACCAAGCCCGACACCCATTCTAAGTATTAAAAGTTGCCAAAATTTGCCAGCTAATCCACACAGTGCAGTAGTTAAGCTCCAGACAAATACTCCCGCAGCGATAACCAAAGGACGATTTAACGAATCGGCAAGACGGCCTACAAACACACCGGCGGTAGAATAGAAAATTGTAAAAGATAAGCCGCCGAGTAAGCTCATCTGGACATCAGATAAGTCCAAGTCTGCTTTGATCGGTTCAATAAGCACCGCAATGATCTGCCGATCCATAAATGACAACAAATAAAAAAACATCAGCAGCACAACGACATACCAGGCATATGTGGTATTGGGGTAGCTAGCCGCCATCGTATTTTCTGTTTTTGTCTGCATTATTTCCTTAACTGCAGTATGTGAATTATGAAGAGTTACCTTCAGAAAAAAATGCTGCATTTTTTTCCACATACATTTTTTCTTGTTCTGGCACATCATCAATGTGACGAATCGCATCAACCGGACAAACTGTTTCACAAAGAGCGCATGCTATGCACTCTTCCGGATGAATATAAAACATCGTGCTCCCTTCATAGATGCAGTCCACCGGGCACACGTCCACACATCGGCCATCCTTGATGTCCACACATTGTGACATGATGACAAACGTCATTTGCGGATATGTGAATGCATTACACTCACTTACCTTTCCATACCGGCTGGCGTTTTTCGCGAAAAGCCAATGGGCCCTCATCGGCATCTTCCGACTGCAGTGCATCCATCAGTACCGGGAGTCTCATCGCATGGGCTTCACCAAGCGATAAGTGACTGGTTGCCTTGACTGATTCTTTAATAGCTTTAACAGACAAGGGCGCACATTCAAGTATCTGATGTACCCATCTATTGACCGCATCGTCTAAATCCGCAGCATCGACGACTTGGTTTACTAGTCCATAGCGTTCTGCGTCCTGTGCAGAAATCCGTTTTCCCGTCAATAACATTCCCATCGCTACCTTCTGTGGAATTAACCTGGGCAACAGTATCATCCCGCCATCTAACGGCATCCGGCCAACTTTAGGCTCAGGAAACCCAAACGTCGCATGGTCTGCCGCAATAACGATATCGCAACCCAATACCATCTCAAAACCACCACCCACCGCCAGTCCGTTAACTCTGCCAATGACAGGTACTTTCAGTGACTTCCTCAGCGCAAGACCACCGAAGCCACCGGGCCTAGCTTCCGCCCAATATGCGACACCGGACTTCGCATCTGCCGAGGCTTTCATATCGGCCCCCGAACTAAATGCCTTATCGCCTCTTCCGGTTAGTATGACCACTCGAATTTCAGGGTCTGATTCCACAACCTGCCAAATTTCCTCTAGCCGGTCAGCAGTTTCCTCATCAACTGCATTCATCCTATCCATACGATTAATAGTGACCCGCGCAACTTTTTCCTGGACGCTGTACTCAACAGTCATAAGCAAGCCCCTTCTGCTGATGCTCCCAATCCCAATTCTGCAAGAATTTCGTCATTGTGCTGACCAAGTTTTGGCGGTGCCAATCTCAACCCACAATCATCAGCAGAAAATTGTATTGGGCATCCGACGACTTTCATCGGTCCATTGACCGGATGTTCGAATTCTATAACCAACTCATTGACTTTAGTTTGCTCATCTTCCAGTGCAGTCGCTAAATTGTTCACCGGCGCGCACAGGATATCCGCGCTCTCAAGCCCTTCTATCCAATACTGCGTCGTTTGTTTGATAAATTCATTCCTGAATCTTTCCTGCAGATATGGTTTGGCCGAACGCTGCGATTGAAAATCAGGGTATTCGACAGATAAATCCTCAATTTGCAATACCCCACAGATATCCTGCAATGGGTTTATCTTGAACGCGCCAACCATCACCAATGCTCCATCCGCCGTCTCAAATACCCCGCTCAACGGCATTTCAGCCCAATTTATCTCCTTACCATCATGCCAATGACACGCCGCCTCCTGCATCTGCATCGCGATCATCGAACTATAAAGAGATACTTCAACCCGCTGCCCTTTTCCTGTCTTTGTCACGCCAATTAGTGCTGCAAGTATCGCTTGCACCAAGTGCATGCCGGCAGTGTAGTCACAAAGAGCTGTCGGATAGATTGATATTGGTAATGACGGGTCCGCACGACGCATCATTACCCCGCTCATTGCCTGGGCCAGAACATCTTGACCGCCTTTATGTGCATAGGGACCCTTGGGCCCATAACCACTCCCGGACGCATAAATTATCTTCGGATTAATCTCTTTTACTTTTTCATAACCAAAGCCAATACGGTCCATGACACCTGCTCTAAAATTGCTGACTACTACATCAGCACTTCGAATTAATCTGTAAACAATCTCCTTGTTATCTTCCTCCCGCAGGTTGAGTGCAAGAGAGCGTTTATTCCGATTTAAACTGCAAAACATCGGATTATTTAAGCCTGCCTCATCAGTCGCTCCTAACGCAGTTCGCATAAGGTCGCCACCTTTTGGGTTTTCTATCTTGATCACATCCGCCCCGAAATCAGCTAGCATCTGCGTAGCAGATGGCCCCATCATGACCTGAGTAAAATCCACTACGCGCACGCCTGCAAGTGGCAAGGTATTTGTATCCTTCATGTCTTTATGTGCTCCAGAATTTAAGCGCTTTGTGCAAAACCTTCAGTTTCAGTTGCATTGGCCGATGGCACATCGCCAGGATCCGCACCCTGCGCCCGCATTTTTCGTTGTACTTCTCGGTAATCGACTGCACGAATCATCTGATCTCCCTGCAATGCAAGGGCAGCTGCGACACCTGCGGCCTCACCTTGCGCCATGCAAGGCGGTATCTCTCGAGAGCGTTTCTGAGCCTCCGGCTCTGCTGAATAATGGCGCCCGGCGACAATCAACTGGTCGATGCCAATAGGGATTAATGCCCGGTAGGGCGTGTAATAATCTCGGCCTCGACAAACCGTATCAGCAAAATAACGACGATTAACGATATCGTCTTTGGTAACGACATATTCACCCTTGAGCATGCGTGTCGTGCGCACACCTACTTGCTCAGCAGCACCAAGCATCTTAGCTTTTTCAAAACCAGGCATATGCTCACGAACATAGTCATAAAGCCCCATCATACGTTCCCGCCCCTCATACTCCGCAGCAACTAAGTCGTCTACCGTAATGCCGTCATAACCAGGCATATGAGGACAATTGCACCAGACAACCCCGGGAATCGGCGTTTTTAGCCACCATTGCTCCCACGCACCGCCAATAATCCGTCGTGCTTCACGATTGATTTTGGCAAATGTCTCCGGCTCCTCATATTCAAAGCGAGTCGCCTCTTCCGTATCGACATTGGCTAACCGAAATACGGTGGTAACAATGTACTGCCCCTGCATAAAATCCGCACCAGCAGAACAAGCAACATCAAGATCTCCAGTAGTATCAATCACTACATCTCCCATAATTGCCTGTGGGCCAAGCTTAGTCTGGCAAATAACTCCTTTAGCCAGCCCATCCTCAACAATTGTCTCGCTGAACCAACTATGTAGACGCAAATTCACATTATTTTCCCGAATCAGATCGAGTGAAGTACGTTTCCAAGAATCCGGATCGAACGCTGTCGCATAAACTATCGGTTGGGGTTTTTTTGCCTGATGAAAATCGTGGACACCCCAGCGTACCCATTTCCGGTACATTTCATCGCTGGTTTTTCGGTCTTCTGGTGGGGGCGTCACGGCCATGCCCTCTTTTTCCATCCGTTCAATAAATTCACTAACGATTCCAGAGACTGTGATCTCTTGCCCATTAACCATGTCGTCCAGAACTAAAACCATACCGCCAGACGCCATTCCACCAAGATGGTGATATCTCTCAACTAAGGTTACAGAACAACCGTTGCGAGCTGCAGACACTGCAGCAGATACCCCCGCTGACCCGCCACCAACCACCACAACGTCGGAAGTTGCAACAACTGGCACGTTTTTGTCTAAAACTTTCATAATTGAGCCTCCTGAAGTTTAAATCTACGAGCTTGCTCACTATTCTACAATGGCGGATAATGAATACAGACTATGAATAAACGGCATAATTGGAATATCCGCACACAGGAACTATTGATTTTCAACGCCATTCTGTCAAACGGAAGTATAACGGCTGCAGCAGAAACACTCGGCCTTACCCAGTCCAGTGTCAGCAAGCAACTCAAGAATCTTAGAACTTATTTCGGTGATGAACTTTTTGTAAGAAGCGGAAGAGGCATGGCTCCAACCAGTAAAGCACTCGCAATATCTCCTCAAATCGCACAATTGATTGAGACTTTTGAAACCATAAGCGGGGAAATAGAGTTTGATCCGGCACAGATTCAAAGGGACTTCGTTATATCTACAACCGATGAAATCCAACATATATTATTACCCTCGCTGGTTAAACGCATAGGAGACGAATCACCAAAGTCCAGAATTATTTTCAGGGTACTCGAGCGGGATTACGCCGCGAAACAGCTAGCATCCGGAATTATCGATCTGGTAATAACTCTGAATTGGCATGTGCCTGGGCATTTAAAACAGCGCCGACTGTTTGAAGACGAGTTCGTTGTTCTATGCCGAAAAAAACATCCCATCGTAGGTAAAAGGCTTACCCTGAAAAGATATCTTAAGGCTAAACATATGATGGTCTCTCCGCTCGGCACCGCTATCGGTCCCGTCGATGAAATATTGAACTCCTTCGGGCATAAACGCTCAGTGAGTCTCTCGGTGCCGTACTTCATGCAAGTCGCCGATGCTTTACTTGGGTCCGATTTGATTCTTACCCTACAGCGCAGAGCCTGCAAGGAACTTGCCAAGCAGTACCCGCTTGCGATTATTGATCTTCCAATAGATACAAAACCCGTAGACTATTATCTTTTCTGGCACCGACGTTATGATAAGGACTCCACTAATCAATGGCTGCGGCAGATTTGTTATGAAATTTTCGAGCAGGAAACTCCTAATGTTTAATTCCCTATCTAAACTACTGTTAACGACTTTTATTATGCTCTGTATTACAGGGTGTGCTAATAAGCAGGACCAAGCGAAAGACATAGTAGTAACGCTACTTTTCACTAATGATATCGAAAGTGCCTATGAGCCAGTTCCTGCCTGGTGGCGGGATGATATGGAACATATTGGCGGTATTGCTGAGTTAACTACCCTCATAAAAAAGATACGCCGGGAAGAACCAAACGTATTCCTTTTTGACTCAGGCGACATATTCACCGGAGCCCTATCAAGGCTAACTGATGGAGCATTAATGTTTGAATTCATGATAACTATGGGCTACGACGCCATGGCCATTGGCAATCATGAATTCGACTATGGTGAAGCAATCCTAGAGTGGCAGAAAAATCGCGTGCCATTTCCAGTGCTTGGCGCCAATCTTGATTACAAGGGCACCCAGCACCCGTTCGCTCAACGCCACACCATTATAGAGCGTGGTGGAATACGAATTGGAGTTATTGGGATTCTGGGACAGGATGCGGCAAGTTCAGCTGTAGCTCCTATGCATATCGATGAACTAGACGTTGTAGACCCTAGAGAGCGGGTTCAGCGTTCTGTCGACGAATTAAGGGAAGACGTTGACCTGATTGTCCTGTTAACCCACCAGGGTCATACCGCTCCGATGCAAACTGATGCGGAAATTGATCCGCGATTAGCGCGGGACATTGAGAAAGATATAGCTTTAGCCGGTGCTGTCACGGCCATTGACGTGCTATTCGGCGGACATGCCGACGCTGGCACTTGGACACCCGTCGTTCAACCGGAGACCGGTACCCTAATAATGCAAACTTTCGGCCAGGCAACCTACCTCGGATACTTGCAGTTAACTTTGGATGGAGATACCAAGAAGATTAAAACGTACGATGGGAAGTTAATTCCAGTCAATGCCGATGTGCTAGAGCCGGACCCGGTTATTGAAAGTAAAAACGCCACTTATCGGGCGGCTCACCCGGAAATTACTGAGGTGGTAGGTCAAACGAAAAAACGGTTCAACCGGCGCTACTTTGACGAGGCTGACCTCGGTAACCTGCTCGCCGATATCGCCTTAGAAATGACTGGAGCCGATATCGGTTTAATACACCCGGGAACAATCCGTAAAGACATCCCGCAGGGTGATGTTGAGATTGCCGATATCCTGGATACAAACCCATTTGTGGATCCCATTGTCGTTGTCGAAGTCACCGGAACTCAGTTAAAACAGATAATGGAACAATCATTTACGCTGCTAAGAGGGTTAATGCAAGTTTCCGGACTTGAGGTCACTTATGACACTTCCCGACCTGAGCGCAGCCGACTAGTTTCTCTCTCGCATAATGGCAAACCAGTGAATGATGAAGAAATATTTTCGGTCGCTGTTCCTGAAATTATCGCCCGCGGCGGCGATCATTATGATGAGTTTCTCGAGGCGCGCCTGCTACGCAAAAGCAAACCACTTGGTGAGCTCACCATCGAATATTTCAGAAAATATGGTGTGATTAGCATGCCAGCATCAGGACGCCAGCGTGATATCAAGCCTAGCGATTAGGATCTGTACAACCCATGAATCCACATACAAAGTCGTCAACCATCCGTTGGTTGGGCGGCGGTTGTTCCCATATACGACGACCAGTGTGTTCTGGAGTTTCGTATTTTTTGAAAAAACTTTCCAGCTGAGTCGTGAGCCGGTCGCGAACTTGCTCAGGTACCCAATCGATACTATGGCGTTCACCCAATGGATGACTTAAATCATACCAATTATCCACCGGCAACTTGTTAGCATCCTGCTGATATATCCGGACCAGTTTCCAACGACCGTCGGTTATCATTCTAGCGTTGCCGCGCTCAGCGTTCTGCACACTACGCCAATTGGTTTCTCTTTCTCCATTCAGCAAGGGTCGAAGTGAATCCCCAGGCCCATAGGTCGAATGGGAAATACGCCCAGCGGTTGCATAATCCATAATCGTGACATGCAAATCGAGTAGATCTACAAACTCACTACGCGACTGCATACCACGAATCGATTTATCTGGTCCGAATACAATCAACGGAATCCGGATCGTTTCTTCATAGAAATTCGGTATATTTGTTGCATTCGTCTTTCCATAAAGTCCGTACTGACCAACCAATAACCCGTGATCTGACGTATAAACGACAAGCGTTTCATCAAGGAGACCGCGCCCTTGAAGAGCATCTAGCAACCGACCTACCTGATCATCGATCAAGTTCACGGCTGCAAGATACTGTGCTAGTTGCTCGATGTGATCATCTGGCGTTCGGGTATGCGGCCCCCGCGATAGAATATCCGAGAAACCACCAGCCTTTACTATTTCATTAGCAACGGCACGATACCGGTCTGCCAGTCTTTCAGGCAAACCTTTAAATGGAAAGTGCGGTTCAGTGAAATTGAGGCTAATGAAAAATGGTTTTGGCGAGGGCTTATCTATAAATCTAATGGCCTCTGTCGTCAGAAACCACGATTGGGTGCCACGAAAATCAAGCTCCTCACCATCGCTCGAGAAACTCACCGATCCAGTATGGTTGTACTGGGCCTCCCAACCCGCTTTGTAGGGATCATAGCTCAGCCAACGGTCGAAACCTGGTTGCGGTATTTTACTATTTGTGGTCGCATGCCATTTACCAAATAGGGCTGTCCGATACCCCTCTTCCACCAGCCGTTCGGACAATAATTTTTCGCCGTCCAACCAATTCGCATCAAAGTCAGCGTTCTCACTAAGAAAATCATGGACACCGTGCTGGGATGGCAGCTTGCCGGTATAAAAACTTGCCCTCGACGGTGAACAAACCGGTGCTGATGACATCGCATTTTCAAACAAAATACCTTGCTCAGCCAACCAATCAATATTTGGCGTTTCAATCTGTTCAAGGCCATAGGCGCCAAGCGCCCACTGCGCATGATCGTCCGCCATAACGACAATAATATTTTGCCGTTCCTCACTCTGCGCTCGTTGATCACTAGCCGATACTGCCGCCGATAGCACCAACCCACTTAGAATGAAAAAAAGGCGCCCCCAAAAGGGGGCGCCTTTCTTTGTACTCATCAACCTTCTGACAACCGATTGCTATATATCAGAAGAAATCAGCTCTGATGCCAACCTGAAGTCGCCACACGGAATCCCAAACATCGGGCCACATTGTCGGCTCGCTAAAGCTTTGATAGACATAAGTGTTGGTAGTGGCGTCCATATCAGCCGTTACAGTACCAACAGCAGCAGCAATATCCGTGGTGTTTATATACATCTTAGACCCTGAACTATCGCTGAGAAGATTGGTCAAATTCTCAAGATCGATGTAGACCATTGCATTGCGGTCACCGAACCAGGGAATTTCCTGTTGGATACGAATATCCAAATCAGTCTGCCAATGTTCACTCAGGCCACCTTTTTCCTGTATAGCTCCACGCTTGAGTCCCTCCCGATCTACCCAGTGGAAGAAACCAGCGGTATCAAAGGTATCAGCGAAAGTAACCAATGGGTCATTCTCATCAGTTGGAACGTATAGTAGGTTACGAGCCCGACCTCCAGTATCACCAATGGCACCAGCGTATGGACCACCCATAAACACGGCACTGATATCCCTGCCAGCCTGGCGATTCAAGAACACCCCTATCGAGGTATTTAAATCTCCGAAGATTGCTCTTGAGAACTGCGCACTCAGCACAAGGTTATGCGGTTTGTTTCTTAGAGATCTACCAATCGGCACTAGACCAACATCATCTGTCGCAACGGCACGGAAGTTCTCAGCGGCTGTAAACGACACTCCGGGATTGCCGATGTGGGACTCGTTGTAAGAATATCCAGCTACCACGTTGACATCCCACTCACCCAGATCAAATGCCTTGGCGGCCTGTAGTGAAGTGGTGAAAGTATACCCTCCATCGCCGGGTCTGTTGGTCATGAACACATCCTGGTTTCCACCCCAACACTCGTCAGTAACTCCACTGTATCCCATACGTGGGCCGTTGAATGTCGCGTTACAGCCGGCAGCCAGTGCATTTACCTGTGAATAGGTCGGACGACCGTCAGGCGCCGTGCCCGTTTGGTGTAAGGACAGATCAAGAAAATCAATTTGATCAATCATATCTGAGTAAATCATATCGAACTTAACGTTCCAGCCGTCAAGGAAAGAACTATCAGACGATACGATATGGTCCAGACCAAAGCTGTAGCGATTTACCTTTGGAACATCAAGATTCGGGTCAGTAGCATTCACTGCACCTGCATTATTAAGCGCTTGGTTTGCTCCGGCATCAGCTACACACGCCGGGATCCCGGAAAAGCTACCGCCAGCCAACACGTTAAGTGCGGAAGCGTCACACGCTGCCTGAGCACTCCCTACACCCAGGGCACCACCGAAGTTCTGGTAAGCATTCGAAAACCAGACTGTCGGATCATTACCGGAGAATACGCCGAAGCCAACCGTCATTCGTGTATCACCGAATGTTTCTTCAGGCATCCTATAGGTCAAACCAATTCTCGGCTGGATAACACTCAAACCATCCATGCCAACCTCGTTCGTCATGCCAGCATATTTGGTCATATAATTCGGATTCTGGTTCGGTAAATCATCTGATGCGTACCAGTCGTAACGCACTCCGAAAGTTACTTCCAAATTATCGCTGACGGTCCACTGATCCTGTAAGAACAGCGAGTGAATGCTTCTTTCATACTCAGCAGCCGCATCGCTTGGATTTTGCGTATACGATACACCCTGACGAATCTCATAGGCTGTACCAGCCGCTAGGCTATCAATAGAGTCAAAAAATACGGTGCCCGTAGCATTGATGATGAAGAGGTTAAATACATCGAGAACCTCTAATTCATAACCACCCGTGATCAGGTGATCTCCCATTTGATAATCGAACTTGGCTTTTAGCTGGTCTTTCCAGGTTGCCAAACGGTTAGCTGAGCGGAACGTACCGGGCCCATCTACGAATTGCTGCCCGAAGAATTCACCACCAAACTGTCCGCAACAGCCAATCGCGATGCGAGGAATTGGCACAGCATCCTGCTGCTCACCACCGCCCAGCGGATTCTGCTTATCAATAACTTCTTGAGTTGACCAGCGAAACTCGGTAGAGAATGTATCGGACCAGTCTGAAAACAGACGGAAAGCGTATGTCTCAGAATCGGTACCACGTGTGTAGAAGTTATTAGAGAATGCAAACTCGCCCCTGCCGGTGCCAATATCATCACCGATGGTCGTCTGCTCAGACACGGTCGCATAAACCAATTCAGCACGATGCTGATCACTAATATTCCAGTCGAATCGTGCTAGGAGCCGTTCAGACATAGTTGGCAGATTTCGAACCATGTCACCAACAGTCCTGCCATATTGATTTCTCAATATATCGCGAATGTTATTGAGCTCAGCAGTTGTAAAAATTGTGTCATTACGCGGATAGGACGCATCATCAGCTGGGCCGACGATATTGACAGATGCGGTGTCAAACTCTTCGTAAGCTGCGTAAAAGAAAAGCTTGTCCTTTATGATCGGGCCACTAACATCCACGCCCCAGTTCTTTCGTTCGAAAGTGCCCTGGTCATATGGATCACCGTTGATCTCATCGCCGGTCATGTCATTGTCATTGAACAGATAAAACCCGCCAGCGTGAAACTCGTTCCCGCCAGACTTGGTTACTACGTTAATGTTACACCCACTAAAGTTGCCGTATTCGACCGATATCGGTGCAAACTCGACAGCGGCGCCGGCCACCGCATCAAACGGAACTGGGAAAGAGAAACGAGCGAGATTACCTGAAAGGTTAAGACCAAACGCGTCAGTAGCCCGAACACCATCAATGGTAAATGAGTTCGTCCGACTTGATCCTCCAGCACAACTGATACCGTTTCCGTTACCACCCTCACCTTTACCTGTGGAAGCGATAACTATTCGAGGATCCATCCGGATAATGTCGCGAATCTTCCTCTGCGATGAAGGCATATTGTCAATGGTCTCTAAGGAGAACGTAGAACTTGGCCCTTGTGCCGTTACAATCGTATTAATCTGCGATGCTGTGACAACAATTTCCTCTATCGCTGCACTTGCCGCTTCCAGTGTCACCGTAAAAGACGACGTGCCCGCTAAGCTTGTATAAAGCTCCGTGATCACCAGGTCTTCGTACCCACCACCACTGATTCTCAATGTGTATGGGCCACCGGCACCAACGGATCGAAAATTGACGCTGCCAGACCCGTCTGCAGTTGTACGTGAAACACGCCCATCGCGTGTGTCTGTTAAAGTTGCACTAACACCTGCCGCTGCTGACCCGTCGCTTTGAACGACAGTGCCGCTAATCGACGAAGTGATTTCCTGAGCAACAAGTTCAGTAGTTACAAAAACGGTGGGAGTGGATAGAACAGCAACTAAAGTAAATGCCGTTAAACCAGCCCCCAATCTCGTTATGAGCCCTTTCATTCTTTATCTCCTAGGTTAATAAATGTGGGCGTCAGCCCATATCTTTTTTTCTTTTTATATATCTCCCTTTTACAACACCTGTTAACGAGATTCAATTTTTCCCCCCGATGAAACAAATGCAAAAAAACACAAAACAATATATTTTCAGCTAACCGGAAGATTTTTAAAATCTCTGCACTAAAAATCTGTATTTTTTTCATCAATATATCTACTGTTTCTCGAAAGGTTGATCAATAAAAATTTAAGCGCGCCAATTTGTAAATATTTTCCCTATTAAAATTCGCTGAATAGTTTTGGTTAATCTCCGCAGTCAATAATGCATTAAGATAGTAATAATTGAGGTTTAGACGACCCTTGTATAGTCTGATTCATTGGAATACCGGAGGAATAATATTGTTTAGAAATTTCATTTTCGGTTCATTACTGTTATTGGTCCATTGTGCTGCCCATACAGCACCGCCAAACATTCTCTTAATTTATGTTGATGATTTGGGCTATGGAGACCTGGGCAGTTATGGCCACCCGGTCCTTAAAACACCGAATATTGATTCTCTTGCGGACGAAGGGATGAAATATACGAGTAATTATTCTCCTTCTGCACTTTGCTCGCCATCCAGAGCCGGACTGTTAACCGGCCGAATACCCTACCGAACCGGTATCAAAAGCTGGATCCCACAAGATAGCGGAGTATACCTTAGAGACGCCGAAGTAACGCTGGCGGAAGTGCTGAAAGCAGCCGGATATGACACAGCCCATATCGGAAAATGGCATCTGAATTCGGATTTAGGGAGTGACAAAGAACCACAGCCAACCGAACAAGGATTTGATTATTACTATGGTCACAATGCGTTCCAGCTACCCCACAACCACAACCCGGTTAATATATACCGCGGTAAAACACCGCTACCTCCTCAAATCGGCTATACCGCGGATTTATACGCGGACGAAGCTATTAGTTGGCTGGAAAAACACAACCAATCGGAGCCTTTCTTTCTCTACCTGAGCATGGCTGAGCCTCATACCTCCTTCGCCAATCCTCCCGACTACAATGCGATGTACGCGCTATTCACCGAGGGTGAGATTGTCCCTATACCTAACGGTGAGACAGACGTGAAAGGCGTGGGAGTGCCTCCAAAAGAGATGCTGATACCACGAGGGCCAGGAGAGTATTACGCCAATATCACCTATATGGACGCACAGATTGGCCGGGTGCTTGACTGGTTAAAAGAAAACGATCTCTATGACGAAACTGTCATAGTCTTCAATAGCGATAACGGCCCCGTTACCTCGCGCTGGATAAATTGGTGGGAAGTTAATGCCTACGGAGAGACCGGTGGTTACCGAGGGCGCAAACATTTCCTGTATGAGGGCGGGATCAGGGTTCCGGCCATCATTCGATATCCGGGAACTGTAGAGCCTGGTTCGGTTAACGATACACCGGTCATTGGCATGGACTGGTTTGTTACTTTAGCAGCGATTGGGGGCGGGAGTGTTCCGACAGATAGGAAGATTGATGGCATGGATATTAGACCCACATTTGTTGGAGACGGCCTACCGGAACGTAGTTTATTTTGGGCTCTAAATTCGGTATCTGAGCTGGAGTATGCGATTCGACTGGGTGATTGGAAATTGTTTCTCGATCAGGACGGCTTGGCTCGTGAACTCTACAATCTTGTCGAGGACCCGCTAGAATTTTTCAATCTCATTAATACGGAAACCGAGATAGCAGAACGGCTTACAGCTGAGGCAGCTAGAGTACTACGAGATATTGAAGCAGATCCGCTTCGCCCAAACTTAGATCAGACATATGAATGAAGATATAGTGTATTTTGCTATTACGTTTTTGAGATTATCTAAATGACCACAGCTATCAAACAATCGAATCTCAGCCAGGAACAAATAGATCGCTTCCAAAAGGACGGTTTTCTTTTAGTCGAAAACTTTTTCAGCAATGAGGAAATCGACCTATACAGCCAATACGTAGATCAGGCGGTAGCCTATCGCACAGCAGACGATGAACGGCCGTTAGCAGATAAAATCCTCTACGAACAAACATTTACCCAATGCATGCGTCTTTGGGAAGACCATCCAGATGTTGCTTTATTTACATTCCATCCAAAGCTCTGTGCAGCGGCAGCGGCGCTGCTGAAAATCGATTGTGTCAGGCTCTGGCATGACCAGGCCCTTTATAAAGAATCGGGCGGTCGCAAGACCGACGCTCATCTGGACTTTCCGTTCTGGCCGGTAGACAAAGATGACCTCATCTCAGCATGGATTCCTTTTGCCGATGTCGGGCCTGGGGGTGGAGTTATGAGTTATGTGCAAGGCTCCCACCGATCTGGGGTAACGGAGTTTGCAGATATCGGCGAGCTACACGATGACGAGATGTATGACATTTTGAGCCATCCAAAAATTAAGGATTTGCCTGTGATTCCTGTTCAGGCGAAGAAGGGCTGTGTAATTTTTCACCACGCTTGCACGGTACATTTGGCAGATGCCAACGAAACGGCACACACCCGCCGCGTGTTTACAACGGCGTATATGGCTGACGGCTTGAGACGCTCGATAGGGGCGAGAGTGGACAGGTATTTTTCTCTTGACCGCGATAATATAATTCCGGGAGAACTAGTAAAAGGTCCCGGACACCCAGTCGCCTGGCCCCGCAGTAGCGAAAAACTGCCACCACCTCCCAAAATACTTGGCCCAAAAACTGGTTTTGGTGCTTCAGAGGCCGACAAATTTCAGTAATTCATAAAGATCGCTAATTTCATATTTAGGCTCAAGATCGATATCAAGCTGTCGTCTTTTAGGGTTATACCAGCACGTTGCAATCCCATATTTTTGTCCGCCCCTGATATCCGATGACAAGCTGTCCCCGACCATTAACACTTCATTCCGGGGAGGAGAGCCTAATTCTGAAAAAACGATATCAAATATCTTAGTACCGGGCTTAGCCGCCCCAATTTCTGCAGAAATTATTATCGAATCAAAATACTGCTCAATATCAAGCCGCTTAATGCGTGCCCGCTGCACCTCACTCAGTCCATTTGTCACGAGCGCTAATCTAGCCGTTTCGGATAACTGGTCGAGCACATCACGTGCACCAGGATATAAGCTGCCATTGGATCCAAGCCCTTCGACGAAATCTTCCGCCATTTGCAACGGATCAGCCTTGATTTTCTTCTGCTCCACCAGACGTTCAAACCTGAGTGTCCGGACCTCCTGTGGCCTAAGCTCTCCCTGTTCAACTCTTGCCCACAACTCCAGATTAATTTTTCGATAAACATCCACATAAGTATCTGGGTCATTAATACCGGCAGACCGCATGGTGTAGTCAAAGGCTAAAGATTCCGACCTATCAGAATCTAAAAGAGTATGGTCTAAATCCAGTAGAAACGTCGTATAACCCATTAATCTCGCCTAACGAGATGGCGTAAAAGTCGCTGGTAAGGATGTCCTGCCCCAGATGATTGTCACGGTCTGAGGATGCCTGACACGTTCCGTGTCGATCTTGAAATCAGGAATGCGTTGAAGCACTTCTTCCAACATTATCCGCATTTCAACTCGTGCTAACAATGCGCCAAGACAATGATGCGCCCCGATCCCAAAAGTTAGATGAGGATTAGGCTTTCGATTAAACTTGACGGCATCTGGACTATCAAACTGATCTGGGTCTCTATTAGCCGCCGCCCATGACATATAAACTTTCTCACCTTTCCGTATGCATTTACCACCAATCTCTGTGTCAGCTGTGACATTTCTGGCAAAGGCATGCACCGGTGCTTCATAGCGCAACAGCTCCTCGACAGCTGTCGGGATGAGTTTGGGCTCATCGATGAGCCGCTGACGATCATCGAGGTGCTCACTCAAATAAAGTAATGCATTACTTACAGCCGCCATCGTCGTATCAAGCCCCGCGAACAAAAGCATTTTAACTAACCCATGCAATTCATCATCAGAAAACACAGCCCCGCCAGCTTTATAGTTTACAAGTGACGTAATTGCGTCATTTTTAGGGTGTCTGCGACGCTTTCTGATAGTCGACGTTATAACTTCATCTAAATTGGTTAGGTCTTCAAGTGCCTTTTCTCTCGCCTTGCTTCCATCTGCCGAATAAGACATCTGGTGTAAAGGGCCGGCAAAATCATGCCAATTGGCAGGATCCAGTCCAATAAATTCCAGCGCAGTCATTGATGGCACCGGATTTGCCAGCTCTGTGACCAGATCGCACTGACCGCGACCAATAAAGTTGTTAATACACTGAACAGTGAACGCACGAATTTTCGGCGTAAGCGCTTTTATCGCCTTCGGCCTGAAAAACGGCAGTAAAGCGGCCCGGTATCGCTGTACATCCGGAGGGTCAGATTGCAAGGGGATTAGATTATAAACACCATTATCAGGTATCACGACAGTCGGCACCGATGAAAAGGTTATGTCATCCCGTGCCACACGAGCCACATCTGCATATTTAGATAATACCCAAAATCCACCATGAGCTTTTGTATAGGCAACCGGACATTTTTCATGGAGCTCCGAATATTTGCTCCACGGGTCGGCCGCAAATTTCGCTGAATTGTGGTCAAAGTCCACCTCCAACTTTGCTTTCTTCCTATCTCCTTTACCCACTCATACCCCCTGAGCCTAAACTTTCACGACGTCCCCCTAACTGCTGTGCAACAACAACCAATGCCACCATAATCAAGTAGCAGAGCGTGGCCCATTGCAATGCAGCTGCGATGCTGAATTGCTCGACAATCAGTGCACTAACAAAGGGCGTTATTGCAGTGCCAACACCGGTATGAAAAATCAGGTAACTAACCATTTTGGGACTCGGATCTTTAACCAATGTGGTGCCATAAGAAATAATTGTCTTAAATAATCCGCCAGTAGCAAGGCCAAGAATTAGCATTCCAATTTGCAGCTGCCTACCGGTATCCGCGGTCCACAACATCACCGTCATAAGAGTCGCGAGTGCGGCATAAGCAAGAATAAGGGGACGCAAAGGAAGTTTTAAAACTAAGAAAAACATAATGAGTTGGCCTATAAACATGCCTAGGAACAGTCGGCTAACAATTTCGCTGGATGCCTCCACGCTCAAACCTAGATGAATCTGTGCATAGTTCGGCACCCAGGAATATATGCTCACGAACCCTATTAAATAAAACAAAAGTGCAAACCCAACCAAATGCACGCTGGTCGGCCAGCCCAATACCCCGCGATCCGTTTGGTTATCTGGTTGGATTTTCTGTGTGGACGGATAACGCGCCGTTACTGCAATCACCGCAATCCCTATCGCAACGATAAAACCCAGCAAATAAGCACTGGACCAATGAAATTGTTTTGCCAGCATTACTCCTGCTATTGAGGTACTAAGAACACCGGCCGCGGCATAAAACGAATCCGTGAGCAATAGCATAGCGGCACGCAACCGTTCATCGAAAAGCTTAGCAATCAAGACAGCTGCGGCAGACAACTCGAGGCCACAGCTCGCACCAATCAAAGCAAGACTGGTCGTCAAAACCACATAATGTTGGACGGTATAAATAGCGGTAACAGAGCAGCAGATAACCACTACACCGGCAATGACAACAGTTTTGAGCCGAACAACATCAAAAATAAACATTGCGAGTAGCGTCCCTGCCAGGACACCGGTAGTCAGGTAAGTAAATGCAGCAGTAGCAACTGTAATTGAAATCTGGAAATCCGTAGCGATCGGACCACTAACCAGTCCAAGTGGGGATATAAACGCCGACATCACAAAATAGGCCAGAAAACAGCCAAACGTAATTCGATTCTTATTGTTGAAAATATCCGGCATTACCGATCTAAAATATCCTGTACTTAAAAAGGTAAATCATAGACCGCTTAAAATTTCTATCTTCGTATACACGTTTTTATGTAACCCGATTTAGCTGCTTAAGGTAAGTAGTTACGCTGGAAACCATTATCAAGCATACTCTAATTTACAAACCATATTATTCCTTAACCATCCGTTACTATTGACCCCGTAACGGTCTTTTTTTAACACTGTTAAGTAAAAGCACTGTGCACAACAAAATTTTTTAATCTTTCTCTTACCAATTAATTAGCGAAGACTAGAAGCAAGTAAACAACATGCCTAAAGATGAAATAGTAATTCACGCCGCGGTCGCCAATACAAGCGATGATCCGTTTGTGACGGAACAGCTGTTGTTAGCTGAACCAAGATCTAGCGAAATCCGGGTCAGGATAGTGTCTACCAGCATTTGTCATACTGACATCATTACAAAGAACAAAGGTCTTTGTAGTTTTCCCATCGTTCTTGGTCATGAAGCTACCGGCATTGTTGATGCGCTCGGCGATGCGGTAACGGGATTTGCACTCGGCGATCACGTGATCCTAAGCTACGATTACTGTGGCAACTGCGTACAATGCCGTGAAGGTAAACCATCTTACTGCGACGAGCACGGTGACTTAAATTTTTCCGGTACCCGTCCCGACGGAATAAAAACACACCGACGGGCACAGAGCGATACTCCCGATATATTCGGGTCTTTCTTTCAACAATCGTCTTTCGCAACCTATGCACTTAGCCATATGACTAATACTATTAAGGTAGATAAGTCACTACCTTTAACATTGTTAGCGCCCTTAGGTTGTGGCGTACAAACAGGAGCTGGAACGGTATTCAATACCCTGCAGGTTAAAAAGAAATCCAGCCTTGCGGTTTTTGGCTGTGGGTGTGTGGGTCTATCAGCGATAATGGCTGCAAAGAGTGCTGGGGCGGCCACAATTACTGCAATTGATATTAATCCAAAGCGATTGGAGGTTGCCCGAGAACTCGGGGCGACTCATGCAATCAGAGCGACTGATTATGCAGACGATAGCGCCCTCGTTGAGGCGGTCAAATCTTTTGGTAAGGCTAGTGGGTATCACTATGCAATCGATACCTCCGGCGTGCCAAGTGTGCTTCGCCAAGCAACAGAATGTTGCGGACCACTAGGTGTCACGGCCATGATCGCACCGGGTGTACCGGGTACAGAAGTATGTCTCCAAATGCTCGATCTCCTGCCGGGCAAATCCCTACGTGGTGTAATCCAGGGTGACGCAGTATCGAAAAACTTCATCCCGAAACTTATAGACCTGTGGCAAGCAGGTAGCTTTCCATTTGATAAATTGATAACAAAGTTTGAGGGTCTGGATAGCCTAGATTCGGCCGTTAGGGCTATGAACAGCGGAGAAGTCATTAAACCGGTAATAATAATAGATGAGGCCTTTTCGGACTAAGTATGCCGCTCGAGAACAATAACCTGCTCGTAACCAATGGCTGGATTAACGGTCAGGAGATTACGGCAAAACGTCTATTCAGCGTTGTCGACCCAGCCACCTGCCGAGAAATAGCCAAAGTCAGTGACCTTGGCGCAAAACATGCTCTGGCAGCAATCGATGCAGCAACCGACGCACTCGGAGCCTGGCGAACTATTACACGCGACGAACGCAAACGCCTAATACTCAAATGGGCAGCATTAATAGAACAAAATATTCAAAATCTAAGTGAGATCGTATCCTTAGAGAACGGCAAACCACTCCGTGAAGCGACCGGGGAAATCAATCAATGTGTCGCTTTACTAAGATGGTTTGCACAGGTATCTGAAAATCTGGTGGGCGAGACCCTTGTAGCGCCTAATCCATCTCAAAGAAATTATACGATCAAGCAGCCAATCGGCGTTGTGGCTTGTATTACACCTTGGAACTTTCCCGCGGCTGCTGTGATTGTCAAAGCAGGAGCAGCAATCATTACTGGCTGTACGACTGTCGTTAAGCCATCGGAAGAAACGCCTTTGATAGCACTGGCGTTCGCACAACTTTCCAAGCAAGCCGGAATCTTAGACGGTGTATTCAATGTGCTGCCATGCAAGGATCCCGTGGACGTGAGTCAGGAGTTTTGTCGAAGTGAAGATGTGCGTATGCTTTCTTTCACGGGCTCCATTCCGGTCGGTAAAGAACTCTATGCGGCGTGTAGCGGCACCGTTAAACGACTAGCGCTTGAGCTAGGTGGTAATGCACCATTTGTAGTCTTTGACGATGCGCATATAGAAGATGCTTTAGATGGTGCCATGGGTGCACGTTTTTATAACGGCGGACAGATATGCGTAGGCGCAAATCGTTTTCTGATACAACAAAGTATTTACCAAGAATTTGCCGAAAAATTCGCTGCGAGAGTGAAAACTTTAAAGGTTGGTAATGGATTCGATGAAAACACCAATATCGGCCCAATGATAAACCCCTCAGCTTTGAAGCGACTGAAATCGCTGGTTAAAACGGCCGTGTCGAAGGGCGCTGAAGTCATTATTGGAGGCTCACAAGATAAGGACAGAACGCTATTTTTTCAGCCAACCGTGCTAACCGAAATGTCGCCAAAAATGGATGCTTTCCATATCGAGATCTTTGGTCCCGTTGCCTGCCTTTATTCATTCAAAAATGAGGCGGAAGCCCTGCACCTGGCCAATGCTACCTCCGCCGGCTTAGCTGCATATGTCTATTCAAGCAATCAGGAAAGGCTAGCTCGTTTCAGCGAGTCCCTAGAGGCGGGTGTGCTAGGCATCAATTCAGCAAATATATTTGCTAATGACCTACCATTTGGTGGAATCAAACAGTCAGGCCTCGGCCGCGAACATGGCATGCAATGCCTGGAAGAATATGTCGAAACCAAAAGTATCTGCATGGGACTATGATGACTCTCCAAACTAGAACTTGCCAAGAGGCCTGGGAGCATATGTCAAGGATATGTGCCGATGAGCCTATACGGAATTTTTACCAGCAATTAGATATGACTGATTTCACTGTTGTAACCAAACTTTTCCCAAAGGGGGCGTTAATTGCTTACAGTGACTGGAACATGGGAAAGAGTCTTACAGAGGACCAAAAACAATACATGACCGATCTTCGCGGCGGTAATCAAGGTAATTATCGTGAAGGAATGCCTCAAAAATTAGACAACGTTGTCGATTGTCTGACTAAGTTTCCAAAATCAAAACGAGCCGTAATCACAATCTGTAATAACCCTCTGTCATTGCACAATAGTGATGATGATGCGAAGTGCCTACGAGAATTGCATCTCTATATAGGTGATGACAATAACTTAAACGCCACAATCCTAATGCGAGCACAGGCAGCATCTCTTTTCCCCAAGAATATCTATTTTATTGGGTCGATTATGGAAGAAGTAGCCGATCGCTTACCACAAAAGCCAACTCTAGGGATTGTTTTTTATCTCACCACAATCCTAGTCAGTGATCGTAGCTGATGAGTTAGATTATATTTTTAATATTTGTAACGCTTCGTTGCTTTCTGAAAGAATCTGATTATTGATAAATTTAGAACACTTAACCGGTAGAATTAAGCAAAATCAAGGAACTCTATAATGAACCCAATCCGTCTGTCACTGGCCATTTGCCTCACAACTATTTTTAACACAGCCTGGCCGCAAGATGTTAAAAATAACCTTGAGGAAGCTTTCATCAAGGTAGAAAGCAAAGTCATTGAGTGGCGGCATGACCTGCACCAAAACCCTGAGCTATCTAATCGAGAATTTAAGACTGCTGCGAAAGTCGCTGCGCTTCTTCGAAGCCTCAACTTTGACGAAGTACAAACCGGTGTGGCCCATACAGGTGTTGTCGGTACGCTCGTCGGCAAAAATCCAGGGCCTGTTGTTGCTTTGAGGGCAGATATGGATGGCCTCCCAGTAATGGAGCAAACCGGATCACCTTTTGCTTCAAAGGCTCGGGGAGAATACAACGGACAGGATGTTCCCGTTATGCACGCCTGTGGACACGACACCCATGTAGCGATGCTGATGGGAGCGGCCGAAGTATTAGCTAACAACCGTGATCAATTATCTGGCACGGTGAAATTTATTTTCCAGCCAGCCGAAGAAGGGCCTCCGGCGGGTGAGGATGGCGGTGCTGCAATGATGATTGTCGAAGGGGTTCTGGATGGCCCCAATCCTCCTGAAGCGATTCTAGGCCTGCATGCCTGGCCAAATGATATAGGAACTCTCACATATCGCTCTGGCGGATTCATGGCGTCAGCTGATAATCTGCAGATCAACGTTATTGGCCGGCAAACTCACGGCTCTTCTCCATGGCTTGGTGTAGACCCCATCTATGTAGCGGCACAGATTGCGACTGCGATCCAAGGCATCCCGTCAAGACACCTCGACATAACTAACAGTCCAGCGGTCATTACAATTGGCAGCATCCATGGCGGAGTACGTGGCAATATTATCCCGGATGAAGTTGAAATGATGGGCACCATCAGGACCTTCGATGTGGGAGTCCGCGAAAAATTGCATACCATGCTGCGTAACACAGTACATGCTATTGCCGAAGCCAATGGAGCAACTGCGACTGTCACGATGGAGGGCTATGCGCCGGTCACAGGAAATAACCCCGAGCTACTAAAAAAGATGATGCCAACACTAAATTGGGCAGCCGGCGCCGAAAATGTTGTAGAAGGTAACCTTATTACAGGTGCTGAAGACTTTTCTTTTTTTCAAGAACGCATACCAGGATTATTTCTTATGTTAGGTGTTATTGATCCATCTATACCCAGATCCGATCGACCATCTAACCATTCACCTATGTTCATCGCGGATGACAGAGCCTTGATGACGGGAGTCCGTACGCTAGTCGGTTTTGCGCTTGACTATCCTACCGTCCACGGCAAATAAAGAAATGTCACAAAAAAACGAGGGCCGAAAGGCATGAAACAGTCGGGTTTTCTAAATAGAATTGCTCGGCCTTTCGTCGCTATCGCAGAACGACATTATCCCGATCCATTTATTTTCCTTATTTTTTTAACAGCAGGGGCTTTTTTCTTGGCCCTTACGCTAACGGAAACAACCCTGACCGAAGCTGCCTGGGCCTGGGGTGGTGGTCTTTCACTGCTGCTGGCCTTCATGACTCAAATCTGCCTGACCCTGATTGCGGGACATGCCCTGGCACACACTGACTTTATCCAGCGATTACTCGAGAAAGCAGCACAGCTGCCACGTTCCGAAGTGCAATGCTATGCCTGGGCGGCGCTAATATCGGGTACATGTACCTTTGTTTCCTGGGCCCTGGGCCTAGTGGCCGGTGCTCTTATAGCCAAGCAGCTTGCGAAAGTCGGCGAGGAACGCCAATGGCGGTTGCACTACCCTTTATTGGTAGCCAGCGCTTACTCGGGTTTTATTGTCTGGCACATGGGTTATTCTGGTTCCGCGCCACTGTTTGTTGCGACCGATGGACACGCCTTGCAAAACCTAGTAGGCATCATTCCTGTTTCAGGCACCATCTTCGCACCATGGAACATCCTGACAGCCGCCATTATTCTAATAGCTATAGCTTTGGTTTGCCCGCATATGCGACCTGATCCAGATGAGGCGATCGTTGTCAGCCAGGACACCCTCGATCATGATAAACCAGTAGATTTGAGCCCTAGCAATGGCGTGGCTGCGCGGATGAACAACGCGCGCCCGTTGAGTTTTTTTCTTGGTGCTGCAGTCCTAGCCTACTTGACATTATGGTTTGCACGCGAAGGCTTGTCTCTGAACCTGAATATCGTAAATTGGTCGTTTCTTGCGGCGGGCCTTCTATTGGCGCGTTCACCTTCACATTACGCGACACTTATTGCCCGCGCCATCCATACAACGGCCCCAATTCTTTTACAGTTTCCCTTCTATGCGGCAATTATGGGGCTGATGACTGATACGGGCCTTGTCAGCGTGATATCAAACTGGTTTACCGGGTTCGCAACCCAAGGCACCCTGCCCTTGTGGGGGTTCCTTTCCGGTGGCCTGATCAACCTATTTATTCCTTCCGGCGGGGCACAGTGGGTTGTCCAAGGACCGGTCTTTCTGCAAGCAGCGTCGGATCTCGGGACGGACCCAGCTCTGGTCGTGATGAGTATCGCCTATGGTGACCAGTGGAGTAACATGATTCAACCATTCTGGGCGATGCCATTACTTGCAATTGCGGGACTTCATTTACGAGAAATTATGGGCTACACCTTTATTATTTTTATCGTCGGTTTTGTTATTTTCGGAACAACCATTTCTTTAGTCCCGTACTTTAGTTGACGAGCAAGCAGGACACGAGGATAAACGATGCAAAGAAGACAGTTCCTGCAAACTATCGCGGCAGCGTCAGTAGCACCTCAACAGGGCATAGCACAAACGGGTCATGACCTCGCTGTCGTGAACGGCCGCATCATGACAATGGACTCTACCTGCCCAGCAGCCGAAGCAGTTCTAATACAAAACGGAAAAATAACCATAGTAGGCTCCAATGCAGAAATTGAGCAACACGCGGCAGGAATTGAATATTTTGATGCACAGCAGCGTGTCGTTACACCTGGTTTTGTTGATACACATGTACATTTTGAAATGACATGCCTAGCCCGTGAATTCCAGGTTCCATGTCACACACCGCCGTATCGAAATCTTGAGGGTATTTTTGCAGCGCTACAGCAAAAAGTCAGAAGCACCCCTAAAAATCAGTGGATAATCGGCCGCAGTTCTTTCGGTCTTGCGAGAAAAATCGAGGATGGCCGCCTAGCCAACCGACATGAGTTGGATGCAATAACGCTCGACCACCCTCTGGCACTCTTCTCAGGGCTGCACGTTGCCATGCTGAACACGCCCGCACTGCATGAACTTGGCTTGTGGGAGCGTGGTAAAAAACCACCAAGGGGTGTTTTTATCGACCTTGAGCCTTCGGGAACACCCAGCGGCATCGCAACCGAGGTGTGGGACCTGTTGCCAGGCTACTCTGTGAAAAACGTAGAAACTGCTTTGCGCAACCACGCCCATGAAACGTTTATTTCAAAGGGTACGACAACAATTGGCACAATCCCCTACTCCCCTAACGACCTCCGCGCTGATCAGATGTTACAGGCTCGTGGCGAACTGCCCGTGCGACTTCGTGTTTATCACCACGTTCCACCTACCATGCCCTTGTCATCTTTACTCAATACAGGATTCATGTCGGGTATGGGCAACTCGATGTTTCGCTTCGGAGGCATAAAAATTTTTGTTGATGGGATCGGTTTCGATGCTTTCGGTAACAACCTTGACGATATCAAACGGACACAGGCCGAACTCGACGAATTTGTCAGCAGTGCGCACAAAGCTGGAATCCAGTTAATCATGCATGCTCTTAGCACTAAGGGGATGCTAATGGCGGCTGATGCCGTGCAAGCAGCTATGGAAAATGACCCGCGCCCGCATAGGCACCGCATTGAACATGCTGGTGGTTTGTTATATCGGCCTGAGGAAATGGCCAGATTGAAGAGTCTCGGGATTATACCGGTGGTCACGCCCCACTTCTGGCTTGGTGGCCCGTATGAAGTACCTCAGTTCAGATCCATGATTGATCATGGATTAAACCCCGTTATGGTGACTGACACGACAGGCACCGTGCCTGGTTCCTCGGCCCCGCTCCGCAATATGGCAGCATCTATGCTTGAACGCCAAGATGGAGGGGCTGCACCAAATGCGAGAGAAGCGTTAACATTCGAGCAGGCTCTGTGGATGAACACGGCAAGTGCCGCCTATAGCATTTTCGAAGATCACGAAAAAGGTACGATTACCCCCGGCAAACTGGGTGATCTTGCTGTGCTAACAAACGATCCAAAAGCTCTTCGCGGCCCTGACCTATTAGACATGGGAGTTGACGCGACCATCCTTGGTGGTGAAATTGTATTTAACAATTAATTTGTGATAACTGGGGCCCGCGAGTAACCGCGGAAACGCACACGCCCCCCCCTGATCACTTCACCGCCGACTTCGTAATTAGGAAATCTCGTAACAAATCTGCCAATCGCAATACTACCCTCTAACCTAGCCAGACCATGGCCTAGACACAGATGAGGTCCGCTAGCAAAACCAAGATGCCGGTTAGGCGAGCGCCTAATATCGAGCCGGTCTGGCTCCTCAAATTTTCTCGGATCCCTGTTCGCAGCTCCGATCGCCAAGGTAATCAAGGTATCTGATGGTATTAGTACGCCGCCAATCTCAGTATCCTGCGCAGCCCTCCGATTACCAAGCTGGTTAGAGCTTTCGAAGCGGAGGAACTCATCAACGGCTGAATGAATCAATTCGGGCTGTTCTAGCAAGCGGGCTCGCTCGTCCGGCCATTCAAGCAATGCCATAAGTCCATTGCCGATTAGGTTAGTCGTGGTTTCATGTCCGGCATTTAGCAAGAAGATACAATTATGCATAAGCTCAAGCGCGCCGAGCTTTTCGCCATTAGCCTCACCAACGATTAGTCTCGATAAAACATCCACATCCGGATCACCTAAGTTTGCACGCCGATGAATAATTAGTTTTTCCAAATAATCGAGAAAATCCTTTACAGCCTGGTTCGACGCTTCCAACTGCTCATTTGATATTACTGGTTCCAGCGCCCCTAAAATGGCCAAGGACCAATCACGCAATGAGCCCCTGTCCTCATGAGGCATACGTAATAGGTTGCCAATCACTTCAACGGGGATCGCCGATGCAAAGTCAGCAACGATATCTAGATTCCCAGCCTCCTCAGCCTTGTCCAGCAGATCATCAACTAATCGAATTAAATTAGGCTCCATTAAAGCAATTGCCCGCGGCGTTAACGCACCCTGGATCGTCCGGCGAACTTGTGTGTGCAATGGTGGATCGTTAAACACCATACTGGTCGTATGATGTTCATAGGTAAGCGTATTACCAAACTTTGGACGAAATTCAGCCTTCTTATCGGAACTGAAAATTTTGGCGCGCTTATAAACAGTCTCCAAATCCTCATAACGCGTTATAAGAACAGTATCATTGGACTGCCATTTAACCGGCTCATATTGCAACAATGCATGATAGTAAGGATAAGGATTATCAATAAAGTCCGCTGGAAACCGCGTAATATCGAAGTCACGCGCGGCTACACCGCGGTGTATCAGAAAGATGTCTTCGAGGCATATGACCGGTTCATCGACAACCGTAGACAGGCACGGCCATCGGCCGAATAGTGTCGTATTCTGGCAGCATAGACCCCCCCAATATTTAGACAGATTAGTGGGCCTAAGATTGCTGATTAGTAGAAGCGCTAAGGCGATACGCACCTTATCTTTAAAGCCTGCTTCTAAATCTAGGTTTCCCTAAGAAAAATATTCAGGCTCCAGCAGTCTTGGAGATCAGTTAATGCTGAAGTAATGTTTTTGCAAGCATCGCGTTAGCGATTTCCTTAATTTGTAATTTTTCGGTTTTGGTTGCTTTCGCAACCTCAATGGCAACTAGTTCGTCACAATACTCATGCAGCTGCTGCATCTCAGGAATACGGTCTGGATATTGTTCACGTAGAACTGTGTGCCAATGCCGACCGTAATTAGCGTGGATAGCTTCATCAGCCCAATCAAATTCCATATCATGCTGACTCATACCGTCAGCGTAAGAAGCGAACGCCTGGGCTCGAGTTACTTTTTTGCCAATATTTTTTGTTTCAAAATAGTGAAGCATACCCATACGAACAATAGGATCTTGCCCGTAGGCACTATCGTAAATGTAGCTTCCGAGAGGCATGTCACCT
>CAJWFK010000017.1 GCA_913031125.1 uncultured Woeseia sp. | reverse complement strand
GTCCGTTGCTCTAACCAACTGAGCTATGCCGGATTAAAAACTACTTCATAATTTAAAAATAACTTAGTGTACTAAAACAGAAATTATTCGCCACTAGCCCCTGAAGCTTCATATTCACCTTTAGAAGTCCTGGTGGAGGCAATTTCAATCCGATCTACACCAACGTCGGTTAGTAGAATACGTGCAAGTTGCAGTTTCTCTTCCGAACTATAGGAGATATCAGGGGTTTGCTCACCATCTCGGAGAGTGGTATCCATTATAGCGATCTGTTTTAGTTTACCTTCAGTCATTACTTTCCTAAATGATATATAAACTTCTTTTTTTTCAGAAACTTACATCATCTATTATTTTATTAGAATTTTTATTTAGCTGTAGTCTGACCAATATACCAGAACGTTAAAAACCACTACCCGTTTTCAATTTCGGATTATGCACCAAACCCTTAGTCAGAACACCAGTCCTCGATCACTATCTAGCTCTAGGCGAGCCAGCAATGACCGAAGGCTCCAACGGATATTGGTATTGGTAAATACCCCAGCAAACCAATCGACTTACCTCAATTGGGCTGGTTCAACACGTTTTGCAAGCACTAACAAGGCGGCCGTAAGCACCCCAAACGCCACGGTCATCCAGCGTACACAGTTCATGAGAATGTCAAAAAGTCCCTCAATGCCGTAGTCATCGGTATAGGCCTGCGGGTCTTCGTACCACGGCAGGAAAAACATAGCGATAATTCCAATCACCGTCAGGCAACCAAACATCCACGTCAATCTCCTTGTATCACCGATTCCCAATCTGGTTTTCGGATTGACCGGGTTTCGCACAGGATCGGTCTTCGTTAAACCACCATACTTTCTCTTGAAGATACAATACGCAATTGGACCAGTAACCAGGGCGAGCATGCCGCCCACAAAATAATCAGTTCCGTTAATAAAAAGAGCAATGAATGCGATGCTGATCGGCGGAATACACATCGCGATGAATCCTTTGGTCGAGAAGGGAACTTTGAAAGGCCTGTCTAGACCTGGCTCTTTTATTCGTAGGATACATGCGGCGATAAAGATCAACACATAGGCTGACATGAAAAGAATGGCATCCACGACCACAATCACTCCGAACGGAAACATGCAGACGATCAGGCTGAAAACTCCCAGTGACAGGACGGCGATGTAGGGAACTCCGCGATCTTTACTGCACTTGACGAGCGCCCGCGGTGCCAGGTTATCCTCAGCGAGCGCAAAAAATCCTCTGGAGCCTGATGCGATATAAGTGTTAAGGAGAGAGAATTGAGCGATAACCGCGACGAACACGAACAGGACTCCGAGAGCCGGAACGGACTGTTTAATAACGTCGCCGTAGGACAAGCCGCCTTCCGCAGCCCATTGACTCCAAGATCCAATTGAAGCTAAACCGCCCATCGTGGGCAGGATGTATACCGCCATGATCAATGGCACCGTAATAAGGGTGGCTTTAGGAATCACTTGAGGGTCTTCGAGCTCTCCTGCCATGGTCGACATGGACTCATAACCTGAGTAGACCCAGATACCAATTGCAATCCCAGCACCGATACTTTGCAGAAGTGTCTGGTCAGGGGGAATAAATGGATCAAAGGGATTACTTTGCCAGTTCGCAAAACCAAAGGCAGTAACGACCGCAAAGGCAATCATGACAAGGATGGAGATACCCGTGCTCACCGCACCGACATCCTTGATGCCACGAATATTGACATATGTAAAAAGGATGACGACCGAAGCCTTGAAGAGATATTCCTCGACGGACGTCAGATCGATGACCGTGGCAAGGTATGATCCGGCAAGCACAACATAGATTGTATTGTCGAAATAGATTGAGATGGTGCGCCACCACCCTGCCTGAAAGCCCCAGAATTCACCGCAGCCGCGTTGCACCCATTTATAGAATCCCCCTTCCTCGGGAATTGCTGATCCGAGTTCCGCGGCCACCAGCCCCATCGGGGTGCTCCAGACAAAGGGAAGTACAATCAGCATGACGAGAGTGAGCCCTGGACCTGCGTTTGGAATCATGTCCTCGATTCCGTAGGCGCCGGCAGCGGCCAGACAAAAGATCATGAAGACCACAGTAGACATTTTAATGCGGTGCTTCTTCAGCCCTGAATATGTAGCATCAGTCATACTTTTCGTCTCATTGGGACCCATCATCAAATCATGTCAAAGATGGACAAGAATACACCCTCATAGAATAATTAATGCATGGATACTTCAATATTAATTTCCCTGGCTATCCCTGTTTTCTTTCTGATGATAGGTATTGAACTCATATATGGATATGCAGTTGGAAATAATAATTATAGGTTAAATGATTCCATTGCGGCTATTTCGCTTGGCTTGATTAGCCGATTGCCACCCATGCTGAATCTGGGGGTTCAGGGGATAGTATGGAGCAGTATTGCCACGAACTATAATTTGGCATTGTTGCCAACAGACAGTTGGATTACATGGGTAGTTGCATTTGTCTTGTACGATGTATGCTATTACTGGATGCACCGCTTGAGCCATGAAATTAAAGTACTTTGGGCTACGCATGTTGTGCATCATCAAGGTGAAGAATTCAACCTAAGTACAGCACTTCGGCAAAGTAGTTCGGGTTGGTTATGGAAATGGATTTTTTATACGCCGATGTTTTTTATAGGCGTTCCAGGCGAGGTTTTCTTTACCGTTGCCGCAGCAAACTTACTTTACCAGTTCTGGGTTCATACCGAGCATATTAGAAAACTCGGCGTACTTGAGTACGTCTTAGTTACCCCTTCTAACCACAGAGTCCATCATGCTCAGAATGCTGAATATATTGATGCTAACTATGGTGGTGTCTTTATTCTTTGGGACAGGATTTTTGGGTCTTTTATAGAAGAAAAGGATGAACTAAAACCAATATATGGAACAGTAAAGCCGTTGAGGAGCTGGAATCCAATATGGTCAAATCTTGAAATTTATCATCAAATGTTCAGGGATAGCTTCCACACTAAGGGCATTCGCAACAAAATTAGAGTTTGGTTTTCAGGCACAGGTTGGAGACCTGATGATGTGCTGGAAAAGTTCCCCCATATTTCCAATGATTTGAACAATTTTGAAAAATATGACCCAGCTTGTGATGCGATCAAGAAAACTTACAGCCTGATTCAATTTGTAATCAATAGCATTATTTCTGTTGTTTTAATTTTTACTGTGTCTAATCAGTCCTATTTAGTCACATTTGGGATTGCAGTGATGTTGGTTTTCTCAACAAGCCTGGTCAATCTCATATTGGAAAACAAACAGTGGGCAATCAACCTAGAAATTGTACGAGCATTATTCGTGATGACTGTATATCTTCTGTTTGCTCACAAAACGTCAATATTGACGGTTGAATGGTTCTTTTATCAGGCAGTCTTCAGTTTCATTTACCTTGCCATATTCTTGCCCATCAACAAGAAAAGTACTTATTCATCTGCAGAATAAATCATCCAGATTCTGGTAATACAGTCCGAACTATATTCCGTTGTACCATGACCACCCATCGTCGATATGGACGGAACTTCCCCCATCGGCGAAGTTATCGGTGACGACAATTTTACGCAGGTACTTCATGCTCTTGTACCCAATCTGCCGTTCTACCCTCAATCGGAGCGGTGCGCCATGACTGAGTGGAAGTTGGCGGCCATTCATTCCATAAGCAAGAATGGTCTGCGGGTGCAAAGCATCGTTCATATCAATGCTGTCAATCCAGGAATCATAGGCATGAAACCATACATAGCGCGCCTGCGATTGCATTCCACAGGCATAGAGCACCGTGCTCAGTGGCACACCGGTCCATTGTGCAATAGCAGACCAGCCCTCTTCGCAGGTATGCCGCGTAATGTGCGTGCGCGATGGCATTTTTTGTAAATCCTGGAGCGAAAATACACCAGGCCGGTCGACACTACCCTCCACCGTAATTCGCCAATCATCGAATCCTGACGATTGCACTCGGGAAAACTCCGGCCCATGCACCGGATCAAAAAATGTCTGTTGGTCGTCACCCGGATTCACCGTGCCAGTTGCCGGCATCGCCGAGATATCACCCAGGTCATACTCACGCGCCAACGCCTGTTCAGGCAACAGCAATCTATGTGCCTTATAGGTCACCCAGTCACCCATCCGTAGGAGGTTTCCGTAGGTCGGTGGTTCCGTTTCACCACAGCCAGCAAGGGTAAGGCCGGCGCTAGATGCGAGTCCGGCAATGAAAGTGCGACGGGGAATTACCTTACGTTTATCGATCATCTCATTTTCCTAAGATCATGGCGCGCATCTGCCTGCTAAATCCGGTGATAAACACCATAGTCACGTGCACGACAAGAAATAACAGGAGCACAGAGAACGAAAAGAAATGCACCGTGCGCGCCGATTGAAAACCACCAAAGATATCTAAAAGAATCGGCAATGCTGCCGTTATGGCAGGCGCCATTGCCAGTCCTGTTATCACCATGAGCGGCATCGCCACATAAAGAACGATGCCGTATGAGATCCGCTGCACAATACCGTAAGGCGGTCCCGCGCCTATCGCACCTGCTCTTGGCTTAAGGTGTTCAAGCACGTCTTTTTTCAGGCTAGCTAATGAGAAGTCACCTCTCTTTGGCAGCAAACTGTGCTTCGCGTGTCCTGAGATAAAACCGGCCAGTGCGTAGATTAATCCCGCGAGGAGAAAAAACCAGGCAGCCAGGAAATGCAAACTCCGTGCCCAGCCGTTCTGATTAAATATGGGATACATGCGATTTGCTGAGAACGCTGATTGGCTGACTTCAGTAAAATCCACGGTCCGTTGCCAACCCTCAGGTCGATGATTTGCCGATATCGGGATCTCGAGTATGGCTGGAACTAGGTCGTTGCCAACTTCACCCCAGTACAAGCGTGGATGTACAGCCAGGATAAACACGCCGCTGATACCAAGCATGATAATGCTCAAGGCGATTACCCAGTGACTAATACGCACCCACCGTCGGTGACCCTCAGCTTCGGTGGGCACTTCGGATACAACTACATCTTCTTTCATTGAATGCTCCGCCAAGAGCTTATTGTGACTGCATAGTCTATATCATACAAGATAGAACATTGTCCGTCGGGGACTCTCTATTAATGTGTTTTTCAGACTTTTGGAACTGCGATGGATTTGCTAGTCTTCATGTATGAAAAACCTCCCTCTAATATCAGCACTGCTACTCGTGGCTTCTAGTGTTTGGGGTGATGATGTTCAGCATTATGTTTCCGATGTAGCCATAAAACAGGGGTATCCTTTTTCGGATGCAGTACGAGTTGATAATATTGTTTACCTTTCAGGAGTGGTTGGTGATGATGGCAATGGTAATTTAGTTGAAGGAGGCTTGGTTCCTGAGGCGCATCAAGCATTTAAATCAATGAAAAGCACGCTTGCAAAATTCAATCTTGGATTTAATGACGTGTTTAAGTGTCTAGTCATGATTGATGACATCAGTCAATGGGGATTATTTAATACCGTTTACGTTCAATACTTTGATAAACCATATCCGGCTCGAAGTGCTTTTGGGGCAGATGGTCTTGCACTTAATGCTTCTTTTGAGATGGAATGCATGGCTTACATTCCGGAAGACGACTAAGCAATATATAAGTGAGCTATAGCTGCGTTCGCAAAAACCATTAAAAAAGGTGTTGAAGGTATTCTGCTTGCGTCTCTCCCGAAATAACCAATAAACCTTTCCACCGGCATTAAACGCTGGCGATTGTAGTCGTGTCGGGAAGTAACTTAGGAATACAGGAGAGGGAGTAATATTAAATGCCAGAAATGACAATGTTGGGGTGGTTCCATACGGTATCAGGAGTAGCGGCCGTATTATGTGGTTTTTATGCCTTGTATACGGACAAGGTAATTGCGGTAGAAAAAGCCTCTGGAAGGTTATATACATATTTAACCTTATTGGTAGCGGGTTCGGCGTTAGCAATTTATAACCAAGGAGGATTCGGAGTTGGCCACATACTTGCCGTACTTACATTAATCGCACTTGCTAGCGGCGTAAGTATGGAAAAAACCAAACTCTTTGGGTCCTCCTCAAAATATTTACAAGCACTCGCTTATACCAGCACGCTCTTGTTCCACATGATTCCAGCCATAACCGACTTTCTAAGAAGATTGCCAGTCGGAGACCCATTCATCGATTCTTTCGAAGACCCTTTATTACTTAATTTTTATATAGCTTTCTTATTAATATTTGTTGCAGGAATTATTGCCCAGATGTGTTGGCTGAAAAGACAAGCAAATTAAATAAAGAGGCTGGTTTCTATACAATCGATAGCTGACAGTTCTAAGAACTACGTATATCTATACTTAAAGCTATTTAACCAATAACTTTCTTAAATGATTGTTTTATATTGCTATAGATGTAGATAATCAATGAATACTCTGGATACCCACAACGGGGGGAGCAGCAAATTCCAAACCACGAGGCGTGACTACAGCACGTGGGTGCAAGGTGCAATAATAAATGTGTCTACCTTCCCCCCATTGCGGAACTGGCATGTGAATCATGTATTCAACCCCCAGGGTACTAAACAGCGGGATTTCCTTCTCACGGTGCCAACTCGCTCCCATTGGTGAAATTCTTGGCACCAGCAAACCCTTACCTACCCCATGGAGATCAAGATGGACCTGGGTTTTTTCCGGATCAATGCCAGGGTCGAACCTGTCGCGATCAATGTAAGCGAATCCTGCCTCTTCTAATTCTCGAACGACCAATTCCAGTGCTTGCTCACCGGTCAGCCCCGGTACAATGTGTTCGGCCAAAATTCTCCTGACTCGAATCATTTCATCCCAACTCCGCAAAATTTCAGGTGGCGGACCAGTCTCCCCTTCCTGCAGGACATAGTACGCATCCATGCCGATTTGGAACATATCACCTTGCTGCAACGGATAATTGAAGAAAGCCTCTTCATCGTGGTCGGCCTCCCGAGTACTAAACCAACTACCACCTATCGTTGCCAAGGTTGTTACACCTGGCACTACCTTTTCAAACGATCGTGGTTTCTGCAGCTTACCGGAACCACCAAATACGACTATTTCCGCCATTACGCTACGGGTGAGATAATCCAGAATCATGTGCTCGGACGAGACTATACGTTTGGAATATTTGCCTCCCAATTCCCGCGTTAATTGGCGGTGGTCAGCAAATGAAATTCCGTCTGTGAGGGATAGTGTGTAGGTCTCCGAACCTTCGGCAAGAGTTAATTCCTCTGAGTAATTGACAGCAATTTTCGTTGGATTGCGATCATTGACGAATTGCCTAAGCCCCATAAATCGGTAACCCAACTCAGTACTTGGAATATCTTCCGGATTAGCCTTTGCGTAATCCATAATCTCGTAGTTTTCTTGATTGATGAACTTAGATGGCCCACGAACAAGGTCATACGCTCCTTCATCTTCAACCTCACCCTCAAGCACTACACGCTCAATCCTCCCCTCACCTGTATCAGTAAAAACGATGACCGCAGCATTACTGCCGAATTCATAGCGCATTGGATCGGTGCTATCAATGCTCTGATAATTCAGGCCGAGCCCCTCCAACTGACGAGCCTCATTTCCGCTCCAGCCCCAGGGCCGAATTATGTGTATCCACATATCCACGCCATTCTCCCGCATCACTCTTGGCAGGACGACATCGAATTTCTCCCGGCGAATATGATTGAGCATTTCTTTAGTTGCATAAGGATTATCCGAATCAAAAGATGTGTAGTAAGCCTCGCTGATCCCCGGCATTGCCTCCGGGTATTGCTCCTGGGCAATGAGATCCGCTGCAGTCAAACTGCAGGCTACGATCCAAATGTAAAGACTATTATTCATCTATTTTCCTGATTCTCCGTATATTTCAACGAATAATTTTAATCTCCTGAATTGGTCGAGCTGGGAACTCAACTCCACGCTCAGTCACCATCACTCCATCATGAACACACAAATACAGATATTTTCGCTCACCCCATTCTGGCACGGGCATATGAATCATGTACTCAAGTGCAAAGGTGTGGTAGAGGGGAATTTTCAGATCCCGACCCCAACCAGTGGGAGAGATTCGCGGTGCTTCCTCCTGCGAAACGATACGCCCTAAAGCGTGAAAGTCGATATGCACCTGAGTCTTTTGAGGATCCGCATGTGGATCGAACTCATCCTTATCGATATAGAAATAATCTGCTGCCTCTAGCTTATCGATTAGAATTTCAAGATTCTTGGCACCTGTTCTACCTGCCTCAATGTTGCGCCTGAAAATCTCACGGGTCTTTAACACATGGCCCCAGATACGCTGTATCTGCGGCGGTAGCTCACTTTCTCCCTCTTTAAGCACATAGCCTACACCACCATTGTGCTCACTGAACTCGCGTGCATTTGCATCAAGTAAAATTCCAATGAGGTCACCCGGCTGAACGACATAGTCAGTATTGTTTTCCTCATTGCCGTCCAGGTCGCGGACAAAAACATTTCCTTTAATTTCATTAAGGGCGGTCTCACCGGGGACTATTTTTGAAAACTCGCTTTCTATCGCCTCAGTACTCGTCATAAGCAGACGACCGTAAAGTGCAATCTCGGCCATACTTCGGCCGGCAAGGAAATCCGCACTAAGTTTACGCGCTGAAACCACCCGCCTTGAATATTTGGAGCCCAGTAGCTCCATTATTCGCGCATGATCTGCTTTGGAAATAGTATTAAAGTCCGAGTCCTCTACAGAGTAATTCATCGCTATCCGATCCGGATTACGCTCGGCAACATAACGCCCTATATCCTTTTCCGCTCCAAAACTGTCATAAATTTCTCGATCGCCCGGCCCACCGAAAATCGCCCTTTCAATCCGACCGCTACCGGAATCACTAAAAATATACACACCGTCATCGTAGCCAAACTCAAACTGAAGTGGATCCTTACCTCGAATAACCTGTATCCACATATCGATTTTATTGTCGCGCATAACTTGTGGCAGGATTACATCGAATTTCTGGCCCCGAATCAGAGTGGTCAAAGCCGGTGATAGTGTGGGCTCAGGAAGTCCAGCGTGGCTTTGCAAGACAGAGCAGCATAGAAAAAATATTACCAAAGTAACTTTCATTTTGAGCATCAGATATCCTCTGCAACTGCGTTCCAGTAATAACCTGGAACAGATATTATTTTAGTCCGCATCACTGAATAATCTGTATCTTGTTCGAGTGATCCGGGTACGGGATCTCCATCCCTCGACTGGTGATGATTCCACCATCATGAAATGCGGCGTATAGCCGCCTCCCAGTAAAGTTATTAGCCCTATCCCACTGTTCTACGCGTTGATAAATCATGTACTCAACCGCAAACATATGAAACAGTTGCAAATCCATATCCCAATGCCACCGAGGACCCATTGGCGATATTCTTGGCGCAAGGATACCTTTGCCCTCAGCATGCATATCGATATGTACCTGCATCTTGTCCGGATCAGAAACATACTTGTTGTACTCCTGATAATCAGTGTAAATAAATCCGGCCGCTTCCAGCTTTTCTGCCAGAAGATCCAGCATCTCTCCGCCCGTCATACCTAGCCTGACATTTTTCTTTAATATTTCACGTACTCGCCTATTCTGGATCCAGAACTCCTTAATGTGATCAGGTAGTGTTGTTTCATTCTTTCGCAGCACATAACCGCAATACCAGAAAAATCCGGAGCAATCTCCGATAAGATCACCGCGTTGGATCACGTAATCCGGATTTCGATGTTGATTGCCATTTTTGTCTATTGCTGGCCCACCACCGATATCAGCTAAAGTGGTGACTCCTGCACTAATCTTTTCGAATCTTTCGCTACCGTCTTCTACTTTGTTGTAACCGCGAGCACCATTTAAAACCACTTCGGCTGCTACCCGTCTCGAGAGGTAATCCAGTATGAGATTTTCAGCGGAGATCATTCGCCTCGCGTAAATTTCACCTAGCGCCCTGGTTAACTCCACGTAGTCGGTATAGGAAATACCATCCCCCAGCGCCATTGTGAAAGTCTCAGAACCCTCTGCTACAGAAAGGGTATCGATATAATTTACTGCTATGCGCCTCGGATCGCGTTCGGATACGAATTCGCCGAGCCCTTCGAATCGCAGGGCCAACTCCGATTCAACCAGCGCACCTTGATTAGCTTCCGCATAGTCCATCAACTCATAATCTTGCAGACTCTGGTACCTATATCGCTCACCAACGATATCGTAGGCCCCAGGGTCCTGGACCTCACCCTGAAAAACGACTTTTTCGATCTGGTCACCACCACGATCTGTGAATACCAAGACCGCTGACTTGGTACCGAATTCATATCGGAGCGGATCCGTTCCTCCCCATGCCCATGGACGAATAATGTGGATCCACATATCAATTTCTCTATCCCGCATCACCCTTGGGAGAACCAGATAAAATCGTTCCCGCCGCACATGATTTAATATTTTCACCGGGTCATCAGGATAATGCGCATCGAAGGTACCGTAATTGGCATCGCTGATATTTGTCATCACGTCTTCATATCGCTGCCCATATTGATCTCCATACTCATACTCACTATCCAAGCCATCTTGGACCTGTGCATGCAGTCCCTGGGAGAGGAAAAGCGTGGATAACAGTGGCAATAAGATCATTGGTGGCAGTTCTTTCATAATCGAACCAATATATCAGAAAGCAATAAAATCGGACCCATTTTCTATTATCTGATTTGGACCGGAGTTCGGCAACTATTAGTAATTGCAAGGGGAACGAGAGTCACGAGGTATAGTAGGCTCTGAAAGAACCTCAGAACGGGGTGGGGATAGAAATGGCTTATCAACAAATCTGGACTGAAAAAGGAGATTGAGGGTGAACTCATTCAAGATAGATACTCTAGTCACAACTTTGCTAGCCACAGTGCTTGTTTTTAGCACTCACGGCTGGGCACAAGATCCATTCGAAAGAGAAAACGAACAAATCCGTCGCGACAAATTCGATCAGGTCTTGCCGGAAGTCATGCGAGAACACAGTGTCGACATGTGGATCCATATTATGCGAGAAGAAGTTCCAGACGAGTTCGGCGCTGCCGAATTTGGCGATACTTCGGGAGTCTTTATTTTTACGGATCGCGGTGAAGATCGTATCGAACGCGCCGTGCTAGGACGCCGTTGGGGCGCGAGGCAGCGCGAGCGGATAGCAACTGAGTTCCATGATCCGATCCTTCGTCTCGATGCCTACGACATTGTCAGTGAACCAATTCGGATTCAAGAGCCACCGAGTGGACCAGTCACTGAATATGATCTGCGTTTCGAGGGTTTGCACCAATTTGTAAAAACACGAAACCCACAAAGGATAGCGGTAAATTTCAAGCACAAACTCGGGCAATGGCCCACCTACATTGGCGAGAGCGATGGCATATCACATACGGATTATCTCTTGCTCGCTGACGAACTCGGCGAGAAATTCGCTGGGCGATTGGTGTCGTCTGAATTCGTGCAGGTCGACTACAGTGTTCGCAAGGTGCCGAGTGAAATCGCGTTGCTAAAAATCATGCGCGAGCGTGACGTGGAAGCCACCAGAAAAATGTTTGCCTCGATCATGCCAGGAGTCACTAGAAGTGACGAGATCGAACTCACAACACTCCGACGAATGAGTACCGGCCTTTCACAAAGGGGGCGCAGTGCCGGCTGGGAAGACAGTGTTGTCCAGGGTGGTGACATACTCGTACAGCCCCTCATCGGAATGTATGCCTACGTGCTAAGGGACGGGGAAACGGAACCGCCCACTGATGTCCGGAAACTCTGGGCCGAGTATCTGGAAATCGACAAGGTTCTGGCCCAAACCATCAAAGCCGGGTTAACGCCGCGGCAGATTATCGATGACTACACCAAGAAATTTAATGAACTAGGCATCATTATAAGAGCCGATCAAATGCACATGGTGCTGCCGAAAAATGATTTTACAGCGTATACGGATGGATACGATGCCAGTAAAACACATCTGACGATCGACTCGCACGGTCAGGTTAAGGGCGCACGCTCTATGTCAGAAGAAGCCCTGTTCGCGCCCAGAATAGGATCCTATGGCCCGGACTGGACAATCGACAAACCCTTGGCACCGAACCATCATTTCGTACTGGAGTATTTCTTCTATATGCCATCAGTGGCCAGCAAAGATAAAGATCAATATCTACTGTGGTGGGATCATGAAGAGGCGATAGCCACTGAGGAAGGTGTCGAATACCTGTCGCCACCACAAACAGAGCTAATTCTAATCAAATAATAAGCACGAATATATGCAATTGCTGAGTGTAAACTACGAGGCGGCCATGGTCTCATGGATCCATCGCTAAATAATTGCGGAACACTAACCTGTGGGGATTTCTGGGAGGGTTTTTATGAGTATTAAACGGAGTTCATTATGAAAAAAGGGTATTGGGTTTCTCAAGTTTCTAATATAAAGGATCAAGAGTTATTTCTAAAATATGTTGATGCAACCGCGCCATTAGTTGAAAGAGGTGACTACAAATTTATTTGTGGTGGACCAGTGCAAGCAACCGTTGAAGGTGATCCGATGGTTTTCGGGGCCGTTCTGGAATTTAAAAGCCTCGAAGAAGCAAAAAACTATTACAACACTGAAGGTTATCAAAAAGCATTAAGCGTTCTGGGAGAGGATGTGCGAGAAGTTGTTGAACGAAATATATCTGTCTTCGAAGAATGGTAATGCACTAAAGGATCGTTATTCTGGCTGCTGTGTACGAGTCAACCATCCAATAATCTGTCAATTACCGTTTCAATTTTATCCGCGTCTGCCCATGTGGATTTAAATACAATGGTCCCGTTCTCATCTATCACATAGGAGGGATTTGGCAAATGATCGTATAACCCCAATACGGTTCCCTCATAACTATCAACAGCCACTCTTATATCCGTCTTTTCGCTGAACATTTTCGCATAGACCATTTTTTCCTGGAAATTAGTTGGGTGGGAAAACTCCTTGTAACCACGTTCTCCTGGATGCTGTTCTATTGAGTACACCATTACAAACTCTACTTCATCTTCATTGTATTTCTTTCTAAGTTCTGTCCAAGCATCTCGTTGCATCACAGCAGGTGGACAAGTTATTGCAACAAACATAAAAACTACTGGCTTACCTAAATGATCTGACAGTCTAAATACCTCACCAGTAGTAGTAAGTAGTTCAAAATCTATAGCTTGCGAACCAATGGCCGCAAACTTGTTAAAATTGATGGTGACGTTTCTATAATGATCATCAAGACGTTCATCACCAATCTCACCACTCCCTTCAGTATCATCCGCAAATAAAAATGCTATATCCTTCATCGCCATACGAGCCGCATAGTCAAAATTTACCTTAGAGAGAATTGATACCATTTCCTCCATGCTATACCCCGCAGGATGCAACGTCTGGTAACCCTTAAATAGAGTTTTACCGCCTCGAATTTGAGGCGTTGGATCCCAATTAGGTGTCCACCAGGAGTCCCAGACCAATGGTATTACAATGACAGGAACAGCGATGACAAAAAAGACAATGATTGCGACATTTCTTTGTATCTTTTTGAGTTTCCTGCCCATAGTATTCTCTATTTGGTAACCCTACATTTAAATTCAAAAATTTCCGGGCGACCCGCCCGAAAAAACAATAAACAAGGTAGTGTATAAACTTATTTTTTAACTCCTAAGTCTACCAGCGCGCGATACACCTCTGCATTGAAACGAGCCCCGGTGATACCTGTATGTAGCTCAGGAATGTGTGTTTCATCTTCTATTCCAAGCACCTCCGAAATGGACCTTCCTGTCAGCCCGCGAATACCTAAGCTCCATGCCATGGAAGGCAGATCCAGAATAAAGTAATGATAAATTTCCCTCCAGCTTCTTTCCTGCTTTCGGAAAAGGTGGTCCAAAAAAGCTGCATCAAAATGAGAATTGTAAGCAACCATCAATATATTTTTACCTGTCGCCACTTCCTTATGAAAAGTCGTGATCTTATCTACTGCCTCATCAGCATTAAGCGCGCCAAGTTTTCTCCACCGCTCTTCATCAAAAGCGTTAATAGCTCTTGCCCCGTCATCCGTTCGTTCGGGATGCACCGGCTGTATACGCAGGAATAGTTCACCGAGTTCTAGACCATCAATGTCGGTCACCACAATTCCGATGTCAATCATCTCGTGATAACCCGGAATCAGACCTGTTGTTTCAACATCCACAAAAGCAAGTCCCCATTGACTTGATTGTTCGTTCGGCCAATTTAGTATCTGTGCCGAAGTGGTTGTCGTTACCAACGACATGATCCATATCAATAACAATCGCATGACCATTGCATTAACTGGTTTTCGCTCCGTAAAAGTTTTGAGTTTACTCATAATTTAAACAGTCATTTATAAAATGGAAAAATCCGCGAATAGTGCATAAATAAGAATAACCATTGCGAAGAGCAAGACACCAATAATTTTTCCGTGTTTCCAAGGTGTCATGTTGACTGCATTGGCCTCTTTTTGTATGAAATCAGACTCCAGTGGTTTTAATTTATTGACCAGCAACATGCCACAAGTGATCAGCAAAAAGGCTATTCCGAGAAAATGAAAGTCGTTCACTAAATCGCCTGAGACAAACTGACTGACAACCTCTCCGTTATCGTTAATTTGCTTAGCCACCGGGACAAAATACCCAAAGGGTATAATTGTAAAACCTGTTAGCAAGCCTACTTTGGCTCCAAGAGGCGGCAGACGCTTGAATAGCATTCCCATCACAACTACCGCAAATAGCGGAACAAAATAAATTCCGTTCATTTTCTGCAAGTAGTCAAAAATCTGGCCCTGTCCATCAAGTAGCGGGGCTATCGCTACCGAACAAACTGCGATGACAAGCGCGAACCATTTTCCTGATCGAACGATTTTCTCTTCTTTTGCGTTTTTGTTGATCTCATTTCCATACAAACCCAAACTAAAGATAGTGCTGGTGGAGTTTAACGCTGAGTTGAATGAGCTCAAGATCGCACCCACCATTGCAGCCGCGAAAAATCCGGTTAACGGTGCTGGTAGGACATCACGAACCAGCGTGCCATAAGCATCAACACTTCTGAAAGTCGGGTCAGAAGAATAAAGGTGATAAGCAATCATGCCAGGTATAACCAGATAGATTGGACCTAGCAGTTTAAAACCTGCCGTTAATAGCACACCTTTTTGCCCTTCTTCGAGACTGCGAGCTGCAAATGTTCTTTGGATAATTTGCTGATTAGTACACCAGTAAAACAGGTTAAGGAGCATTACGCCTGAGAATATTGTCGGAAACGGAACGGATTGGTCAGCTGAACCAATTGAATTAAACCTTTCAGGCGCAGCCTGATGCAAAATAGTGAGTCCTGAAAATACTCCCTGATCCTCGCTAACCGCCTGTAGCCCAAAATAGGCTATTAAGAAACCGCCTAGCAATAGTCCAACACCATTGAGGGTATCTGACACAGCAACAGTTCTCAGACCGCCAAGGATGGCATAGATTGACCCCAGAGTTGCTATTATTACCACCATCAGCCACAGCACCAGGGTATCGTTTTGAATTCCCGTCAGGCCACCGACATCCAGCATACTGGAAAGTCCTTTAGCGCCTGTATACAAAATTATCGGTAACAAGATCACGGCATAGGCAACCAGGAATATCATATCCACAATCAGGCGAGTTTGACGGTCAAATCGTTCCCCTAGATATTGTGGAATGGTGGCAATTCCACTGCGCAAAAATCTTGGCAAAAAATAGAGGGCCATTACAACCAGAGTTATTACAGCTACTACTTCCCAAACCATTACATGTAAACCGCCAGCATAGGCTGCACCATTTAGTCCAACCAGTTGCTCCGTAGATAAGTTGGTTAATAACAAGGAGCCGGCAATAATCGGAAAAGTTAAGCTGCGGCCACCCAAAAAGTAGCCCTCGCTGCTTTGGTGGTCATCCTTGCGGGTCAAGTACCAGGTAATGAGACCCACTAAGCCGGTGAAGACCAGGAAAAATAATATTGTGTTATTCATAGCCTGAACAATATAGCAAAAGGCCAAACATCCCTATTTAATCGCCAGTATCTATAAACAAGCTGCGCGAACGAATCCTGCGCGATGAATTAGTCAGCGGCTAAGTATTGTCCGTACCAGTCAATCATGCGCTCCAGATAATCCTGTATGTAGCTCGGTTTTGAGAACCAATGGTTCTCACCTGGATAGATCACGAGTTTGGTCGGCACATTGAGGCTACGGAGTGCCTGATACATCTGCTCTGAATTGATTAAGGGGACATTGAAGTCCTTTTCACCGCATAAAAAAAGTGTCGGCGTCTTGATGCGGTCGGCATGCAGGAATGGATAAGAAATCCTGAGATATGTATCCAGCGAGTCCCACGGTAAACCAAGCTCATTTTCATACTGTCGAATGTATTGATCCGTGCCATAGCCAGCAATCATGTTCGATATGGCAGCGCCTGACGTCGCCGCCTTGAATCGGGTATCGGTGGCAATCGCATAATTGGTATTAATACCGCCATAACTCCACCCACCGATACCTAGCTTCTCGGGATCAGCTACACCGACTGCCACAAGATTGTCGATGACTGCATGAATATCCTTTATTTCCAGATTTCCCCAATCCGCGTATATAGCGCGTGAAAATTCGCGGCCCCGGCCGTTACTACCCCGATAATTCGGATTGACTACGATATAGCCCTGTGCCGCAAGAATCTGTGATATTGAATCAAATTCGTAGCCATCCTGACCAACAGGGCCTCCATGCACATAGGCAATTGTGGGGTACGATTCGCCGTCCCGGTAACCGGGAGGCTTGAGCAATATCGAGCCCACTGCTACTCCATCACTACTGACTGAGTCGAATCCTTCAACAGTTGCCCATTCGATCGATTCGCGAAGCTCCTTATTGTGATCGCTCAGTGCAACCCCATCGCCGGCACGATAAATTTCTCTCGGGCTCTGACCGAATGATGCGACTGCGACAATTCCGTTTTCACTTACCCGATATGAACTAACAACACCTGGGTGACCAGTCGGATACATCACCTGTAATGGTCCCCCCGCTGCCGGCAGGCTCACTATTGACCGCGTACGATCATCCGTCAGGAGAAAATATAACCTTTCTCCATCGCGTGACCATTGTGGCGATGACATAGCACGATCCAACTCACTGGTCGGGAGGAACGGCTTGCCACCCTCTACAGGTATCACCGCGAGCTGGGCAGGATCGTAGCCAGCATATTTTGGTGGCCCATCCCGTAAATATGCGATCTTCGAACCATCGGGACTAAACACAGGATTACGATCCGGGCCTTCCCAGATTGTAACCTGCCGTGTATCAGCACCTTCTTCTGCAGCGACTACATAAATGTCCGTATTATCGTGCCGATCGGGATCTCCCTGACGCTTGCTGGTGAAGGCAATGATATCGCTGTCAGGTCCCCACGCCGGTTGAGTACTGTCGTACGGTCCTGGCGTCAAAAGGGCGGCCTCTCGTGTAGCAAGATCGAAGACATACAGGCGTTGGTAGCGCCGATGGCCAAGCCAATCCCGACCGTCCCGTTTGAACGCATAACGGTCGACGACAATCGGTTTAGGTGTATCGTGCGATTCGCCCTTTTCTTCTGCTGCCTCTTTATCAGTTGAATGCTTTTCGTCATTCCCGATGTCTTCAGCGTCCCTGGACACCACTACTAGTCGCTTACTATCCGGAGACCACTCGAATCCTGATACACCTCCCGGCATCTCGGTGAGGCGCCTCGCCTCACCGCCCGAGCGATTGAGCAGCCAGACCTGACTCTTACCCTTGGGGTCATCGGAATCCTCCGAGCTTCCGTCGCTGCGTGCCGCAATAAAAGCCAGGTATTTACCATCGGGGCTGAATCGAGGGTTACTCTCACCATTACCTTCAGAGTGCGTAATCTGGATGCGTGTTGACCCGTTCCAACTGACCATGAATAGATCCGACGAATACTGATCTTTTTCGACGTTCGTTGTTCCTACGCTGTAGACGATCCATTCACCATCGGAAGATAAAGAAATGTCACCGACAGATTTAATCTGGTGAATGTCTTCCGGTTGAAATACCCGGCGTTCGGAGTTCTCCGCCAGTACGTCACTGGATACCACACCAGCAAGTAGCAGGCTAAAGACCAATGAACAATTTGGGCTCGATATATCTCGTGTTAAAAATTTCATAATTGGGTTAGCTCTAAGTTAATAATCGCAGTGTTCCACTTTTTTCCAGGCAAAGCTTAATCCTCCAGTAATTTCTCCTGCGCCAGCAAATTGTCGATCACATGCACTGGATAACTCAGAAGCTTGCCAAATCTTCGTGCAATTCCCTCACGTGCCTGACCTTCGTATCTGCCTTCAGCCAAGAGAACAGATTTGTCCGCTTTTATAGCCATATATCCGGCAAGCGTTTCTCCCGTATAAATGAGAAGAACGTGTTTCCCATTTGCCACGTCGGCAGGAAAAAGATCGGTAACAAGCAAATCCGTCTCCCGCCACATTAATACATCATTTCTTTGCGCGATAATGGCAGCATCGTCCATCAGGGCATCCATTTTCTCTGGCAACATTACCTGACTTAAAGCGAGAGTCTTTATGCCAAGACGAACAACCTCGGAGAAACCCCCAAGAAGGCCGAGGCTATAGGAGCGTTCATCGATCGTAGTTTCTTTGTTTAAATCCTCATCCGGTATTTCAAGGTCCTGGCTCCAATTCACCTGTACGTTTCCCAGAAGCACAAGGATTAGACATAGGATAAAATTCCTTTTCATAGCCCAAGTAATATAACAGATGCTCCCACAGCCCCTACCCTTTTGACATTCCTAGCTAATGCACCAAACGGATAGTGGCTTAGTTCCAAGCATTCGGAGCTCCGTGGCAGAGAAATAGCTAAATGTTTACGCACAGCCTAGTATAGCCGGTTAAGACGCAAACTCGATGCAGTCAGAACAGAATTTCAGGCAGGTAAAGCCAATGAGAGCAAGTTCCCGTAGTTTACTGAAAGTGATGATCCCGATCGTCGCCTTTATCAGCCTACCCACAACCGGGCACTCGGAGAATAAAGAAACGCTTGATACTGCTATCTTGGCCAAAATGGCAAAACTAAAAATTCCTGGTCTGGCGGCAGCAGCAATTAACTCTGGACGTGTCGTGTGGATCGGCACATACGGGTGGGCCAACATAGAAAAACAGAATCCAGTGACATCGAATACTCCTTTTATGATCGCTTCTGTTAGCAAGCCAATCACCGCTACTATACTCACCACACTCTATGTAAACGGGCAATTCGAGCTAGATGACGATATCAACGAATACCTCCCTTTTTCGGTCAGAAACCCCAATTTCCCTTTTAATCCGATTACCTTTAGAAACTTACTCAGACATCGGTCGGGCATAACGGACAATTACGAAGGGTTTTACAAACAATATTGGGATGTGGCCGACGGAGACCCCACGACAGCCTTAGATGAATACCTTGAATCATATTTAGATCCTGGGGGTAAGCATTACTCTGCCAGTGACAACTTTCTGGAATCCAAACCTGGTGGTCAGTATAGCTATTGCAATACGTGTTACGCACTCCTCGGGCTTTTGGCCCAACAGATATCGGGATTTCCATTCGAACAACTATCGCAGAAGTTGTTGTTCGGCCCCCTCCAGCTTAAAACGACTGGATGGTTCCTCCGTGATTTTGACGATAAAGAACCCGCCATGCCTTATGGATTGGATGATTCCGATAAATTCGTGCCCTACGGACAAAATGGATACCCTGATTGGCCAGCAGGACAGCTACGAACCAGTATCAACGATTTATCTCGCTTTCTATCAACCTATCTCAGTGATGGTAATATTGACGGTGATAGTGTCATCGACCCTGACGTGATCGAAATTCTGTCTCCAGTAATCCCGGACCAAGGGTTTCACACGTGGGCCCTAGGCGGAGATGGTAATGGTGGCCTTCTGTATAGCCATGATGGCGGAGATATTGGAGTCAGTACCCTTTTGACGCTGAATCGGGTGGACTCCAAAGGAGTCATCGTACTTACAAATGGGGAAGCTGATATCGAGTCTATTGCTAACGAGATCTACAGATCTATCGATTTACTCTCAACCAAAAACAATGACTAAGGGTATTCGCAATCGGTGTTTGCATCCTCTTGAAAAACTAGTTAAAGCTACTCTTCCCACACACTAGCGAATTCCATTGCAGTAGGCATCGCAAGTGACAATACCTTGTCACCCCTCGCCGCATTACCAGACATTACTCCTGCTCGTGCAATCGAAAATTTTGGTTGCACCTCGACCACCTCGACATTACCTAAAGTGGTATCGCTGCTACCCAGACTTATACCTGTATCGGGATCAATCAACTCCTCACCTTTGCGTATAATTTCCAATTGATCTCCAACTGCGACGCTATCCCGACCTATGTTTAGCCAAACCTTGTTGCCTTCAGCCTTGACCACACTTCCTGACGCAGCTTGTGTTCCGATTTGCTTTACGAGGTCGAATACACCTTTGTTTACACCAGCAATGACTGCCTGACCAATTGGCGTTTTCGAATAGTCATCCATAAATCCGCCTAAACCCACTCCTCCTAACATACCGGCACCGCCGAATGTAAGGCCTGATTCTTTGATGACTGACTCAATTTGTTTTGTAAAAATGATCTCACTCGTCTCAGCGTTAATTAACCTTACATTCAACCCGACTACGCCCTCACCTGACTTCATACCTATCCCACCAAGCGCTGGCACTCCCGTTGCTCTGCTAAGAAAACCTCCTATGGCTTTACTGGACTCCTTAACATTGGCTTCGTAATTTGTTACCACCACCTGAACCAGAAACTCCGCACCAAGCACACTGCCGGTCGCCGCACCAGATGGTTGTGCCACCCTGCCGGATGCGGCGAGATCCTGCTCCCCGAGTACCTGAGACAGCGCCTGACGCTCTACTAACCGGAAACGACCGGTGCGTGCCAGTGTGTCTGTAACGATGGCTTCGATCCCGTTCATGGGCACCATTGTGCCGTAGCCGCCAACTCCAACACTCGTACCACTAGCCGAGATAGTAAAAGAGCTAGCACCGCTGGTATTGTCAACATTAAGCACCCCAAGTCGCGTTTTCGCACCGACGAATTCGCCCCATTTAATATTCAACAAATGCTTGGCGCCTATACCATCAATATTTTCCGGTAATGCTTTCCTACCATCATCAGAAACAGAATATGCAAGATATTCACCCCAACACAGAGGTGTTACAAAAATAAGATAGAAAATTGTAACGAAACGCATAACCAACTCCGGTAACCTATTGCCTTGTATTTATACGTTTAGAGTAGCACACCAATATTTTGGAATAGACATGTTTGTAATAGCTGGCGCTGCCCTTAAGCATAGAATTGAATAGAACACCCTCACAGAGAAATATTCACATGAAATGGACAGAAGGTAAGCTCTTACATATCCATATAGCTAAAACAGCGTCCGCGGAGATGGTGGAATTAGAGAAAGCGGAACTAGTTAAGGGAAAAGGGATTGTTAACGACAGATATTTCAACAATACGGGTACTTATTCAGAACTTGGTGGTATTCGTGAAATTACCTTGATAGAAAGTGAAGTGTTAGATGCACTACTTGCGAATCAACCACCACTTCAAACGGATAGTATTATACTTAAACCAATAGAGCACCGGCGTAACCTAACAACAGTTGGTGTCCCTCTAAATTATTTGGTTGGAAAAAGATTTCAGGTGGGCAATGCGATTCTCAAAGGGTATCGCCTGAATTTCCCTTGCAAATACCTTGCTGAACTTCTAAATAAACCTGTGCTCCTGCCTCTCTACAATAGATCCGGTTTAAATTGTTCTATTGAAAAAGGAGGAATAATTAGAAAGAGTGACAAAATCATTCAACTTGAAGATTAGAGGGCGCACAGAAAGATTCTTTTTTGCTAACAATAATATTGAATCTGCATTAGTTAAAAGATGATATCCATTAATTATCTTGCCTCTTGCTATTGTGATTAGTGCTATAACCCTTGAATTCCACTTCATAGGGAGACGATAAATGCAGACTCACGGATTGGAGCATAACTTTATTCTTTCGCATCTCCACTAATCTATAGAGTTCACTAGGCCATGCGGCACCCAATTCCCTAGTCCTTTGCAACTCTCCCCAAAGCAGTTCCCAGCTAAATGCGTCTTTATCCAAAACATCGTAGGCGGCACGCATTTCAACTGAAAGTCGCGGTACTTTTGACTTTTGCTTACGCATTGAAAATCGAATCGAAGCAGTAAGTAGCACAAAAAGACCGACAGCAGGTAAACCTAATTCTTCCGCCAGAAAAAAAGCAGCAAAAGTCCACACACCCCACTTCACGAGAGTCCATAGTGTTCGTAGCAACATTCTTGTTTTACTCATCTGACCAGGAAAAAGATAGTTCCATCCGTACAACCCATTACCCAAACGGGTTATAGCCGGTAAGAATTCTGCATACATCAATGTATCTGCCGCATACCAGTCAAGGTATTTCGAATGCATTTTCGGCAAATCTATATACCGAGAAACGTAAGCCGCCAGAACGTTTCGTTGGATATTTAGAGCCCGGACATCCACTGCTAGGTCCGCTAGCGACCTATGTTTCCACATGGTATATACCGACCCGATATTATCGACCGCACAATCAAAAAGATCACCTTCTTCTAGATCACCTTCTCTCCAATAGACCTCTGCGATCCATTCCTCTGCAAAGTAATTTAATTCAATTCCTGCATAGACTTGGCGAATAATTTCCTCTGCAGAAGCGTTTTCTTCTTCTTTCTCACTCATGAGTAACTATTCAAAAAATCCATTGAGTCGACTAAATTGGTTTTTCAATCCTACTCTAGAATGTATGTAACTGCTTAAGAGTGTTGCAGATAAGAGTGGTATTTGGATTGCAGAAATTGATGTGGCCTATATGGTTTTAAAGGGATACTCGTATCCTGTACCGACTCAGCGTTTCATATGGATGTCTTCGACGGCCTCTAACGTGCCAGAGAACTAGCCGCTATCGAGTCTCTAGAAACACACTTTGGTGGATGATGCCCACAAGGTGTAATGTTGTCTGGAAAGACTTAAAAAAACCTAAGAAGAGCTAATAGAAATGAAGACGTTTAAAATTTTATTTATTTTCCTCTCAATGTTCCATTTTTTTTGGAGCAGTGCTTCTTATGCACGCGACAGTTTTACGATTGATGATGCTCTTCGGATGAAGAATGTCGGCGATGTGACCATTTTGCCGGATGGGACCTCAGTTTTTTATTCGATCAGTTCGCTTGACTGGTCTAAAAACGAACGGACAAAGCGCTACTTTCTTACCTCTGCTGACGGTTTATCAACCAGGGAGTATATCGGTAGCTCAGGAGGTGAGAGCTTCTCCTTTTCACCGGACGGAAAATACCTGGCATTTCTCCGCGTGGTTGAATCAGATAGGGACTCTGATGAGCCGAAAATGCAAATCTTTACCATGCCCACTGATGGTGGGGAAGCAGTTCAGATTAGCAACCACCCCGGACGAATTAATAATTACCAATGGTCTCAGGATGTCGAAACGATCTTTTTTGTTGCCGAAGAGGTATATGACGAAGAGACCGAGAGAGAAATCAAGTTGGGCGCTGACCCAATATTTGTGGACGAAGCACCTAACGGGAAAGGACGGGCCCGGTTTTCCAATATCTGGGAGTTGGATCTGCTTGATGGCAAGGACGCAAGGAAAATCACCAACGAAAATCTGATAATCGATGAGTTTGCACTCGGGCCGGACAATGCGACTATCGTCTTTGTAGCGCGTCCCGACGATCGTACAAATTACGGTCATCTTGCCGAACTTTATATACACAAGGACGACAAACTGGAACGCATAACATCCAACGAAGCACCGGAGTCGTTACCGCTAATCTCACCGGATGCGTCCACCCTTGCATATCGAGCACCCTCTGACGAAGACTTTGAGTTGCGGTCTGGCTATTTTTGGGTGATGGATCTTGAAACACGGGAAAAACAACGTCTTGATGGGCAGAAGACTGGTGAGGTATTCGGGGCTATATCCTGGTCTTCGGACAGCACCTCCCTGATTTACAATGAACAGCATGGTGTTAACACGAACCTATACGAAATTAATATAGTAGACGGCGTGGCAAAGGCGCTGACAAACAAGACCGGCATATACCGCGCGCAAGCGTTTTCCAAAGATTCCAAAACTGTGGCCTACATTTCCGAAAACCATACATCGCCGAAGGATCTTTATGTCAGTGACCTATCATTGTCGGAACCTGTTCGATTGACGGATGCAAATCCCTGGATACGCAGAGATAGGGCTCTTACACAGGGCGAAACTCTGCAGTGGAAAGGTAAGGGAGGCATGCTTATCGAAGGTATCTACTACCCTCCAGTCCGGAAAGGCCGTTCGTCCGGGAAGGATCCACTGATTGTATTTATCCATGGCGGACCAGCGGCCGCATGGGAGGCAAACTTCAGGGAAGATTTCCAAATCATCACTAATGCTGGCTATGCGATCCTTGCGCCGAATCCGCGTGGCAGCCAAGGCTACGGCGAAAAGTTTTTACAGGCACTGCGGGGCGAAGTCGGTGATGGTGAGTATATCGATATGATGAATGGTTTGGACTATGTCATTGCTAATAAAAATGTCGATCCGGACCGGCTCGGCATCAGCGGCTGGAGTTGGGGTGGTGTTGCCACCAGTTATACAATTACGCAAACGGAACGCTTTAAAGCGGCATCTATTGGTGCGATGGTTGGGAACTGGGCAGCGGAGACTGGTCCCGGATTCAATTTCGACGTTGCGCTGTGGTATATCGGCGGCACGCCTTGGAATAACCCGGAAGAATGGGCAAAGCGTTCGGCAATCACTCACGTGAAAAACGTCACAACGCCATCAATCATTTTCCATGGGGGCGAAGACACAACTTCCAGCGTAGGGCAATCACTCATGTTCTTTACTGCTTTGCGTGATATTGGTAAGGCTCCGGCTCGCTACATCAAATTTCCCCGCCAAGGGCATGGAGTGGAAGAACCACGTTTGTTGCGTATTCTCTATTCCAACGAGTTGCAGTGGTTCAAGAAGCACATTGACGGTGTGGACTGGGAAATCCCTCCTGCCTCATTCGAAGTGCAATAACACTAGGTAAAAGCGTCACATAGGGTAGATATTAGTCAAGGGCTGGAAATTCCTAGATCCGGAGGAAGAAAGCCTGCGGTAACCAATGGCTATACTGCCCCAAACTAAAAAAGGAGGGCCAAAATGGGGCCCTCCTCTTGCTCTCTAACTTATTTAAAGTCAATTATTTTTGACTTTAATGAACAATATCCCACAAATAATCATCATGAACACCACAGATGTCGAAATATTCGCCCTGCAACTCCCGCTCCGAATCCGTCAAATCATTTCCCATATTGGCATAAGCTAAATAATTCTCTGCCTGATTATTTCCGGTGACGGTAACAAGCCGTCGGTACGGGCCTCCTATGTAGTGATTGAGTCGATTCCATGAAACGATAGCACCTGATTCCGCAAGTTTGTTCAAGCGAGGTGCAAAAATTTCACCAAATATCTCATCAGCACGCGTTTCTCTGGTCCGATCACACACTTCATACACTGAGACACTTACTTTACCTCGTTCAGCGTCAATAGGACTGCCATCCGTTTGTACCCAGATATAGTCGTCATGAGCCTCACAGGCCTCTGCACGCTTCTGCATTGCTCCCGCATTTTCTGCTGAATAAATTTCATTAAAAACAGACACCTGGGCTCCTAGAGCTCCAGCCAGCGTCTCGGAGCTATGAAACTGAGCCCGCCTCCACTTGCCACCAGTCGAATGAGATAAGTATCCCCAGGCCATTAAATCACCATCTTCGACTTTCTGATCAAAAACCGGTTTTTCGTACTCCTCAACAAGTCGATCCATATCCGTTTGGCTCGCTACATCACAATAATAATAAGCAGCATATAGGTACGCGCGCGGTTCTGCTTCCTGTGCAAAAATCACTGCCGGACTAAGTATTCCTATAAAAAGTCCAATCAAACTAAATCCTCTTATCATCACACCACTACTCATACATTTCCCCTTTATTAAAAGCTATTTTAAAAATTTATCTGGTTATAAAAGACCTATTGCTATAACACCGCGGTGCAACCATACACCTGTTGTTAGTTCTTCCGTAGCCTCCTAAATATAGTGGAAGGCCAGAAAATATCTTTCAGCCCTCAGGAATGACTGGCAAGATCAGGTGCGACGGATAAATGTCCGAATGGTGGATAGTATTCTCAGCAATGACCCATTCAGACTCGTCAAAATTATTGCCGCCTGTGTTGAGATTTCGTTCAAAATTTGGAAAGTTACTGCTTGATACTTGTAACCGAATTTTATGCCCCGGTTGAAAATAACGACTTGTTATAGACATATCCAACTCGATTCTGTAGGTATTTCCTTCTTCCATCCATACTTTCTTCGTGAACCCCTCCCGGTAACGCACACGTAAGATTCCATCCTGCACATTGTAGGCTCTACCATCCGGATATACATCAATCAGTTTCGCTGTGAAATCAGTATCCTTAGCTGTGGACGATACATAAAGAATCAAAGTTATGGGTCCGGTAACTTCAATCCCCCTATCTAATTCTTTTGTCGTATAAACCAGCACATCATCGCGCGCTTCAATTTCAGCCTGATCTCTTGCGCCCGGCAGATCACGAGCTCCTCCTATGGAAGGGACCGGGTTTCCAGGATCATAAGTGAATAGATCAGGAGCCTCATCTGTAGGCTTAATTTTAGAAAGCACACCACTCCCGAATACACTGTTCGCACTCCCATCGCTGTGCAGATAGAAGTTTTGGTAATCAATCTCCGGAAGCGGCCAAGCAGCTGCTGAACGCCATTGGTTTAAGCCCATCACAAAGTATTGCACTTTCGGCATACCAGTTATGCCGTTATCTATGTCTTTTAGCCAATGCTCGAACCACTGCAGGTAGATCCCATTCCAATCTTTTCGAGTATCCCCCATATCAAGTTCGCCTACGGTTGTGTGCTCAGTCGCATCATCCCAACCGCAATGCTCTGTTGGAGCAAGAATTAAAAATTGATTATCAGCCGACCTTTTAGATACAGATTTATCCCTAAAGTAGTTAAACGCAAACGCTGTATCATCAACGCTTAAATCGTAAAAAGAACTCATATGCAATGCAGGTACATTAAACTCCTCAGTGCCATCATAGAATCCCATTTCTTCATGCCACCAAGGATCACCGAATTCCGCTGTTACCAGTTTGGTCCAGTCATTCGGTGGAGCGCCAGCTTCTTTCATGACGTCCACAAGTGGTAAGTGCCACATCAGCTTGTCCCAATCCATTTCCGGTACATGAATGGCATTAGGCTCATAAAAGTCACGGATCTGTCGAACCTCCTCATCTGAAAGGCCGGGCGGCGGCTTCAACGAGTATTTTATTCCCGCCGTTGCGTACCATGACATTCCCGCACGGTGGTCGAGAACTCCACCTTTAAAACCCGCCCAATAATTATATTTACCATTTGCCGCACCAATTACACCCCCCGCACCCTGCGGTATCATCGCCGCAAGATTCGGGTGCATCAGCGGTGCCTGAAGCATTTGCGTTTCACCCGGATATGAACAACCCGTGGTACCAACTTTGCCATTACTCCAGGCTTGTTTGGAAAGCCAATCAACGGTGTCATAACCATCCGTCGCTTCATGTCCGTGAGGAGGCGAATAAATTCCTTCTGATTCATACTTGCCCCGACTATCCTGTTTGGCAACCACATAACCATGTGAGGCAAAGAAATATGTTTCTTGTGCCGGCGTTTTTGCCCGGCCACGATTCTTATTGTATGGGTCTCGAACCAGGATAGTCGGCAATTGCTTGTCTCCGCCGATTGGAAAATACAGGTCGGTAGATAAACGTGTGCCATCTCGCATGGGTATCATTACACTCTTCTCCAATCGCACCTCGAAGCGACCTTTTGCGGATTTGAGTTGTGACTCGGTTGTTTCTCGCGCAAAGACATCAAACGGCATCGTAAGACTAATACATACCAATTGAATACAAACGATCGCACTTAATGGCGATATAGATAATAGTTTTTTCATAGGCTTACCAATATACCAGAGGGTCAAAACATCCTGCCCATTTGCCATAAAACAATTGGGCCTTTTAAATTTTCGATTCGGGGGGATTTCTGGCAATCCATAAGCTAATTGCTATCCCCATAAGTTGTAATAATAGTCTAACTACGTGACCCGTTGGCGACAGAGAAGTGCCATCTCCGAGTTCAATATCGTACATCCACATGTAGACGTTAGCGGGGTACACTCCAACAAGCAGTGCAGCACACGCATAACCCGCTATTTTCCGTGTTCGGGGTAAAATCAATCCCAAGCCAATAATAATTTCAGCAGCCCCGCTGACTAGTACCCAGAATGTTGCAGATCCGAACATGGGGGGTACGATGGGTTCAAACCAACCGGTATCTGTGAAGTGCAATATACCGACACGAAGCAAGAATAGTCCACCCACTACAGAAATAATTGTGCGTAAAATCATCGTCTTAATCTTATGTCATTAAATGTTATAGGTAAGCCATTCCTTTCCAGGTTTGCACTTAATAGCTGCGGCTTTTACGCCTTAATCCGATTTCTTGTTGAGTCTTGCAATAAGACGATTGGAATTACCCGGCCGTGACCAGGGACAAACGGCAATACAAGCTGCACAACCTAAAGCTTCACCAAAGTAAGGAATACATTTATCGAAATCCACAAACCATTTCTTTACTCCGCGCACCATTTGTTTTTCATTATGGATAGCTCTGGGTGGACAAGCCCGCACACAAGCCTGGCAGCGCGTGCAAAAATCGTCCGCACCAAATTCATCGGGCTGATCTGTTTGTAAAGGCACATTCGTGGTTACGGCAGATAAACGAAAACTTGAACCATGTTCTCTATTGATCAGAGACCCATGCTTACCCAGTTCCCCAAGTCCAGCCTCAATTGCAGCGGGCAACATGTTCAAGGCTGACGCGTAAGGTCCTTGCCAAGCCTTTGCGTAGTAGCCCTGACTTAAGATGTAGTTCGCCAGTTCCCTGCATGCCCTAGCGGCGCGGTTGTATTCCTTTGCCACACTAATGGCCGCGGTTGGATTGTCGAAAGACGGCGGTGCCTGGGAAAGTTCTGCGTAATCCATGGTAACGCCGAGAATAATCACCCATGGCTCACTGATGGAATAGGTCTCATATACGTACTTGTCATCCATTGCCGTGATCCCCACCAAATCTGCCTCGTGTGCCAATGAGAATTCTTTTACTCGAGCGGTCCAATCTGCTGCAGTCCTTTCTGCTACCTGCGCCGCTTGATCTATTGGTTTGGGCCCACGGCCACCGGGTGGTGTAGGTGAAAAATATTTCCCTACGGCGGGTGATTGGTGATGATAGTCCGTGACCACCTTTTGAAGTTTTCCATGAGATTGACGCTCCGGTGGATGCCAGAAAAACGGTGTGGCTTGCCGTTGTTCAGTCTCTCCCCATCCATTGACTTCATTACCGGATTTTTCCGGAAAACTATCGGTAAATAGACTTTTTGGTTTGAAAAATTTACTCATAAAACGTCAATAATATTGGACAAATCACCCACAACTTCGATTTCGTCTGCCAAAAACCGCTCAAAAAACATATTTCTTTGAAACGACTTTGTTTATACTCCTTCCCGTGAGGTGCCAAACCAAACAATCTTCAGCCTTAACGGAACGAAGATATCGAGGGCCGAGTGTTAGCTCACTCGGCCCTTCTCCGTTTTCTGCTATCCGTTTTCAGGCCAACAATGCTGGTCTTACCGGTAGGTACTACGCCCAGCAGACATGTTGCTGGCGATAAAAGAATAGTCACCTGATTCTGGGCTTTATATACCTCAAACTCCTCGCGGGTGAATCAAAATTTCTATATGATAATTTACTTTAATAAACTCATACTATTTGTTGTTTCTATTAAATAATCACTTAATATCATTCTACTGCTTAGATCCCGATTAGTTTCTCTTGAAGACGATACGACCACCCACAATGGTCATTGTCGCTTTAATCGACATGAGCTCTTCTGGTGCTACTGAAAGAGGATCTTTCGAAAGCACTACCATGTCTGCCAGCTTTCCTCGTTCGAGACTCCCTTTAATATCTTCCTCAAATCCGGAGCGGGCAGCCCATATCGTATGCATTCGAATCGCATCCATAATGGAGATTGCTTCATCTGGATCCACCTCACTACCAAACTTACTGGTTCTCAATATCGCGCGCGTGAACGAGAACATCGGATTGATAGAGAACGGCTGCGTGCCGACTGAGTCCGCGTTACCTGGCGGACGGAATCCCCGTTCAATAAGCGTTCGCAGTGTATAAAGGCGGGGACGGCCCTCCTGATGAAGGAGCTCATCGGTGGTACGCCATATAAACGACGCTTGAGGCACAGGAATCACACCCAATTGCTCCATCCGATCAAGAATCTTGTCCTCGACGACGAAATTTGCGAAGTGCTCAATACGGTGGCGATGGTCATGACGCGGATATCTTTCCAAAGCTGCTTCGAATGCGTCGAGCGCGAGGTTTTGAGCGCGCGGACCGTTGCAGTGTATCCAAATCTGCCATCCAGCCGCATGAGCTTTCATGACCTCTTCCACAAGCTGCTCGCCAGTGCGCGACAAATTACCGTAGTTATCCGTCGTCCCATAGTGGGGCTTGTATGTCGCCGCTGTCGTGCCCCATACACCGTCGAAAAGAACCTTAATCGCACCAATCTTAAGCCATTCGTCGCCGAAACCCGTGTGGATTCCCGTACTAATAAGCGCATCCAAATCGAAACGACCTAGCACGAATGACATAGACAAACGTACCGGCGGGAGTTCACCGCGGCGTCGCAACTCCTGCAAAGCGTTCACCCCTTCTGGTGTGTCCATCGTGTAGACCGAGGTGACACCATTTTCGAGCCATAACTCACGCAGGGTCAGGGGTATCGCACGTAGTTTATCCTCGTAGGATGCCTCAGGTAGGTCCAGCAATTGGCGCGCATCACGAAAGACACCTGTTGGCTCACCATCCGGCCCGCGCTCAATATGCCCGCCGGCAGGATCCGGTGTGTTACGATCTATCCCTGACATCTTCATCGCTTTGCTATTAGCAATGACGTCGTGAGCACTCCAACGAATAACGACGGGGTGATCGGGAACCACCATGTCTAGCTCTTCACGTGTTGGCATAGGTTGATAGTACGTACCCTGCCCCTCGATCCAGGTTCCCGGCTCCAGTTCGTTTGCGCGTTGGCGAATTTTCTCAAGCACATCCCCGGCTGTCTCTAGCGGCGGCACCGAGACTGGAAGGCGGAAGAACTGACCAGTAGCGCTGCCCTCGACATGGTTATGTGCATCGATAAAACCCGGAAGCAAAGTTGCACCGTCAAGATCAACGACCTGGGTACCAGGCCGGATGTAGGGTTCGATAGACTCGATTGAGCCTACCTCAGCAATGCGATTCCCAACGACTGCGATTGCTTCAGCTATCGTGTTACTGTCATCGACGGTAATGATTTTTCCGCCTCTCAATACAAGGTCTGCCTGCTGCGAAAATGCAGGCATTACCAGGAAGGTTGCCAGAAAAAAACCGGATAATTTAGTTAGTAGTCTTGTCATAAATGAATCGATTAAACAAAGGAACGTCAACTTACCATGCAAATTCATAGTCTCATTCACCAAATTCCTCATCGAGAATATTCCCCTCGAATAACGGCTAGAAAATTATCTTCCTAAAAAAATGCCTTTAATGCCTTTGCAGTGACGGTGTATACACAGCGGTTCCACCAACCAATACCACAAAGGTGAAAAGCATCCACAACAAAAACACCTGTGCAGTTTTTACAGAGAGTATTACTCTATTGCGCGTTGGTATTTCTCGGTTATTAGATATGACTCCGAACCAGGACTGTGGATCGTTCTGGACAGCTATGAATACCGCTACCATCGCAAAACCTGCCGCGATAACGCAGCCTAGCCAAAATGTGCTTGTTATTAGCGGTCCCATACTTGTCACTTGAGTGTAATCCATACAAGATCGATGGTGGTATCCCCGATATTGCCGGATTCATGTTCTTCGCTAAGCGGGATTGCATCCATCCAGCCCACCGCACCATCCTCCCTGACCGTTGGGGTCGAGGACTGAATGCCACCGGTACGTCCCGACCAGGTACCACCCTTAACGTGTATGAATACCTGATTACCGGGATGACTGTGGATACCCTCCCACTGCCCTGGCTCAACTTGGACACGCTGCACGATGACTCGCTCATTTTCCAATAAAAGGTCTAGAGGAATATTGGGATACATCTGTGGCGCAGGCTCTGCGTCTGGAGTAATTGGCGCATCTCCTTTCAACGTCACGTAAATCAGGTCAATTGGTGTGTCACCAGTGTTACCGGAATTGTGTCCCGCGCTAAGTGGGATGGCATCCATCCAGCCAATCGACCCATCCTCACTAACACTTCCCGAATACTCCAATTCTCCACCTAGGCGCCCAGACCACTCTCCTCCATGAATGTGAACGTAGACCTGATTACCGGGATGACTGTGGATACCCTCCCATTCTCCAGCAGGTACGACAAGTCTTTGCACCACGACATGCTCGTTCGTCAGTAAAACTTTTCCCTCCGAATCGTCGAGATTAGGGTAGTTTAAAAGAAATTTTTTGTCTGCCATGGCCACTTTATCTGATGCCATATTTTCCTGAAAAATGCCAAGAAAAATAAAAATTAACAGACTAGGAGTGAATTTATTGGTTAGCATTATTTGAATCCATTAGTAGCTTCGCGTTTAGCATAGGCCCGTAAATATAGCAGAAGCTCCCACAAACTATTTTACCTACCCTGAATGCCAATCGATTTTTATTAACTGGCCCAATCAGCGAAATCCACAATGTATAGTGGCTCCCTTAAACATCTATCAAGGGGAATAGAGATGAGCAGGCGTGAATTCCTAAGGAATATTAGTGCGACAACCGTGGCCGGAGGGCTTTTGGGAAGCGGGAGGCTATCCAATGCTAATCAGGCTGACAAACCTGATATAGGTTATTTCCAACCACCCGAAGAACCATTAGTCGATCGCTTAGACCGACCCTGGGAGATGACTGAGCAAGAATGGACAAATATTATTGGCCGCGTCCGGCCGGGAACTCCACTCAAACCGAAACATTGGCCAAACGACTCAAAGTTCGCAGTCGCTCTCTCCTTTGACTGCGATCACGAAGCGGGCTCACTTGCTAGCGGTAACTTCGCTCCCGGCAGGCTCGCTTGGGGGGGAGCGTGGTCGCCGGGTCGGAGTACCTCGAATACTGGACGTTCTTCGGCGCCATGATGTGGTCGCAACATTCTATATTCCTGCAGTCGTAGCACTGATAGACCCTGAGGAAACACGTCGTATAGTCGGCGATGGCCATGAGATCGGATTACATGGCTGGATACATACGAACAACTCAAAATTAGACCGAAATACTGAACGGGAGATAATGCTGCGCTCACGTGAAGTACTGGAGAAAGTTTCAGGAAAATCGATCGTTGGGCACCGTTCACCAAATTTTGACATGAGTCTAAACACGATCGAACTGGCAGCTGAACTTGGGCTTGAATATGACAGTTCCATGATGGCGGATGATTCTTGCTATGAACTGTTGCTTGACGGCAACCCGTCAGGCCTAGTCGAGGTGCCTGTAGAATGGGTGCGCGACGATGCTACTTACCTAAATTTCAGCCGCTCCGGAGCGCGTCCCTGGTTATCACCCACCGACGTATTCGAAATCTTCAAAGTTGAACTCGAACAAGCTGCTGCAGAGAGGGACGTCTTCCAACTTCTAATGCACCCCCATGTCATCGGTCACCGTTCGAGGATTTGTATCGTTGAACGTCTCATCGAGCATGCCAAAACACTTGGCGATGCATGGTTCGGTACTCATGCTCAGGTTGCCCGATGGGCCCGGGAAAATGCTCATGAATTAGAGTAAATAAATCGTATGAGGATCTGGTTAAAGCCAGACCCTCATCCGTTTCTAGTACCTCAGTGCACCGAGTAACTAACCTGCCGGTGAAATATGCGTGTGTACTATTTTCCAATCACGACCGGTTTTCGCCATAACAACTGTTACGAGTTGCCGAGCAGTGTTATTACTTTGGCCATTACGCACACCGTCAGCGCTGGGTCGCCAATTTAAATTACGACGAAAACTTGCAACGGCGGCATCACCGTACATACGGACAATTTGGTCTTCCACTGTGGCCATATAAAGACCATCCGGATCCAAGGTCTTCCGACGCGCCTCCCCTCTAAGCTGCATCTTCATATTGGCTGCGTTATCTGTCTGCCGCATGGCCGGTGCACCAATTATAAAAATTCGATCCTCACTCATGAGTTGGCCCTGTGCACTCAAATCACCTTCTGTTTCTATGTAGGCGTCTAATAGGGCCATAACTTCTTCCCTGTCATCAGCAATGGCAGCCGAACCAAATAACAACGCAAAAGAAAATAGAAGGGGTAGAAAAACCTTTTCACTATATTTTTTAAACATGTGTTCACCTTTTGTATTTGTAACTTTTTATTAAATACCGTTTTTTCTTATTACTAACAGTTGTAAAATTATTTCTATTCAATTTAAAGTGACTCCCTTGGAATGATAGTTAAAAAACATTGGGATGTCTTATTAAAGCTTGGGAGAAAGAAACGTCGTGGAATCAGTATGGATCCTTATTTTATCGGTCATCGCCAGTGGAGAAAATGGCGGACCTGCCGTGGAAGCAATTAAATTTTCTAATGAGAACGCGTGCCAAGAAGCTTTAGGAAAAGTCATTTTGGCATATGAAGACCAAAACTTTTTGTTAGGGCGACTAACTAAACCAAAAGTCTTTGGCGTATGCGTACCAGATAGGTAAGCCGAATAACGAATGCCGGAAATAGATATACCGCCGGTTCAGGACCAATGAGTGGCGATTGTTCGTGCAACTGTGCGTCCACTAGCACAAGCCGCGCCCGTGTGTGCATGGCTTAAATACTCGCCGCAGAAATACAATCCATGCTTTTCTTTTTCCTCTGCGCGAATAAACTCCGCCATCGCGCTGGGAAGGCCTGTATTAAACATGACCAATTCATCACCGCCTTGCACGACCACATCATCAATCAGGTCTAAGGTCAGGCCCGGATAACCTTCCTGGATCGTGGGTAAACAATAAGCCGAAAGGGATTGACCACTTTCCCTCCATTCGGTCATCTCCTTGTCTCGCAGATATGAGCCTACCATCGCCCGACCTTCATGATCCGTTCCCAGGAACTCCATGCCGGTGCCTTCGGGAACCGCAACCCAGTCAATCGAACTTATCTGTCTTTCGTATTCCGGATGACTCGCGGTGTAGCCCGACTCATTACTCAAAATGGTCTTCGGTCCATGGCCTTTTTTTATAAGGTAGGTAATAAAAGCAAACTGGCCCAGGTGGACCCGGTTAAAAAAGCTTCGCTGTTGGTCATTGAGTCCTTGCACCATGGGTAAAACATAATTTCCTTCGGTGGCGCATACAACAACGTCAGGCGTCACAGATGTTCTCCGACCATCAGGAGTCAGGTAGTGAATCGTGTGACGACCATTACCATCTGGTGGCGTAATTCTCATCACAGTGGTATTGAGTTTGACATCGAGCATGGAAGCGAGCGTCTGTGTCATTAGCCCAATATCCGGTGGATTGATCCAACGTTTATTCTGCTGTGCTACGAGCGACAGCATTGCTATTTTTGATGCTTCTTCTGCCTTCTGTCCCCAAACCCACAACCAACCAGGTGCAACCCAGTCATCGGTAAACCTTTGGGCGCCCTCTCTTCCAAGCTTCCTTGCAAGGTAGTCGAAAAGACTCTCGTCATCCCAGGCTGCGCCCGTATGCAGCAAACAGGGATCAACGGTCTCCCGAATCTCTGCAAGGTCTGGTAATAATGTCAACAAATCCTGCTTGAGTTTGTTGCTAAACCCAGGCGTGTTTAAAATCTCGGTTGTGTGAAAACGTGTTGCAACACCGTAAATACCATCTCCATTGTTCACCGGAATCGGTATCTCCATCGGACCATCCGGTTGGTTGATCGTAAATTTATCGGCAATACCAATCGTATCGGCAAGATCAAGCATCTCTGCGTTACCTTCCCAGATCTCCTCGGCGTGTACCTGTCGATATATGGGGCCGATCCAATCCATACGCATGCGCCCGCCGGCCATATGCTGTTTTTCAAAAACGCTAACCGCGAACCCGGCAGCCTGTAATTCCCACGCTGCGGTTAAACCAGCAATACCTGAACCAACCACAATAGCCGTTCTAGAGGTACTGCCACCCGCAGTTAAACCGGGCAGCATTGCTGTGGCTCCCAGGATACCCAGCCCCTTGAAGGCATCGCGTCGGTTAATTATCTTCATATCTCAGTCACCCAAATTCAAAGCTGCGTCATTCCATCGGATATGAAATGTTGATCTTTTTAATTGGAGTTAGTTGTCTCCAAATGCCATTGAATCCTTTAGGCATCACAATAGCGTCACCAGCGCCGTAAATTTTTGATGAGCCGTCTTCATTTGTAATTTCAACCTGCCCCTCAAGAAAATACATAAACTCATCGACAGGCCAATCACTTAGGCGCAGAGTAATTTTTGAGTAACGGGACGAACCCACGTCAAACTTCCCATCATTAGATTGAAAGCTGGTTACCCCTCCGGCTAACGGCTCATCCCCATCAATAACCTTCATAAACGGATAATCTTCCACGGGATATAATTCAACCGTCTGCAACTGACTGAAATCGAGATCTATTATATTGTTGTCATTCATTTGCTTATCTGCAATGGAGTTATTGCCAAAAAGGATTACGACACACAAAAGTAGGTTCAGATTATTTTTCACAAAAACTCCTATCGATGTTTTTTTAAATTGGGTTTTTAGCTAGTAGTAATAATTAAAAGGTTGGGCTACCAAATTCCACTTCCCACCATGCCATTATGGTTTTGCAGGGTTCAGCCTCCTCATTCTTACAACGGTCTCCCCCAGGATGATTGGGCTCATCGGACGAAAAACTCCGTTGGTTCGCAATCTTAAATATGACAACGTTGTTATCAGCCGCCTGTCCAATAGCCAAGAACGGAAATAAACCGTCGTAACTGATTTCCGGCCTTACATATCCAGGCCCGGGCATATGACAGATGGGGCAACCGTTCCTCCCCAACTGCGGCAGAACCTGTTCATTGAAAAAGCTCTTTCCATCCGAATCCGGAAAGGTTGCTCGAGTAATTGTAGGCGGTGCATCTTGTGTGGGCGCAGATGGCACTTGATCCACGTCCTCGGCGAATGATGATAGCCAATAGAATGCAATCATTCCGAGGATCCAGTCGACTCTGATCAATCCCTTGTTCCTTTCCTGCACTAGTTTCCCCCGAACGTTATTGCTTAACTATATCGGTTTAATCGAAGTCTGTCGGGGAATCAATCGCTAACGAGTGCGGCGACCGCCATATGTGCGGCTTTAAATGCACCCTCGGTCATAGCATCCGCCCGGGCATCGGAGTTTGCGATAGCAATGCGTCCGAAAGGTTTACTCGCCTCAAGCCAGGGAGATCGCTCTGGTGACAACTCATCGAGATTCCATGCGACCTGCCCCGTCTCCGGATCCTGGCCATAAGCGTAGCCGTGTGGCCAGCGGTTCACGGTTATTGCTTCAATATCACGGGCAGACTCGAATCCTCCGTCCGACAGGATACGATCGAGCTGATCCCTGATCTTTAGTTCAAAAGTCTCAAAGGTCGTTGTAAGCAGCTCTGTCCGGCCCTCCTTCCACTGCTCTGACGCGGGTAATCCACGTGTTTGTAAGTCGAGCGGAGCTCGGGACATGCGCAAGACAATAGGCTCGTCGGGTCCACTCGAATGGCGGTATCCGCCGATGCTTAAAGCTGGTTGCAGACTCATCGACTCAAAGTAGCTACCTGGACTGCGCAGGTTACGAATCCCCAACCGAGAAAAAGCTCTCCAATTCCGCAGCAATACGCTAGTGTAAATCAGTGGCGCTTTGAGGGCAGAAGATAACGCCTCTTTTTGTGCTGCCGGTAACTCGTCGCAAAGATAGGGTATCGCAGAGTGGTAACAAGCCAACACGCAAGACCCACCGCGGACTCGGTACGCGCGATCACCGCGCACATAATCAACCTCAACCTGATCAGATGTTACTGGGTCACCACAGTGCTTCACCTTGACCACAGTGCTATCGAGACGGACACGCACAGCCGACTCGGGCACATCAAGGGCACTATAGTCAAAGCGAGCTTCAACCACATCATCCAATGTATTACCGGCCGCCACACTAGGAATCAACGAACGGACCAGAAGGCGAGCTATGGTTGCATTGCCATCCGGAAATTGGCAGAACAACGCATCTCCGCTGTACTCATTCACACCGAGACCGCTCGTTCCCGGCCAACCGCTTGTAGCTGCAACCCACCCGGAGATTGCATCAATTCCTATTGCCCATGTGGTGGATCTCCACAAGAAAGATACTGCCTCCCGACCAATTTTTGCCTTTTCAAGAAGAAAATCTTCGTAGCTTGTGTTCTGAAGGAATTTGACCTTTTCTTCTTGGCTAAGATGTCCCAGGTAGTCTTTGCCGGAATCATCGTATAACCGAGCCAGATCTTGACGCGCCTGAGCCGATAAGGGTGTCTGCGCCAGGAACTGCGGCCACGACTGCTCCCCTTCGCCAACCACGAGCCGATCTTCACCAAACGTTTCCCGATCAAAAAAGACCCCTCGGCCCAAGCCGTGAGATATATACAGATCACCATCATGAAAGTCTGAATAACGTTCTACGTCTATACCCAATGCCTTTAGAAGACGCTGTCCTTCTTCGTCGTACCGATGAAGATTCGAGATGTTTAACGTGCCGCCATTACAAAGCAGCATCCGGTCACCGTGCCAGAACTCGTTCCGCTTTGCATGACCTCCAAAGTCATCGTGGTTGTCGAGGATTAAAATCCGCGCCGCCGGGTCCCTTTCTTTAAAGTACCAGGCTGTCGCCAAACCGCTTAAACCACCTCCGACAACAATAAGATCGTACTGCTCTTCCGTTTCCACTGAATTATTCCAACGAATTCCATCTCGCATCTTATGAGCGACATCAAAAGAGCCATCGTGGCTACCCCGCATGCCAGTGCGAACTGGCGGATACCTATTTCCTTTTGCGTCAAGATGTTCATATGAAACCACCGGCGCCCCAGCCTCTGACCACCTCCAAGCCACACTACCGCTTATCGCTACGGCCACGCCTCCAACGAAATCGCGGCGCGTTATAGGCTTATTTATGCCATGATCTTTCATACTTATCCTTCACTAAGGCAGAGAAAATATTCCAATCATCTTCGCACATTTGGCAAAGCATCCTCTTCGAAACCTTCCTCAAATACGCCATACACAGCTATTGCTTACCAGGTTTTTCATAGCTTGATCAATATATCAGATGTAAAATCAGCCGTAGCAAAAACAGCGGGAATAATTCGCAATGTATAAAAAAACAATCCCTCTAGTCATACCTCTAATCTTTATGTTCCTGGCTGGTGCCCAACCACTTCTTGCCGAAAACGGCCGCGTTATGGTTGTGCTCGACGGGTCAGGGAGCATGAGAGGTCGTGTTGATGGTGAGCGAAAAATTCTATCCGCTAAACGTGTACTGGGAGAACTTATTGAAAACTGGGATACGGCGGATCAGTTGGGACTCATGGCTTACGGCCATCGCCGCACAAGAGATTGCAGTGATATTGAGATTCTTGTGCCGGTTAGTGAATTTAACGCCAGCAGACTCCAATCTGCGGTGGAAGATGTAAATGCAAAGGGTAGAACCCCCCTTTCTGAGGCTGTGCGACTTGCTGCCGAAGCACTCAATCATGAAACCACTGCCGGTACCGTAATCCTAATCACTGATGGCCTCGAAACTTGCAATGCTGATCCTTGCGCACTAGGTAAGCAATTGGCTGCTAGTGGTATCGATTTTCGGACGCATGTGATCGGTTTCGATCTAGCTGGAAAAAATACCGCTGCTTTGCAATGCCTTGCTAATGAAACCGGTGGACTTTACCTGGATGCAGCCAACGCAAGTGAACTATCAGAGGCTCTAGGAAAAACAGTTAGTGAGACCAAAGTTATTCGTAACGTTACACTTCGCGCCTTGGATGGAAATGAAGAACTTCTCACGCAAGCGGTAATGTGGAACGTGTATCTGCAAGCAGGAAAAGGAATTGGAGAACGCCAACATATTGGACTTACGGCTGAGTATGCAGTGGCCCTAGAGCCAGGGGAATACGTAGCGACTGCAAAGGTTGGCGATATTGAAAGACGCCAGACGTTCACCGTAGAAACTACCGACCCGATGAACGTGGATGTAGTCATGGCTCATGCGCGTATTGAGCTGGATGCCAAATTAAGTCCCGACTCAAAACCCCTGCGTAGAATTTTAGGATGGGCAGTATTCACAATAAACCCAGACGGTAGTCGGGGAGCAAGAGTTGCCACAGACCCGGGTAGCAGTGTCCGATTTAACGTTCCGCCAGGGGACTATATCGGGGTCGTCGATAGTGAAGATCTGGAACTAGAATTCGAACTTAATCTTAAGGCCGGTGATAACGGTTCACGCACAATAGATCTCGGTGCAGGCCTGCTACGAGTAGAAGCAGTTGGCACAGATGGAGCACCTACTAAAGGACATGCGGGCTGGAGCCTCTATACCGGCAACAGCGCAAAAGGCACACGACCAGTTGCACGGGAAGTACGCCGTAGCACAACGTTTATGGTCGTGGCTGGCGATTATATCGTGCGCGGCGACTATAAAGGTGAACGCATAGAGGAAAAAGTTACGGTGCCGCTCGGAGGTGAAATCTCGCATACAGTGGTTTTCAGCAACTGACTCTTCAGTCTATTTAGGAACGCATAAGCGACTATATTCCGCCATCAAATAACACTTTGACGAACAGGATCAAATGTTTCCATCAAATTTCAAACCCAACGGTTTATTTGACCTTACCAGGTTAGGCGGGAACCATGACGGAGGTTACTTGATTGAGAAGACCTCGATCAAGAACTCTAATTCCCTACTCTCAATGGGTATCGGCAAGAACTGGAAATTTGAGGAAGATTTTGTCAGTGCAAACACAGTTCCAACTCATGCCTATGACCATACGGTTACAGGTACATTCTGGTTGAAGTTTTTCATCAAGGGATTCCTGAGTGCCCTAATAGGAAAAGCTAATGGACCGTCGGAAGCGATCAAAACCTACCATAGCTTTAAAAGATTCTTTAACGACAAAGCGACTCATTATAAAGAGCAAGTTGGGGGTGGACAGAGCGGCCATACTAATTTAAAGAAATCCATGGATCGGCTTGAAAAAAAGCCACTATTCTTGAAGGTGGATATCGAAGGCTCTGAATATGAAATTTTAGAAGAAATTATCTCGTTCTCAGGCACTCTATCCGGGTTAGCGATCGAATTTCACAAAGTTTCTGAGCATGTAACTGAAATTGAAAATTTCATTAACCGATTTGAGCTCCAACTGGTACATACACATCCAAATAATAATAGAGTGAATAACCAAGGAGATTCCGAAGGAATCGAAATGACGTTTTCCAGAGATCCATTAAAAATTGGTGAGCAGAGTGTTTTACCCCATCCTTTGGATCAAGACAATGTTCCAAGAAAACAATCCGTCGGGTTAAGTTTCTTGAGTAATTAAGCTATGGAATAAAATTGAACCATACGAGACGAAATCTTATTCGGACTGGCCTATTGGGGGCTGCTGCACTATCGACTGGTTGTAATTCAAAAGTTCCCGGGGAAACGCACAAGGACACAACATTCCCTAACCCTATAAAAGATAAAACAAAGCACAGCTACCAAGACCTAAGTAGGAGTGCCGAGACTATTCCAGAAAACATCGTTTCCCAGACTTGGTCCAAGCCCTTTGTACCACCTCAGACCATTCCAAGTTCTGCTGAAGTCGTAATTATCGGCGGGGGTATTTTAGGAGTATCTACGGCGTGGTTCCTAACTCAGCAGGGTGTAAATGTTGTGCTATGTGAGAAAGGCCATATAAGTGGGGAACAGTCGAGCCGCAACTGGGGTTGGGTCCGCCAGCAAGGTCGAGATATCAGAGAGATGCCCATGATGCTTGAGAGTATGAAGATCTGGCATGAGCTTTCTGCTGACATTGGAGAAGATGTCGGCTTTCGGGAAACCGGTTGCATGTATGCGACAAAAAATGAAGATGATCTTAACCGATGGGCAGAAAATTGGTTACCGATAGCGAAAGAATATGGTCTTGCGAGCCGCGTAATTGCTGGGGACGAGCTCAGGCACTATGCTCATGGTGCTCTAGCTCCCTGGAAAGGTGCTCTTTACACTCCAAGCGATGGATGTGCAGAACCACACAAAGCTGCGCCTGCAATAGCTCGGGCAGCAGAGCGAAACGGAGCAACGATCCTGACAACCTGCGCCGTGCGCGGATTAGAAACGGAAGCCGGCCGTGTTTCCGGTGTGATAACTGAATATGGTGTTATCGCCGCGCCAATAGTCGTATGTGCCGCCGGTGTTTGGGCCAGCATGTTCTGCAAATCACTTGGACTTTCAATTCCACAGACCATTGTGCGCGGCACTGTGGTGCGAACAGTGCCTAGTGAAAGTGTTCTAGATAGTTGCATATGGGAACAAAACATTGGAATCAGACGGCGGCAAGATGGTGGCTATTCTGTAGCCAATAGTGCTAGCAACGATTATTCAATCGATAGCGACTTCATGCATGAGTCGACAACACCAGCACAATGGAGTCTGGATAGTGAATCACCATTCGAAAAAATTAGAGTACTAAATCCTAATCCAAATCCGGATGCTATCTCGAGTATTCGAGAGAGTCTTGAAACTATTTTTCCCGGGCTGGGAAATATTAAATTCGCTGAGGTTTGGGCGGGAATTGTTGAATCCACAGCTGACGCTGTTCCAGTTATTGACCAATCAGAAAAAATTCCTGGATTCTATATTGCTGCAGGGTTAAGTGGGCATGGCTTCGGCATTGGTCCTGGCGCAGGAAAAGCTACTGCCGGAATGTTAACTGGTAAAGAGACCGGAATAGATTTATCTGCATTTCAACTAAGTCGTTTTCGAGAGGAAACTACAATCAAAGCATTAGACAATTTACCAAAGTCTGCATCTATTTCTTAAATGCTAATTGTAGACACTCTTAACTAAGTTCGTTGACTGCGCGGCTGCCCATCATAATAGCAGTTTTTGCATCTGCTCCAGGTGCTGAATCGGAGTTGGCAACAGTTATCCGACCGAATGGCTGCCGTCCAACACGTACCGAATTCCCTGGCCCGGCGTAAGTGTATCCATGCGCCCAGCGATTAACTGAAATACTGGCAACATCCTTGTCAAAGTCGAACAATTCTTTCGGAAACATCCCTGTTAAATGTCGCCGGATTTCCTTTTCGTAATCACTAAATTGAAGAGATAACATACGATAACGTGCTTCTCGAAACTGATCTTCAGGGGGCGCACCAAATGTGCCGTAAGGGCAACTAATCATTTGAATAACGCACGGCTCGTCGGGCGATTCGGTGAATTTATACCCGCCCATACTTACGGGAAAATCCATCAGCACAGCCTGGTGCATATTGCCAGGTGACATCGCAACCCCAATCCCTGACTCCTTCATCGCATGCCAATTTCTCAAACCAACTGTTGTGTACACGAAAGGGCTCTTAGTTTGTAATCTCAATGCCGCCTCCTGTGCCTCCGGAAGACCGGAAACAATGTACGGAATCATCATGTTGTAGCAGGCCATTACGACATTGCGGCCCCGTACTTGGAACGACTGATTATCATTGATATATGTGACGAATACCTCACTTGAGCTCGCAGCATCACCACCATGTTTCACGTTCACAACCGTGCTGTTGAGCCGAAGGCGAACAGTATTACCCGGCCTGTCCAACTCAGCATAATTGAATCGAGCTAGCACTAGCGCTTCTGCATTGCTTCCCTTTGCCACCTTTGGAATCAAATGCTTTACCAGCGCGCGAGCAACACCGGCATTCCCATCGGGAAAATGATGAATATAAGGATTGTCCTCGTCATAAATCGCTTTGGGAGCAAAACCCATTGCGCCACAACTTTCAGCAGCCGCTATAGACATCAATTCCGTACTATAGTTTCCCCAGTCTAACCCCGAGTGCCTGGCCATTCGCAGCACCCCTGGATCATCAACACCGAGCGTTTCTTGCAAATAATCAAAATAGGAATGAGTGTTTATGTAGTCCTGCAGATCCGCTTCTGGTACGCCCAGAGAGTGCAGACCCCCATTAAGTACTCGTAGCAGCTGTTCCCTGCCTTTTCTATCCAAAGGTGCTTGCTGGGCCGCTTCTTCATGCGAAAGCTTGCCCCCTAACAATCCTTCGACATAGTTCGGATAGTTGCAGTAAGGGTGTTGGACCAACTTGTCTTCACCGAATACTTCTTCATTGAAGTAAGTCACTCCACCCATACCATGACGCTTGTAAAAATCCATGTCATAGGCTGTGTTAAAGCGCGTCAAATCAACTCCAATATCTTCGAACAAGTCGAGTACCACCTGCCGAGCATATTTTGGATCCACAATGGTCTGTGATCCGCCATAGCTTATGCAGGTTTTGCCATCGATCACATGTTCATTGCGCTTGGCGTGACCCCCAAAATCATCATGATTGTCGAGGATCAGAATCTTTTTATCCGGACCATACTGTTGCTGATAGAAATATGCGGCCGCCAGCCCACTTATGCCGGCCCCAACCACAACCAAGTCATAGGTCTCCGATAGTTTGTTTGTTGAGCCCCAGTCAGTACGCCCAGCCCATGCCTGTGCATGTGCGTGATCGTTAGACCCAGGATGGCTCCCACGGAGCCCGGTAAAGGCCGGTGGGTAATAGGATGGATCTAAGGCAGCCATCGCAGCCTGACTGTCAACCGAGAATGGCAGCATAGAACTTCCTGCCGCCATCAGCGACCCATTGATAAAGTTTCTTCGGGTAATTTCACTCATAGTCAAACATCCACGCTAATCGCTAAATTATAAATGATTGGACACTTTTATTTGGTACAAAAATCGTCAAAAATAGCGTAACAGAAGCCATAGTCGAATCAATTTGCTAAGTGTGAAAAAACTATATTTTTAAAAAAGAGACATTACATGACCAGGATAATGACACCGAAGATTGCGATAGTGACAACCTTGTTACTAGCGGCGGCTAACATAAAAGCAGATGATCGATTAACCAGCATACTAGCTGCGCAAACTGACAACGTTCAGGCTCGCTATCAATATAGGCACCCTGAAGAAACACTGAGATTTTTTGGTATCGAACCAGGAATGACAGTTGTCGAGGTCCTACCTGGAGAAGTCTGGTATACCAAAATCCTAAAGCCGTACCTTGGCTCAAAAGGAAAAGTGATTGGAGCAGACTATAATACTGCGGTATACAAGGGGATTGGCTACGATTACGCTTCTCCGGAATTCCTTGCAACTCGTGAAACCTGGATATCCGACTGGATAGAAAAATCGAGAAGCACTGCATTGACTGATGAGGCTGAAGTAGATGCTTTCGTCCTCGGCGCACTACCCGGATCGATGCATGGTACCGCGGATGCGGTGCTATTTTTTCGTGCACTCCATAACCTTGCCTATACAGCGCCAAATAGCGCTAACCTGAAAACAGCAATTAAAAACTCATGGGACCTACTTAAATCAGGCGGAATCGTCGGTGTTGTCCAACATCATGCTCGCGACAATATGTCGGATTCATGGGCAAGTGGTGAAAATGGCTACCTGAAAAAAAGTTATGTTGTAGATATGATGCAATCAGCTGGATTCAATTTAGTTGCTGAATCAAACATCAACGCGAACGAAAAGGATCGACCGACTGAATCTGAATATGTCTGGCGACTTCCCCCCGATGGCGATATGAAAGCAATTGGAGAATCTAATCGCATGACCCTTAAGTTCATCAAACCTTGAGCAAAAGAGAAGGCACGGAACCGAAAAGAATGGAACGAATTAACGTTATCGACTCACATACTGGGGGTGAACCAACCAGGATCATCGTCGGAGGGGGTCCGGATCTCGGCAATGGCCCATTGGACGAGCGGGTCAACATTTTTAAACAGGACTTCGACCATATCCGAAGTGCTGTTGTCGCCGAACCACGTGGGTCTGATGTTCTTGTCGGTGGTTTGCTCTGCGAGCCAACGACTCCCGAGTGCACAGCTGCAGTTATTTTTTTCAACAATGGCAGCTATTTGGGAATGTGCGGACACGGAACAATCGGCTTAATGGTAACTCTACAATATATGGGGAAGATCGAAAAAGGTCGACACAAAATAGAAACTCCTGTTGGAATTGTAGAAGCCGAATTAAGTGCAGATGGAAGTGTTCTCGTTCAAAACGTCCCAAGCTATCGTTTTCAATCAGACGTCGAGGTAGATATCCCTGGAAATGGGAGAGTAAAAGGTGATATCGCTTGGGGCGGTAACTGGTTTTTTCTAGTCAAGGATTCCGGCGAAGAACTAACCGTTGAAAATACCACACGCCTTACCCAAGTTTGCACAGAGATCAGGGATGCCTTGGCCGAACAGGGAATTACTGGTGCCAATGGCGCTTATGTTGATCATATTGAATTGTTTGGTCCAGCGTTAGATCCAAAAAACCACAGTCGCAATTTCGTGCTATGTCCCGGAGGCGCTTATGATCGGTCACCCTGCGGCACAGGAAGCAGCGCTAAATTAGCCTGTTTAGCTGAAGACGGAGTACTTGCGCCTAATGAACATTGGCGACAAGAAAGTATCGTTGGTAGCGTATTTGTCTGTTCTTATGAGACGTTGGGAGACTGTCAAGTTCTGCCAACCATACGTGGCTCAGCACATATAAATGGCGAAGCGACTTTGATTCTTAACCCGGATGATCCTTTTTGTATGGGTATAAAATATTGAAGACATGAATCTGTCGACAGTCGAAAAAGCTATTCATTGTCCATTTTGTGATGAACGAATCTCCATCATTATCGACCCGTCCATCGAAAGACAAAATTACATCGAGGATTGTGAAGTTTGCTGCCAACCAATAGAAATTAGCTGTTCTGTAAACTCTGCCGACTCCATAGACTTAAGCGCTCTGTGCTCATAATAGAAATGTTCGAAACAAAGCGAAACGACTAATACGCGACAAAGATAAAGTAGTCTAAAGACACCCGAATGAAGACAGGAACCAACGAATCTGTGCGCCTCGCAGGTCTTGACCTTGCTAGGTTTTTTGCTTTCGCCGGCATGGTCATCGTTAACTTTCGTATAGTCATGGGAGCTGAGAACGATCAAGGAACTCTAGCTCTATTAACTGGTGTACTTGAAGGCAGAGCCGCCGCTACATTCGTAGTTCTCGCCGGTTTAGGTCTTGGCCTCGCCAATATAAAATCTGATCACAGGACAACAGTTTCCGTAACACTTCGACGAGCGATTTTTCTTCTTGTTCTAGGGCTTCTTAACGCACTCGTATTCGAGGCCGATATACTGCATTACTATGCTTTCTATTTTCTGTTTGGTGTTGCTTTATTGCGGCTACAATCTCATGCATTGGTAACATTGATTGTGTTGTTGAACGTAGCGTTTGTTCTATTGGTCATAATGCTCGACTACGAACACAGCTGGAATTGGTCAGACTACAGTTATGCTGATTTTTGGACGCCGGTTGGCTTTGTTAGAAATTTGTTTTTCAATGGTTTCCATCCAGTCATCCCATGGCTCTCGTTTCTACTATTCGGATTCTTACTGAGCAGGACATCCCTCTCAAAGGTTTCACTACAAAACCGTCTTATTATCTCGGGCCTATTGGTAATGATCGCTGCGGAACTGTTCAGCTTATTTATTGCGGACCAATTTCATTCCCTAGACCCCGAACTTATTATTTTTGCCGCCACAAAACCCATGCCACCCATGCCCCTGTATGTTTTGGCCGGCGGTGCGGCAGCAGCACTCATGATTGGCTTGTGCCTGCGCTTTGCGGAATGGATTGACCGCGTGGGTATGCTCAAAATCATAGCGTCAGCAGGGCGCCAAACACTGACGTTATATATTGCCCACATCTTAATAGGCATGGGTACATTAGAGGCCCTCGGAATGCTCGGTGGCCAATCAATTGGTACCGCGGTCACGGCTGCTTTGCTGTTCTGTGTTCTGGCGATTAGTTACGCATTCGCATGGTCAAAATTTTTTAAGCGCGGACCATTAGAAGCAGTAATGCGAAAACTATCACGCTAGTAATTTTGACAAACAATTCACCAAGTGAATTCTTTCAAAACGCAGGCTTGGTGTGACGGCTTATGGCGTGTACCAGATCGGCGACGTATAGGCACGTTCCTGCGTAACCATCGGGATCTCCTCTGATATCTCCCCTATGCCGAAATCGCGTGCGTCATAAGCTGTCCAGCGGGGTGTTGGAATCTCCAGCACCCGAACATAGTAAAAACAAGCTTCGTTAGGATTGAAATCGGGGTCGGCCCAGACCACAACCAATCCAGGGTCGCCGATTGTGTTGCTGTACGACGCGGTAGCCACATCGACCGTAGAACCCACACTTGGCAGGCTACCATCGCGCCGTAACTTCCTACCGTCTGACTGCGCAACATTGTAGACCTTCTCGTGTAACCGGCCGCTTCGGTCGCGCCAGCCTTTGATGACTTGCACTCGGTCTAGATTTGCACCATCCGGGTCCTTTAGGGCAGCGATTAGAAATGACGGTGCTTCACCATCCTGCCAATGTTTCAGGTCGCCGCCCATCGGTACTCCCTTGCGATAGCCAATGTCCGCCAGATTGGTTCGAAAGGCGTCCTCCGGCTCGAACGACCAACCGCCGAAGAACCGAACCGTAATTCTTGGACCTGTACTGGCATAAACCTCTTTACGTCGCATGGCGGCAAAAAGTGATTCGCGCGTGTTCTCGTGGGCCCAGATCGCGGCATAACCTGCCGCCCCTGTTTCCCAATTCAATGGCGTTGCCCAACGGCCTGTCGCGACAGGCTCTATCATGCGCGTCGGGGTAGGCGTCGCGTTAGTGTATTTACCCCAAAAGCTGTCGTTATCCGCGGTCGCAAACGATGTATGACTATCCGTGCCACCGACTACACCAAATTTGAAGGGATTAGCGCCAAACTCTGCCTGTAACGCAAGCCCCCTTTTCAGTGCGGATCGTGCATATTCGGCGCGTTTCTTGCTAGCGAATTCTTTCGGTTCCCAGTTGGGACAGCACGGGTGTCCCGCGGGATTCAATGTCGTGCCCGCCCAACTACTCCAAGTCTCGAAGTCGGCGAATTCATCGTTGGGCGACAACACCGGATGCGTCTCTGTATCACCCTTCATCTGAGTCACTTCGTAAAGAGGTTCCCAGCGACTGCGCGTGCTTACATAGGCGCTCGTCAACGGACGGTCATCGAACGTGGTAAGCGCAAACATTTCACCGTTGCTCAAGTTACCGTTGTGAGGAATTGCTAGCACCTCGCCGCCCGTCAATTCCTCATAGTGTTGTAGTGCATCCCATAGGTCAGCGGGGTCGCGACTATCCAGGGCGCTGAAGGGCTCCACCTGGCCGGTCTTATCGGCACCGTCTTTAAATATCACGACCCTGTGCAGGTTACCAACCACGGTAGGTTCGGCGCCAACGGAAGTCCACTCGTAGCCAGAAAAAGCGGTGAACCTACCGGGATCATTATTCGTATCCGCCGCCTCGATAACTGATTTCCAGACGGAGCCTGCAGACCCTCCCGCCATCTTCCACGCTTCATCAAGCTTACGGCGAAGCTCCAAGTACTCAGCATGACTCGGAGAACCGGCTACCTTCAGCCGGAAGGCGTCATAACTTCGTCGCGCTGCTTTCGTATCGAGGAGTTGTGGATCCGGGTGTTGCAGGCTGTATGCAACCCCCAACGCTTCCGCGTGATCTGCAATAACGAGAAAGTCCAGTGGCCGGCGGAGCTGCAGCGGCATCCCATTACGCGCGTGCACTCGTTCACCGCGCGCAAATCGATAGGCCACAGTGGGTGGCAGATCGTTACCCCCTAAAAGATTGGCATCTCCGGTCGACATACTGGTGTGAACGTGGGTGTCGCCCCATAAAACTCGGTCGGGATAGGCACGTCCAACAACGGGCGAAGAAGAACCCTCTTCGCAAAGGGCGGCGCTGGACTGGAAAAAAACACTGGCTAACAGGATAGTAGTATGAATAAGCGTCTTGACGTTCATTCCGCTATCTTATCCAGCCCTACCTGACACTATCCCTTAACAGCGCGCTTGAAGCACTCCTCAAAAATGTCCAAGCCTTCCTCGATAAGTTCATCTTCAATGGTTAATGCCGGTAAAAATCGGATCACATTTGCATTTACCCCACAAGATAAAAGCGCTAATCCATTGCGATATGCCTCGCCAACAATTTCCTTGGTAAGGTTTGCATCAGGCTTAGTTGCATCTCCGTTCAGCACTAACTCAATAGCAATCATTGCGCCCCGCTCCGCACGTATCTCTCCAATAACTTCTGGAAATTTCGACTGAATTTCCTGCAATCGCTGACGAAACTTTAAGCCTATTTCATTCGCGCGACCAACAAGATTTTCTTCTTCAATCGCATCGAGAACTGCAAGTGCAGCACTACAACTAATTGGAGAACCCGCATAGGTTCCACCCAAACCGCCCGGCAATGGCGCATCCATAATTTCCGTCTTCCCAACAACAGCTGCAAGTGGGAAACCCCCAGCTAATCCTTTAGCAACCGTAATAAGATCTGGCTCTACGTCAGCATATTCAATCGCAAAGAATTTTCCGGTACGACCGAATCCAGTCTGTATCTCATCAACGATAAGTACGATGCCATGTTCATCGCAAACCTTTCTCAGGGCTTGAAGAAATTCGGTTGGCGCAGTGTAAAACCCACCCTCACCCTGCACTGGCTCAATAACAATTGCAGCCACATCGGCAGCGTCAATAGCAACCTTAAAGAGAGTTTTCAATGCCCGTAATGAATCTTTTACAGATATATCATGATATTCGATTGGAAAGGGCGCGTGGTAAACCTCACCGGGAAACGGTCCGAACAAATTTTTATAAGGTGTAATTTTTCCAGTTAAGCCCATGGCTAATAGAGTACGGCCATGAAATCCCCCGTTAAAAGCAATTACCCCACGCCTTCCCGTATGTGCCCGAGCAATTTTGACGCTATTTTCCACAGCCTCTGCTCCGGTAGTAACAAAAACAGTCTTTTTTAAACTTTTACCTGGCGCTAATTCATTTAGCCTTTCGGCGAGGCGCACAGCCGAATCATAGGGAGTTACCATCACACAAGTATGGCTAAATTTATCCAGCTGATTTTGAACCGACGCCTTTACCTTAGGGTGTAGATGGCCTGTATTGCATACCGCAATGCCAGTCCCAAAGTCTATATAGCGCCTACCTTCGACATCCCACAATTCAGCATTCTTCGCACTTTCAATGTACACAGAAGCGATATTTCCCTGACCCCGGGCGATAGCTACTTCCTTCCGTTTTTGCCAATCCGAGTTGGACAAGTTTTCTTCGATTTCTAGCTTCGGCTGAACATTACTCATTACTCTAACCTTCCTCTACATATACAATTGCACTTTACGATTATTACCTAGCTCACCACTATATAGCTTTATATATAAATGCGTAATATAAGCATCAATGCAGCGTTGTATATACTGGAGAGAACACACAGATGCTATGGATGAAAACCCGCACTTATAAAGAACTTGGTTTTATAGCCAGCCTGCTATTTTATACAGCATCGATTTCGGTCGCAGAAGATGCCGTTTTACCACGTATAGAATCAGCGGAATGTGTTTCGGAGCAACTGCGCGCTGCGGGTGCCGATTGTTACCTTTTCTTTGGGGAGGAAAATCGGGACAAGCCAAATGGCACTCTCGTCAAATTACCGGTAGCCGTCATTGCTCCCAATACCGAGGCTGGAAATCCTGACCCGCTCTTCTTTTTTCCAGGGGGGCCAGGCGTTACACCGATGTATGATTTTTCCTGGATCCGAGCAGATGCAGGGAATCGGACAGTCGTATTAATTGATCATCGCGGTATGTTGCATGCGAAACCCAGTCTTGCGTGTCCCGGCAGAACAATTTCACCCTATCAGAATCATCTTTCTCCTGTAATAGTTTCAACATTGGATACAAAAGAGCGTCTTCGCATGCATGCGGAAACGGTGGAAAACTGCTATGAAAAAATGGTTTCCGAGGGTATAGATGTCACCCGATACAATGAATATGAGATTTCACGAGACGTTGAAGAGATAAGACAGCTACTAGGTTACGCAAAGATAAACATTTACGGTTATTCAACCGGCGGCGGATCTATTATTTCCTACCTGCGGTATTTTCCGAACAGCGTACGCACAATAGTGCTGGGTGCACCGTGGTTCGGTGAGTACAGGAATCGTCCAGCCATTGATGAGTTTTACACCATCAAACAATCATTTACGGATATCCTTGGGCGCTGTGTAAGCGAGGACCTGCGGTGTCGTGAGTTAATCCCGGACTGGTACTATGAAATTGACCGGGCACGCCGTATGCTCGATGAAAAACCATTCTCAACAACGATCCGTAACCAGGAAGGAAAGTCGGTAACCCTTACCTTTGATGGTGTGGCATTAATGGGCAGAATCTATACCGATTTTGAAGGAATTTACACAAAGCTTCCAAATGTCTTGTCAAGAGTACAAAAACAAGATTATTCAGCATTAGATGAGTTTTTTGGAACAGATCAATGGCAACAAGTTTCGATAGACGACTATGATTATTACACCCAATACGGTTACTACCTGGCACACATCTGCGGGGATATGGGGACGAATCGTCCTACTAAAGCAGATGTGATGGCAATGTTGGACCGGGAGCCGGCATTACTAGCATTCGAGGACAACAAGATATGTGCGTGGTGGGGTGCCGATGGCTCCGTACCGCCGGAACACAATACTCGTTTTGACTCAGATGTACCGGGCCTATCTTTACATGGGGAAGTCGATGTGTGTTGCACCACTAGGTGGGGCAATTATGTAGCTCGTACCATGCCTAACCTACAAGTTGTTGAACTTTCCGGATTGGGTCATATGCTGGGTTGGTCTGCTGAATCAGAAGGAGAATGCCGAGTTAAACTGATCTCCAGTTTCCTGGATAATCCAATGACAAAGGCCGAAGACGATTGTATGGATGACGTACCGCTCGGGCCGTGGGAATTCGAGTAAAGACTGACCCTGTAGCAGTATCCGCTGAACATTTACGTATAAGATTTAAAATGTCGGTTAGGTTAAAACCACCGTCAATGTAAGGACAAATCTCCATTAAAAAAAATATTGCAGTGACCGTTGATTACTGACCCCTCCTTCTACTTCGCTGCTATCCCTGCGGTTCTAATATTTGGGATTGCTAAAGGCGGTTTTGGTGGGGGTATCGTCATTGTTGCCGTACCTTTAATGGCTCTTGTGGTATCCCCAATCACAGCAGCTGCAATCTTACTTCCTATCCTTTGCGTGATGGACCTAATGGCACTATGGGTTTTCCGCGGCCACTGGATATGGCGGGAACTGAAACTACTCGTACCCGCTTCAATACTAGGCATTTTGCTCGGCGCACTGCTGTTCGAATACATGAATGTCCATCTCATTCGCCTAACCCTCGGTACAATTTCTCTGTTATATACAATTCAGTATTGGTGGTACCAAATTCGACAATCTGCCGCTCCACAAGAAAGGTTAGGTTCAGTGGTCGGAATAACCGCCGGTACGGCAGCCGGGTTCACAAGTTTCGTTGCCCATGCTGGCGCACCGCCACTTAGTTTTTATTTACTTCGCCGTGGAATGGACCGAACTAGCTTTGTAGCCACCGCCACTGTCTTTTTCTGGGTTGTGAATTATACAAAGCTTATCCCCTACGCATGGCTGGGGTTACTTGATACGAGTAACCTAATCACCTCACTAGTGCTATGTCCGCTGGCACCAATAGGAATCGCACTTGGCAAGTGGCTGCACGATCGGGTATCCGATAGTTTCTTCTTCAACTTTTTCTATATCACACTATTTATTTTAGGCTGCAAACTGACATGGGATGGGATAGTTGGCCTCCAATTCATTTAATTTTGAGGCCTGAAAAACTAACACTTGAAAACACCAAACTCGGCACAATAAATGGAAACTTTATGGGTGCTCGAATGCTAAAGCTAATTGCTCGTCTGTTACTTTGTATGCTGCCATTAATCGCGAAGGAAAGTGCTATGGCTTACGAAGAGCCGTCCTATGAACTTTTGTCGGCAACAGAACAATATGAAGTGAGGCGTTATTATGAGCGTGTAGTTGTCCAGACCCTTGAGGAGAGTGGGCGCAATCAAGCTTTTCGTCGACTCTTTAAATATATCTCTGGAGACAATAACACTGCATTAAAGATCTCAATGACGGTGCCAGTGCTGCAATCAGAAAAAATTGCGATGACAGCACCGGTGCTGGAAAGTAACAGTGACAAAGGATCCTTGATGCAATTTTATCTACCTTCCGAATACAGTATCGAAAGTGCACCTGTCCCGGATCACCCGCTTGTTGAGTTAGCCGTCCTGGATAGGATGACCTACGCGGTCAAGAAATTTTCTGGTCGATCCTCAGCCAAAAATTTCGCGGACAAAGCAAGAATCCTTAAGGACTCACTGACAATCGATGGCTTAGAATTCTACGATGTGTCAATTAGCGCTACCTATAATGCTCCCTTTACGCCTTTCTTCTTAAGACGAAATGAGGTTATGTTGCGCCTAAAGAAGTAACTTATCGGACTCCAATTTATTTAATCTATGCAATGGATCCATCTTTAAATCTACTGTGTATATGGTCCGCTGTGCGCAAAGAAAATGCCATAATTCCAAGAGTACTGGTCTTATCAGTGGCAAAGGGGAATATACTAGCATCACAGACAAACAAATTAAGTACGTCATGAGTTTGTGAAAAGCTATTCGTCACTGATGTTTCAGGGTCGTATCCAAAACGACAAGTCCCTGTTTCATGGAGACTACTACCTGGAGGAGATGGTTCGCCACCAACCTCCCATATCTCACCTCCCGCATTTTCGACGATCTCGCTGCAAATGAGCTTCGAATGCTCCCACATTGCAAGTTCATTTTCTCCCCAGCTAAAGTGGAACCTGGCCAACGGTATACCAAATAAATCCTTTTTATCGGGATCAATATCCATGTAGTTTGATGTACTCGGGAGAGACGGTGCCTGAATAAGAAAATTAACCGGAGCACCATAAAATCGCCTAATGTTTTTCTTAAATGAGCTCCCAAAGCCGCCAATATAGTCCGACCACCACGGAAAACTGTCACACCCGCCGTAAGGATACATTGAATACCCGCGGATGAATTCATCGTGATCTCGTCCATTTAAATTTTGCCATCGTGGCATCCATGCAACAGTCGAATCATGGACATTATCAGGTCTACTTTCTTTGCCAATAAGTTGAGGAAGAAAACCGTTCACAGAGATGCCATATAAATGGTCGCTAATATTACGGCCAACTTGACCGCTGCTGTTAGCTATGCCGTTCGGCCACTGGCTTGACGTAGAATTCAGCATAATCTTAGCTGTTTCACAGCAGGAGGCTGCAAGAATAATTGCCTTTCCTTCAACTTCGATCTCTTCCCCGGTGTCACGATCTACATAAGCGACTCCTCTAGCAAAGCGCTCATCTTTGCCTACCAAAACTTCGCGAACGTGAGCATTCGTGCGTAACTCAAGGTTACCGGTAAGTTCAGCATCAGGCAAAGTAAACCAACTTGGCGAAAAAAA
>CAJWFK010000016.1 GCA_913031125.1 uncultured Woeseia sp. | reverse complement strand
CCCTGCAGCTAGGACCATCTGACCGGCTTCTGGCGTGCCAAAGGTTGGCGCACCTGACTGCATGGATACAGCCGCTGCAAACGTCCCGAATATGACAGGTGCCCCGGGTCGTACGAGTTGCACATACGCAATACCAGCGAGAGCCTCAGCCAGAATTTGCGTCAATGTGCCGATAACGGTTACCGGTGACATGGCACCGGCCAGCAGGAACGGGGAGATCATTGTTGCTTGATTGTGTTTTGCATAAACAGTTGCAGCGCCCAGCATTGTCGAATCAAAAGTCAGAGGTGAATTGGCATTGATAAGGCTTGTGAGAACGGTATTTTCTTCTACAAAAGCGTCACCGAAGACCAACTTGGCCATATTAACGGTATCTTCCGCGCGTTCGGGATGTGTCACTGATCCCATGAATGGCTTATCGCTATATTTAATATGGCTAAAGACCATATCCAAATGGCGTTTATTAACGGGTATATCAACTGGTTCACACACTGTTCCGCCCGAGTGATGCAGGTTCGGACTCATATAAGCGAGTTTTACGAAGTTTTCGAAATCTTCAATTGTTGCGTAACGTCGACCCTTGTCCAGGTCACGGACAAAAGGTGATCCATAGGCGGGGACTAAAACTGTCCGGTCCCCGCCTATAACGACGTTGCGTGCCGAATTTCTAGCGTGCTGAGTATATTCGGCAGGTGCTGATGCCTGGATAATTTCGCGACACATACCGCGTGGAAATCGAACGCGCTCTCCTTCCACGTTCGCACCCGCTTTTCGCAGAAGGTTCACGGCTTCTGGGAAATCGCTGAACTCGATGCCAATTTCCTCAAGTACGGTATCTGCATTTTTCTCGATCAGGGTCAGTTCCTCCTCATTTAGCAGCTCGTAATAAGGAATATTGCGATCAATGTAGGCAGCTGTTGATTCTGGTGCTTTCAGGCGGGCGGCTAGCTTAGCTTGGCGTCCGGCGCCCTTTCTTCTCCGTCTCGCACTCATTTTTGACACCTTTTTTGGGCTCTTTGCCCAGCGAAAAAAATAAAATTATTAATATCAGCTTCAGTGTATTTGAGAAATACACTTGCTGTAATTCTCATGGGCGACATAATTTGGTTAAACACTATAATGCTCTGGGCGCACAAAGCCTATCGACTCGTTTGATTGGCTTTGGTAGTCGAATCCATAAGGACCTATGTTTTGTACTCATAATATTTATTACTTTTGTATTTGTTGTCTTGTAGCGACAGAAACAAATTAAAACTATATAACCCAACTAAGTAAGGTCAACTATCACATTTGAGTAATTTTGAATAATATGGGACTGGAAGTCTAAATGATTTTTGTTGCTAAAAAGCGACAAATTATCGTTCATGTTTGTGTATGATTACGTGTTGGAAGATATTTAAACTATTATGTAAGTAGGTTGTGTTAGACCTAATCGTGAGCAAACTAGCAAATGTTATGCGACAAAATTAGGCCGGTTTAGATTATACAATGATGAATAGTTGTCACATAAGGGACAACTAACACGACTCTTACAGGGCAATATCAGGTTTATTGTCGCGCTGGGGTCGGTTATAGGGCTGCCCATCGGGTTCCGGAAGATTTGGAAACTGGGCCAGAGCGAGTTCAAAGGGGAATATAAATGTTCAAGCGAAGCAAAGTTAGTGATGCAGTGATTTGCGCTATCTCTGCGGGTGCAATCAGTGCAACCGCTAATGCTCAACAACTAATCGAAGAAGTTATCGTAACGGCTACTAAACGAGCGGAATCTATGCAGGAAGTGCCTCTCGCGGTAACTGCATTAACTGCCGATGATATTGATCAGTTGGGTATAACAAATTTTTCTGACTATGTAATGGCGATGCCAGGCGTGACTGCTGGCGGCAGTGGGCCAGGTCAAAATACTGTCTATATTCGTGGCGTTGCATCTACGACACCTAATTTAACAACCGCTGGGGTGGCTGGATTAGCACCTAACGTCGCGTTTTATTTAAATGAGCAACCATTGGTGATGCCAGGTAGAAACCTAGACGTCTATGCTGCGGATCTTGAACGAATCGAGGTATTAAGTGGGCCGCAGGGCACGCTTTTTGGAGCTAGCTCCCAGGCAGGTACCGTTCGCTTAATTACCAACAAGCCTGATCCAAGTGACACTTATGGAAGTGTCAAGGTAGGTATGGGACTCATCAATGAGGGCGAGGTAAGTACAAATATTGAGGCGATGGTAAATTTAGGTTTGAGTGATAATTTTGCCGTCCGGGCCGTATATTACGTCGACAATAAAGGTGGATATATCGACAATGTTGCCGGAACCCGAACTGCTCGCGATAGTGGCAGGTTCAGAGCGGCCGGAAGCATCCGTTCGAATGGCGAGGTAGTCCAGCCTTGGAGGGGAGGATTTCAGGCAGGTTCTGATTTCAGTAATGTTACCTTCCTGACCGCTGACAATAGTGCTTTAGCAGAGGAAGATTTTAACGATACTCGTTATCAGGGTTTTCGTGTTAGTGCCCTGTGGGATCTCAATGATAATTGGAGTCTGCAAGTTGCTCACCAGCGACAGGATATAGAAAGTGACGGCGTATTTTTTGCTGACCCCAATCTTGGAGACCTAGCAGTCGAACGCTTCACCGATGATCATATTGAAGATACATTTGATAATACTTCCTGGACTTTGACGGGAACGATGGGTGAGCTAGAAATAGTGTACACCGGGGCCTTCACAGATCGTGAGGCTGATCAGATTGTTGATTACACGGATTACCTATTTGTCGGCCAATATCTACCGTATTATATCTGTGACGGGTCGGTCACTTACCCGGGTGCAGCTGGACCAGCAGGTACATGTGGTGCACCTAACCTCTTCGTGGATAGTTTTTCCACAATGGAGGTCATGACCCATGAGCTTCGGTTCTCAACAGATCAGTCGAGAGCTTTCCGTGTCACAGGTGGTGCGTTTTATTCAGACTGGGAGTTGACAGAGCTTAATGACTTTACTTATCCAGCTTCGACGAGTGGTATAGCTTGGGATGGTGTTACGACTGGTTTTGGTCCTAACTATCCCTTGACTAATACTTCGGTCACCGGCCTGGTTGGTAGCGCATCACCCGGTTGGTACAGTGATCCTGGGCCATTTTCAGATCCGGTGATTTTCCGAAACGATATTTTACGGACTGACAAACAGTTTGGCATATTCGGTGAACTGACCATGGATCTTAACGATCAGTTCTCGGTAACCGTTGGCGCACGTTCATATGATATTAAGGTGGACTTCCACGGTAGTGCGAACTCATCGTTCTACAACTTTGGTGCCTCAAGCGACGCTCAGGTGTTCGGCACCAATATTTCTGCCCAGTTCGCTCCCGATAATACCGTTGGTGCCCCGGATAAAGCGGTGACTGATGGCTTCATTGGCAAGGTGACACTGGATTGGAAACCAAATGCTGATCAAATGTACTATGCGACATGGTCTGAAGGTTTTCGTCCGGGCTTTTTGAATCGACCTGGTGGTAAGTCAAATGCGGCGGGCACCTATACCGTGCCGTATGCATTTGATACGGATGATGTCACAAACATCGAGTTTGGCGTCAAGTCCACTTACCTCGATGGCAGATTCCGGTTTAACGGTTCGGTGTTCTTTGTTGACATCGAAAATCTCCAGGCAACCATATTTGATCCAAATGTTGTCAACCTATTCTTCTCTGATAATGCAGCTAATGCTGAACTTACCGGATTTGAGGGTAACTTCGTGTGGTTGCCGGAAGGAGTAGACGGACTCACCATTGCGGGAGCATTTTCGCGGCTATCTTCGGAAATCACAGAAGTCTTGTTACCCACTAGCGATGTGCGTGTAGGCGATGAGTTAGCGTTCGCGCCAGGGTTCCAAGCTAACATCAGAGCGCGCTATGAGTGGGATGCCAGTAGTGAATGGGTGGCTCACGTAATGCCAAGTATTGCTTGGTCATCGGAGTCCTATAGCGACATTATGATTATTAACCGCGATAAGATTGATAAGTGGTGGATGGCAAATGTTACGGCTGGCGTCACGACTGATAAATATTCAGTCGAGCTTTATGTCAGTAACTTAACGGATAATAGAGCTGAATTATCGCGCAATTTTGTCTTTGACAGGACCAGCGTACACTATGCACAACCGCGCACGTTGGGTGTTCGTTTGGGCATGAAGTTCTAACCGGTCTTTCCGTCAAAGAAAGGTCTAACGAGGCGCCCCTATGGGGCGCCTTTTACTAACGGTGACGCTTAGTGCAATCAGGTCTAGATATTCCTGATCTCAAATCCATCCAGGATGACGTCGTTGCAAAACGGTTCGACGACGCTCTCGATTCACTGGACAAGCTCTTGTCTGCTGAACCGGATAATCCTGATGCGCTGTATATGACAGCGGTTTGCCGGCGTTACAAGATGAACTTTAATATCGCGCTAGAATTTTTGCAGAAACTCAAGTTTGTAGCTCCAGAACACGGACGTGCCCACCAGGAAGAGGGCCATACCTATCGAGATATGGGTAAACCAGACGAGGCCCTTTTGGCCTATTCAAGAGCCTGCAGGTTTAACTCGGCATTAGAGGCTAGCTGGCGGGGGCAGCTGCAAATTCTCGAAGATAAGGGCCTCGAGCGTCAGGCTCAGCAGGTTCGCGCGCAACTCCAAAGATTGCAAATGATGCCGCGTGAACTAGTAGCTGTAACTGACCTTATTTCACAAGGGCGGTTGTTGAAGGCGGAAGAAATATGTCGCCAATTTATGAGACGGGTACCTGACCATGTAGAGGGAATGCGTTTACTCTCTGATATTGGAGCGAGGCTTGGAGTTTTGGATGATGCCGAGTTCCTTTTGGAAAGCGCATTGAAATTTGAGCCTGATAACATTCAGGTTCGGATTGACTATATTCGTGTTCTACGTAAACGCCAAAAATTTAATGAAGCACTTGAGGCAGCAAATCAGTTGTTACAAAGATCTCCGGAAAATCCGCAGTTCAAGTCGCTTCATGCAGTGGAATGCATGCAAACGGGCGATTATGCGACAGCCCTAACTGAGTTTGACGAAGTTTTGGAAACAATCCCGGGTGACCCTATAACACTGACCTCAAAGGGGCATGCTTACAAGACTCTTGGAAATTACGATGCCTCTGTCGATGCATATAAAGCAGCCTTAAAAGGCCAACCAGATCATGGGGAAGCTTATTACTCTCTCGCGAACCTTAAGGTGTACTCATTCAGCGAGGCAGAAATTGAGACAATGTATGCTCAGGAAAGGAACAGCAATTTATCTCATATAGATCGTATCCACTTGTGTTTTGCGCTCGGTAAAGCATACGAAGACCAGCAAGATTTTGAAAAATCTTTCGATTATTACGCGAAAGGTAACCAACTGAAAAAGGCCCAGAGCCGGTATGATGCTGCACAGATGGCTGAAGATTTAGATGAATTAAAAAATGTTTGTACATCTGAATTATTCAACAATTATAAAGAATCTGGCTTTACTGCTCCGGACCCCATTTTTATATTAGGGTTACCCCGTTCAGGCTCCACTCTTTTAGAGCAGATTTTATCCTCTCATAGTCAGGTTGACGGCACTTTGGAGTTGCCAAATATATTATCCTTGTCGCAACGTTTACGTCGACGAGCCAGACAGGATAAGGCTGAAAAGTACCCAGATATACTGGGCACATTGACCGGAGACGAATTAGAAATATTTGGTAAAGAATACATTAGAGATACCAGAATTCATCGCCAAGAAGCGCCTTTTTTTATTGATAAAATGCCGAACAATTTCCGGCACATCGGTTTAATTAAATTGATTTTACCTAATGCCAAGGTCATCGATGCTCGTCGAAGCCCCATGGCCTGTTGTTTCAGCGGATATAAGCAATTGTTTGCTGAGGGCCAAGAGTTTACTTACGATCTTCAGGATGTTGGTCGTTACTATAGAGACTACGTAGCATTGATGGATCACTGGGATAAAGTGCTACCAGGGTTCGTACTTCGGGTAAATCATGAAAATGTAGTATCGAATCTTAAGAAAGAGGTCGAACGACTACTCGAGTTTTGTAACCTTCCATTTGAAGAGTCCTGCATTGAATTTCATAAAACCGAAAGATCTGTGCGTACACCTAGCTCTGAACAAGTTCGTCAACCTATCTACACCAGCGGTCTTAAGCAATGGCAACATTTTGATGCCTGGCTCAGCCCGCTAAAAAAATCTTTAGGGCCAATGATTGGACGGTACGCTGGTGAAGTACCAGACAAATGAAAAGGAATAGATAATTGAAAAAAGAGTCATCAATGATGGACGACACCCAAGACATTGGTCACGAGATTGGAGAGCATAATATTCAGGTTTTTGGCTTTGATATTCACCAACCGGTGTTTCTGATTTCAGCCATCCTTGCTGTCACTGTCGTCATCGCAACACTAATGTTTCAAGAACAGGCTGCTGTTTTTTTCGCAGATATAAGAAGCTGGATAACGGTCAATTTTGATTGGTTTTTTGCAATTTCTGCGGACTTTTTTATTTTGTTTTGTCTTGTAGTGGGTTGGTCAAAATTGGGTAAGGTGAGGCTCGGTGGTAACGACGCGAGACCTGACTACAGCAATGCAGGATGGTTAGCGATGCTATTTGCAGCCGGTGTAGGCATCGGGTTGATGTTCTATGGTGTCCTAGAACCCGTTACACATACAATAAATACCCCGTTGGGAATTGATCCGGCCGATACTGCGAAGGCAAGAGAAGTCGGTATGTCAGCGGCTATATTTCATTGGGGGCTGCATGCGTGGGCCATTTACGCAGTAGTTGGTCTCGCGCTTGCTTTTTTTTGTTTCAATCGAGGTATGCCGCTCACCCTGCGCTCTGCTTTTTATCCACTGTTTGGTAAAGCAGTATGGGGAACTACCGGCCACGTTGTAGACGTTGTTGCTGTTTTGGCAACGCTTTTCGGGTTGGCGGTATCGCTTGGCCTTGGAGCCGAACAGATCAACGGGGGCTTAAATTATCTTTTTGGTATACCGATTGGCAATACTGCGAAGGTAATACTTATAGCACTTATCATAAGTATTGCTCTTATGTCAGTGATTGCTGGTTTGGACAAGGGGGTCAAACGGCTGAGTGAAATCAATATGGGCCTGGCAGCCACATTATGGTTGTTCGTATTAATCGCCGGACCAACGCTTGTAATTTTAGCAACAATTATCAATTCGCTGTTTGATTATATTTATTACCTGCCGAGTTTGAGTAGTTGGATTGGTCGTGAGGACACTGGATTTATTCATGCTTGGACTATCTTTTATTGGGCATGGTGGATCTCTTGGTCTCCGTTCGTTGGAATGTTTATCGCCCGTATTAGTTACGGTAGGACGGTGCGCGAGTTTGTTACTTGGGCCTTGGTAATACCGACCCTAATTGGATTAGTTTGGATTTCAACATTGGGGGGCGCTGCTCTTGATCAGTTGTTTACAGATGGCTACATGGGTGTGGCCGAGTCGGTACCCGAGCTCGCACTTTTTAAAATGCTGGAAGGTTTACCGTTTAGTGCAATTGTTTCGTCGATTTGTGTGTTCCTAATAGCCATATTTTTTATCACCTCTGCGGATTCGGGTTCATTGGTCATGGATACCATAACAGCAGGTGGAAAAATGGATGCACCGGTCTGGCAACGTGTTTTTTGGTGCGCGCTAGCTGGGTTGGTTGCAACAGCTTTAATGCTGGGTGGTGGGATTAACTCTTTGCAGTCAATGACGATATCGATTGCCCTTCCGTTTGGGATTTTGCTGTGGTTTTTATGTTTTGGTCTACTGAAAGGGCTTCGGGAAGAGGTCAACTAACCTGAATGCTTCATTAAAGGCCGCGATTTTACTTGCTTCGGGAACCCAATTGTGTGAAAAAGCGCTTTTAAAGCAATCAGATAGGACATAACAGATGTCAACTTTGCCTATGGTTCTCTCGCGTCGGCTGCGTCCTTCCCCATTTGAGAAAAGGGCGAGGGAGAATGGTGCATCCCTTTTTACCCTCTACAACAAGATGGTTATGCCATTAACTATCAGATCTTCAGAAGAGGATTACCAACACTTGTTGGAACATGTTCAACTATGGGATGTTGCGTGCGAGCGTCAGGTGGAAATCATTGGGCCGGATGCTCTGCGGCTAACAGAATTGATTACGCCACGCGATATTTCGACATTAGCAATAGGGCAGGGTAAGTACGCTCCACTATGTGATGAAAATGGGGGCATCATTAATGACCCAATTATTTTGCGTATTGCTGAAGATCGCTTTTGGCTATCCATTGCTGATTCAGATGTCAATTTATGGGTTAAAGGGACTGCCTATGGCCGTGGATTTGACGTTAGGGTATTTGAACCGGATGTTAGTCCATTAGCAATACAGGGACCAAAGGCGGACGATCTGATGGCGGAGGTTGTTGGAGAACATACTCGGGATATCCGGTTCTTCTGGTTTATCGATGAGATGGTTGCTGGTACCCCGGTCAAGATTGCACGCTCGGGATGGAGTGGACAGGGAGGCTTTGAGGTCTATCTGCAAGATTCGACTAAGGGAGACGATCTCTGGGACATTTTCTGGGAAGCTGGACAGAAGTTTAATGTACGCGCGGGCACGCCAAATCTGATCGAGCGTATAGAAACCGGTCTAAAGTCTTATGGCTCGGATATGACCATTGAAAGCAATCCCTTTGAATCTGGCCTTGAGCGCTATATGGACCTTGATAAGGAAGCTGAGTATATGAGCCGGGAAGCACTCCAGACGATTGCTAAGTCAGGGCCGGAAAAACGACTGGTTAATCTAATTATAGAGGGGACTCCGCTGGGTAGCATGCGTTCAGTCTGGTCAGTTATTGATGATGCCGGTGATTCTATAGGGGATGTTACTTCACAAGCGTTTTCGCCACGCTTTAATTCGGGGATTGCAATGGCAATTATCAAAGCTTCCCATGCTGGTATCGGTAGTAAAGTGCGGGTAGATGCTAATTCAGAAACCCGCATGGCAACCGTGTGTGATGCTAGCTGGAGTGCGGATCCCGAGTAAATGGCTTCATGTGACTATCCCGCCAATTAGGCGCTCGATACACGGTCTTCAAGAACCTTTTTGAGTGGTGCCAAGTGTTTTTCGTAATGCTTCCAAATTGTTAAGGCATCTCGGTATATGGGTTTGCGCACCTGCTCTGAACTAGCTGTGCGCACTGACCTGTCTTTTTCATAGTAGCGCAGGCAAGCATCTTCGAACGCCAGGCCACTATGGTTAAGGAGTAACCGGACCTGTTTTTCAAGATCATTGACAACTTCTTCATACTGCACCGTAAGAACCTGATTAGGAAAAATTGTTTGCCAATGCGTCATCGCACGTATGTAATCAAAATAATAATGCCCAATATCCTCGAGGCTGTAGGTGAACTCCTGACCACGGGCAAATAATTGTTTGAAATTAGCAAACCCTGTCGCCATCGCTTCGCGCCTGGCATCTATGATCGTGGCGTTCGGCAAAATCGTTTTAATAAGGGCGACATGTAGCCAGTTATTAGGCAACTTATCTATAAAACGAGGAGCACCATTTCGGTAGCTTGCTGCGCGGTCAAGATATTGTTGCCCGAGTTCGACTCGCCTTTCCGCAGATAGATCATTTAATAACGACGGATATCTTGTTTCTTCGGAGCGTTTTTTCCTACCTGCTAGTTCGACGGCAATTTGGCCCATGAACGGTAATTCTGCTGTGGCCTCAACGTCCGAATGACTGGCAAGGATCTGTTCAATCAGGGTTGAGCCTACCCGCGGCAGCCCAACAATAAAGATAGGCTCGTTAGATGGGTGCCCAGAGCCATCCATAAGGTCAGGCCCGCAATCCTTGATAATTGCTTCAACTCGCGCAGTTGTGTCTTTGTAATCATAAGCACTTAATTTTCGTTTGATGGAGTTTCCTGTTGCATATGCATCGAAAGATTCATCAAATAATTCGGAGTCTTCCGATGCTTTACCAAGGGCAAAGGCCAAATGATATTTATTTTCACTGGGTTCATTGAGGGATGCTAATTGTTTTCGCATCTCTGCTATTTGCTTGTCCGGGAATCGGAAGGTTTTGAGGTTTGCGAGGCTCCAGTACGCTTCTCCTGCCGATGCATCAGCAGAAATAGCTCTTAAATAAGCAGCAGCCGACTCATCCCCTTTCCCACCATACCTAAGCGAGTGGCCGTAACTTGTTAAAATGCCAGCGTTGTCAGGAATATCTTGCAGCACCTCTTCATAGCTGCTATGTGCCTTTTCGAACTTTCCGGCCATCGAAAGAATTGAGGCATGTTGTACCTTGTGAGAAATGTTGTCAGGTTGTTCACGTTTTAAGCGCTCTGTTTGCTTAAGTGCAGCAGGAAACTTTTGGTGCCGAGCTAGAGCGGTGGCGTAATTCGCGCGGGCTATATGAAAGTCTGGCGCAAGCTCCAGGCAGCGTTCAAGCAGATTGATTGCATCGTCAAAGATACGTAGTTTGATACCAATTTCTCCGAGCAGCCGGATTGCATTGACATCAAACGGTCTTTGCCGCAGGTACTCCCGGCATATCCCCTCCGCAACTCCCAGACGTCCGTTGGCAAATAATTCCAGTGCTTTAGAAAGTGCAGGGTCCTGTTGTGAAATATTGAGTGCGCGGCGGTAAGCATCAGCGGCACCAGCATCATCCCCTTCAGCGGCCCTGACATCATATAGGGCGCGCCATGCCGAGGTGAGGTTTGGTTCCAGTTTTGCGGCAGTCTCCAAGGATTTTCTGGCTTTGGCTAGCTGATTTGTAGAAAGATATCCCAAGCCGAGATCCTGATGTGCGGCCGCAAGACTGGGTGCATTTTCAATGACTCTTTTTAGAAATGGTTCTCCTTTTTCAAATTTACCTATTCGCTGCAAAGCAGTGCCGATCATAAAGACAAAACGAATATCATCGGGGGCCATTGCCAGAGCCTTCTCGCATGTTGCAATGACTTCTGCATGGTTCTTGGTCCTAGCTGCTTGACGCGCCATATTTAGCAGCTCTTCCAGTTGACGCTGGGTGTTGTTCACTTTATCTCCGTTAATAACAGAATTTTGTCATTGATATAGCTAGTGATCCACCATACTAAAATGAAAAAGGCGCCCGGTGGGCGCCTTTTTCTTGGTTTCCGCCTTTACCTAAAAGCTTCGGCGGTAGCTTACGCCGAAGGTTCTCGGCCGGTTGGTTGTTATCCGCTGATCCCATGTAGCAGCGTTCACAAAGACCATTGCTCGTTCGTCTGTTAGGTTACGGACGTAGAACTCTGCAGACCAATCGTCATAGTCAAGGCCTACTGATGCGTTGATAATGTGATATGCCTCTTGCAGAGTTCTTCCCCGGACATAGCTGGGGCTCCCGTATAGGGAGTTCCATGATTCGCCTGTATAGACTAATGAGCCTTGTAAATACCAATTGTTGTTCATGGTATAGCGACTTGCGAGGTTAAATTTCTTCTCTGGAACTCTTGGTAATGGGGTTCCCGCCGGCGCATCTGGATCCGCACTACTTGGGTTACGGCGATAATCCTCTACCAACTCTGCATTCAAAAACGAAGCAGCTCCACTCAGCGTCCAGTTATCCGTCAAAAGGACCGTAAAGTCTCCTTCGATACCTTTACTTTCGGCATTACCGACGTTGTAGGTAAGAGTAATCGGCGAAATCGTGGTATCGAGTCGTGAGAACTGGAAGTTATCCCATTCTTGACTAAACGCTGCCACATTGATTCGCATTCGACCGTCTAGGAGCGTGGACTTTAGACCAATTTCTGTGGACGTAAGGAAGTCGGATTTAAAGTCACAAGTTGCGAGGTTTTCCCCTTGAGCGCCAAGTCCATCAGGAAGACGGGTAGCACAGAAGCGGTTCAGACCACCAGGTCGGTAACCCTCACCCCAGGTACCATACAACATCATGTCATCGTTGATTTGATATTCAAGATTGAATCGCAATACTGTGTCACTGCTATCTGTCACACGGTTATCGTCGGCGCAATCCTCACCATAGTTATTATCCGGATGGTCCTGTCCAAAGCCGCCACAAGGCCACCAGATGGTGCCGGAAAAGCCATCCAACATTGCTTCATAGCTAAACCTTCGGGCACTGGCGGAGACCGTCACTTGGTCAGATATATCAAAACTCGCCTCGCCAAAGAATGCTGTCTCTTCATATGTCCTCGTGAAATTTGTGGTCCAGTATATGTCGGGAGCCTCCACCGCAGCCACGGTGCCGGCTAACCCAAGGACATGCCAATCCCCATCACTTACATTATCGTAGTCAACAGAGTAGCCGCCGGCCATCCACCGGAAACGTTTTTCCGAGTCTGAGACATAGCGAAGCTCCATGGTCTGGCGATAATGGCCACCGGTGTTCGTGAGTAATTCCCGCGAGTCTCCGCAAAAGCCTAAGTAGGATACGTAGCAGGAGTAATAAGGTTCGACGTAGCCATAGGCGATGTAGTGGTCACTATAAAGTGAATAATCCCATTGCCCGTACTGGTCTCTGTCGAGATCACCATAAGAGGCTGTTAGTTGGCCACCCGCAAGTTCACCTTCAACTTTAAGCGATAGCATGCGGTAAGTATCGTCTTCCATATCTGGCATATAGCGTTTTACCTGCAGATCACCAACGTCTGTAGGATCGTGATCCCATACGCCTTTTGATTCGAGGTCCTGATACATTACTCCGGCAGTTACTGTCCAGCTATCATTAAGATCTATTCGGAGTGCTGCGCGGCCGCCAATGGTTGTTGCCTCATTAAAGTTTTCACGTGCGATATCGTAGTTATCGATAGTCTGGTCCGCTGCCAGGGCTATGAGCGCGGGATCTGTTAGGCCATCTCTAATGTACCCACGCCTAAAAGTGTGAGTGCTGGGAACGTTATCTATATAGCCGGCATCTCTTTTGTAGTATCCGACCAGGCGAATTGCAGCCCTGTCATTCAGAGGGGCATTGACGAAGCCTTCTGCAAGGAACCCGATGTCGCCACTTTTAGGTTGATTTCCGTCTACCGTAAAACCGGCGCTAAATCCGCTCGGGTCCGGTTGATTGGTAATGATTCGCATTGCTCCGGCTTGCGCGTTGGCACCGTAGGTAGTGCCCTGTGGCCCTGCAAGCACTTCAATACTGGAAACGTCGTAGATATGGGGGTTCAGGAACTCTCCCACCGCAGTTACCGGTTGTTCATCAAGATATACGGCGACACTTGGGTTTGCTCCGAGGCTGCTCTCACCGCCGCTAGAAATACCCCTGATATAGATGTTGCCGCTAGCCGGGCCTGTCGAGATGTAGCTAACGTTAGGCAGCATTTGGATGTAATCCGCCATATCCGTGATATTGAGATCTTCAAGCTGCTGTTCACCCATGACCATAACTGACATCGGGATATCCTGTACCCCTTCTGCTCGCTTGGTTGCAGTTACAATTATTTCTTCAAGTGCGTCTTGTGCAGCAGCTTGTGGCATGACCAACACAGCACTCATACTGCAAGCGGCAGCGACCGCTGTCGCAAGAGGCTTCTGCATTGGTTTTTCGCCCCTAGAGTAAGAGCGTAATGATTTAATCTTCATCAAGGTTCCTTAGTTCGAAATTTTTGTGTCTTTGATAAGTAAACCAGAATAGGGACAGCGTATCGTCGCTTGCTCCCATATTCCCCAAAATCTTCATTCCAATGTTTAATAATACACAAAGTCATGGATATAAATGTCGCTTTTGTGCAACAAAATTTACAATAAAACTTATTACTGTACAGCCTTCAGGGTACTAGAATATTATTGTTCAGGCGATTGTTTTTAGAAAATTGCACTCACATACTTTGTCGTGGTCAACCAACAAAGTTCAGGTAAATTGGTAAACCTTTGAAGTAAAACTACAAAGTCTCAGGGAGGAATGTTGCTGAAAATTTCTGAACCGGCCCGTGAAGTTGATGTGATCCATGAAACTGAAGTTCTAGTTATTGGCTCGGGTCCAGGGGGTCTCGCAGCGGCGATTGGAGCGGCACGTGCAGGTGTTTCAGTAACGCTTTTGGAACGATTTGGATGCTTCGGCGGAAACATTACGGCCGTTGGCGTTGAAGGTTTTGCTTGGTATCGACATGAAAATACTATCGATAGCGAGGGGATTGGGATCGAGTTTGAGCAGCGGGCCAAGACTATGGGTGCTGCTGTTGAGGAACCGCAATCGGATAGTTACGCGTTGGACGGTGAAGCCTTTAAATGGGTTGCGGATACCATGGTCGAGGAAGCTGGCATTACTCCGATGTTGCATAGGTTGTTTGTCGCGCCAGTAATGGATGGTGGGACGATTAGGGGTGTGATTGTTGAGAGTAAGGCAGGGCGTGAGGCGATCCTTGCAAAACGAGTTGTAGATGCCACCGGAGACGCAGATGTGGCGTATAGGGCGGGGGCAGTCACGTTAAAGCATCCAAAGGAAGAGATGATTGGTGCCTCGGTCATGTTTTCAATGTCGGGGGTAGATAAGAAACGGTTTATCGAGTACGTCAAAGCAAATCCCCAGAGCTATAGCGATTGGGCGTACGGTGAGTGGCAAGTGGAAACTACCGGCAAGGAAGACGATATGTTTTCTCCGTTTTTGAGAAAACCCTTCGAAGAGGCCCGCAAAGCAGGGATAATTCCAGAAGGCCTAGATACCATCGCAGGCACTTGGGGTGCGATCTATGATTCTGGTGAGCTAACGTACCTGAATCTTGTGCATCTCTTGGGATACGATGGCACTGACCCGTCAGATCTCACTCGTGGAGAAATGGAAGGTCGAAAGCAGGCCATGATGGCAATAGAAGCTATGAAGCGGTTTAATCCGGGATGCGAAAATGCAAAGCTTCGAAATTTCGGTATGACCATCGGTATACGGGATACGCGTAAAATAGACGCGGTCTATAACATGACATCGGAGGATGTCCGCAGACAGGCTCGCTTTGATGACAGTATCGGTATCTTCCCCGAATTTATTGATGGTTATGGGATTCTTATTTTGCCGACCACAGGCCGATATTTTCATCTTCCATATAGGACGCTGCTACCGAAGGGCGTAGAGAATCTTATCTGTGCCGGGCGTATAACGGGGGGTGACAAAGAGAGCCATGCGGCCACACGCAATATGATGTGTTGCACGGTCACAGGGCAAGGGGCTGGGGTGGCGGCTGCAATTTCGATTAAACAGAAGCAGAATTTTGCTGAAGTTGAGGTGAAGCTCCTACAAAAAGAACTACACCGCCAACAGGTCCGGATGCTGTGACATTTGGTCTTTATTCATATCGATAGAACGTCGGTCAGATATAAATTATTTTCATTTGTGTGTATGGGGTTAGGTAGATGAGATCAGTATTTGTCATTTTAGTATCAATAGCTATGGCACCGTTTGCCATGGCACAGCTGGAGTTGGCTGCCCCGGAAGAGGCTGGTTTTTCAGGTGCTAGGTTAAGCAAGGTGATGGAGTTTGTCCGACGCGATATAGGGTCCGGCAAACTCGCAGGTGCGGTTACCTTGATTTCGCGTTATGGAAAAATCGTGCATTTTGACACAGCCGGAACTTATGGGTTGGATGATAAACGGGCGATGGAAAAGGATACGCTATTTCGAATCTATTCGATGACAAAGCCGATCACCACGGTTGCTGCAATGATGCTCTACGAAGAGGGCAGATTCCAATTAGGAGAACCTGTTTCTAAATACCTCACAGAGTTTAGTAACCAGAAAATTTTGCGCGATGGAAAACTAGTAGCACCGCTAGCACCTATGACTATTGAACAACTGATGACGCACTCAGCCGGCCTGACTTACGGTTGGGCAAACGACCACCCAACAGAACTCGCGTATCAGGAAGCGAAACTTGATCAAAGTAAAGATACAGATGATTTCATCAATAGGCTGGCGAGCTTGCCCTTGCGTTTCGAGCCAGGTACACGCTATCACTATAGTGTCGCCACTGATGTATTAGGAGCCTTGGTAGAGCGGCTAAGCGGTATGACGCTAGAAAAATTTTTTAGTGAGAGGATTTTCAATCCTTTAGGAATGCATGACACTTTCTTTAATGTGCCTAAAGATAAAATGGATCGACTTGCGAGTAATCACTACTGGGATACAGAAAAAAGAGCAATGGCAGTAATTCCAGATACCTACAGCCGGCCGGTAACAGGCCTAACCGTTTTTTCCGGTGGCGGAGGACTCATCTCCACAGCCTTGGATTACATGATTTTCTGCGAAATGGTACGGCAAGGTGGTAGCTATAACGGTGTGAGAATCCTTGGCCCTAAAACTGTTGAATATATGACAATCAATCATCTGACCAATACTGTTCGAAATAACGGTGCTGATGAATATCCTGGATCTCACCTTTATCCGGGCCAGTCTTTTGGACTTGGATTCGGAGTGATTACTGACCCTGGTCTAAGTGGTGTCATTTCATCAAAAGGTGAATACTCTTGGGGGGGATTGGCCAATACTAAATTTTGGATTGATCCGAAGGAGGAACTCATAGCAGTGTTCATGAGTCAATTTATGGCCTCACCCTGGAGTGATGAGACACGGTTTAATATGAAAGTGGCGACGTATCAGGCATTAACAGAATTAAATAGTAATTAATTGGTATAAAGGCCTAGCTTAATTCTTGGCGGCGTTGCAATACCAAAAAGTAAACCGCTGAATATATACAGATCACGATAAGTCCTACCCACTCGATCTTAAGAGGTGTGAACTGGTAAAGGAGTACTAAGCCGAATAATGTTGCCCAGTTTCCTAACACATACCAACTCATCCCTAACCGCGCTGGGGTGAGATTTAGGTTATGGGTATATAGGCGAATGAGCGAGTCGAGCGAATTTGCTACAAATATTATCCCAACAGCAATCATCGCCAAGCGCCAAAAGTCACTCACTGCGGTACTGTTTTCAAAGTAGTAATAGAGCACAGAAAACCAGATGGCTATCGGAATAGATGGCACGATTAGCAACGCTATGAGTAATTGCCAAGTTTTAAGTCCGCCAGCGAATCTTGCGACAAACTGGCCAATCATGATACTCCAAGCAAACCACCAGTATAAATAGAACTGGTGGTGATCATTAATTGGTAAAACGAACCGGTGGATATTACTGAAATACTCGGAGATATTAGTTACAGACTGAAAGAGGCCGGTGATTCCCATGTCCGAGGATAACCAAACACCCGATATTAATATGAAAAATAGCCATGTTGATGACAAGCTGAGGATTCTTACAAACCGGATATGGGTGCTAGATAGGGCCGCAAAAAGCACTACTCCTGCGACTAGCCCTAAACGCAGTGTGTCGCTAATTCCCTTAATATAGTCAGGCAAGTAAATTAAGAATAAATACCCCGTAAAAGCACAGGTACCGATGATGACAATGTTGTTAGTCATTTTAATGGCCGGTATTTCGAAGAGTTTCAGTTTCGGTTCGACGATGCAGAAGTAAAACGTTGTCAGGAAATAAAAACCCCACACCAGGAAACCCCAAAACCCGAACTCAAAGGCTAAGGGATTCGCAAATGCATATGCTGGCTCGACTTTATAGGTGTGGAAGTCGACCAGAGGAAACATAATGAGGCCTACATCCAAGCCGGAAGTGAAAAGGATAGCGATGAAGGTAAATAAGGATGCTGGAAGAGATCCTTTGCAACGCAGGTTCCGCCAACGCACGACTATCGCAAGGGATGTAATGGTCGTAATAATAATAGCGATAGACAGAATGAGAGTCATGGGATTAACTTTTCACAGGTGCACTAATGTTTGGTAACCGCTTGCCGCACTGGGCTAGCTGGACGTTGTTGTTCTCTCCATTGGTCATCAATCCAGTAGTCAGCTTGCGCGTGCAATCTTGGTTTTCCTCGAATAAGGTCTGCTACCTTTTCCGCTGCCATTATCGTTGGGGCATTCATGTTGCCGTTGGTTATAGTGGGAAATATCGATGAGTCGACTACACGAAGTCTTTCGAGCCCCCTGACACGGCAGTCGCTATCTAGCACAGCTCTGGGATCATCCGCATTGCCCATCTTACAGGTGCAGCTTGGATGATAAGCGCTCTCCACATTTTGCCTGACCCATGTGTCCATTTTTTCATTATCTTCGAAGTTTATTGCCGGTTGTATTTCATCTCCTCGATAGGGGTCAAGCGCAGGTTGACCAAGAATTTCGCGTGTTAGTTTGAGGCAAGTGCGCCACTTGTCTCTGTCATGCTGAGTAGCTAGATAATTGAAAGTTATATTTGGAGGAGTATCCCGTTTTGTGTTCGTTATTTTTACTGTGCCGCGGCTTGTCGGTTTATTTGGTCCGACATGCACCTGAAAGCCATGTCCATCGAACGCTGCACGTCCATCGTATCGCATAGCACCAGGTAGAAAATGAAATTGAATGTCCGGCCACTGAACGCCTGCCCCTGAGCGAATAAAAGCACAAGATTCGAAATGGTTTGTCGCACCAAGTCCCGAGCGATTTAATAGCCAGCGTCCACCAATGAGTCCCTTACTGAACCAGTCCAGTTTTGAATTCAAAGTAATTGGCTGGGTGCAGCGATATTGAAAATAAGCTTCCAGATGGTCCTGCAGATTTTCCCCTACTCCAGGTAAGTTATGAACTAACGGCACTCCGGCGTCCTGTAATATTTGTCCCGGTCCGATACCGGAGCGTTGCAGCAAGCTCGGGGAGCCAATAGAACCAGCACTGAGTATGACTTCGTCTGTCGCGTCAAGAGTTTCCGGGGTGCCATCCACTATGCAATGGAGACCCTTTGCTTGTCCGTCGGTAATAATAATTTTTGTAACGTAGACACCGGTTCGGATGGTTAAATTTTGCCTGGATTCTGCTGGTTGGATATAAGCAAGTGATGCAGAGCAACGTTCTCCGCGACGCACAGTCATATGCATTGGGCCGAAGCCCTCTTGCTGGTACCCGTTATAGTCTTCTGTTAGCGGATAACCTGCTTCTTGCCCGGCACTGATAAATGCCTGATAAAGAGGATTCCGCATAGCGTTGCCATCGCACACGGCCAATGGGCCATTATCGCCGCGATACAGATCTGCGCCATGGATCCAGGTTTCAGCTTTGCGAAAGTACGGCAAACAGTCAAAATATCCCCAACCGTCAGCACCTAGGCTTTGCCATTCATCGAAATCACAAGGGTGACCGCGTACATAAACCATACCATTAATGGAAGAGGAGCCCCCGAGCACACGACCGCGGGGGCAGTCGAGCTTCCTGTTGTCTAGGAATGGTTCGGGTGCCGTTTTGTATCCCCAGTTGTATCGATCCATATTCATTGGGATTGATAGTGCCGTGGGCATTTGAATGAATATGCTCCGGTCGGATCCGCCTGCCTCAAGTAATAAGACTGATTTTGAGGGGTCTTCGCTCAGCCTATTAGCAAGAACGCAACCTGCCGATCCGGCACCGACGATGATGTAATCGTAGGCAGCCAAAAGAGCTTACTCTGCAGGCTCTGTTTGTGGCATTTTTGCTAATACTAGTGCTGCAGCTAAACCGACAGCAGCAACTGTAGCTACGTACGCAAAGAAAAGCTGATAAGCCGTACCGGTTGGGTAGTTAGTTTGCAGCCAGGCACTAACCTGAGGAATATAACCATCTGAGCTATAGCCCATAATAGAGATAAAACCTATGGCTGTACCTAATGCCCTAGCGGGTACTGGACAAGCGTAAAGCAGCGCCCAGAAGATGCCTCGCATCCCATAGGCAATCAGGCCAAAAGGTATGATAAACACCCACAAAGTCCAGGCTAAGGCCGGTGTTGTTTCCATAGTGGCAAGAAAAAGACAGCAAATAATGCCGGCTGCAAAGAGCCATACCATCAGTTTAACGTTTGTTATGCGATCACCGATTATGCCTGCCAATACACCACCGAAGGGACGCATCCACAATTTTGTCGCTCCGAGTGCGGTTGCAACAGCGAGAGGCATTGCGAAACCACCCGTCTCCGCGAAACTCGGAAATTCGATAGTTGCCCAAAAGATATGGTAGACCGCTGTTAGTATGATGCAGAGTAACCAGATAGAGGGCTCTTTCAGAATAATTATAAAATCCGCAAAACGTATTTTGTCCGTTGTTTGGGTGCCAATGTCATCCTCAACACCCTTGGAAAAAACCATTAGTATGCCCAGCACTGTTGCGAAGACTGTATATATCAAAATGACGTTGATCATGCCTAGTTGGCGGGTGGCGAACAGAGTAAAAGCGAAGGTAGCTATTGTTAGTAGAATGGCTTCGAACAAACCTCTGGCCCCTTCAAAAGAGCCAAACATGCGTCCTTGTTCTTTCCCACCGACCAGAAAACGAATATGTTTGAACATTGCGGCCCACAATACTCCAACACCTATAACGCCCCATAAAGCATGAATAATTAACAATTCGAAATAACTGGGGATTGTTGCGTACCAGGCGTATGTTGCTGCACTGGCAAAAAGAGCAATAATGACGAGGATTCTAGGCGGGACCTTGTCGGCCAACCAGCCTCCAGGTAAGTAACATAAAATTGAGGAGATGGCATAGATTGTGCTCAGGTTACCGAGTTGCATCTCGGTCAGTGAAAATGCATTGAGCATGGATGTCTTAAAAAGCTGCCGCAAATAGGGTGCGCTGTAGATCACGGAAGCTGCTAATGCCAGTAGGCTCACCTGATAGTAGGCTGACAGACTTGTTTTATCGATTTTGTTTAACATGTCATTTTATAAAAGATTGACCATCGAGTGCCTTAGCAATATGTGGTGGAATAGCTAGGTTTATGTGAGTTGCTATGGAGGGCATGATATCTACAATGCCAGGTGATAGGTAAAAGCTTTCCTTGAGTTCGTCATGATTAGTGACAATCCATATTGTCCGCTCTCTTTCCGATTGGCCACCATGATTCTTTCCGGTTCGCAAATCTCTACCGTGGTCGGTGGTCACTATAAGCAGCCAATCCTCACCATGTTCTATCTGTCGGCTGGTGACTGCTGTCCATAAAAGACCGATACGGTTATCCATTAACTCTATAGCTTGTGTCATTTCGGGGCTATCTCCGTGTTGGTGTCCAACAGCGTCTGTATGTTCTAGATAGACCCATGACAGGGCTGGTCCGTTTTCACGGATGTACCGGGCTGCTTCCGTGGCAACCAAGTCATCAATTTGTTGTAGATGATTTTTTGCCGAATCGTGAGGAAATCGCTCCGTATCTTTCTCAAAACCATCGAAATAATAGTCAAGCTTGTTGCCTCCCGCCCTTTGCAAACCATCGCCAATCAGCTTAGTACGGTTATCTGTCCAGGTTGAGAAAATTGCGGTCTCCAGTGACTCATCATGCGCTTTAGCAAGGCGGAAAATATCCCAGTAATCGTAGTCAGGTTTCAATATGTAGTTGTTCCATACGTTATGTTTGTTGGCCCATGTTCCAGTTAAAAGGCTCATGTAACCCACTGCTGAAACGGTTGGGCTTTCTGATGGAGTATCTATTGCCCCGCCAACATAGGCTCTTGTGTAACCCCCAACAGCACTTATTGCATCAAGATTTGGTGTTGCTACTATCTCAAGGACGTCGGCAGGAATCCCATCCACAATTACGAATATTGCTTTAGGTACTTGCCCTGCTGCGTTTCCCACAGCGCTGCCTATGAACAAGCTGAGGGACAGAATAATGGTAAAACCAAGTGTTTGTAGACTTGTCAATTTATTCGTATTGCCTGATTAGTGCATCGACCGCGATTACACCTTTAGGCTGAATGATTAACGGATTTACATCCAGTTCAGCAAGGGTGGCATTGTTGTCTACTGCAAATTGAGCAACGGCCATTATCGCATCAATGGTTGCATCAAAATCACCTCGTTCGCGGCCGCGGTGAGAATCAATTAGATTGAAGACTTTGAGGGATCGCATAGCATCTTCAATTTCTGATTTTTGGACTGGCAATAAAAGGGACACAGTATCGTCAAGCAACTCAACCAAAATGCCTCCGGCACCGATCAATAGACTAAGTCCAAATGCTTCATCTCGACTAACGCCAATAATTATTTCTGCAACTACAGGGCCAGCCATTTCTTCAACCAGAAAGTGGTCAAAGTCTGCCGACATTTTTTCAATTGCATCGGAAACAGCTTTTTTGTTCTGCAAATTAACCATAACGGCACCCACATCACTTTTATGAGCCAGCTCGGTGGATACAACTTTTAACACAACAGGAAATCCAATTTTTGAGGCAATGATGGGTGCTTCTTCAGCACGGCATACGTACCCGTTCGGTATTTTTAGTCCAGCTTGCTGTAGCCTTTTTTTGCTCTCCCATTCATCAAACAGGAGGAGATTATTTTTGTTTATCTCTGGTTTTAGTATAGGGAGGACATCATCTGCTTTTTGCTGCACATTGCCAATCATGGCGGCCGCGCTAATAGCAAACAGACATTCTTCAAGGCCCTGCATTGGCGTGATGCCGGATTTTTTTAAACGGTCCCGAACATCACTTGGCATAGTTTCGGGGAGAGTAGAGACGATAACCGCCTGATGCCCACTCACTTCTACCGCATCTGTTAATGCCTGCTCCGCTATTTCCCAATTCGCGGTTTGATCAGCCCCGCCCGGCGGATAATCTAGAACGAGCATCGTACAGTCGAATCCATTCCCCAGCATCGCTGTAAAACAGGCATTAAGTTTGTCGTAATCACCCCAGGCATACGTGTGATAGTCGAGCGGATTTGATAGCGGTACTTTCGGCCCGAGAATCTCACCTAGTTTTTCTGTGGAAACTGATGTGAGGGTTGGTAAAGAGAGCGACACTTTATCAGCATAATCGGCTATCAGAGAAGCTTCCCCGCCCGAGCAACTCATCGAACCTAGTCCGTTTCCCGGCAATGTGCCTACTGTGGATAGAAACTTTAGGGTCTCTAGAAATTGCATAACAGTATCGCAACGGGCTATACCTAAACGTTTGAACAACGCGGAATATAAGTGATCTTGCCCGGCTAATGATGCAGTGTGACTAAGGTTGATTTCTGCGCCACGAGCGGAACGCCCAGTTTTTATGGCTGCGATCGGGACACCAGCTTTTAGTGCTCTGATTGCTGCCATTGAGAACTCATTTACGCAATCAATACTTTCAAGGTGTAGTCCGATTGCCGATACACGAGGATCTTCGATTAGAAAGTCGATGTAATCGTGGAGCCCCAGGCAGCTCTTGTTTCCGATAGTGACGACATAACCAATGTCTAGGCTCCGTTGCTGCATGGAAAGGTTAATGCCGAAATTACCGCTTTGGGTTACAAGAGCCACTCCCCGATCGGTAAGCGACCCTCCATGTTGATCTGGCCAAAGGATAACGTTATCAAGGTAATTTAGGAATCCATGGCAATTTGGACCTATGACCGGCATCTCGCCGGCGGCCTCAAGGAGCTGTTCCTGCAGTCCGGCTCCGGCTTCATTTAATTCTGCAAAGCCCGACGCAAAACACACAGCACCCCCCGCGCCCGAGAGGCTGAGCTCTCTCACAATTTCAACGGATGGAATAGGCGGTGTTGCGATGAAGCTTGCGTCAGGTACTGATGGTAGTGCGTTGGCAGACGGGTAGCAGGTCAGACCACAAAGGGTATTGCGTTTTGGATTGACCGGCCATATTTCTCCTTCAAAGTTAGCTGATTGGCACTGCTGAATTGCATCTGCAGCATCGTTTCCTCCAAAAAAAGCGATAGTTTTTGGAGCAAATAAGCGGGCCAGTGAACTGCCTTTATCCATAGTTTTAAGTTTTTATCGACCCTTCCAAACAGGATCTCGCTTCTCAGCAAAAGCGCGAGCGCCCTCGAGCTGGTCTTCGCTCGAATAAAGGGTATCCACTGTTTCGAATTTACGTCCAGTAATTTGGCGTAGGGAGTCATGGAATTTAGTGTTCTCGGCTTCGCGAACGACTTCTTTTATTGCGGCATAAACAAGAGGTGGTCCGGAAGCGATTAGCTGGGCAATTTCCCAAGCCCTTTCCATTAGGGACTCAGCTTTGACGACTTCGTTAACGAAGCCCCAACGATTAGCTTCCTCGGCATCAAGCCACCGTCCCGTCAATAGCATTTCCATAGCGATGTGATACGGAATACGTTTAGGTAATTTTATCGAAGCGGCATCTGCAACGGTGCCAGAACGAATTTCCGGCAGTGCGAAAGTAGAATGATCTGCGGAAATGATGATATCAGCACACAACGCAATCTCTAGTCCCCCGCCGCAGCAGATACCGTTGATCGCAGCTATCACGGGTTTGTTAAAGTTTTCTAGTTCCTGGATGCCACCAAATCCACCCACACCATAATCCCCGTCAACGGCTTCGCCATCAGCCGCCGCTTTAAGGTCCCAGCCCGCAGAAAAGAATTTCTCCCCAGAGCCCGTAAGCAGAGCAACACGAAGATTCTCGTTGTCCCTGAAATCCTCAAAAATTTCCCCCATGATGCGGCTGGTAGCCAAATCGATAGCGTTTGCTTTTGGGCGGTCGATTATTACTTCGAGGACATGCCCTTTCACTTTAGTTTTTATAGGTTTACTGGTCATATAAATAAGTATCCTTTTAGCCCCCTAATGGACGCAACATTTCTCGGCTAATTATGTGACGTTGTATCTCGGATGTGCCATCCCAAATACGCTCGACGCGTGAGTCGCGCCAAAATCTTTCTATTGGCAGGTCACTCATGAGGCCCATGCCACCAAAAACCTGAATGGCTTCGTCGGTTACTCTGGCGAGGGTCTCGGTAGCAAACACCTTCGCGCTCGCAATCTGGCGGTTGGATGGAAGGCCTTGGTCGAAAAGCCATGAGGCATTAAGAGTCAGAAGGTCCGCTGCGTCGATACTCGTGATCATGTCCGCGAGTTTAAATGAGATACCTTGGAATTTGCCTATTTGCTGGCCAAACTGACGTCTTTCTACGGCGTGCGGTAACACGAGATCAAGCGTGCGACGTGCGCGGCCGACGGCCATAGTAGCTACGGTCAAACGGGTCGCATAGAGCCACTTGTTTGCCAGATCGAATCCACGGTGTGGCTCTCCAAGCATCTGACCTTTTGATATGCGGCAGTTATCAAATTGCAGAATACAGTTGTGGTAGCCCCGATGTGATACCGAGTCATATCCAGGAAGTATTTCGAAACCTGGTGTGCCACGATCCACGAGAAAGCAGGAAATTTTCTTCTTTACGCCCCGGGGCGTTTCTTCCTCCCCTGTTGCTACGAAGACTATTACGAAATCAGCGATATCCGCATGGCTGATAAAATGTTTGGTGCCGTTAATGACCCAATCGTCACCATCTTGCGTTGCTGCGCATTGCATACCACGGACATCGGAACCGGCCGCCGGTTCCGTCATCGCAAGCGCATCATATTTTTCTCCGCGGACAGCTGGCAGCAGATAGCGTTCTATTTGGTCACCCTCGCAGGCCTCAAGAATGCCCGAAGGCCTACCAAAAAATACGGTGAGCCCCATGGAACCACGACCGAGTTCACGTTCCAGTAATGAGAATTCTAATTGGTTGAGTCCGCCGCCACCGAAGTCGGTGGAAATATTCGAAGCAAAAAAACCTATCTCCCTGCATTTTCGGGCAATATCCTGACCCAGCTCCTTTGGCACTTGCCCAGTTTTCTCAACATCGTTTTCGTGTGGATAGATCTCTTTTTCGACAAAGTTTCTCACCGTATCGACGATGAGTTCTTGTTCTTCTGTGAGTGCAAAGTGCATTTCGTTATCCCTATTTTCTCTGGCCAACGTGCCTACCCATAGCTTTAGGCTGAGGCAGGTCGGCATGTGCATCCGCAATTCGTTTTGCGTTTTCAATTAGGTTGGATTGTGCATCACATACACGTCCCGACTCCCTGCCCACATGGAGGTACATCGCTTCGGTTGTGGCGAGTATGCGATCATCATCAGCCGCCTGTAGTCGAAAAAATACATGCAATCGTTTGCTGTCGGCCATCAGTAACTGCATCGTGCTATATATTTGCTCATCGGCACCAACGTCATCGATCTGCATGGCATGTGTTTCCGCTGTGTAGTAACTGCCGATGTTAGCAGCGTAGTTAGAGTCCATTCCGATCATCATTAAAAGTTTATCGCACGTGTCGCTGAATACCTGTGCATATCTAAATTCGGTCATATGGCCGTTATAATCGATCCAAGCTGGCAGTACTGTAAGATCTAACATGCGCATTGGCTTTGACGAATCGATTTGTGACGACATATCACTAGAGTCGGCCTGTGTTAGACGCTTATCAAAATCTCTTAGGGTGGTGCCTGCCCCCCAATTTCGCTCTTTGAGTGCCCTGAGGATACCGACCAAATTCCGATCCCGGATACGTTCCAGTTCGCGAATCGTGTAATTAGCGGATTGGGCGTCAGATTGCGAAGCTATTTTATCTACAAGCTCATCGGTTAAGTCAGGCACATCCATTAGTTTGGTCCACGGTGAGGATAGACAGGGTCCGAACTGTGCGATGAAGTGCGCCATTCCTTCATCGCCACCTGCCAGGCGATAGGTTTCAAAAAGGCCCATTTGCGCCCAGCGTAGACCGAAACCGAAGCGTATTGCGTCGTCAATCTCTGCTGTTGTCGCAATATCATCTTTCACAAGCCACAGTGCTTCGCGCCACACGGCTTCCAGAAAGCGATCCGCGATATGTGCCTCTATTTCTTTTCTTACGATAAGCGGTTGCATACCAATGGACCGCAAAATTTCGCAGGCGCAATCCAGTGCCTCCGCACCTGTGCCGTCGCTGCCAACTACTTCGACAAGTGGCAACAAATAAACTGGGTTAAATGGATGTGCAACCAGTATCCGCTTGGAGGACTTTGCGCCAATCTGTAGCTCACTGGGTTTGAAACCAGATGTGGAAGAGCCAATAAGGATTGAATCTGATGTTTCTTTTTCTATTTCCGAAATAACTTTGTGTTTGAGTGACAGGTCCTCAGGAACGCTTTCCTGAATCCAGTCGGCATCAGTGACTGCTTCTTTGATCGACTGAGCAAAAGTTATTTTGCCTTCGGGAGGCATCGGAAAGTCCGTTAGTGATGGCAGGGATAGCCTCGCATTTTCGAGCACTAGGCCAGCGCGATTTTCTGCCTCGGGGTGTGGATCAAATATCTTTACGTGCCAACCATTTAGCACAAAGCGCGCGGCCCAGCCTCCACCGATTACCCCTCCACCGATAATGGCGGCCTTACCTGTTTTGAATCCAGTATCCGTCATGCTGGCGCGCGTTTCTCCAACTTCAATTTTTGCCGCACTTCCTCGGGCCCGATGACCCGGGCGCCCATATCACTGACAATTCTGGCTGCCCGCTCGACCAGCTGTGCATTTGTTGCTAGCACTCCTCTTTCAAGATAAAGATTATCCTCAAGACCAACCCTTACATTACCCCCTGCAAGTATCGCCGCAGCGGCAAAAGGCATTTCATTTCGTCCAAGAGAAAATGCCGAGAAAATCCATTCTGGTGGTAAATTATTTACCATTGCCATGAATGTATTCATGTCATCCGGAGCTCCCCATGGAATTCCCATGCAAAGTTGCACCATGACCGGCTCTTCAATTAGTCCTTCCTCGACTAGTTGTTTGGCAAACCAGAGGTGTCCGGTCTCGAATGCTTCGATTTCAGCGCGGACACCAAGATCTTTAATGATGCCAGCCATCGCTCGTAACATCCCAGGAGTGTTAACCATGACGTAGTCAGCTTCAGCAAAATTCATAGTGCCGCAATCCAAAGTACTTATCTCTGGCAGGCATACAGCCACATGCTCCATGCGCTCTTCTGCACTCGCCATGTCTGTACCTTTTTCGTCGAGTGGCATCGGCCTTTCGGGAGGTCCGGTAACAAGATCTCCGCCCATACCAGCGGTCAGGTTTATAACTACATCAGTTTCAGAGTCTCTGATACGTTCAGTGACCTCCCGGTAATATTCTACCTTTCTTGAAGCGGCACCGGTTTCGGGGTCCCGCACATGGCAATGGACGACCGCGGCCCCAGCTTTTGCGGCTTCTATAGCACTTGCAGCAATTTCCTTGGGTGTACGCGGCACATGTGGAGAGCGATCCTGAGTACTACCTGAGCCGGTGACGGGGCAAGTGATAAAAACCTCTCTATTCATTTCCAGGGGCATAATTAATCTCCATATATTGCGACATGAGTTCGCGAATAGTTATGATCATTTGCACGATATCATTCTGCAAGTTAGCCTCCAACGTCTTTCTTAATCAACCTAAGCGGAGTTTGCTATAAACAACCAAGCACAAGTCGTTATTGTTGGTGGTGGAATCATGGGTGTAGCTCTTGCTTACCACTTGGCTGAGGAAGGCTGTACCGATGTCATGCTCCTGGAAAAAGGAGAATTGACTTCTGGTTCCACTTGGCACGCTGCTGGACAGTGTCCAAGTCTTGTCGGCAACTACAACCTCGCAAAGATTCATGCTTATAGCAATGATCTTTACCCTCGCCTGGAAAAGTTAACTGGCCAATATGTAAGTTGGCACGCCTCCGGCGGCATTCGTATTGCCAGAACGCAGGAGGATATAGATTGGTTTCATTATATGAAGGGCATTGCCGACAACGTCGGTTTTAGGATGGAAATTGTTGATCCAGCAAAGATCAAAGAGATTAATCCGTTTTACAACACAGATGGTGTTATTGCTGGTGCTTGGACTACTGATGATGGTCACGCTGATCCGTCCGGGCTCACGAACGCAATGGCCCGTGGTGCCATTAACATGGGGGTCGAGATTGTCCGCCACAATCGCGTTACCAATATTAGCTCTCAACCATCCGGCGAATGGCGGGTCGAAACCGAAAAAGGAGATGTTCTCGCTGAAATTGTAGTTAACGCGGCGGGAAGTTTCGCACGACAGATTTCTCAGATGGTTGGTAGCGACTTACCGATATGCAATATGGAGCATCAGTACATAGTGACTGGTCCGGTACAAGAGTTTGTTGAACGCGACGAAGAGATACCTGTGATGCGTGATCCATACGCATCGGCATATATTCGTCAAGAACAGAAGTCTGGTTTGATCGGCATCTATGAACACGAGAACCTTGCAGAAGCTTGGACACCTAATGGGTATCCGCCATGGGAATCAGATAGTGAGTTATTCCCAGACAATCTGGATCGACTCATGCCATGGCTCGGAAGAGCAATTGAATGCCTGCCGATCGTCGAGGAGGCAGGTATAAAACGAGTGGTTAACGGAGCTATCCCACATTCTGCGGATGGACCTCCAATGTTAGGGCCAGCTGCCGGCCTGAAAAATTTCTGGCTTTGTTGTGGTTCGTCATTCGGAATTGCACAGGGCGCCGGTTGTGGGAAGTATCTTGCCCAGTGGATGGTGTATGGAGACTCAGAGATCAACATGACCGGGTTCGATCCTCGCCGATTTGGCAATTTTGCGAACGATGATTATATGAAAGCTAAGGGATTTCAGGATTATGGCATGACATATTTTACGCCAGTCCCAGGAGAAGAATTGCCTGCGGCTCGGGAGTGCCGTACCAGCCCTTTATATGAAAAATTAAAGAACAAAGGCTGTGTATATACACAGACATTTGGTTGGGAGAGGCCGAAATGGTTTTCCCCCGATGGTTGCGATGAACAATATAGTTATCGCCGCAATAATATTTTCGACATAGTACGTGATGAATGTATTGCAGTGCGTGGACAGGTGGGTATTTTGGATTTAACAGGCTTTGCTAAATACGAAGTTACTGGCCGTGATGCTGAAACTTTTCTTAACAGACTCTGCGCAAATCGTATGCCAAAACCCAATGGCATAGTGTTAGCTCATATTCTTTCCGCTAATGGCAGAATTGCGGGAGAAGTGTCGATAACCCGATTGACCGAAGATCGTTATTATTTATTGTCGGCCGCTGGGGCTGAGCTTCGGGATATGGACCACTTGCTGCAGAGCTGTATAGAAGGTGAAGATGTGGTGGTTGAAAACGTGACTGATGCGCGCGGGGTTCTGGTTCTCGCAGGCCCAAATTCCCGGGATGTTTTGAGTAAATTGACCGATGCGCCACTCGATAACAAAAACTTCAGTTGGTTAACCGGCAGGGAAATCCAGGTTGCCGGAGTAACTGTTCGGGCATTGCGAGTCAATTATGTGGGAGAGTTGGGTTGGGAGTTACATCCACCCATTGAGGATTTAGAAACGCTCTATGACGCTATGTGGGAGACAGGGCAGCAATACGGAATAGTTGATTTTGGTCTCTACGCTGTCAATAGTTTACGTATCGAGAAAGCTTATCGCGGCTGGGGTGCAGAGTTGACGAATGAGGTCAATATGCTTGAGGCGGATATGGAACGCTTTGTCAAATTTGATAAAGAGTGCTTTACAGGAAAGGAATCCATGCTTCAGCAACAATCACCTAATTTTAAGTTGGTTTACTTCGAGGTCGATGCTATTGATTCTGATGTTCGCGGGGGAGAGCCAATTTTTAATGGCGAGGAATGCGTTGGTGTAACGACTTCGGGTGGTTATGGTTTTGCAGTGGAGAAAAGCCTGGGGTTCGGATACGTCTCACCGGAGTTAGCAGAGCCAGGTATATCATTATCTGTTGATTTGCTTGGTGAACGCTGCAGTGCGACTGTGTTACCAGGTCCGGCTTACGATCCCAATAATGAGCGCTTGAGAAGCTAATGACTGAACTACCCAAACAATGTCAGGTTGCCGTTATAGGCGGGGGCGTGATCGGCTGTTCGATTGCTTATCACCTTACAAAAGCGGGATTCACTGATGTTGTGTTGCTGGAAAGGCAGCAGTTGACTAGTGGTACGACGTGGCATGCGGCTGGATTAGTCGGACAGCTGCGGACTTCCATTAACATGACCAAGCTTGCTAAATATACGAGTGATCTCTACCGCGGCCTGGAAGAAGAAACCGGGCAAGCGACTGGATATCGTCAATGCGGATCGATATCCGTTGCTGCCACAGAAGAGCGTTTTCATGAGCTGAAGCGAAGTGCTTCGATGGCAAAAGTATTTGATTTGGACGTCAAAGTCATTTCGGTGGAGGAGATTCAGGAACGCTACGAACTGATTAGTACGGACGATTTGTATGGCGGCATCTATATCCCATCGGACGGATACGCCAACGCCGTGGATATTACGCAGGCACTAGCTAAAGGAGCGCGCGCTGGTGGGGCTAGAATTTTCCAGAATCAAAAAGTAACAGCAATCCTAAATGATGGGGCTACTGTTACAGGAGTGCGGACCGAAGCGGGTGACATCGCAGCAAAAACTGTAGTTATTTGTGCGGGTATGTGGTCGCGTGACCTGGCTGCAAATGCAGGTATCAATATTCCCTTACATGCCTGTGAACACTATTACGTGTTGTTCGAATCAGTAGCTGGGCTTCATCCGGAATTGCCCGTACTAAGGGACTATGATGCCTGCACTTATTACAAATATGATGCGGGTAAGCTACTGGTCGGTGCATTCGAACCAACGGCAAAGCCTTGGGGTATGGAGGGTATTGCGGAGGACTTTTGTTTTGATGAGATAGCCGGGGATTTCGAACATTTTGAACCCGTTTTGCAGGACGCTATGAAGCGATTGCCTGCATTGGAGAACGCGGGTATTCAGAAGTTTTTCTGCGGTCCGGAGAGCTTTACTCCTGATGTGCGGTATCACTTAGGCAAAGTACCAGAGCTTGATAACTGTTTTGTTTCGGCGGGACTCAATTCCATCGGGCTGCAGTCAGCCGGTGGCATAGGTAAGGTGATGGCCGAGTGGATCGAAAAAGATTACCCACCAGTCGATTTATGGGAGGTCGACGTACGTAGGAATATGCCCTTCCAAGGGAATCGTAAGTACCTGCAAGCTCGAGTCAGCGAGAGTTTAGGCCTTCTTTATGCAACGCATTTTCCATTTCGGCAGTATGAGACTGCACGTGGGGTGCGGAAATCAGCTATACATGATCGGCTCGTCCATGCAGGGGCTTGTCATGGTGAAGCGTTTGGCTGGGAAAGACCCAACTGGTACGCGCCGAAAGGGGTGGAGCCACGTTATGAATATAGTTATGGTCGTCAGAACTGGTTTGAATATTCAGCTGCCGAACACAGGGCAGTCCGCGAAAAAGTTGGCTTGTTTGACCAGTCTTCATTTGCAAAATTTACCCTGCATGGGCGCGATGCCGTACAAGTCCTGAATCGTGTATGTGCAAATGATATCGACGTTGCGCCGGGTAGGCTCGTTTATACGCAATGGCTTAATGACCGTGGTGGCATTGAGGCCGACCTCACTGTCACGCGTGTTGGTGAGCACGAATTTTTTATTGTCACAGCAGCAGAAACGGAAATAAGGGACTTTAATTGGTTAAAGCAGCATCTACCGGCTGATGCGCATTGTTCGCTTACGAATGTTAGTTCTGGTTTTGGTGTGATTTCCATTATGGGGCCGAAAGCCCGGGATCTGCTGCAGTCATTGACTACTGCAGATATGAGTAACGGCGGATTTCCATTTGCGACTAGTCGTAAAATCGAGCTCGGTTACGCGATAGTGAGGGCGTCCAGAATTACTTTTGTAGGCGAACTCGGGTGGGAGTTATATGTACCGACAGAGTTTATGCAGTCTGTTTACGATGAAATTGTCACGGCGGGTGAATCTTTTGATTTAGTGCATGCGGGCTACCATGCTCTGAATTCCCTCCGCATGGAAAAGGCATACCGGCACTGGAGTCATGACATTACTGATGAGGATACACCGCTTGAGGCGGGCCTGAATTTTGTTGTGAAATTTGACAAAGCGGGCGGCTTTATCGGCCGGGAATCGTTACTGGTACAAAAAAATGCAGGAGTGGAAAGACGTCTTTTACAGTTTAAGCTGGATGACCCAGAGCCACTTCTTTATCACAATGAACCGATTTGGCGTGACGGTAAAATATGCGGACATATTACTTCAGGGGCTTATGGTCATAGTCTTGGCGGATGTATCGGTTTAGGGTACGTGCAGGTGCCGCAGGGCACGAAGCCTGAAGTGGCACTTGAAGGTAAATATGAGATTGAAGTTGCCTGTGAGCGATTTGCTGCCAAGCCCTCAATACAGCCACTTTATGATCCGAAAAATGAATCTATCCGGCGTTAGCGACCGGAAGTTTCTGTAGGCAAGTGAATTGGAAATTTTGAGCGAATCTCAGCATCGATTTCATCGCTTATATGTTTCGGGAAGTAATTGCTAAGAATCTTATCTCTTTGTGCAATTGCATGTTCAAGCATCATTGGTTTGCCGGCATCCTCCCAAACGGTTGGACTCGTCCGGTCACCAAATTCGGGGTAGATGTACTCACTCTCCATGACCTTTAGGGTTTTATCTGATCCGAGGTAATGGCCTTCTCCACTAAGACATACCTCTTTGATATTCTCAAAACTAAGCGTATCAGTATCAATTTCGATGCCGCGGGTTACCCGCAACGTTGCACCCAGCACGTCGTTGTCCAGCAGCAAACTCTCTGGACAGGTACCGAGAAGGCTGGCATACATACCGCTGCATTCGTAAATAATGTTAGCGCCAGCCAATGCCGGCGGAAGAAGTGTTTGGGCACGTTCCGCCCCGCCCTGAAAATCCGGAAGCTTAGTATCTGTCATGCCACATGCGGTGCCAAACGGTAGGTCATAGTGGAGCCCCATTTGTGCACAGGCAGCCGACAGGAGTCCTTGCTCGGGAGAACCACCGCTCATGGCACCTGTCCGAAGATCAGAAATGAATGGCCAGGTACCTAGTATGGCCGGTGCACCGGGCTTAATGGCATTCACATATACAAGCCCGCCAAGTACTTCAGCCCATGCTTGAGACACAGCGCCAGCTAGACAGGCGGGTGTTGTCGCTCCGGCTTGGCCTGCTGATAATAAAAGCACCGGCATACCGCCCTCTACCGCTACGCGCAGACATTCAAGGGCTTCCTGTGCGAATTTCATAGGTGGTACCACGAAGCAATTTGATTGGCTTACAAAGGGACGTGCCCTCCACTTTGCCTCACCACCGGCGATGATGTGGAGCATCTCCAGTGTTTTTTCCAGATGACTGCTGTGTACCCAACTCGAGCCAACATGTTTAGTTGTGCCAGCAACCGAGCAATATGTGGTATTCAAATCCATTTCGTAGGGATCGTCTATATCCCGCAACACGCACATACGTTGAAAGATATGAATGTGCTCACAATTGTCCGCAATTCGAGACAGATCATAAAGATCTTGGCTGGTTGACTCTCGGTAATTATGACTAGCCGCATCAACAATCATTACTGCTGCTCCAGCTGTAGCAAAATGAACTCGCGCCCCGCTAATTTTTTGATCATTTTTAGGGTCTTGGCCATAAAGAACGAGGTTACGCTCGGCTTTGTTAAGGGCATTTTCGACGACATCGCGCGGCATACGGAGCCGATCATCGTCACCAAGAATAGCTCCCGCAGCTACGCACGTTTCAATGCAATGTGGCGTCGCATCTTTGAACCCGATTTCTTCTAGGATCCGGAAAATATTTTCATCAATAGCCGCAATATTCGAATCGCTCAGGGGCCGGTAGCTCCCGCCCTCTATACCGGCGCGCACGGGTTTTGTTTCTTCAGAAAGTGGAGCGCTCCGCAAAGCGTGGCGGGCTTGCCTTCCTCCTGCTCGTCGCGGCATAACCTAAGTTCTCCTATGCTAACGGTTAATCGTGATGGCCTGACATTGGATAAGTTTGTACCATTTGTAACAATTTGCATAGAATTTCAAGCAATATCCATGAAAGTTAAAAGCAAAAACGTGTCAGCGCAATTTAGTGCAATTGAATGGTTCGCGCGTGTTGAGCTGGCCGCCTGCTATAGGCTTGCCGATATCTTCGGTTTTTCTGATGTTATATGGAATCACATAACATCCAAGATTCCAGGTACAGAACATTTCCTTATTAACCGATTCGGTTTTCGTTTCGATGAGGTTACTGCGTCTAATCTGGTAACGATTGACTTGGAAGGTGATGTTATAGAGTCAGGTTCGGGGACCAGTGCTGAAGATATAAATCTGACCGGCTTTGTAATTCATAGTGCTATCCATGCAGCACGCCCCGATATCACGTGTGTTATGCATACTCATTCTAAGGCAGGAATGGTCGTGTCTGCTCTCAAACATGGGCTTGTACCGATGACTATTGACGCCATGCCCTTTTACAATCGTGTTGCTTACCATGATTTTGAAGGGTTATCCGTAGATTTGGGAGAGCGAACTCGCCTTGCTAAGGCCCTTGGTGATAAGAATGCCATGATTCTGCGTAACCACGGACTTTTAACATGTGGAAAGGACGTTAGTGAGGCCTTTATGAAGATGTACTATCTTGAGCGTGCTTGTGAGGTACAGCTTAGGGCACAGGCGACTGGTCAGGACATACATTTGCCGACTAGCGACATTTGTGAGAAGACTGCCATGCAGTCCAATCAATTTTCACATGGTGCTTATGAATGGCCTGCTTTACTGCGCCTAGTGGATAAAAAATGTCCGGACTATAAGGAATAAAATTATTAATTTACGTGCTTTTCGTTGATAATATCAGTTAGGTTAAGAGAAAAAGATAGGTAGGAGGGGGGTTCGAAATGGCTGACATCATCTCGCCGGCCAGTCCGTTTAAAAAAGAAGTCGAGCAATATCTCGAAGAATCGGGCATCAAGGAGAGAACCGACGAGATACTTGGTCCTTTTTCAGATATTGTGAACCAGATTGCCGAAGCACTCTATAAGGCAGTTTTTGTTGGATCACCATTTTCTTCCTTGTCCTGGGAGCTTTTGACATTTACTTTTATTATTGGTGCTGGCTTCTGGTTTTTCCGAAAAGGCCGGGGCGCCAAAGGGGCAGACGGGAAGGAACGTCACACCAAAAGCTTGCTGGCATACCTTTTCCCCAAAGCAATTTATACCCATCAATCGGCACGGGTGGATATTGGACTCTATCTTTTCGATAAGGCGATGATGCCGATCTGGTTGGTTTTGTTCCTCGGATCCGTAGCGCCGTTTGTGGAGACAAATACGATAGCTGCTATGCAATGGACCTTTGGCGCTACTCCGGCTATTGAGCCCACCATAGGGTGGCGCTTGATATATGGGTTAGTCACGATCCTGATTGCTGACATGATTTTCTACTGGACCCACTACATGATGCATATGACAGAGGTTGGTTGGGCCATACATAAAGTACATCATTCGGCACAGGTGCTAACACCACTAACCCGACCGCGAGAGCATTTCATGATCGGTTGGCTATGGGCTCTCGGACCGGCGATAGGATTGTCACTATCAGGCGGCATCTTCGCTTGGGTTTTTAATGGCAATATCACGCAGATAACCATTATGAATGTAGGTATTTTCTCTGTGCTTTATGCGCTGAATGGAAATTTTCGCCATTACCATATTTCTTTCAGATATCCGCGTTGGCTGGAATTATGGCTGCAAAGCCCTGGCATGCATCATACTCACCACAGTTACCTAGAGAAGCATTGGGATTCCAATCTCGGATTGGTTACCAGTATATGGGACCGATTGATGGGTACGTTATACATCGCTGATAAATATGAAGAAACTCCGTGGGGACTGGCTGAAAAGGACCAAGCTGAGTACACGACGTTCAGAGACAATTGCGTAACGCCATTTAAAGAGGTTGCGCGAATTCTTCGAGAAAAGTGGAAAAATACCACGGCGACCTCTGGATCTGATTTGACGGCGGGGAAAGCCCGCGACCTTACCGCCTAAGGGAAAAAAATGAAAAATTCTTTAATGACTGGCCTTGTAGCAATGCTACTGGCAGCTGGCTGCAATAGTGCGTCTGACTCCTACGAGGAAAAACTGACGAATATTGATCTGGCGTGGGCTGTAACTTCTGATGAAGGTTATGAATGGGCTCTTGTAAAGGACGCGAATCTTCCGGCCATGACAGGTAGTCCGGAATGGAATAATTACATCACATTTCTGGAGGAAAAGTTGCTGGAATATGGTGTGGTGGATATGCATCGAAATAGCTGGAATTTCGATCGTTGGGACACCACCGATGATCCTAATGGTTGGACATTGGTTTCGGATGGGGAGCCAGTGAGAGTTGCACACTATGCTGCGAATTCAGGGCTATCCGCGAACAGCGGTATCACGGCGGAAATGGTGTATTACGATCACGACAACCCACCGGAGTCTATCGAAGGAAAGATAGTAGTTATACCGACACGCCCCCATCCGGCGCCACCTTATGACAATGAATACCTAGTGAATTTCACCTTCAATGACTACGAATGGCGAGCTAATGATGATAGTTACTGGGAGCTCTTTGAATATGTTCCTCCGGAATTCAGTATTACTTTCGACATCTGGTGGCAACTGCGCCAGGGACTTTGGGAGATTGCGGTTGAAGGCAATGCGGCAGGTCATGTGATCGTTTACGACATGGCGTTCGAGCGTACAGAGGGTCTTTATACTTTCGGAGTGCCTCCGTTGCATGAATCTCCAGGGGTTATATTGAGTCGCGAGGACGGGGCGAAAGTTATCGAGGATGCGAAAGCAGGCAAGATGGCTACCTTAACGCTGCAGGCAACTATCGAGGAGTCTGAGGCGTACCAGACGATCTCTTATCTACCTGGTCGAAATTATGGGACACCCGAGGATGAGCAGATATTGCTGGTTAACCATACGGATGGCCCATCAATTACTCAGGATAATGGAGCACTCGGCTTGCTTGCGATAGTCAAATATTTCTCGCATATTCCTCAGGAGCATCGCCCAAGAACGCTTACTATCTTTCTTGATAACCGGCATTACTACCCTGGTATGGAAGGGGCTGCCACGGAGGTAAGTTGGCTCAATCGACACCCTGAAGCGGCAGAAAAACTGGTTGGTATGATTCAGGCCGAACATATGGGTGAGATGGATTATCGTGAAGTCGATGGTAAGGTTGAGGCAGTAGGGCTTGCTGAACAATCATACCTGTGGTCCCGTAATAATCCGCTACTGATTGACGCTGCTGTAGATGCGGCCAAGCGCTATGGTTGGGAGCGAGTGCAGGTTGCGGTGCCTGAACGACCAGGAATCAATGGCGGACTGCAGCAGGTTTGGTGGGGAGTGGGGCATCTGGCGCTGCCTGGTCGTCCCGACTCTCTCGACATTCCTGGGTATGGGCTTGGTGGATTTCTTGGTATGTACTGGACCACAAAATCGGGTATCGAAAGATGGAATAAAGAGCTATTTAAAAACCAGGCACATACGATGACGGAGCTTACCGGTGTCCTCATGACCGCTAACTTGGAAATGATCAAGCCGGAGTAGTGCGGATGGCAAAGGTGTTAACCGATTCGGATGTTCGCGATTATGAGCGAGATGGCTTTATCCTTGCCCGAGGTTTATTCAGTACGGATGAATTGCAACCACTTTTTGATGCTTATCGTGATGATACAACTATAGGGGGCTCATTATACGGCATGGCTGATAAGGCCGGTGTGGCCCACCCAATCAATATATGGCATGAACTGGGGGATGACATGATTGGGTTGATACCGCGTATGCCACGCATGGTCGATGCGACAGAAAAGCTCTTCGGTGAGCCCTGTTATCACTGGCATTCGAAGTTCACTAACAAGCCACCCGGATGTCAGGCAAAGATCGACTGGCACCAGGACTACGTCAGCTGGTATGACGATGGTGTTATGTTCCCTCGTATGTTAACCGTTGCCATCGCGCTTGAATCAACAAGCCGAGCTAGCGGTTGTTTGCAGGTGATACCGGGATCAAATCACATGGGTCTTCTGGATCACGATGACACGAAAAATTTTGATAGGCGTATTGATTCAGCAAAAAAGATGCTTGGTCTTGTGTACTGTGAAATGGATCAAGGAGATGCTGTTTTCTTTCACTGTAATACCCTGCACGGTTCCGCTGCTAATCGGAGTACCTCATCGCGCCTTATGTTATTTACGTCCTACAATGCTGTGTCCAATGAGCCCGTGCAGGATATAACGGGCAATAATAAGTGGGGCAAATTTATGGGTATCACACCGGAGGAACGAAAGTATCACCCCTTGAATAAGGTCTCGGACGATGTACTGCAGAAAAAATGTTATCAATCAGCGTTTAGTAATACGCCGTTTAAGCAACCTGTTGAAACACCAGACGACGGATATCTTTCGGCGGTCCCGCTTCAATAGTACCGACAGGAAATACCTAATGATTGGTCTACGACGAATTATTAGTTAAAGGACATTAGTGCGAGCAGCGCCCTACTTGGCTGGCAGTTTCCGACCAGCGCGATCGTAATGGTCGAAAGGCCGAATTTGGTTAGCAATAATGACCATTGGTTCAATTGGCAGGGCACTGCCAGAATCACCTAAGTCCTTGGCAAAACGGAAGCCTATTACCCCATTAGGCATGAGTTGTATGACATTGCCGCCATATCCACTCATACGCGGTGTATAAAATGTCCGCTTAGATTTGGTAATAAATTTTTCATGCCAGAAAGACAAATAGTAAGACTTAGATCCAAAATGATTATTTGTTCCTGTTGGCAAGCCGCGTTTATCAGTTTCATAAAGCGCTTCGGCTAATCCCGCCGCACTAATTAATTGTTGTCCTTTATGCTGGCCACCGTTTTGGATGAGTGCTCCTATCTTGGCAATATCGTCAATTGATAGATATAGCCCCCAGGCTAGTATGGGGGTACCTAATTTGTTGCTTTCCCGGGTGCGTGTCATAGATAGGTGATCGATACCGATTGGCCGATAAACCTCATCAACCATCATTTCCCAAAGATCAGCACTCTGGCCTTCTTTCTTTTTGTATAGATTTTCTAATGCTGCTGAAAGGGTGAAAATATCGCGGTCTCGATAACGAGCATATTCCCCAGGACCCCATGGATAGCTCGGTATTTTGAACACCGCATCAAGTTTTTCTTCTAATGTCGGTGCGAGGTACCAGGTCATGTAGTCATCGAAGCCCGCATTGTTGGCCGGCCTGCTTGCATCCCCAGCGCCAATATTATTGGGCTTTACATCCAGAGTTCCCGTTCCAATGCCGGTTGCCATGCTCATCGCATGGCGGAATGTCACATTTTTCCAGCCATTGTGCTGCGCGGTGACGTTAAGATAGTCTTTGATGCGATAGTCTAGAATTTGGTCACCATATTTCTGAGCTATCCTTAGCAAAGTTAACATGCCAGCAGCCGTTTTCGTTACAGACCACACGCCAGTGCGCATTTCACGAGGGTATGGATACGGCCCATAAGGTGTATCTATGGACTGGACATAGAGCTCATTATCTATAACAAGGCCGCTTGTAATTATTACCGTAGGATCGACCCCTGCATTGAAATTCTCGAATAGTTCAGTTCCATGCCGCGCTTCTAATTCTGACCAGTTTTTCCAAATCAGACGATTCTGGAGTTCTTTGTTAAATGCTTTGGTCAGCTTTGTCATATTGCCGGCCTTAGGGGCATACGTGATTTTTGTTTGACCAGCAGCTACGAAATTGCTTTGGAGCATAAAGGGTGCAGACTGTTGCACGATCTGGTAGCGCAAGGCTGAGATGGAGACATCATCGTAAAGAAAAGTGGCGACGCCATTGTAGGTTTCATTCTCAATAATGCTTGTAAGTACAAATGGGAATGATGCTCGGGACATACCTTTGTCACGTGGTTCTGACCAAACATGACCAGGGGAGATTTGGATTTGCCAAAAACTATCACTATTGGTGGGTATTAAGATATCGCGCTCTGCAGGTACAAGAAATCCTCCATGTGAAATAAAAGATAGGTTTACACTAGGGAACAGTTGCGTTTGTTTACCCAGAATCTCCCTGGGTTCGATGATTGATGGTTCGCTGTACATTGCGTGATCAGGAATCGTGATCTTGCCCGCGAATTTGTGGCGGGCTTTTCCGGCATCCTCAGCGGCCACAAAATATTTGTTGTTTACTAAGCCGATTTCTGTTTCAACGAGCATCATTAATTCGGCATAAGTTAACTGTCCTCTGTCGGTGCTATTCGCTGAAAAACTCAATAGGAGGAGCCACATGCAAAGGTATACATGCCGGAAGCATAATTTTGTATATTCGATGCTCATGGATTCCACCTTGAAAATGATATTAGGACAATTTAATAGTCAATGAATTGTCAGGGCAGCCCTACACTAATGTTACATCAGGGTATTCTATGTCAAGGTGATTTACTTGCCCCTCTTTAGTAGTCTCATACTTTGATTGGACTTTTTGAACCCAATTATTAAGTAGGAAATATATGGCGTATCTTCCCCTAACCGTAGCGATTTTTCTAGAAGTTGTTGGTACCAGTGCTTTGAAAGCCTCAAAAGAGTTTTCACAGCTTGTTCCTAGCCTAATTGTCGTTGTTTCTTATAGTGCTTCTTTCTATTTTTTGACTTTAGCACTGAAGGAAATTCCTCTTGGCGTAGCTTATGCAATATGGGCCGGGGTTGGGATTGCACTGATTTCTGTCATTGGTGTTATTTTGTACCGGGAGGCTTTGGATTGGCCAGCGGTTATAGGGATTTTCTTAATCATTGTCGGTGTTGTATTGATTCGTCTTTTTTCTAATGCGCAGGCTTAATAATGAACTATCAATTTAGTCTTGATTAACGGTACGCCTTAGTTTCAGGAGCTATTTACTTGTGCATGATATTCCGATCATCGATATTAGTCCGAAAAGTGATAGTACTAAGCTAACCCATCAAGTCGAGGAGGCGTGCCACAAAATCGGGTTTATGTATATCCGTGGGCATGGCATCAATAGTGAGATTATTAAGACAATGCGCGAGACTGTTGTCCGTTATTTTTCGCAGCCGCTACAAAAGAAACTGAATGATCGAATCAGTCTAGATAATTACCGTGGGTACATTTCTGTCGGTTTTTTTAGCCCCAATTCCGGGGAAGGGACCGCTGATTGCTATGAAGGATACAAGTTACACTTCGAGGTATCGGCCAATGATCCGATCTGTGCAGAATGCGATCTTTACGGTCCTAATAAATGGCCAGAAAAACCATTCGGGTTCAAAAAGGCTGTCCTCAATTATTGGATGGCATGTGATGGTGTGAGCAACAGACTGTTGCAAATATTTGCTCAAATTCTGTCGATCGATTGTGAATGGTTTATGCAGCTTTTTGATAAACCATTGACGAATATGACCTTGCTGCATTATCCCTTGCTCGAGAAAGGGGGTTCTGGATTTGGCATTCATCCGCACAAGGATACGGACGCGCTGACGATCCTCGCTCCTGACAAAACCGGCGGTTTGATGGTGCAGCAAAGAGGGGAAAATGAATGGCGTGAAGTTAATCCGCCCGATGATGCGCTTGTAGTTAATGTAGGAGATATGCTGGAACTATGGTCTGGTGGCTACTTTGTCTCGACCCCCCACAAAGTAGTTAATAGGGCCGGTTCAGAACGATACAGTTTTCCTTATTTTGCTGTCCCGAGATTCGATACGATAATCCATGCGCTGATTGGGCCGACGCCCGGGTTTGATCGCCAGGATGTCCATGTCGGCGATATTTCAAGGGAAGTTTGGAGAACTAATTGGCCTGATACGATGCCGCACAATCCTAATCATGATCTTGGAACTCTAGCTGATTAACTAGCACTTAGATGTTGAAATGAGATTTTCTGCCTTTACCTCTCGATCAGTTGCGCGAGTTTTCCATCTGTATAGTTGTAGGGATGCAAGGTGAATCCGTAACGGTATACTTTTTTGTTTAATGAATATTTTTGTAGTGTCCGTTTACCCCAGGAATCATCGCCACCAAGACCGGTTTGTCCGTAGTCGATATCTAGCGAAATAAGATCACGCGGTTTAATATCGTTCACATGCATGTTTATTCGCGCTGCAATTTCCCCGGCTCTTGGCCCATCCTCACTGGTAATGGCAATTTTTACTGGGGGAATGAAATCTGCCATTCGGTTGTGATGAACACCAAAGCTTATTAGGTTTTCGGCCGTTACAAGTAGTCCTGTTTTATCGTCGTTAAGGGAAAGCCAGCGAACGTCAGTTTTGTATCCGTTCTCTTGTGGGCGTAGATATGGTACGTAGTGATCGGCCACTTTGTTCGAGTAACGACCGACATGCGCAGCAAGTTTTCGATCCACGTAATTTTCGAATGGTCCGCGTCCGTACCAATGTACATTATTGATGGCATTTATGAGTTCCACGTTCATACCAACACGCGGCAAAACAGGTAAATTGTCTAAACGTTCGAAATTGTTATCCACCCGGATCGATCCCTCCAAACCGATGCTATAGGCGGCGGTCCACCTTCCAAGTTTGTTCCCCTCATCGTCGGAGAAGTCATAAATTGCCGTAACAGTGCCCGTATCAGGCGATACCATGAGGGAAATAAGGGTGCGGTTTCTACCTGCCTGCTCCCAAACAGCAGCCCAATCGTGCATATAATTTCCAAAGTCGTTATCGGTTAGTGCTCTCCAGAGATTGGGCACTAATGGGTTAAGCATCAGTTCCCTGCCCGCATATTTGATGGATGACAATAGTCCTGATGTACGATCAATTTTAGCTTCAACCTCACCCCCTGATAGGGTGATGGTGTTTTGGGCCGCTTGAAGGTCGCCCCCAGCTACCCAAGCCCATATGGTTGGGTCGCTGGGCAAGCGAAATTGGGCTTTGGCATACGAGTGGCCTGCTGGTATTAAATCTCGCGCTATAGGGGAAAGTAGTTGAAGGTTTAAAAAATACTCCGGACCATCTACCAGAGTATTTGAGCTATAACCAAGATTGATTAAGCGTTTACTCTCGGGACCGACATTTAGGTTTTGCAGTATTCCACTTTGGATAGGGATGCCATCTGAGGTAATCGTCCACTGCAATTCGAAATCGGACAGATCAATAAAGTCGTAGTTATTGATGACTGTGATGTCGCCACGCTGGAGGTTCACAGCTTTAAACTCTACATATTGGTAGACTCGTTTAACTTCATGCCAAGCAGGTTGTATTCGACGATCTGGGAAAACGATACCATTGAAATTGAAATTACCACTTGATCGCACATCAGCTGGTCCGTAGTCACCGCCATATGTCCAGTATGGATTTCCGCTTGCATCATATTCTAGCAGTCCTTGGTCTACCCAATCCCAGATAAAACCACCAGTCAGAATGTCATGTTTATTAATGACATCCCAATAATCACTCAAATTTCCGGTGCTATTCCCCATCGAATGGGCATATTCGATAAGAATAAAGGGCCTATCGTTATGCGTTTGCGCGTACTCTTCTAACTGCCAGTGGCGCCAATACATGCTCGAATGAAAATCAGAATGCCGCTCGCCTACCTCTTCCAAATTCCCTTCGGTTTCATACTGTACGGGGCGCGATGGATCACGCTCCTTTATCCAGTTATAAGTTGCTCCCAGATTAATGCCGTCACCTGCTTCATTACCTAGCGACCAGATCACCACTGATGGAAAGTTTTTGGTGCGTTCAACCATTCTTTTTGTTCGATCAAGATGATGCGGCATCCAGTGTGCTTTGTTTCCTAATGTTTGGTCGTGCTCATAGCCATAGCCATGGCTCTCGATATTGGCTTCATCAACGACATAGAGGCCGTGCTCGCTGGTGAGTTCGTACCATCGTTCTTGGTGGGGGTAATGTGAGTTGCGCACCGCATTAAAATTTGCCTCTTTCATAAGACGAATATCTTTAAGCATTGTTTTCTCATCAACGACGTGCCCATGTACCTGTTCATGTTCGTGCAGATTAGCTCCCTTTAGACGTACAAGACGACCGTTGATTAGAAACCTGCCATTAATAATCTCGACGGTACGAAAACCAATCTTCTGTGAAATTACTTCCTCTCCGACACTAAGTACTAGCGTATATAGAAATGGAGTTTCAGCAGACCACTGTTGAACATCCTGAATTATGGTAGATGCCGAGTGACTGTTATCGCCAGGCATCAGGACTACGTTATCTAGGCTGGAAAAAATTATTGCATCACCATCGTATATTTCGATACTGATTGTTTCTTCTTCACGTACGTTGCTGTCATTAATTAGCTCAAGATCTATTTTGAAGGTGCCAACACTGTAATCGTCTTGGAGGCCGGCATTTACAAAGTAGTCTCGGATTCTTTTTTTCGGACGCGCATACAATGTTACGTCTCGTTGGATGCCTGATAATGACCAGAAATCCTGGTCTTCGAGGTAGCTGCCCGTACTCCAGCGATAAACTTCAACTGCAATCATGTTATCCCCGGTGCGCACTTGGTCTGTTACTCTAAATTCGGATGCAGTTTTGCTGCCTTCGCTATAGCCGACGTAGGATCCATTTATCCACACATAAAAGGCAGAGCTGACGGCTCCGAAATTTAGAAATATTTCCTCACCGTCCCATGAGTCTGGCACGACAAAATTTCTACGGTAGGAACCGACAGGGTTGTTATCAGTTGGTACGTTAGGCTCATCAGCTTCGAAGGGGTATGGAACATTGACGTAAATTGGATAACCATGGCCCTCCCTCTCCCAGTTTGAGGGAACTTCAATAAGGCCCCACCCAGACAGATCGAAATCAGCAGTGAAAAAATCACGAGGCCGTTCAGCAGGTGTTTCTGTGTAATGAAATTTCCAGGAACCATTTAGTGACAGTATTTTTGGAGTTGTTTTACTAGCATTTTTCAGCGGCTCATTGAGATTGCGTTGTGCTACGAAATGCGCGCGAGGACGTTCCACGTTCTCACGAATGATATTAATGTTATTCCAGGCCGGCCTCTCCTCACTTTCATGGTTGGAGTTAACACAACTCGACAACACACATATCAGGGAAATACCAAGAAATACATTAGTTTTGTTCATAAGCAATAATTCCGTAGAGTTGCTGCAGCATCTTCCGGAGTGATGTCACGCTGCGGCATAGCGAGCATCTCAAATCCAACCAAATGTTTGCGTATTGTCGCTGATCTCAGTAGAGGTGGATAAATGTGTACGTGAAACATCCACTCTGGATGTAACGAGCCATCCGAAGGTCTTGGATGAAAACCCATGGAATACGGTGCCGACGTGTCAAACATTTTGTCATAGGCAGATAGCACGGTTTTCAGTGTTATGGCCAAGTCTGTTATTTCCTCTGGTTTCATTTCATCCGGCGCTGCAAATGATCTAAGCGGAAGCAACATTGCTTCGTATGGCCAGACTCCCCAATAGGGGACCAAAGCAATAAAATGGTTAGCCACAAAAATAATCCTTGATTCTTTTTTGATTTCCGAATCCCTGTAATCGACGAGCAACTGGGAACCGTGAGATGTGTGCCAGGTGACTTGTTCGCGCAGCTCTTTATTGATTTCGTTAGGCAACGTTGTTGTTGCCCATATCTGTGCGTGAGGGTGCTGGTTACTGCAACCCATCATTTCCCCTCGGTTCTCAAATATCTGTACGTAATTAATTGCTTGGTTTTGATCAAATAGTGTGAATTCGTTACATAGTGTCTCTAGTGCTGCTTCGATAGCTATAACTGACATCGTTGCCAGCCTTTTATTATGTTGCTCTGTGTAGCACATTACCCGGCATGATCCAGAGTCAGATCTGTTCTGGAACAGGCCTCCAGAAACGACTTCCACATCAGTGATAGGTGATAAGGCCGGGAAATCGTTATCAAATGCGAATGGACCACGGTAGTCTGGATTTTTGTGGTTGTCTGCCCGCTGATTACCTGGACAAAGGTAGCAGTCGTGCACATGTCGTAGATTCTCTGCGGGCCGTACTGATTCGACTTGCCCTTGCCATGGACGTTGAAGTCTATTGGGTGAAACCAGTACCCATTCCCCAGTGAGGATGTTTTTCCTGGCGTGAGATTGACTAATCGTGCTCATAGGTGCCTTACCTCCATCGCTGGCGTCGCTGGTTTCAAAACATGTATCCAGGGTTCGCTCTCCAGAACTTTGCTATAGTTTTCACGGATCTGATCGACAATTTTTTTTGTCACAGATGCCTCCGCAATCGAGAGGGCGCAGCCACCAAAACCAGCACCAATCATTCTCGTTCCATACACCCCGGAACAGGAGTCGGCAATCTGCACCAGCTGGTCAATTTCGGGACAACTCACATCGAAATCATCTCGGAGGCTTGCATGCGAGGCGCTAATTAATGAGCCAAGTAGCCTGATATCTTTTTTTATTAGGGCATTAAATGCGGCAACTGTTCTTTCAATTTCGGTAACTACATGGCGAGCTCGACTATACAATATAATGCCAAGCTGATCTTTTTCTTGATCGATAAGTTTTATTGGCGCGTCACGCAATGCTTGAATTGCGGGATACGTTGCCTGTAACAATTTGACAGCCGCGCGGCATTCATCGGTACGACTGTTATATTCACCGTCAGGCAGATTATGGGTAACGCCGCTATCTATAACAATGAGGGATAAGTTTGCTGGTATTTCTACATATTTACTTTCCATGGTACGGCAATCTAACAGCATTGCTTGTCCCTTGCGTCCGCAAGCTACAGAATGCTGGTCCATAATTCCGCAGTTCACTCCAGCATATTTCGTTTCAGCATTTTGACAAATTTGTGCTAATTTTTGAGCGGCTACTTTATTTTTCCCAATACCAAGAAGGGCGTGTGCAATGGCGAGTTCAAGTGACGCAGATGAGCTTAAACCGGCCCCAATTGGAATGTCACTGCTGACAACCAAGTCTGCGCCGGTTATAGGTATATTATTTTCCCTGAGTTCCGCAACAACTCCCTGAATATAGTTAATCCAGGTAGGTGGGTTGTTGGGTGCGATCTGATTGATTGAAAATGATTCTGTCTGGCCAAAATTACTGGAAGTGACTTGGATGATATCGTCATCACGAGCGTTAGCTGTCACCTTCGTATAAAGGTCCAAATTGGTAGGTAGCACAAGTCCCTCGTTATAGTCTGTGTGCTCTCCTATGATATTTATTCGGCCGGGAGCCTGAAATACGCTCGTTAAAATATTTTTATTAGTTATCAAGATTTTTACCATTAATCAAAGCGGCCGGGCGCTGCTTTATGCCTGATTTTACAAGCCTGAACATCAGTTTACCCTTGATGCAGGTGCGAGGCAGTAGTTAGCTCGGGCCACATCATGTTTGGTAATTAATACCATGAATGCAAGCTGTCTATAAATTTTAATTACTAGAGCCTTAATAAAGCCAAAAGTGATATAATTCGGCATCAATTTAACGAGCTTACTGTCGTAAAAGCAGAGTAAGTTAGGTCCGAAAACATAATGATCGGGGGTCATTAGATGAAATATGCTGATATGCTGAATGCTGAGACTGAAACGGTAAAATGTCTGGAAGCTAAAAATAAACCGTCATACGTCCTACAACCACTGACGGCAGCGGTCGTAGCAGCATTAAATCCGGGGGCTGCCGCTGCGCAAGAAGGAGCGGAAGAAGGACTGAGCCTTGAGGAAATCACGGTTACCGCGACTCGGCGGGAAATGAACATCCAGGATGTCGGCCAGTCGATTAACACAATCACGACTGCCGATATCGAAAAACTGTCGATTAGTAATCTCGAGGATGTAATGAGGAACCTGCCAGCAGTTTCTCTTAATAGCTACATGCCCGGAATAAACTCCATTATATTTCGTGGTATTTCGACAGGAGTCTGGGAGTATTACACTGACAGTCAGGTTGCGGTTTATCTTGATGAGCAACCTATTACTACAATCTCGCAGCAGCCTGACTTAAGAATGATCGATATTGCCCGAGTTGAATCGCTGCCTGGCCCGCAGGGGACACTCTTTGGTTCGAGTTCCCAGTCCGGAACCATACGCTATATTACAAACAGACCAGACCCTACTGGTTTTTCAGCGCAGATTGCGGCGGAAATGTCGGCTACAACAGGTGGTGAGCCTAGTCATGATTTGAGCGGGTGGGTAAATATTCCTATATCCAATGAGAGTGATAATGGAACGCTCACTTTACGTATAGCGGCCTACAAAACCCATGAAGGTGGGTATATTGATAATGTTTTCGGGACTACTTTGGAAGGTTCGCAAGACAATTCGGCGTTCGTTGAGGAAGACTACAACGAATGGGATAATTCTGGGGCGCGACTCAGAGCACTATGGGAGATAAATGAAGATTGGGAAGTTAATCTGTCCTATATCATTCAAAAAAGCTCTCTCGAGGGAAGCTATGAATCGGATCCCTCTTTTGATGACGACTTCCAGCATGTCAAATTTTTTAAAGAATATCGTGATGATGACTGGTCACAGTTTTCACTCACTGTCAAAGGTGATCTGGGCTTTGCGGATCTGATAGCGAATGCATCGTGGTTTGATCGGACGGTCGTGTACGAGTGGGATAACATGGTGTATGAGCAATGGAAGGATGCCTACTACGGGGTGTATTGGGGTATACCGCTTTACAACTCGGATTACACATTCGGCACCATCTTTAATGATCAGAATATGGAGTCAGAGGCCTTCGAAATACGGATGCAGTCGAAGGGCGATAGCAAGCTTGGCTGGATGATCGGGGGTTACTACGAAGAAAATTTGAACCACTGGTGGTGGGGAGCACTGAACGAAGATTATGTTGGCACTACCTCTTGGTATGCTGCCCAAGCGTACGCGTACTATTACGGCTACTATCTAGGTTACGATGTAGCGTATCCGTTGCCGCCTACGAATGTTGGTTATGGAGAAGACTATACGAACATAACTAATCAGAAGGCTGTGTTTGGCCAGCTGAGCTATGACTTCACGGATAAGTTGAGTGCAAATGTGGGCATGCGTTGGTTTGAATACGAACGGGATACGAGGACCGTACAGGAATTTCCGGGCGGGATTCCGCCTTTCGGCTCCTTTGATATTATGGGTACCGTGGAGGCTGCCGGTAATGACAGCGATACAGTCATGCAATATGGCATCAAATACAATTTCACCGATGAGATAATGTTGTTTGGTCATTATGCCAGCGGGTTTCGTCTTGGCGGCGAAAATGCCAAGCGTGCCGCCGATACTGGGTTTGTGCCCTATACCTATAAGCCTGATGAGGTGACCAATACAGAGATTGGTTTAAAAAGCCAATTCTTAGATGGGCGAGTCCTGTTGAATGTTGTGGCATTCTCAATGGAATGGGATCAGATCCAGATCAATCAAAGTAGTGTCGGTGGCCAATGGTGGCTCAGGGGTACGATTAACGGTGGTAAAGGTCAAAACAAAGGTTACGAGATCAATGCCGAATGGCAGGTAACAGACCGGCTATATCTCTGGGCAAACGGGTCATTCGGTGATCCGAAGTACACAGAAGATATTGTTCGTTTAAACGATGTAGTGCCGGCTGGTACCGCGATGGTCTGGGCATATAAAGAAAAAGTCAGCGCTGGCATCGAGTACACTATTCCGGATGTGCTTGGTGGCGACATGTGGTTTTCTTTCAATCACTACACCGAAGGCGAGAAGTGGAATAACCTGACCAATTCTATTAACAAGAATCCGCTGGGCATTGTGCCATCGTCGAAATGGAGTAGTGCGAATGTCGGACTTATGATGGATAACGGGTGGGATATACAGCTGACGGTTAATAACTTGTTTGACGAGAGAGGAATCAATTCACTCTGGAATGACCCCTACAGCGGTAGTTTCTTTGGTGATGATCGCTTTGATAATTGGCGGACATACACAAGACCCCGAACGACCAGTCTAACAGTCAGGAAGAATTTCGACTGACGGGTAAGTTACTAGCAACATCCGTTGTTCGTGGGAGTAGCCAGGGCGAAAGCCATGGTGGCGTTTACCTGATTGATTTCGACGATCAAAGCCTCAAGCAAAAGCTCGACTGGAACACGGTTGACATAGATTGGCGCGGCCGCGGTGCTGATAGGGGGTTGCGCGGTATTGCTTTTGATGCAGATACGATCTATATAGCAGCCAGTGACGAGTTGTTTGCTTATACCCCAGACTTTGAACCTATAGGTTCCTGGCGCAATCCCTACCTCAAGCATTGTCACGAGATCTTTGTCTGGGAGCGTGCGCTCTTTCTGACCTCGACTGGCTACGACTCGATTCTGCGATTCAATCTAGATGAACAATTTTTTGAGCAGGGAATACACATCGAGACTCAGCAATTTCGATTTAAGGCCGTGCTGTATGACCCCAACAAAGACGATGGGCCACTGTTATTAAATAAATTGCACATCAACAATGTGCATTGTGAGAAGGGAGGCATGTATATTTCTGGGCTCAAAACTGGTGGCATGCTGCATTTCAATGGCCAGTCTGTGTTGATGGCGGCCGAGTTGCCAACAGGCACTCATAATGCTCGCCCGTTCCGCAATGGTGTGTTATTTAATGATACTAAGGTTGATCGTCTTCGATATTGTGACCGGAGCGAAGGGGCAGAAGATCGGGCAATGGCAGTGCCAAAATACGATCCAAAGGAACTTACCAATATTGATCTCGATAATAGCCGGTTAGCTCGTCAGGGGTTTGCTCGTGGACTGGCTGTACTTTCAGAAACGATTGTAGCGGTTGGTTCATCTCCGTCGACGGTGACAATCTATGATTTAGCGAAAAACAAGCAGCTTGGATTTGTCAATTTGACTAAAGATATAAGGAATGCGATTCACGGATTGGAGGCATGGCCTTATGATTAGGTCTTGGCTGCTTGTTTAACGGCTTCTGGCAATTCATTGATAACATCCTCTAGATCTTCAAGCCACAAGCTGAGATATTTTTCGTATTGTCGCCACTTGCCCAAGGCACCAGTATAAATTGGTTGTCGAACTTGTTCAGAGCTTGCCGTTTTGACAGCGCGTGGATTTTCATGAAACCGGACACAAGATTCTTCGAAAGGTAATCCACAGTGGCTGAGTATTTTGCGTACCTGAGTTTCCAGATCCATGACTGTATCCTCGTAATGTACGTCCAGGACCTTGCCTGGGAGCACGTCATGCCAGTGCTTTATCATCCGGTCATAATTTAGGTAGTAATGTGACAGGTCTTCGATGTCATAAGTAAAGTTTTGCCCCTTCGCAAATAATTGTTTATATGCACCGAGACAGTTATCCAGTGGGAAACGTCGAGCATTTATAACTTTTGCGTTAGGTAATACGAGGTGCAGAAAACCGATAAACGGGAAGTTATTTGGAAGTTTGTCCGTGAAAAAAGGTTTTTTTGTTATACGGTGTCGAGCAGCTTCATTAATATATTCTTGGCCATACCCGAGCCAGTCTCTTTGGTCCAGTTCAACTACAGATTTCGGAAAGCCAACTCGGTCAGCACGATAGCGTCCAATACTCGTCGCTATTTGGCTAAGTACAGGCAATTCAGAAGTCCCTTCAACTTGACTATGGCTAGCCAGAATTTGTTCGACTAAGGTTGATCCTGCTCGAGGTAGACCAACGATAAGGATGGGATCAGCAGCATCGACCCCATTATTCTCATTTTTTTCAATGAATTCTCGGGTAAATATTTCTGTAATCTCTGTATGTCGGTATTCCATCTCCAGGGGACTGTGGGTCACTAGTGGACGTTGTTTTTTGTTGCCAGAATTATAGTAATTCCATGCTTTATCGATATTTCCTTTGTCTTCCCAGGCTTTGCCGAGTGCGAAACAAAAGTGTACTTCCGCCGAATCAGAAAGATTTCCTGTTTCAAGTTGATCTTCCATAGCAAGAATTTCAGCTTGTTTGAATTCAAACACCTTTAGATTAGCCATGCTCCAGTAGGCTTCCCCAAAATCTGGTTGTTTTCTGATTGCCGCACGATAGGATTCTAATGCTTGTTTCTGTTTGCCAATAGTTTTCAGTACGTGCGCATAGCCCATGTGTGTATTTGCAGTATCAGCGCCCAGTTTGATTGCCTTTTCAAAGGTTTCAACACTTTTTTCAGGGTAGCTGGCCTGAGCATAGGCATTGGCAAGGCCAGCCCAGACATGACCATTTTCAGGGACAGTCTTGATCGCTGATTGGTAACACTCGATAGCTTCGATAAATTTGTTCATTTCCAGTAGCACGGGTCCTAAAGTCATCCAGGCCGCAGTGTAGTCGGGAGCGATACTTGTAGCTCGCCTTAGCCATGCTTCTGCTTCTCCAGGGTTTTCCTCTTGCCGAAAATAAGTAATTGCCAGATAGCGCATTGCTGTGACATTTTCAGGGTTTTTTCGCAGAACATCCTTAAATGCCTTCATCGCCTCATCCTTCCGGCCTGCTTTGAGATGGTTTGCGCCGATTGCAATAATCCCGGATTCCGGATCTTTTTCAAAAAACTCTTCGAATTGTTGGTCAGCTTCTTCACCACGGCCAACAGCGAGGAGCGCTTGGCCGAGCTTTTTGTGTGCTAATGGTAAGCGGGGTTCAAGGCGCACCGCCCTTTCAAGTAAGGGGATTGCTTCATCAAATCGTTGCTGCAGTGCGAGTACACTCCCTAAGTCTTCGTACAGCTGTGGAAAATCCGCTTTAAGTTTTAAGGCCAGTCGCAATTGTTCTTCTGCATCAATTAGGCGCCCCTGCCTCATTAATGATTGGCCGAGTAGTCTCAGATGATCAACACTGCTCGGATGCATGAGGAGGTAATCTCGACAAATTTCCTCGGCTCTTAGTGGCCGATTATTTTGCATGGCGTCAAGCGCATTCTGAATGCTGTCCTTTTTATTCATTCTTTTAGATAGGAATTAAAATAAGTAACTATTCTAAGGGTACGGTTTGCACAAAGTTCTGTACAGTACCTTACCGCATAAGGTAAAACTCAGCTGAAGCGATAAAAAGAGTTGATTTAGAATACTCCAATGAAAAGAGAGAGATATATGGACGACAGTAGGTCCATTCGACAATTAATTGAGAGCAGGAAAGCCGGATGGGCGCTAGAGAGCCGGTTTTATACTGATCCTGAGATATACCAGATTGAGCTTGACCAAATTATCATGCAGAACTGGATATTTGCAGGGCACCAATCGGATTTACCTGCGGCTGGCGATTTCAAAGTGGTTAAAGTTGCAAATGAGTCAGCGATTATTGTCAGAGACCAGAGTGGCAGCCTTCGGGCGTTTGCTAATGTTTGTCGGCACCGTGGATCTTTGGTTTGTTTGGAGGCGGAAGGTAATACACGAAAATTTACCTGTCCTTATCATGGATGGACCTATGATAATGAAGGGCACCTTGTAGCCGCCCGCAATATGCCGGATGATTTTAAAGCCATGGATTTTTCGCTGCACCCGGTTTCGCTGGATATCGTTCACGGTCTTCTATTTATCTGTTTTAGTGCATCTCCGCCTTCACTTGAAGCTGCTAAACATGACTTGGCAGAACCAATGGCTTTGTTTGATTTTGAGAATCTCAAGGTTGCGGCAAGAAAAAAATATCCGATATCCGCTAACTGGAAATTAGCGTTAGAGAATTACAATGAGTGTTACCACTGTGGACCAGCCCATCCGGATTACGCGAAGTTACATACGTTGATGCTTGATGATACAAAAATAGCGCGTGTGCAGGGGCATATGAAAGATAAGATGGTTATGTGCGGACTAAAAGACATAGAGATTGATAGCTGGAAAGCTCTCCCTCCGGAGGGAGAGCAAGGCTACCACTATAGCCGGACAGCATTGTTTGAAGGTTATAAGACCGGAAGCCGAACTGGGGAAGCCGTTGCGCCATTACTTGGCGACCTTAAGGGCTATGATGGAGGTGCCTCAGATATGTGTTTGGGACCGTTTTCGTTTTTTCTCGCTTACAGTGATCACGTTGTAGGCTATGTCTTTACACCTATAGATTTAATGCACTGTCAATGCGAGGTGTACTGGTTAGTGCGTGCCGATGCGCGGGAAGGTGTGGACTATGATAAAGAGACATTGATGTGGCTTTGGGATACAACAACCTACGCAGATGAGAAAATCATTGTCGACAATTGGAAAGGCGTAAATTCACGGTTCTATGAGCCAGGGCGTTATTCGCACATGGAGGAATGGGGACAAAGCTGGGTAGATTGGCTATTGCGAGAGCTTAAACGTGCCACTTGAGTGATACGGAAGTCCTAAAAAGTTGCTACTTAATGGTCGCGGCGCATTTAGCCCGGCCGGTTACATTTCGTTCAGGCCACGTTTAATCAGGTTTCTCGCTATTATTAGTCGTTGGATTTCGCTTGTGCCTTCCCAGATTCGATCCACTCGAAGTTCCCGGTAGAAACGTTCGGCAACATTCTCCCTCATATAGCCGCGGCCACCGAATATCTGAACAGCTCTATCAGCGATTCGGTTGGCTGCCTCCGAAACAAACAGCTTTGCCATTGAACAACGGTTATGAAGTGACTTCAAATTATCGCCACGGTCGCTCGCTTCTGCAGCTTCAAAGGTTATTAGTCTTGAAGCCCACAGTTCGGTTGCGCTATCAGCAAGCATGAACTGGATAGCCTGCTTTTCTATTAGTGGTTCTCCATTGACAATGCGCTCGCTTGCAAATGCTGTAGCTTCTTCGATCAGTCGCGCTGCTGCACCGCAGGATCTTGCAGCAATCATTAGTCGCTCATGGCGGAACCAGCTATGGGTATAGGCCATACCATCACCTGGCTGTCCTACCCGCTGGGTCTTGGGAATATGGACATTACTAAATTTAAAAGTAGGATGATGCGCTGCATAGGTGTGGCTAAATAGTGGATTAGCAATCATTTCGATGCCTTCCATATCTTTATCCACAAGAAACAAAGCCTCATCGTCCTCATCTGGGAGACGAGCGTGAAACCAAAAGAAGTCCGCCAAGTTAGCGCTTGTCACATACCATTTCTCGCCATTCAGAACGTAATGGTCATTTTCTTTATGGGCGGTCGCCTCGATACCGGCAACGTCCGAGCCCGGTCCCGATTCTGTTATGGCATAACAATCCTTTCTCTCACCTGACATCATGGGTAAAACATAGCGGTTAATCTGATTTTGGGAGCATGCTTCAAACATCCAGTGTTGGGGTTCGGGAAAACACCATGACAGGGCGTTAGTAACTCGACCGAGTTGCTCCCAGATAGCCACCTGCTCGACCATGGAAAGTTCCAAGCCGCCGTGAGATATAGGTACGTCGATAGCACTGAAACCTAAGTCGATCGCGCGTTCTTTATTTCGCCTATTTACTTCTTTTGGCAGAAACCCCTCATTGAGTTCAGCTTCAACCTCATGGGGTTGAAGGTATTCGTCGGCATATTGCCGGGCTTTTTCTTGCCACTCTATGGCTTTCTTATTCAGGGTGATATTCAATTTTTTCTCATCGTGGATAGTGGTTTGGAAACGTTGAACTAAGATAGCTTTGGATGGCAAGCAATGATTCTGTCCGATTGAAAGATTTTGGACTAATCAGACAGGACAGCCACATGCCGTCTGTAAGCGATGATAATGTAGTGGAAATTACTCCGGGGTTGATACCTATATATTTTCCGTCAGTAACAATTTTTTCCACAAGGCTCTTTAAAATTTCCGCATACTTTTGGTCTCGGGAGGCACATATTTTTCGATAAGTAGGCTGGGCTTTAGTTTCACCAAAAAATGCAAACCAAACAGCTATCTTGCTTCGGTCGCAAATAGGAGGTTTTAAATCCATTTCCATCAAGGCTAGCAATTGGTCTGCGGGATCTGCAGGTGCGCCATAGAAGGTCTTCATGAACCTTTCGTCGTATTCGTCTGTAAGGAAACGAAGGGTATCAGCCAGCAGATTGTCTTTTGAATTGAAGTGGAGGTTGACTATGCCTTGGGATAGGCCGGCTTCCTTCGCAACATCTGCGAGAGTAGTGCTACTAAGACCTTTCTTTGAGAGGCATTGGATTGTAGCTTCGATTAACTGCTCTCTTCGGCGCTCTTTCGATAAGGCTCTCAGGTTAATTTTTTCAGCTTCTTTTAGCAATGAATTTAATACATAACTTGTTGTTATATAATATAATAATACCATAAAAATGAATGAGTATTCATTCATTTTTATGGACAAGCAACCTCCTTCATGAGACCCTAGGCCCATAGTAGTTGTGATGGAGCATTTATGCGTTCCCTCGAAAAATCCAATCGACATTTTCGTAAAGCAGTAAACAAACTGCCACTCGGCGTTGCCTCTAATTTCCGTTATTGGGGTGACGACAAAACAATATATATCAAAAGTGGTAAGGGCGGCCGCATTTGGGACATAGATGATAATGAGTACATCGACTATCGACTCGGATACGGACCCGCAATTCTTGGCTACGCAGATGAGCGTGTAGATCAGGCTGCTATAGCGGGAATGCAAACGGGCGGCGTTTTCGCTCTTTCGACAGAAATGGAGTATGAAGTGGCATCACGGATCAGCAGGATGGTGCCAACAGCGGAACTTGTGAGGTTCTCAAACTCAGGTACGGAAGCAGTAATGGCCGCGCTCAGGATCGCACGCGCACACACCGGTAAGGATGGGCACATGATTCTCGAAGGAGCTTACCACGGCGTATTCAACGAAGTATTGTGGTACACGGATGTAGAGGATTGGGTTCCTGCTGATGGCGCACCAAAGGTGCTCCCATATGGAGAAGGTATACCTAACATAATTAAGCCATTGTTCCATTGTGTGCCATTGAATGATGCGAATGCTGCTGAGGATGTACTTAAGAAGCATCATGAGGATATAGGCGCATTTCTGATAGAAGCAATTATGGGTAATTGCTGTAGCCTCACTGCAGAACAGCAATATCTCGAGGATGTTCGATCTTTATGCGACAAATATAATGTTCTGATGATTGTGGATGAAGTGAAGACGGGTTTTCGTGTTGCCAAGGGGGGAGCTCAGGAGCTTCTCGGTGTTGAAGCTGATATTTCTACCTTCGCTAAAGCAATTGGTAACGGCTACCCAATTTCTGCAGTGGCAGGTCGCGAGGAGATTATGCGCTGTATAGGAGATGGGGTTGTTCATGGAGGCACTTATACTGCCCATTCAGTGTCTTTAGCTGCAGCGAACAAGACGTTGGAAATCCTAGAAGAAACCGATGCTCTGGCATCGATTGAAAAATATGGCTCAGATTTGCAACAGGGACTTAGTCAGATTCTTACGGCCAGGAGTATTCCCCATACCTTTGTCGGACATCCTTCCCTTATGGGATTATTCTTTAGTGAAGATGCCCCTAAGGACTACCGTGACTGGGTGAATACTGACTATCAATTTTACGATACATTGGCACCGGAGCTACATGCGCTTGGTATTATCGTAGAACCTGATTCGAGGGAGCCATGGTTCATGTGTGAGGCACATGATTCGCAATGTTTGGAAGATACTTTAGACAGATTTGAGCGCGCCGTGGACGTTACAATTAAAAAAATATCTGCGGGCCAGACGACCCATAGGAAATGGGGTGCTATAGAGTAATGAAAACTTATGATGCCATTGTCATTGGTGCTGGCCATAATGGCTTGACAAATGCGGCTTACCTAGCGAAATCTGGACTAAATGTAGTCTGCATTGAGAAAAATGACTACATTGGCGGTGCAACTGTCAGCCGTAATCTTTACAAGGATTGGTTCTACTCGAATTGTTCATATGTCGTTAGCTTGTTGCGGCCTGAAATATACCGTGATCTGGAGTTAGCGCGTCATGGTCTCCAAGTTACACCATATGGTGGCGGAACTGTGTTTATGGAGAATGGTGATTATCTCGGTAGTTATCCAGATCCGGAAGTTCACTGGCGTGAGTACGCGCGCTTTTCCCGTGCTGATGCAGATGCTTATGAGCGATATTCTGCGGATACAATGCGGCAATGTCGATTCATCCGTGAATTTCTGTTGCGTACGCCTCCTGATCCAGCTTCATTCAAGCCGCGTGATCTCCGAGAACTCGCCTATCTTGGAGCGAAATTTTTCGACATGGGTGAGCAACGCATGTATGACACGATTCGATTTTGGACGATGAGTGTTGCTGAATACTTGGATGAGTATTTTGAAACTGATGTAATCAAATGCGCGTTATCCGGTAGCGGCATTATTGGTACGGCATTAGGTATTCACTCGCCAGGTACGGCTTACGTTTTGTTACATCACTATATGGGTGAGGTCGATGGAAATATGGGTGCTTGGGGGTTCGCTCGGGGGGGCACAGGTGCTGTCGCACAAGCATTAGCAAAGTCTTTCCGATCTTATGGAGGTGAGCTAAGAACAGAAGCGGGTGTTGAGCAAATTCTTGTTAAGAACGGGAAGGTTCAGGGCGTTGCGCTGAGTAGCGGCGAAGAAATAAACGCTAAGGTTGTTGTCTCGAACATGGATGTAAAGAATACCTTCCTGCGTTGTATGGATAAAAATGACCTCACTGAAGAATTTTATAATCGAGTAAAAAACTTCAAAATTCGAGGTTCGTCAGGGAAAGTCAATATTGCTCTTGGGGGCATGCCTACTTTTCCGGCTCTGCCCAAAGATAGCCCCCTACTTGATGGGGATATGCACTTTATTGATTCTATGGAGCGAATGGAGCGTGCTTACGATGACTGGAAGGAAGGTACGTGGTCAAAAGATCCTTATGTTGATATGACCATACCAACAGTATCTGATCCTACGATGGCACCGCCTGGAAAACACTTTGTGAGTTGCTTTGTGCAGTATTGCCCAGCTCAGATAGAGGGGCGTGATTGGACCGAAGAAGAGCGTCAACAGTTTGGTCAAACAGTGATTGATCAAATTGGTGAATACAGCCCAGATTTTAAGAGTCTCATTGAACATGTTGAGATTAGGACACCTGCTGTCATTGAAGACGAAATCGGTATAACTGAGGGCAACATTTTCCATGGTGAGCTGACTATGGATCAGTTGTTGTTCAACCGGCCCATACCAGGCTATGCCCAGTACCGCGGTCCCGTAGGTGGCTTGTATATGTGTGGTTCAAGTACTCATCCAGGTGGCGGGATTATGGCAGCACCGGGTTGTAATGCTGCTCGGGAGATTCTTTTTGATTTACGGCGTCCGGATATTACACCGGTCAATTTTGGTGACGACTGATGAGTGATAATTATGATGCCATTATTATTGGTGCGGGCCACAATGGTTTAGTGTGTGCAGCTATGCTGGGACGCGCTGGCAGAAAAGTATTGGTGGTTGAAGCAAACGATCAGGTCGGTGGCGCGGCTATAACACGCGAATTCACGGAAGGTTATTCTGTTTCTGCTTGTGCACATCTACTCTATCAGTTGCAACCTGCGGTAAAAAAGGAGCTAGGATTGAAGTTGGATGTGGCGGCAGAAAATATGGCCACAGTAGCGTTATCAGCGGAAGGACAGCATTTACGAATACAAAATGACCGGGTGGCTGGTGTAAGCGAGGAGGATGCTGGGAGCTATAGAGCTTTTCACAAGAGGATGACGCGCTTTGCAGACCTCTTTAATACGTTTTTGAATAAAACTCCCCCGAGGCTTGCCAAGGATGCGAGTAGGTCGGATATGCTGACGCTGGTTCAGTTAGGTTTTGATATTCGCCGTTTGGGCCGTACCGAAATGCAAGAACTATTGCGTTTAATAGGTATGAATATTCGTGACGAAGTGGTTGAGAGATTTGCAAGTCCTAAGCTACGGGGAGCAATAAGTTTAGATGCTGTACTCGGGACGCACTTGGGGCCACGTTCCCCAAACACAGTTTTGACCTACCTGTACCGACTTGCTGGCGCTAAGGGACAGATTAGCCAGCCGGTTGGTGGTATGGGCGCTGTTAGCGAGCTACTAGCCAAGTCAGCACGACATTATGGTGTGGTCATCCGCACCGGAATGCCGGTAAAAAAGATTGTAATAGATGGTGGGAGAGTAGGTGGGGTTGAGACCAATTCGGGAGAAACCTTTTCAGCTCCACTTGTTGTGTCAAATGCCGATCCAAAATCGACAATTATGTGTCTTGTTGGAGTAAAAAATGTTGAGACTGGGTTTACCAGAAGAATTCATCATATTCGTTCTAACGGCAACGCTGCTAAATTGCACTTAGCTCTCGATAGGTTACCCAAGATAGAAGGAATTGAGGACCACGAATATGCAAATCGTTTTGTCATAGCGCCAGATGAGGGCTATGTGGAGCGAGCGTTCAATTACGCCAAATATGGAGAGAGCTCTGTCAAACCAATACTCGAGATTAGCTTCCCAAGTGTTTCGGATAAAAGCATGGCCCCGCCTGGTAAACACGTTATGTCAGCAATTGTGCAGTATGCGCCAAGCAAATTGCGTGGAGGCTGGACGGAAGATTCTAAGAGCGATTTTTTACAAGTGGTGATGGGAACTTTAAGCGAATTTATGCCCAATATAGAGTCATGCGTCCTCGCTTCTGAATTGTTAACGTCAGCGGATTTTGAAAAACAGCTGCATATGACTGGAGGCCATTGGCATCATGGGGAGCTTGCGTTGGACCAGTTCCTTTTTACTCGCCCTGTTGGTGGCGCGCAGCAGTATGCGATGCCAGTTGACGGGCTTTATCTGTGCGGTGCTGGGGCTCACCCTGGTGGGGGTGTTAGTGGTGCGGCAGGCCGAAATGCAGCTCGAGCAATTCTGAAAGCGGAGAAATAGGCATGAGTAAAACAGAGGTCCAACTAGATCGAAGAAAATCACCATTTTATCCGCGTCAGGCAGAGCTGGACAGGCTCAATCAATGGCATGAATGGAAAGGTTATCGCAGTGCCGATGGATTTTGGGAGATGGACCTGGAATATTTCGCACAGCGTAATAGTGCGGGAGTTTTTGATCTGACACCAATGACTAAATACCGTATCACTGGTCCAGATGCTTTAGATTATTTGAATCGGCTAGTTACTCGGGATATGACCAAAATTAAACCTGGGCGTGTTGCGTATGCTGTTTGGTGTGACGATGAAGGGCAGGTGATAGACGATGGCACGATTTTTCATCTCAATGAGGGCGAGTACCGGCTATGTTCTCAGGAACGCCACATGTCTTGGCTTCAGGCTGCGGCAATAGGTATGGATGTCAGAATTATCGACGAGACCGAAGACATTTGTGGCCTTGCTGTACAGGGACCCACTTCATTCAGCATATTGAAAAATATGGGATTACATGGTGTCGAAACATTAAAGCCTTTTGATCTTATGGCCCTCAATTTCCACGGGGCCGAGTTAATGATTTCCCGTACCGGATTTACTGGAGATTTGGGATATGAATTGTGGATTAGTCCTGATTCAGCGCTGCATCTGTGGGATACACTTTTTGAGGCCGGAAAACTACACCACATCAGGGCCATAGGAACCCATGCACTTGAGCTAGCTCGAATTGAAGCCGGCTTTATTGCTGCTTATATCGATTTCCTCCCGGCTAATGTTACGGTTCGTTCAGGAAGATCGCGCTCCCCCCTGGAGTTGGGTTTAGGGTGGTTAGTGGATTTCGAGAAGCCTAATTTTAATGGTCGCCGGGCTTTGATTGAAGAGAAAAAGCGCGGCTCTACTTGGCGTTTGGTTAAGCTTGATATAGAGGGAAACAAAGAAGCACATCATTCTTATATATACGATAATAAGAAAGGTGGTGAGAATATTGGTTTCATCACTTCTGCTGCATGGTCACCTGTTTGTAAACAAAACATTGCCTTGGGAACGGTCCGAACACCACACGGTAAGGTTGGTGATAAGTTGTATGTTGAAATCTATTATCAACTTGAAATGCATTGGTCTCGGGTGATGGCTCAGGCAACGGTGGTTAGCAAGCCTTTTTGGGATCCACCTCGCAAACGTGTTACACCACCAGCATCTAACTAACCAATTAAAAACGGGTGCGCTGTAAGACTTGAAATCTCATGCAGATCTTTTGTTAAGGTCCAGATCTGTTTGCGTGTTTGATATATTTTTTAGAATGTGCCATTAATCTTGCTGTTAGCGCAGATGACGCCGTGCTTGTTTTTTTATCGTGTTACGAGAGGCAATTAGGGGTATGAAACAGATAAGCATTTTTTTGCTTGTTAGCATTATGTTGCTTCAGGCACCGATAGCTGTCGCGAATGACTCTGCATCGGCCATGCCAACTATACACAGAATGCCCGCTTACCTTTTGGAAATTCCCGAAGCCGTTAAAAGTATTCTGATAGCTGAAACGGAGACAGCCACTATGCATCGTTTTGCAAGTGACGATGGTGATGTTTTAGAGGTAGACCAGCGGTATATGTCTATTGGTTTAAATGGCCCTGGCAAAGAAAAGGCCTGGGATAAACGTACGCCCCTTGGAATTTATTTCATCACAGAGAGCCTTGATACATCCAAGTTGCATGCAAAATATGGTGCTGCTGCATTCCCACTCGATTATCCTAATGCATGGGATCGCTTTAACCAGCGCACAGGTTATGGCATTTGGCTGCATGGAGTTGACCCTGATAATCCAAATCGTCCGGCACGAGATACAGACGGGTGTCTTGCGCTCCCTAACGAAGAAATTGTGAAACTTGCTGGTGAACTAAAGCCACTTCTTACGCCGGTCATTGTTGCTAGAGAAATTGATTGGGTCGCACCGTCAAATGTTAAGGAGCTGAGGCAAGAATTTCGGGCTATGCTTGATATGTGGCGTGAAAGTTTGGAACAGGGGGATATTGCTAAATATCTTTCCTTGTATTCAGCTGATTCCCATCATTTTGGGATGGGGCGCGAGGAATGGTTGTCGTCAACTAGGGAAAGCTTTGATAATAAGCGTTTTGAATCAGTAATATTGGAAGATGTCATGTTGGTTGCTCATCCAGAAGAACCTGATTTATACCTAAGTCGTTTTACACAGGTATTAGCCTCGATAGAGGGGCTACCTAAAATTACAACCAAACGATTATATTGGCAACGCTCTGACGCCGATCAATGGAAGATCCTTATCGACGATGTGGGTTAGCGAATACTT
>CAJWFK010000015.1 GCA_913031125.1 uncultured Woeseia sp. | reverse complement strand
CCGCCGACCCTCTGCTCCCAAAGCAGATGCGCTACCAGACTGCGCCATGCCCCGATATATCGCGAACCCCAGCTCACCGGGCCGCGCCCGACGGGGGCACGATAATACGACCCGCCCATGTACCAGTCAATTTAACCGTCGGTAGTTTTTGATAATTTTTGCCTTATCTCTGCACTTTTTCTTGTCGCCAGAGCTTGGTATTGTGTCTGAATGAAAAATTTATTACTGATTTTTATTGCCATTCCCTGTCTGGTCTTCGGCCAAGAGCGAGTTCCCGCTCACCCGTATATTAAATTAGAAACTAGCGAGGGTGAGATCATCTTGGAACTGGATGGGAGACGAGCCCCCATAACAGTTGCAAATTTCCTTGCGCTTACCGATAGCAGCTATTTTGACGGGACCATATTTCATCGTGTGATCCGCAATTTCGTGATCCAGGGGGGCGGATATACACCTGGGCTTAAGCTTAAGGAACCAGCAGAGGGAACAATATTCAATGAGTCTGGGAATGGATTACGCAACGTGCGAGGTACTATCGCTATGGCGCGTACATCTGAACCCCACAGCGCTAAAGGGCAATTCTACATAAATTTGGCTAACAATAAGTCACTTAATCCGCAACCTGATCGATGGGGTTACACCGTCTTTGGCCATGTAATAGAGGGCATGGAGATTATCGACGAGATTTCTAAAGTGCCAACTGGCCCCCAAAAGAATTTAGCGCGGGATGTTCCACAGGTCCCGATTATTATAAAAAAAGTATCGCGCTACAGTTTTGAATAACGGATCTATATTGGAATTCCAGAGTGAAACCCAAACTGCTCGTCAGAGGATACAATAAGCTCCATTTCAATTTCCTTTAACTCCCCCAGCCGGTTTTCAAATTGTTCCGTTGGTAGCCGACATTCTCGGCGGGCAAATTTAAGATAATGTTCAAAATGTCGGGCCTCGGATGCAAGCAATCCGCTGTAAAAGTTTGCCAATTCATCAGGCAAATGTGGCACTAACACAGCAAAGCGCTCACAGCTACGTGCCTCTATCAAACTGCCAATAAGTAATAAATCCAGTAACCGCTCCGGCTCCCGGTCTCTTACTGTCCTTCTCAACACACCAGCATAGCGCGATGCTGGAACGTGTTGAAACTCTATACCTCTGGATTCCAAAATCTTGCGCACTTGCTCAAAATGTCTCAATTCTTCACGTGCAAGCCTCGACATCCGATGGGTAAGCTTCGCTCTATCGGGGTAACGATATATAAAACTGAGCGCAGTCGACGCAGCTTTTAATTCACAGTTAGCATGATCACGCAGGAGATCGGGAATACGCTGGCAGGCCTCAGTGACCCACTCATCTGGCGTGGGGACTTTTAGGAACGCAGCTATAGGCTCTGGAGGGACTAACACCAACCTGCAGCTCCAGCGACGGATATCGGCCAATGAAACACTTATGTCTTCACTCTAAGCTTAACTAAATAAATCATCATGAGGGTTGGTAATAACTACAAACAACTAATCCACAACATCTACGGCATGTCATTTTGAAAAGCTATGCAGTTGCAACCTTGCCGGTTCCTCTGGAATTATCGCTAATAGTTAACTCTGGCTTTTCCCATTTACGATTTTTAATTTTCGCTTCATCTGATCGTGCTTCTTGCAAATCACGAAGATAATCAGCTGTTACATCTCCGGTAACGTATTCTCCTGAGAAGCAGGAGGCATCAAATTCTGAAATTCCAACATTGTCATGCCGCACAGATCGTATTAGTCCTGGGAGGTCCTGATATATAAGCCTATCCGCCCCAATTAATTCCTCAATCTGCTTCACCGTGCGGCCATTGGCGATTAACTCTGATGCAACCGGCATGTCAATACCGTAAACATTGGGATGTCGCACCGGTGGAGCTGCTGAGGCAAAGTAAACTTTCCGAGCACCTGCTTCTCGCGCCATTTGAATAATCTGTCGGGATGTGGTGCCCCTAACAATCGAGTCATCAACCAATAAAACATTTTTGTTACGGAATTCGAGATCGATAGGATTAAGTTTGCGGCGCACAGACTCCGCTCTTTCAGCTTGGCCGGGCATTATAAAAGTTCGGCCAATGTAGCGATTCTTAATAAATCCTTCACGGTATTTTGCACCGAGATGATAAGCCACTTGCACAGCAGCAGTTCGGCTCGTGTCTGGAATCGGAATCACAACGTCAACATCATGATCCGGCCACTCTCTGACAATCTGTCCTGCTAGTTGCTCGCCCATCCTTAACCTGGCTTTGTAAACAGACAATTTGTCTATAATCGAATCGGGCCGCGCAAAATAAACAAACTCAAAAATACAAGGCGAATAATTTGTTGGTCCCGCAAAACTGCGCCGATGCAGCGCCCCACTGTTTTCGATAAAAATTGCTTCGCCAGGTTCCAAGTCTTGGTAATTACCAAATCGAAGAGTATCGAGTGCAACTGACTCGGAAGCCACCATATATTCCTTGCCAACATCGGTGTCACGCTTCCCGAATAGTATTGGGCGAATACCGTTTGGATCTCGAAACGCGACTAACCCATGGCCGATAATCATCGCCACTACTGCATACCCACCAGAGCAACGCATGTGAACAGCGTCTACGGCATCAAATATTTGGTCAGGAGTAGGCTCAGCGTCCGTGCGACTCTGGAGTTCATGCGCAAAGACATTCAAAAGCACTTCGGAATCGGATCCTGTATTCAAGTGACGTCGATCTTCTTCCCTAAGGTGTTGTGTGAGTTCCTGATGATTAACAAGATTGCCGTTGTGAGCAAGGCAAATCCCATAAGGAGAATTAACATAGAAAGGTTGTGCCTCAGACGATTTTGAACTACCGGCTGTTGGGTAGCGGATGTGTCCAATTCCAACATTACCAGTCAAACTCAACATGTGGCGATGTTTGAACACATCTCTGACAAGTCCGTTGCCTCGTTTGCTCTTTAACCCATCTTCACCCCACGTAACAATACCCGCCGCATCTTGACCCCTGTGTTGTAGTACCGTCAACGCATCGTAAATTGATTGGTTCACTCTGCTTCTGCCTACGATTCCAACAATGCCACACATGAATTCGGTTAGTTCCTTCAGTTAATACTGTTGATGTATGGTGCGTCTTCTTGACGTAGCAATTCCATCCCGCGTGGTGCCAATTCGACAATCCAATCGGCAACATATTCGCCGTAAGGAATGATAACTGATTCTAGCCACCAAGGCTTTGACGCAAAGCCTGCATATTGTCCAGCAAGCACAAACAAACCAAGGAAAAGTGCAGCCCGCCCTACCCCGAAAAAAGAACCTAACAAGCGATCTAATATCGACAGGCCTGATAGGCGAACGATTTTTGCCATTATCCACCCAACCACCACACCTACCACCAGAATGCTCACAAAAACAAGAAACCGGCCAGCCCAAAGTCTCAAATCCATAGAATCAATTGTGCCATCAAACCAGTGGCTGGCAGCAGGACCTAGGCGCATAGCTAGCCATATGGCTACAAACAACGTGACAATAGAAAAGGACTCCCGCACAAATCCTCTGAACCAGCCCACTATCATGGATGCTAGTGCTACGATCAAAATGGCGATGTCGATGATTTCCATCAGTTGAATAGCGGATATTGCCCTCGAAGGCATGAGTCAAGAACAAGGAGTGATTCTAGCAGATACCAGTACATGACTTTTACGGATGTGGTACGACGGTGACTTCGTGACCAACCTTCGCTAGCTGATTAGCTATTGAGTTAGCACTCTCCCGGTTTTCCTGAGGTCCTACACGGACTCGTTGTAACGTCCCTGACTCTGCCTGAAGCTCACTAATAAAGGCGGCAAATCCATCACTGCGCAGTTCTGCTGCAAGACGATCGGCATTTTCTTTGCTTGAAAAACTTCCTAGCTGTACTACCCACATTCCCGTCGTAGATTCCGTATCTAAAAAAGTAGGGGATGACAATTCCGATTCAGCCGGATTCCGGTCAATAGGAGACTCGAGCACAGCAGATTGCTTGTGTTCCAATTCCGGTACCCAATCTGTTTGAGTAGGTATTGTAGATGTAGGTACTGGCTCGCGACGATCTCGTTCCAAAACTATTGTTTGTTGCCTACGCTCTTGATTATTCTGGCCTGGGAGTGTGACCGGGACACTAGTAATCTCTTCTTCACGGGATGGACCATCAAGAAATATTGGCACCACAATTACCATAAACAATACTAAAACAGTCGCTCCAATTACGCGCTCCTTAAGCGACCTATCTGACAAATCATGCACTGCAGCGACCTCCTCTAGCGGCGCGAGTATAACTTAAAAAGCGCGCAGCCACTCTAAAGCTGGGCCAACGATCTGGAAGGAACCAGTAACTACTATTCGATCGTCTTTATTCGTACTAACATCAGCATGTTCAAGTGCGGACGCCAAATCAGTTTCCAAGAGGCAGGGCTTACCTGTAAAATTAGCAATGTCCTTAGCTATGTCATCTGCTGCGCTCCCTCTGGGCCCTGGAATAGTAACCGCTATAAATGAATCAATAGCCTCAGCCAATGGCGCAACAAATCCCTCTAAATCCTTATCCTGCAACATACCTATGATTAATTTGACATTGCCTTGAATTGATATGCCATCTATCAAGTTAGCTAAAACTCGAGCTGACTCTGTGTTATGCGCAACATCGAGAATCCATTTGTCCCGGATTGTTTGAAAACGTCCGTCGAGTTGGATACCCGAAAAGACCATACCAACTGAAGTGGTATCCCAAACAAAGTTTTGGTCCAAAACTTCGAGAACAGCAAGCACAGCCGAAGCATTACCGATTTGTGTGGAACCTTGAAGCGCTGGTGGAAGTATCTTGTTGAGTTGGTATTTTTTACCTCGCCAGTTCCAAGTCCCGTCCTGATTTATCTCATGAGCAAAATCTTGCCCTGAAACCAGTAGAGTTGCATCAAGCTCGTTGGCAACCTCAAAGACAGTATCCGGAACCTTTTCCGAGCCAAAAATGACGGGAATAGCAGGGCGCATAATTCCTGCTTTCTCACGTGCAATAGTTTCCACATCATCACCTAACCATGCGCAATGATCGATTGAAACATTAGTAATTAAAGCAACATCGGGGTCAATAACATTAACTGCATCAAGCCTTCCACCCATTCCGACTTCTAAAATCCATGCATCTACTTTTGCACTGTCAAAAGCAACCAGGGTAGCGAGAGTGCCGAATTCAAAAAAAGTGAGTGGAACATCTCCCCGTACAGACTCCACTTTTGCAAGCGCTTCCAAAATTACCTGCTCGCTGGCCGGTCGCCCATCGATCCGAGTCCGCTCGTTATAACTGATAACATGCGGAGATGTGTAACATCCTGTGACAATTCCTGCATTTCTAAGCAAAGATTCAAGCATCGCGACACTCGATCCTTTACCGTTGGTGCCAGCAACATTGACGACAAATTTAGGATCATGTAAGTCAAGGCGATGCTTCACTTCGTACACCCTTTCCAACCCCAATACGATCTCGCGCGGCGACAAAGATTCGAGCCACGGAAGCCATTCGTCTAGCGATTCAAAAGGAGCTTTTGAACTCATTAAAAAAATCGGTTTATTGTCAGGTTGACTCTGCCTCATCAGGAGGAGCTGCACGGTTTTCTAGTTTCGCCAGCAAATTAGCTATTTCATTCCGCAGATCTCGCCGGTCCACGATCATATCGATGGCGCCGTGGTCAAGCAAAAATTCACTGCGTTGAAAACCCTCTGGTAATTTTTGGCCAACTGTCTGTTCTATTACCCGGGGACCAGCAAAACCAATTAAAGCTTTCGGTTCAGCAATATTTATATCCCCTAGCATTGCAAGACTTGCTGAAACTCCACCTGTTGTAGGGTCGGCTAGCACAGAAATAAAGGGCACACTTATTTCCGAAAGTTTAGCTAGTGCGGCCGAGGTCTTTGCCATTTGGAAAAGTGAAAAAAGCGCTTCCTGCATGCGGGCACCACCGCTTGCTGAAAAAGAAATTAATGGGGCCCGTGTTTCCGCCGATACCTGCACGGCTCTACAAAACCGTTCTCCAACTACCGATCCCATGGAGCCTCCCATAAAGCTAAATTCAAAAGCACAAACAACTACTGAATGGCCCTTCAGAGTTCCCTTGACCGTCACTAACGCATCTTTTTCGCCCACCTTTTTCTGTGCTTCATGGATACGATCACGGTAACGCTTGCTATCTCGGAACTGCAGCGGATCCTGAGGCCTCAAGTTAGCGGCTATTTCCTCTTGGGAATCAGCATCGAGAAAATAATGCAGTCGGGTCCGAGCGCCTATTCGTATGTGATGATCACATTTAGTGCAAACACTAAGATTACGCTCAACTTCCTTTCGATAGAGTTGGTCATCGCACTCTGGACACTTCATCCATACGCCTTCTGGCACCGAACGCTTTCGCTTACGCTTTTCGGTTCTGATACGCGAGGGCATCAATTTCTCAAACCAACTCATAAGACCACATCATAAAGATTAATCCCGGAGGTGTCCCTATTTGTCGGAAGGACCGAATAAGAATCAGCATAACTTACATTAACCAAAGTAAGTCCCTGCGGAGGAGCTGCAATACCTGCTTGCGTTCTATCGCCACTTTCAAGCACTGCGCTAGCCCATTTTGGGTTTTGAGTTTCGTTTCCTATAGCGACGAGTGTGCCAACTATATTCCTTACCATATGCTGTAAAAATGCATTTGCTGTCACCACAATAAGTATCCAGCAATTTTTTCTTAATACTTGTAATTGTGTTATTTCACGCATTGCCGTCGCCGATTGGCACCCCGCCGCACGAAACGCAGAAAAATCATGCTCTCCTAACAATAAATCAGCCCCTTGCTGCATTGCCTGTTCGTTGAGCAACTTGGGTATCCACCAAGAACGGTGGCGATCAAGTGAAGAACGAACATTACTATTTAAAATAATGTAGCGGTATGTGCGTGACTTAGCCGAATAACGAGCATGAAAATTGTCATCAACCCTAGCAAGCCAATTGACATTAATATCATCCGGTAAATTTGAATTAATTCCGAGCAACCACCCATGGTCAGACCGCTTTGCAATTGTATCGAAATGCACTACCTGACCAGTAGCATGAACACCCGCATCAGTTCGTCCCGCACACATTGTTTCAATCACTTCGTCAGCAACGCGACCAATCGCTGTTTCGAGACATTCCTGTACCCCGATACCCAATTTCTGGCGCTGCCAACCAATATAAGCTGTGCCATCATACTCAACCCCAAGAGCCAAGCGCATAATCTATTTAGTTATTTAATATATGAAAAAACATTTGATATACATCGCGATAAAGTCTAAAGAAACATTCGTAAAATTATACTTAGATAAAAGCTCGGTAATTTAAGGTATGTTTATCAACTAGGAAGAGAATCTATAAGACGTTGAGCTTGCTCCTTTTGTTCTTCGTTACCCTCTGCAAGGACCTCCTCAAGAATACTCCGTGCACCAATTGGATCCCCCATATCCACGTAGGCACGAGCAAGGTCTAGTTTGGTCCCAACCTCTAGCATATCGTCATTATCAACAAAGTCCTCTTCGGTATCATTTGTATCTTTTCCAACTACGGGGACAAAATAATCAGCCTGTTCAACGACATTTTCTTTATATTCCGATGGTTGTAAGCTCCTATCCTCACTCAGTACATCTGATTCGGTTCCATTATCGTCATTATTATTTTCTTCCACTGACAACGGTTGTCCTTCCAGATTTAGGTCGATGCCTAAATCATCTAAATCAAGTTCCTCGCCGCTATCAAATGAAGAGGTCTGGGCAGATTCCTGTAATGGTATTTCCAGGGTAGGTATATCCCTTACAGAAGACTCTAGGGTTTGGCCATCGTCAGTGTCTTCGTTGAGAAAACTATCAAGATCAGAAACTTGATGCTCACCCTCCATATCAAAATCACCTATACCATCGGCTTTTATTTCATATTCCTCCAAATTTATATCTGCAGCTAGATCAAAATCCTCTTCGAAATCACCATCTGGAGAAGACTCTATAAGATCTGCATGATCATCTGTAATGTCGCCGCCAAACATCTCATGATCCGCAGCTATCTGATGGCCCATTATTTTGATTTTATCCCACTCAGCATTTGACTCTGTTCCGACTAATGATTGCAGCCGCACTGCCACTTCAATGAAAGCATCACGATTACCCCAAACAAAATATATTTCACAGAGCTTAGCCAATAGATCTGTTCTATCAGGGTCTTTAGACAATGCCTCATTTATAAGGTCAGTAGCTTGGTCATATAGTCCATATGCCATGTGGAACTCTGCCTCCGCCACGGGGTCATTCTGATCAAGGTTTAAGGTCTTAGAATTACTAACCGGAGCACCAATAGCCTCATTCATATTTGTAAAATCAAAAGATCCATCCGACGACGTTTCCGTCTCCTCTTTGATAGCAGAAAGCGCAAGCGCAGAGGCATCCTGTATTATGGGCACTTCCTGCGTATCGTCCAGATCAGGTGGGTGGGGCTTCTCTGCTAACTCCGTTTCAACAACGACAATTGTGTCTTCATCCTCAGGCACCGCAGGCTCAGACTTTTCGGTCACTATAACGGGATGCGGCGTTTCATCAGACTTAGCATCTAGCTCATCGAGCCCTAATGTAATCTGCTCTTTGTGACGTCGTGCTGCACGACGCATGAACCACATTAGAGTAGCTAACGACATTAATAACGCCATACCTATCCAGACCGAAAAATTACTCACTTTGGATAGCAGTATTTCGAAAATGCCCTCATCTTTACTAACCCTCGCTACGACCGCAGGCGCATCGTCAACTATTGGCTCCGATTCATATTCAGTCGATGTTATGTCATCCCCCTCGACCGATACCACATCATCCTCAATTAATTGAGTCTCTGGTATTTGATTCTCGAGAAATAATTCACTCCCTTCCTCTTCAACTGTCGCTGTAGTTCCACTTAAGGCTGCCAAATCTCGACGAAGTGAAGCTAACTCATTGTCTGGGATTTCAATCAGCGCATCTAATTCCAACAAAATTGCATCAATTTGCAACAACCGATCTTCAACTTGGGTTGGGATTGGGTTAGTAGCAGGTTCACCTGGAATCACCATTAGACCGGTATTTATACTGGTCTCACCTAACTCAATTGCTTCTTCTTCGTCGGGCGGCACAAGAGTTAGGCTTGGCTGCGGCTGGGTAACCCCGCCCATATCTGACACAGCGGTCTCGTCAATCCAACTATTGTTCTGCGTATCAATCTCATTAAACGCCTCTGCACGGCTAATGCGAAAGACGTCATCAGCACTCGGGATTGTCAGTGTCGCTCCGGCCCGCATTTCATTGATATTCCCATCAAAAGCATCTTTATTGGCTTCATAAATAGCCAGCATGGCCTGTTGACTGGTAATTCTTGAATCAGGCAGGAAGCGTTGAGTAATTCCCCAAAGCGTATCTCCTGACTGGATTAAGTACTGGTCATCATCAACGGTATTAAATCCAGCTTCTGTATATGGTCCAGGCATATTTCTCGATTCAGACGAATTAGTTGAGTTTTTCTGTGGCGTTGACGTTGCCGATTCAATCGCTCCTTTGTTCTCCGAATCAGACCGCACTGGTAAATCAACTGTCGCTTGCTGCAATTCTGGTGGGGGCACAAAAATTGGAGGATCTAGTAGCAAAGTGTATTCACGCAGCAGGCGTCCACCTGCCCAAGCAGCCTCCACCAAAAATGTGACGAATGGTTCAGTGACCGGTTCAGTAGAAGTAACACGCACAAAATTCGAATCTGCGGCTCCAGACTTGACGACCTCAAAAGCAAATCTTGTTAGCAATATTGGTCGCGGAAGATCATAGCGAGAAAATGTCTCGTTGGAAGCAAGCTCGATAGTCAGATTATCGAGTTCTTGTGGCATTGCTGTAATGAGTTCGATTTCAGCCTGCAGAGGCTGATTGAGCGCCGAATGCAGCCGAATATCCCCGAGTCCGAGAGACCATAACTGGGGCGAGAACACCAAGAATGGAACAATGAGCCACAAATGATTAAATCTTGCCGACATTATATGTTTCTCCAGCTACCCAATTCTCGCCAGAAACGGACCGCTCCGGAGTCTAATTTAGATAATTAACGCGCCCTAACGTGCGGCTCAAACTATAGCTCATAAATAGTTTTTCACCAAAATTTCAGCTATTTGAATACTATTTAGTGCTGCTCCCTTTCGAATATTATCGGATACAACCCAAAGATTTATTCCTTTCGGATGACTGATATCTTCTCGTACCCTGCCCACATAAACAGGGTTGGTTCCCGATGCATCCGTTCGCGCCGTCGGATATTGACCAGCTTCAGTTCCATCAATCAACTCTACTCCGGGTGCTTCTCTCATCAACTTGCAAACTTGTGCAGCAGAGATCTTATCGCGGGTTTCGATATGAATTGCCTCAGAATGACCGAAGAACGCTGGAATACGGACTGCTGTAGGATTCACGTTGATACTTTCATCATCCATAATCTTTTTAGTCTCCCAAACCATCTTCATTTCTTCTTTGGTGTATCTATTGTCCTGAAATTCATCGATGTGCGGCACCGCATTAAATGCGATTTGCTTATAGCCTTCATCGCCTCGAATTCCGGTGGATTTTCCGCTGAGCATGGCGGCCGAGTGTCTCGCTAGCTCTTGCATGGCATTTTTTCCCGCTCCAGATACTGCCTGATAAGTTGCAACGTTTATTCTGGTTATCCCGACTGCATCATGTATGGGCTTAAGTGCAACAACCATCTGAATAGTGGAACAATTCGGATTCGCAATTATTCCCTTTGCACGGTAATCCGAAATCTTATTTCCATTAACTTCAGGGACAATTAACGGCACTTCATCTTCAAAACGAAACCTGGAAGTATTATCGATAACGATACAGCCTGCAGCAGTTGCCTTTGGCGCATACTCGGCCGAAACGTCAGCACCAGCTGAAAAAAAACCGATCTGGACTGTAGAGAAATCAAAACTAGAAGTATCCTGTACGCAAAGTTGGCGGTTCCCAAATGCAACCGTCTTACCAACAGATCTTTCGCTAGCTAAAGCATGAATCTCACCCACAGGAAACTTGCGTTCTGCCAATATCTCAAAAACAGCTTCTCCCACTACACCGGTCGCGCCCACGACGGCAACATTTAAGATTTCTGTCATATACTTACCCAGGCCAACGGATTTTGTAGGAACTTAAGTAACAGCAGGAGTTGTAGGCTGGACGTCACCATTTTGCGCTCGATTTCGGAGATAGTGATCCATCAAAACTAACGCAATCATTGCTTCAGCAATCGGCGTAGCTCGTAAACCAACGCACGGATCATGGCGCCCGGTCGTTACTATTTCTGTTGACTTCCCCTGTTTGTCAATTGTCGAACCGGGCTTCGTTATACTGGAGGTCGGTTTAAGAGCAATACTCGCTAGAATTTCCTGGCCGGATGAGATTCCTCCCAAGGTGCCACCAGCATCATTTTTAGCAAATCCGTCTGGCGCTATTTCATCCCTATGCTCACTACCTTTTTGCCTGATAGCTGCAAACCCTGCACCGAGTTCAACTCCTTTTACGGCATTAATGCTCATTAGTCCATGTGCAATATCTGCTTCCAACTTGTCAAATACCGGCTCACCCAGTCCCGGTGGGCTATTTTTAACCAATACGCTGATCCTTGCTCCAATTGAGTCGCCCTCTTCCCGCAAATCGTTCATGAATTTCTCTAATTCAGGAAGCCTATCCGGGTCAGCACAGAAAAATGGATTATCATTAACGACGCTTAAATTTTTTGGCTCCAACTGTATAGGGCCAAGCTGAGAAACGAATCCACAAATCTCTGTACCGAGGCGCTCACCGAGGTATTTTCGGGCGATAGCTCCAGCAGCAACTCTCATAGTCGTCTCTCGTGCTGACGCACGACCACCCCCTCGATAGTCGCGGATGCCGTATTTTTGCTGGTAGGTATAATCTGCATGGCCAGGCCTGAATTTATCCTTAATATCACCATAATCACGGGAACGCTGATCGATGTTTTCTATGATCAGGCCAATCGGAGTACCTGTGGTCTGGCCCTCAAATGTTCCTGACAATATGCGCACCTGGTCAGGTTCTTGCCGTTGAGTTGTATGCTTGGATTTTCCCGGACGACGACGTTCAAGATCAGTCTGAATATCAGCTTCGGTCAGCATCATCCCGGGAGGGCAGCCGTCCACTATACAACCCATAGCAGGACCGTGACTTTCACCAAAGGTGGTCACTGTAAAAAGTAGTCCGAAACTATTTCCTGACATAATTATTTCACTTTAAATTTTGATTGGTGAGTAACCAGGTCTTCTTTATTCAATAAAAACACTCCTTCACCACCCAATTCTAACTCTAGCCATGTGAAAGCGACATCAGGCAGATACGATTCCAGTGTATCCTGACTATTGCCTACTTCAATCACTAAAATACCGTCATTTGCTAAAAAATTAGAAGCATCATGCAGTATTGATAGTACCGATTTTAAGCCATCACTCCCAGCAGCTAGTCCGATAACCGGCTCCTGTCTATATTCGGGAGCAAGTTCAGACATCTCTATTTCACTAACATACGGCGGATTACTGATAATAATGTCATAAAACACCTCCGGCACATTAACAAAGAAATCTGATTGAATAAGGCGGACACGCTCTGAAACTCCGCAATTCTTTGTGTTGATTGCAGCAACCTCTAATGCATCCTCAGAAATGTCAACAGCATCTACCAAAGCCTCAGCAATAGCTGTAGCAGCTGCGACCGCTATGCAACCGCTACCGGTGCCCAAATCAAGAATCCGATGAATGGTCCCTTGTTCTTTCCACGGAGAAAATCGTTTTAAGATCAGCTCAGCTAATGGGGAACGCGGAACCAATACCCTGTCATCTACAAAAAACTCAAGTCCCGCGAACCAAGCCCTATTAACGAGGTAAGCAACTGGCACCCTATCTTTTATTCGACGAATTACAAATTCCTCAATCCTTTTAATATCCTCACCTAAAACTTCCCTATCAAAATGCAATCCTGCTTCATCATGGGGTATATCGAGCACCGACGTCACTAAGTAAAATGCTTCATCATTCGCGTTATCAGTCCCATGACCGAATACAAGCCCCGCATCTGTAAATTGTGTGGAAACTGAATCTATTAACTGGATCACTTTCATAGATGTTGATTTTTCGCAATCTCTATAGGTATCTTCGAAATCTAACACGAAGAATAAAGAAGGACATCTAGTTATCAGTTAAGACTAAGTTAGAATGCAACTATTATGGACCGCGCCACTAAATTTCTAGCTATTAGCTTCTTGGTTATCGCTTTTACCAGCGGCTTCCTATTTTTATATAAAGGATTACAACACAAATTTATAGAACCAGAGCATGCCACAATTCTGCCATCCGCAATGGATCTTCCATCATTTAGCCTAACTGACCATAATAGCCTTCCATTCACACGGGACGAGTTGTTAGGTTCTTGGCATTTAGTGTTTTTTGGTTTCACACATTGCCCGGATATTTGCCCAGCAACTCTTTCACAACTAGCAATTGCCAGATCGCAGCTAGCAGAAAAAGGATATAAGACGCCTAAAATCTTACTAATAAGCGTAGATCCTGAGCGTGACACGCCGGACAAGCTCAAAAATTATTTAAGCTATTTCGATTCAAGTATTAGCGGTTTAACTGGAAGCCCAGAAAAGATATTTAAACTAACTAAAACGTTGGGAATCTTTTTTAGTAAATCGTATGATCAAAATGGTGATTATAGCGTGGATCATTCAGCAGCAATCTTACTTATAGGTCCAGATGCCAAATGGCATGCATTGTTTCAAGCACCGCATAAAATTGAACACTTTGTCACTGATATCCCCAGATTAACGAGTAAGGGATGACCAATACTCGGCTGATTTGCATTCTTTTTATGATTCTAATTGCATCTTGTAATAGCAATACAAGCTCATCGGTAGAGATCACGAGTCTGCGGGTTTTTGCACCTTTACCTGGCACCAACACGGCTGTCGCGTATATGACTATTGTGAATAAAACAGATAATTTAATAACCTTTAGAAAGGTGCACAGCCCTGAATTTGAGCACGCAGAAATTCACGAAAATACTCTTGAAAATGGCATTTCTCGGATGCGCCGTCTGGATAAAGTCACAATAAGTGAAGGCGACACCGTGATTTTTAATGCTGGTGGTATGCATATAATGTTGGTTGAGCCTAGAGAGGACATGGTCGTGGGATCTCATGTGACACTCCAAATACTCCATGACTATGGCGAACTTAAGGTCACGACAAAAATATTAAATAGATTGTCTGGCAAGTGACTAATAACTAACATCCAATGCCCAATCTTTTCGTAATCCTCCAGCGTTTAATACCCCTCTATGTCATCACCCAATTCATACATTGGTTGGCACGGATACGTATTCCTGCAGTCAAAAATATGTTAATCCGCTGTTTTATTAATCATTACAGAGTGGAAACTAATGAACTGAACCAAAATGTGCCCGATGGATATCTAACGTTTAACGATTTCTTTATTCGCGACTTAGCCCCTGGCGCACGCCAAATTAATGATTCTCCATACAGTATTATCTCGCCTGTTGACGGCACTATCAGTGCTGCAGGGCCAATTGAAGAAGATCGTGTAATGCAGGCAAAACAAATAGATTATTCGTTGGCGGACTTACTGGTCACTAACAAAACAGACGCGGACTATTATGCGAATGGCAGTTTCGTGACAATTTACCTTGCGCCATACAATTATCATCGCGTCCATGCACCCCTATCTGGATACCTCCGAGCTGCACGATACGTTCCTGGTTCATTATTTAGTGTGAATGATGGAACGGTGCAAAATTATGCGCAATTATTTGTTGGGAATGAACGCCTTATATGTAATTTAGATACCGATATTGGTGATGTGACGCTCATTTTTGTCGGTGCACTAAATGTCGGAACTATCAATACGATATGGACTGGCGATATACGACCTAGGCGTAAAGGTCTAATCGAAGAAATCGATCTGAGCACAGCATACAGCGATCTTAATTTCAACAAAGGAGCACTCCTTGGTTGGTTTAACCTAGGTTCAACGGTCATCCTCCTATGTCCACCAAAAACCTCGAGCCATTTTAGTGGAATAGGATTGGGGCAATCAGTGAAAATGGGCGAAGAGATAGGAAAAATAACATTGAAAAAATGAACTGGCGACCCAATTCAGAAATTCATCTTGCTCGAGCGAGGCAGCAGATGATTCAGAAAATTCGTGACTATTTTCTAAATGAGAGTGTCACAGAAGTGTGCACACCGACTCTTACAAGCACAGCAGTGACAGACCCTTCAATAAGTAGCTTGCAGGTGTCAAACAACGATAAATCCGGGTTCCTGCAAACATCACCAGAATTCGCGATGAAACGTTTGTTAGCAGCCGGCTATCCGGATATTTACCAGATTTGTCGAGTTTTTCGTGGTAATGAATCTGGGCGACAACACTTGCTAGAGTTCACGATGGTCGAATGGTATCGCCTTAATTTCACCCTGCAAAATATTATCGATGATACGATCCAACTACTCAAATTTCTGCTCGGTGATAGAGTCAGCAAGCCCCCTACTTTAATAAGTTATTCAGAAGCTTTCGACAATGCACTAGGCATAGACCCCTTATTTATAAGCAGTCAGGAACTAGCAAATATGCTTAAAGCTGATGGTAACTTGTGCGATGCCATGAATGCTGATCACGATGCTTGGTTAGATCTCGCCATGGCAACACGTGTCGCTCCAAGTTTCCCGGTAGATCAGTTGACAATCGTCTCTCACTTCCCAGCAAGTCAGGCATCACTCGCCCGGCTTTGTCCTATCGATAACTCCCTAGCGGATCGTTTCGAAGTGTTTTTCGGCACCACCGAACTAGCTAATGGTTTTGTAGAGCTAACGGATGCAACAGAACAACGCAAACGCTTTAAAAGTGAACAAGAAAAGAGAGGGAGAAACGGGCAATCTATTCCTATGATTGATGATGCGCTAATTGCTAGTTTGGAGGAGGGTCTGCCACCCTGTGCCGGCGTCGCACTCGGAGTTGATCGAGCACTTATGATTGCCGAGGGTATTGACGATATCAATCAGGTAGTTACTTTTACGCCGGAACTACATCATGACCTTTAATCACTTCGACTAAGTATCTAGCAAAAATCTTATTTAACTCGCCCAACATACTCCGAAGAACGGGTGTCCACTTTAATCAGTTCGCCCTGCTCTACAAAAAGCGGCACACGGACAATAGCCCCTGTCGAAAGGGTTGCCGGTTTAACTCCACCACTAGCGGTGTCTCCCCGAACACCGGGTTCGGTTTCTGCAATTTCAAGCTCAACAAAGTTTGGTGCAGCAATAGTTAAAGGTTCATTGTTCCAAAGTGTTATCTGGCAAATATCCTGCTCTATAAGCCATTTCTTTGCATCTCCAACAGCATTTTCGTTCGCGGCATACTGTTCGTAGGTTTCTGTCTCCATGAAATGCCAGAACTCTCCATCTGTGTACAAATACTGCATATCAGTGTCAACTACGTCCGCAGCTTCAACCACTTCACCCGACTTAAATGTCTTATCGACGATCTTGCCAGTTTTAAGATTCTTGATACGAACACGATTAAAGGCCTGTCCTTTTCCAGGCTTCACAAATTCATTCTCTACGATGATGCATGGATCAGCGTCTATGATGATGCGTAATCCTGCACGAAATTGATTAGTACTATAGCTAGACATATTTAACCTAGATAACCCGCCAATTAGCTTGTTTACAGTCATTCGCCGCACACGTGCTAATGCACATCATACTCGTATGGAGCATATAACTTAAACATTTCCTGTTAATGTCCGACGAACAAGCTCTCTACTATAAATTTACAAAAAAGACAGCCAAAACGTCCCAAAATAAATTTTTTTTTGATTTCTGTCACGCTTTTGATGCGTGGCTCGAGACTCGTTTAAATATTCTCGTTAGACTAATTTTTTGCTATTAAATTATCTCTCGTCTGCAATATGAGGAATGGCCTTTTGAGCAAGGATAAAGAACGATTGGTTGCAGTTTTAACCACCAATAAACAAGACATGAAACTCGTCATTTCCTGCGTAAGAGAGGTAGGCGGAGAGACTCGCTTTTTATGGGTTAGCACCGCAGAACAATTTGCAGAGGTACTTGATAAAGAAACTATAGAAATCATCATCTTAAACATGGATGAATACGAGAGCACAATTCGTCAGGTTGTAAAATTAAAAGACATTTATTTGCCAGGAATTCCAGTAATCGCCATTAGCAAAAAGGCTGATGAGAAATCAATTGCCGACGCCCTGAAAGATGGTGCTAGCGATCTAGTCTCTGTGAAACGAAAGGTCCGTCTTCGAATTATTCTAAAGAGAGAATTCCGAGCATTACAGGTAGAAAAAGCTCTTAACAGTACGCTAAATTCAGCAACAGAATACCGGAAGCAACTACTAGAACACCAGGATAGTGCAGGTAACGCCGTCGCCTACGTCCTGAATGGTATTGTCACGGATGCTAATAAAACGTGGATACAACTGTTCGGGGAAAAAACAAACCCGAATATGGCTGGTATACCGTTGACGACATATTTTCTCAAAGAAAGTCATGCGGCTATTAATGGAGCAATCGCAGCCACTGCAGCCGGCAGATGGCAAGCTGATGAAATGCTAACGGTCAAATCCGCTAAAGATAATCCAGCACAAGCAATTCTCGAGTTGTCGTTCCAATCTGCTGTGTATGATGGTTCCACAAATGTAAGAGTCAGCATCTCAACTAACACAGCGACGACGCAAGGAAAAAGGAGACAATTATATGACGCATTAACACGTGACCGGACTACTGGATTTTCTCGTCGAGAGGTGTTTCTCAAGACGCTCGCAAAGCAACTTAACGACAAACCAAAATCTGGTGTGCTCACACTTGTCTATATAAAACCCGATGATTTCTCCGAGGTGCACGAAAGGGTTGGGATCATAGAAACAGAAGAAATTCTTGCCCAGTTTGCAAGGCAAATTAACATGCATATGCACCCTAGTGACATTGCAGGAAGGTTCGAGGGCACGGCAATAATGGTTTTACTTGCACGTGGTAATGAACGTGATGCTGCTGTTTGGGGGAAACAACTTGTTACCCATATTAGAAAACACAAGTTTGCGATAAATAATCAAACCGTCAATATGACTTGTAGTATAGGTATGGCGAGCGCTGTAGAGGTTCATTCTAACCTGGAAGAACTAGTATCTGGGTCTTTCGACGCATACAAACAAGCGAAAAGTGCTGGGGGTAATGCAGTTATTCTTGGTGAACTAACTGATGCTAATTCTCGCCTCAAAAGATATGACGAGCTGTGGGTCGGAAAAATTCAGACTTCACTTGCACAGAAACGTTTCCGGCTAGCACAATTACCAATTGCCGGGCTGCGGAGTAAATCGACTCAGATGTATGACATGCTAATTCGCATGGTCGACCAGCAAGGTAACTCAATCATCCCGTCAGAATTTCTTCCGGCTGCAGAGCGCAATAATCTGATGCCAGCCATAGATAGATGGATGATCAAATCATCCATGGAATTCTGCAAGGCCAATGGCGCTAACAAAGTTTTTATTCGATTATCACTGCAATCGATGCAAGATCATTTTCTTATCGATTGGGTCAGAAATAAGCTCGAAACAACCAATGTCGATCCATCCTGCATTGTCCTCCAGATACCGGAACAATCCGCTGCAAAGTACATCAGAGAAACCGATACCATGGTTAAAAAACTGCATCAAATGGGGATTAATTTTGCACTTGAACATTATTGTGTCAAAGCAAATCGCCTGCACATTCTCGACATACTAAGACCGAACTACATAAAGATTGATGGCGCGTTGATGCATTCCTTGGTTAGTGATGCGGCACTACAGGAATCAGTTAATTTATTAACCTGTGCCGCGTCTGAACGAAACATTGAAACTATCGCCGAACGTGTCGAGAACGCTAATACCATGGCAGTATTATTCCAGCTGGGAATTCATTTTATGCAGGGTCATTATATCCATGAACCAGCGATAGTACTTCAAGAACCGTCAAACCTTAACAATGCATTTGAACCAAAATACGTAACCGGCGGTAGGAAAACCTGAGGGGACAACCGATAAGTTACTGGCAGACACTAATTATTTAGGCATGTCAGTTTTTAAACCTTCAACTTTACGCCAACCCTTTGGCAACAAATTACCCCGCAGTGCACGTTCACCGACATAGGATTGCAAATCACTCCACTTTAAAGTCATTTTCCGATTCGCTGTCTGTACCTGAAGTTTTCCTTCATTAGGGACTACACAAGCAGCTACAAGCTTTTCCTCACCAGATTTGTACTTAGGGCCCGGTATATTAATAAGTTTCACACCCTTGCCCTTAGCAAGTTCCGGTAATTGCCCCATGCCGAAACAAAGCAATCTTCCAATAGAGGAAACGCCTGCTATTAAACATTTAGAATCTCTCGGCACTGGGGCTGGGACGGATGCGCGCCCAGTAGGAGCCACGCGCAAGACTGCCTTACCCGCTTTGTTTCGCGTAACCAAATCTTCGAGTTTCGTAATAAAACCATAACCCGCATCACTTGCTAACAGGTAACGATCATGTAACTCACCGATCATTGTGCCGCAGAATTCTGCTCCGTCAGGAGGGTTGAAACGGCCAGACAACGGTTCGCCTTGACCTCTGGCTGAAGGTAATGTGTACGCAAGACAGCTGTAAACACGACCCGAACTATCAATAAACATCGCAAGTTGATTACTTCGTCCTTGGGCAGATGCCAAATGTTCATCTCCAGACTTGTAACTGAGTGAAAGTGGATCAACTTCATGACCTTTAGCACTGCGTGCCCAGCCGCGCCTGGATAAAACGACTGTTACCGGCTCACTTGCTACAAGCTGGGTTTCATCAAGTGCTTGTGCAGCTTCTCGCTCAACAATAATAGTACGTCGCTCATCACCCAGACTCTCAGCGTCTTCTAAAATCTCTTTCTTTATAAGTGTTTTCAAACGTGCTGAACTTTTTAATGTCAGTTCGAGAATCTGACGCTCTTCGCTCAACCCTCCCTGCTCTTCGGTGATCTTAAATTCTTCGAGTTTAGCCAGATTGCGTAGGCGCAGATTTAATATTGCTTCGACTTGCATCTCAGATAAGGAATATTTTTTCACTAAAACTATTTTAGGTTCTTCTTCGGTCCTTATAATTCGAATGACTTCATCTATATTTAGATAGGCTATTAACAGCCCATCCAATACATGTAATCGATCCAGTACGATTTGCAACCGATGCTCTAAACGGTTTTTGACCGTTGCCTTACGGAACTTAATCCATTCCTTCAGCAAGCTAACCAAGTCGAAAGTTTTTGGCCGACCGTCAAGCGCTACTATATTCATATTTACACGGACGGTCCGCTCTAGGGATGTTGTTGAGAAAAGATGCGACATCAGTTCATCGACATCGACCTTTCTTGACTTAGGCGTAATGACCAAACGTATTGGTTCTTCGTGGTCTGACTCATCACGCAAATCTGCCACAAGTGGCAGCTTTTTGTTGCGCATTTGCGTCGCAATCTGCTCCAAAACCTTGCTACCAGATATTTGATACGGTAATGAGTTTATGACTATGTCGTCATTTTCTTTTTTATAGGAAGCACGTAACCTAAGTGTTCCGTTTCCGGATTCATAAATCTTTTGTATCTCAGTACGGGGTGATACAAGCTCTCCGCCCGTAGGAAAATCTGGTCCGCTGATATGCTTCATCAAAGAATCTGCAGTCGACTTTGGATTGTCAATCAGATGAACTAATGCACTGGCAACCTCATTTAAGTTATGTGGTGGCACGTCCGTTGACATACCAACCGCGATACCAGTTGTTCCGTTAAGTAGCAAATTTGGTAAGCGCGCCGGTAATACAACTGGCTCTTCCATCGTTCCATCAAAGTTAGCTACCCAATCTACAGTGCCAAGACCGAGTTCTTTTAACAGCGACTTAGCATAACCCCGCAGTCGTGACTCCGTATAACGCATCGCAGCAAAAGACTTCGGATCATCAGTAGAACCCCAGTTACCCTGGCCGTCAATTAAAGGATAGCGATAAGAGAACGGCTGAGCCATGAGCACCATAGCCTCATAGCAAGCCGAGTCTCCGTGCGGATGAAACTTACCAATAACGTCACCCACAGTTCGTGCCGACTTTTTATGTTTCTGTCCAGCTGATAGCCCAAGCTCACTCATCGCGTAGATAATTCGACGCTGCACTGGCTTTAAACCATCGCCTATTTGCGGTAACGCACGATCGAGAATGACGTACATCGAGTAGTCAAGATAAGCTTTTTCTGCATAATCTTTTAAGGCTTGTCTTTCACTGCCGTCAAAGTCCAACTGATTTTGCATTTTTCCTCCGCGCTTGCGTCAGACTGCCGCAAGATTTCCTTTCTTCTCAAGCCACTTGCGCCTGTCACCCGCATTTCTTTTAGCAAGAAGCATATCCATCATTTTTTCAGTATTGTCCTGTGGACTCACCGTGAGTTTAACTAGGCGCCTTGTATCCTGATTCATTGTGGTTTCCCTGAGTTGTACAGGACTCATTTCTCCCAGTCCCTTGAATCTTGTTACTGACAGTTTCCCTTTTATTTTTTTTGTTTCAACGCGCTCTAAAATTATTTGCCGCTCAGATTCGTCAAGCGCGTAGAAAACTTCCTTTCCAACGTCAATCCTATATAAAGGTGGCATCGCAACATAGACATGTCCATCAAGCACTAGTTGGGGGAAATGACGTAGAAATAGCGCGCAAAGCAATGTTGCTATATGTAGCCCATCAGAGTCCGCGTCAGCAAGAATACATATCTTGTGATAACGCAGATTCTCGAGATTTGGACTACCGGGGTCGATTCCAAGAGCTACACTAATATCATGTACTTCCTGAGAATTAAGTACCTCTGACGCGTCCACTTCCCAGGTATTCAGAATTTTTCCCCGAAGCGGCATGATCGCCTGTGTATTGCGATCGCGTGCCTGTTTAGCGGAACCACCGGCTGAATCACCTTCCACAAGAAAAATCTCACACAACTCGGGTTCTTGGGATGCACAGTCAGCAAGTTTTCCAGGCAAAGCAGGACCAGTAACAATCTTTTTGCGGACAACCTTTTTTGCCGCCTTCAAACGTTTTTGAGCCTTTGCTGTTGCCAGCTGTGCGATAGCATCTCCTGTCTCTGGATGCTGATTCAGCCACAATGCAAAATTATCTTTAATAACACCTGAAACAAAGCTTGCCGACTCACGTGATGACAATCTTTCTTTTGTTTGGCCAGAAAATTGTGGATCCTCGAGCTTAGCACTCAACACAAAACTAAGGCCGTCCCACACATCCTCCGGTGCAATTTGCACACCTCGTGGCAGCAAACTGCGAAAATCGCAAAATTCCCTGATCGCATTCGTTAAGCCAGTCCGAAGTCCATTAACATGAGTCCCCCCCTGTGGCGTCGGAATAAGGTTAACGTAGCTCTCAGTGATTACTGGTCCTTCGTGTACGTTCCATGCAAAAGCCCAATCAACTGCTGCATGCGCAACTTCAAGGGAACCAGCGCACGGCTCTGCCGGCAAGTGCTCACAATCTGCCATTGCCTCTTTCAGATATTCTTCCAATCCACCGGCATAATGCCATTTAACGTCTTTCTCTGGATTATTAGACACCTTCAAACATACCAGCAGCCCGGGACAGAGAACCGCCTTCGCCTTTAATACATGCTTTAATCGTTTTAACGAAATATTTACCGAATCAAAGTATTGCGGATCAGGCCAGAATCTAATAGTGGTACCTGTATTTGCTTTTCCAACCTTTCCGACCGGGTCAAGATCACCAGTTTTCTTCCCCCCTGCGAAGCTAGCGTTATACTCTTTACCGCCACGACGAATCCAAACTTCAAGATTCTTTGAAAGAGCATTTACAACAGAGACTCCTACACCGTGTAGCCCACCGGAATATTGGTAATTCTCCTTGTTAAACTTACCACCAGCATGTAGCCGCGTAAGAATTAGCTCGACCCCGGGAATTTTTTCTTTGGGATGGTCGTCGACCGGCATACCACGACCGTCATCCTTCACCTCTATAGATCCATCTGTGTGGAGGGTTACCTCTATTTTTTTGCAGTACCCAGCCAGCGCTTCATCGACGCTATTGTCAATTACCTCATGTGCTAGGTGGTTTGGTCGGGACGTATCTGTATACATGCCCGGCCTTCGTCGCACAGGCTCAAGTCCACTGAGGACTTCAATGTCAGCCGCATTGTAACGTTTGCTCACTACTCGTTTGCCCCAAGCGAAAGCAGATTTATAACGGCCTAAAGTGTAACGCGAAATGAGTAGCTCGCGCTACGCTAAGACGATAGAAGTGCCTAGAAATACTAAACAATATAAAAAAACGGCGCCGTAATGGCGTCGTTTTTTTATATTTAGCAGAACTTTTGAAAATTATTCGGTATCGAAACGATCAGCATTCATTACCTTATTCCATGCTGTTACGAAATCGCTAACAAATTTCTCTTGCGAATCATCAGAGGCATATACTTCGGCTAAAGCACGCAGCTGCGAGTTGGAACCGAAAACCAAGTCTACTCCTGTAGCTTTCCTTGCTGACTCACCCGAAGTGCGGTCAAACGCTTCATAAGCATTATTTCCTGTAGGTTTCCATTCCACATTCATATCAAGAAGATTCACGAAAAAGTCATTTGTCAATTTTCCAGGTGTATCTGTAAAAACACCACACCCATCATGACTTATACCTAATGATCGCATCCCGCCTACAAGCACCGTCATTTCTGGAGCTGTAAGCCCTAGTAACTGACTTTTATCCAAAAGCATTTCCTCAGCGCTCACTGAGATACCAGATTTTTGAAAATTTCGGAAACCATCCGCCAATGGCTCAAGCACCGCAAAAGATTCCGTATCAGTCATCTCTTGTGTTGCATCACCGCGACCCGGTTGAAATGGAACGCTTGCCCCAGACGCTTGTTCAACACCAACGTTACCCGCAAGAACAATAATATCTGCCACTGATGCGCCCGACTCTTTGGCAATCCTCTCCAATACGCTCAACACACGAGCTAACTGCTCCGGTTTATTCGCCTCCCAATCTTTTTGAGGAGCAAGTCGAATACGGGCGCCATTGGCACCGCCACGAAGATCCGACCCGCGAAATGTCGACGCGCTAGCCCAAGCTGTCTCTATCATTTCCTGAGCAGTTAACCCGCTTTCTGAAATAGCTTTTTTCGCAGCTTCAATATCATAGTCTGCGCTTCCAGCCGGAACTGGATCCTGCCAAATAAGCGCTTCTTCGGGAACTTCCGGTCCTAAATAGCGAGATCGAGGTCCCATATCACGATGAAGTAATTTAAACCATGCGCGAGCAAATGCATCTTGAAATTCCTCAGGATTTTCATGAAAACGTTTCGAGATTTCTCTATAACTTGGATCTTCTCGCATCGCCATGTCTGCTGTAGTCATCATGGTTGACACCCGCTTTGATGCATCCTCAGCATCTGGGGCCATGTCCTCTTCCTTCGGATTTATTGGCCGCCATTGATTAGCCCCCGCAGGACTCTTTGCAAGCTCCCACTCATAACCAAACAACAAATCGAAATAACCGTTGTCCCATTGAGTAGGGTTAGCTGTCCAAGAACCTTCGATACCGCTGGTGATAGTGTCCGAGCCTTTCCCTGTAGCATGCTCACTTTTCCAACCGAAACCCATTTCATGAATTGGAGCACCCTCTGGTTCAACACCAACCAAAGCCGCATCACCCGCCCCATGAGCTTTGCCGAAAGTATGACCACCAGCAGTAAGCGCGACAGTTTCCTCATCACTCATTGCCATACGACCAAAAGTCTCACGAATGTCAGCGGCACTCGCTAAAGGATCAGGGTTGCCATCAGGGCCTTCTGGATTAACGTAAATCAAACCCATTTGCACCGCGCCCAGCGGATTATCTAAATCGCGCACCCCACTATAGCGTTCGTTTCCGAGCCATTCTTTTTCTGCGCCCCAATCAATATCTTCCTCTGGAGCCCAGATATCAGGACGCCCGCCAGCGAAGCCAAAGGTTTTTCCTCCCATCGACTCAATAGCAACATTTCCCGCCAGAATTAATAAATCTGCCCAACTGATCTTATTGCCATACTTCTTTTTTATGGGCCAAAGAAGGCGCCTCGCTTTATCTAAGTTGCCGTTATCTGGCCAACTGTTGAGTGGAGCAAAACGCTGGTTACCAGTCCCACCGCCTGCCCTACCATCTCCAATTCTATAGGTTCCTGCCGCGTGCCAAGTCATCCGAATAAAGAAGGGGCCGTAATGACCATAATCGGCCGGCCACCAATCCTGTGAGTCGGTCATAAGATCATTAAGATCTTTTTTGAGACCTTCGTAGTCAAGCTTTTTAAACTCCTCGCGATAATTAAAGCCATCATCCATCGGATTCGACTTTTTATCGTGCTGGTGCAAAATATGTAGATTTAACTGTGCCGGCCACCAGTCACGGTTTGCGGTGCTTGTACTTCCACTCGTAGTGATCGCTCCATGCATCACAGGACACTTACTTGTTTCGCTCATTACAATACCTTTTAACCCAAAAAATTAATTAGAAATATAGTTCGTTTTAACTAAAATATCTTTCTTTCGCTCAAAGTAGCGCTATGCACCTCTCTTAACTGCCAATTCTTTAATAATATTTTAATTATTTTTTGTAAATTGTTGATTTCTATATATTTTTATTATTTTATATTAATGTAACTATTTTTTCGATAAATAAGATTAATTCTTATTTAGACTGATTCTAAATCGAAATGAAACTCTAAATCCTAGGGTTCATTTTGTCAACGGAACGCAAACCATTGACCCGGCAAGATCGCCCATGTAGCGTATTAGTATGATAAACAAAAATACCTTAAATCTTGAAACATCATTGAAGGATCTTGAATTACTGGTCGAGGAACTTGAAAGTGGGGACTTGCCACTCGACACCGCTATGGCTAAGTTTGAAGAAGGGATAAAACTGACTCGTAACTGCCAAGTCGCTCTCAAAGATGCCGAGCAGAAAGTACAAATCCTTCTGAAAAATACTGTTGAGGAAGAGGTACTTGAAGAATTTGAAGAGAAAGACTAATTACCTAATTGAAAAGCGATGAATGCTCCTAAGTACCCTAGCGATGTCATGTAAACCCATGCAAACACAGGCCAGCGCCAACTATTAGTTTCTCGGCGTATCACGGCAACCGTCGCTGCACATTGCAGACAAAAAGCATAAAAAATGAGCAACCCAATGGCCGTCGATAACGTGAACACTGCTGTCCCATCAGGCCATTTAGCTGAAGTGAGCCTTGCAGTCAAAGTTGCTTCATTCGCTTCATCTCCAACCGCATAAACGGTTCCAAGTACTGCGATAACCACTTCCCTAGCTGGGAAACTAGCAATCACGGCGGCAGACACTTTCCAGTCCCATCCGAGCGGAGCAAATATGGGTTGAATGAACTTGCCCGTCCTCCCCAAAAAACTCTGCTCAAGTTGAGCTGCTGCTCGCTCGTTGCGTAACGGCTCTAACACCGCATCAAGCTGCTCTCCGGACAAGTCTATCGATAACGTTGCTTCGCGTTGCTCATATGCCTGCTGAATTTCTTGCGACCTTGGATAGAAAGCCAAGGCCCAAATGACCACAGCAACAGCAAAAATAACTGTACCCGCGCGCTTCAGGAAGAGAACGCCCCTGGTGAATAGTTGGAGGGCAACTGTCCTAAGGTTAGGCTTACGAAACTCCGGTAACATCAATGCGAAGGTTGGTTTTGGGCCATGCAGCGCTGTTTTTCGCAATAATAGTGCCGTAGCCAAACCTCCCACAATCCCCAACATATACAAGCCAAATAGCACGACTCCTTGCAAATTTAAAAATCCAATTTCTATTGGTGGCACAAATGCCGCAATCAGAAGTGCGTAGACTGGTAAGCGCGCCGAACAAGTCATGAAAGGTGCCGCAAGTATCGTCGCTACACGGTCCCGACGATTAGGGATGACACGAGTTGCCATAATTCCCGGTACAGCACAAGCAAAGCTCGAGATCATCGGAATAATTGACTGACCAGAGAGACCAACGGAATACATTAATCGGTCCATTAAATAAGCTGCCCGCGCCAGATAACCTGTGTCCTCAAGGAAAATAATGAACAGAAACAAAATCAAGATTTGAGGTAAAAAAACGATAACACTGCCTACCCCAGCAACAATGCCGTCCGCAAGGAAGCTAGACAACGCTCCTGCTGGCATAGTCGCAGAGATCATCGTCCCTATATAGGCCGTGCCAGCTTCGATTCCGTCCATCAATGGTGTGGCCCAAGCAAAAACTGCTTGGAAAATAACCGCCATCACTAAAAATAGCCCAAGTGTTCCTGGTAATGGGCGGTTGATGAAATCGACAAACCTTGCGCTCCAAGTCAATCCAACAGGTGCAATCTGCCGGACATCTTTCAACATGCCTTGGATCCAAGCATAGCGATACCTTGCTTCGCTAGCAGCTGGCGGGCCTGAGTCAAATAGGCGTTTTCGAGCAGATTCCAGTTGTTCATCCCCATCAGACCCCAATTTATTCACTACTTCCGAGGCAAGTTCACTTTCGCAGTCGATAAGAGCCCGAATAAGCTCAAATTGGCTTGCATCAGTGCGCATACCCGAGCGTAATTCTTCGCACGCCAATGTTAGCTCTGCCCAAAACTGTACAGGCTGCGGAACCTCCGATTCTGGCAGAGACTCTAGTGCAATTCGAAATTCGGCCAGCCCGTAACCTGTTGTTGCAACAACAGGGCAAACCTGCACACCACCCAAATAATCTGACAATGCCGATACATCGATAGTGACCCCACTAGCCTCGGCTGCATCTATCATAGTAAGAGCAACTAGTACCGGATAACCAAGTTCCAGAAGTTGTTGGACAAGAAAAAGCCCCTGATAAAGGTGAGTGGCATCAACGACTGCAAGTACAGCATCCGGCCGCTCCATCTTGTCAATCTTGCCGAGCACCACATTAGTTGCTATTTGCTCCTCCAGCGAAAAAGGTGCCAGAGAGAAAAGCCCGGGCAAATCTACAAGCTCAAAATTTTTACTGCTCAATTTTGCAATCCCTGCACGCCTTTCTACAGTTACGCCTGGATAATTCGCGGTTTTCTGGCGCATACCGGTAAGCCGGTTAAAAAGCGTACTTTTCCCAGAATTAGGGTTACCTATGACTGCGACGGTCGCTGACGTTCCACGACGCATAGAGATTCTGTCGACCGGAATCTCAGTTACAAGAGTATTAGTCACCTTATTGGACAGGTCTGAAAACAAAATGGTCGGCTTGCTCCCTGCGTAAGGAAATAGCAATACCAAACACCCTGATTTCTATAGGGTCGCCACCAAGTGCTGAGCTCGCAAGTTCGATCTCAGCACCCTCAACCAGACCGAGAGTCATAAGCCTTTGAACCCCAGTTTCTGAAGGATCGACATGCTGAATTATGTACTTTTGACCATACTCAAGCGATACGAATTTCACGAGATGTTGCTCCAATAATGTGGCTTGGGAAAGTGCAGGTTTACACAAATGAGAATGATTCACAATAACTGCTATTCGCATATTTCCGACTATAAAATATGACTAAGAAAGCCCTGCGTGCTGGCTTAGTCATCAGTAACCTGAAGTCGAGAAATTAAAGAACGCAGAAATACTTTGTTAAACCTTAGTTGGCACGCCTGTGATACTTGCTCAAGGAGAGTAGCACTAACCGTCAAAATTGTTATAGGACCATCGGACGTAATTGAAGCTAAACGTTTTGCTCCGCGCAAATAACTTGTCTCACCAAAGCAATCGCCCGATGAAAGGACACCCAGCTTTTTGCCATTCACCTCTACATTACACTGACCAGCGACGATGATGTAAAAACGATCTTCTATTTCGCCTTCGCGAACAATAGCTTCGCCATCTGTATGTTCGTGCCAATCCGAAGCACGAAGTATTTCCCAAATTTCTGACTGTGAAAATTCATGGAAAAATGTAAGGCCACGCAGCAAATCAAAATTACTTTGATTATCAGCGCTGTTATATTTTTCGCGGAGATTCTGATACATCTGTATCAAAGTCGCTGCCATCACGTTACCGGAGGAGCAACGGTTTACAGGATTTTTCTGCATCGCCTCTGAAACAACCTCTATTAATTCTTCAGGCAAATCATCACGATACAGGCAGATTGAGGGTGGAGCTTTGCGGACGATCTGGTCTAACAGGTCTGTTAGCTTCTCTGCCCTAAACGGCCTAAAACCTGTAAGCAATTCATACATCACGGCTCCCAATGAGTATATGTCAGACTCCGCACCAACAGGCTCAAATTGGACCTGCTCGGGCGACATATAACTTGGACTTCCTGCAAAGCCATCGCAGGTCGAATTTTCAGAATCTGCACATACCGCAATACCAAAATCAATGATGCGGACATCATTATCCATTGTCAGCATAATATTAGAGGGTTTGATATCACGATGAATGACGCCACGACTATGCGCGTAATCAAGAGCTTTGGCACATTTGTAGATAATTGCTACGACATCGTCAATGCGTAGCAGATTATCTGGGCGACAATATGCAACAAGCGTTCGTCCACCTTGGATATACTCCGTTACAACATAATATTTACCATCAATCTGCCCAGCATCGTATATCGGCATGAGGTTAGGATGTTGCAGCAGTCCCACCATGTGAGCTTCGTTATAAAACATTTTTCGCGATATGCGAGTATGTTTTGTATCAGCATGTTCGGTTATATCGTAGACCTTAATGGCAACATCACGGCGATAATAAGGGTCGTGAGATAGGTACACAGTGCCCGTACTACCCTTACCGACTTGATTAACAATGACATATTTCCCAATCTTAGCCGGGACATCATGTTCACTTTTAGATTCCGTATCACTCGGTGACATCTTGTACTTCTTTTCTATCCTATAACTACGCCTAATATAAAAAGCAGCAGGACTGTATAAATAGACGCCAAAATGTCGTCGGCCATTATTCCCGCACCTCCCTTAACGTTCCGTTCCACATCTCGAATTGGCCATGGCTTCCAAATATCAAATAAGCGGAATAATGCAAAACCTGCTACCCAAATGGTCAGTTCTTGCGGAAGAGCAAGCAAAGTTATATACATCCCTGTAATTTCATCCCAAACGATGCCACCATAATCATTGACACCAATACGTTTAGCACTCTCTCCACAGATCCAAATACCCGAAATTATCAGTGCTCCGGCAATTACAATACGCCACGGCATCCCTAACCCAAGAGCCAGCCAGCCGAATAACACGCCGACGACAGAGCCAGCAGTACCTGGAGCCTTATCCATAAGGCCTGCACCAAAACCAAAAGCTAGAAAATGGAACGGATCTGTGCAAATTGTCCGGGCAGAAACTGTCACTCCATCATTATTATTCAAGTGAAATGCCTATAGCCTTTATTTCGAAATTCATACGAATTGCCATCCAAAGTACAACTCAGCCCAAGATCATTGCTTACCGTGCCTATTCGCTGAATTGGAACATCAGTTTCATTGATGAATGGGTCACTAGCAGTAAAGCATAATTCGTAGTCATCACCACCAGCAAGTGCAAAATGAATTGCGTCTCGTCGCCGCACCAGTTGAGTCATTTGTTTGGATAGAGGCAGCTTATCAAGCTCAATAGTCCCCCCCAATTCGCTTGCACTCAGTAATTTTTCAAGATCCCCAAAAAGACCATCGGAAAGGTCTATCGCAGCGGTCGCCCGGGTCCGCAGAAATCTACCCAAGTCTACGCGTGGATGGGGTCTCTGGAATCTACCCACCAAAAATTCGCTAGCTTGAGTTAGTGGAGAACCGCTTTCCTTGATCGACAAGCCGGCACTCGCATCCCCAAGCGTCCCACTGACATATATGCCATCGCCAGGTTCAGCTCCACTTCGTTGCAGAACACTTCCCCTTTCTATATCTCCTAATATCTGAACGCTGATAATAATTTCACTGCCACGAGTTGTATCACCGCCGACTAACGCGACATTAAATTCTTCTGCTGCAGCAAATAAACCAGAGGAAAATTCTTCCAGCCAATCTGAATCCGGTTTCACGAGCGTCAAAGCTAGTGTCATCCATCGTGGCGTGCCACCCATTGCAGCAACATCGGAGAGATTGATGGCTACGGCTCGGTAACCAATATCTGCTGGTGACAACCAAACCGGAAAATGTACAGCGGAAACCATTGAATCCACAACAGCAATCAAATCCTTCTGTCTATCGGGAGAGAGAACCGCACCATCATCGCCAATACCAACACGGACACTGTTATCTTCGACTTTTCGTTCAAAGTACTGCGAAATGATTTTAAACTCATCCACAATAACGACTTTAGTCTTTAGATCGAATTTCTTTGACTGCGCGATCAAGCACTGCGTTTATATATTTGTGTCCATCAATCGCGCCAAAGCGCTTTGCAAGATTCACTGATTCGTTAATTACGACTTTGAACGGCAATTCTGGTAGAGCTTTGAGCTCGTACAATCCGAGCATGAGAATACCTTTTTCAACTGGGTCCAGCTGTTCTATTGGCCGGTCTAAGTATTGCTCCATACTTTTCTCTAGAGATTTCCAGTGATAACAGATTTCACTTAATACCTTATTGTAATAATCATGATCTGCGCCTTGGTACTCAGTTCGCTCCCGGAACTGTATTCTCACTTCTGCCTCATCATGCCCAGCAATTTGGATTTGGTAGAGAGACTGCACAATAAGATCGCGTGCGCAGCTTCGAGCGCCTTGATGGTCAGATTTAACCACGGGATCAGAGTCCGGATCAGCCCAATTTACGAAGCAGGTTTACCATCTCTATCATAGATAGTGCAGCTTCCTCGCCCTTGTTACCAGCTTTCGTTCCAGATCGTTCAATTGCCTGTTCAATCGTATCCGTAGTCAAAACCCCTATACCGATTGGAATGCAATGTTCCCGAGACAAAGAAGCCACACCATGCATGCACTCACCCGATACATAATCAAAGTGAGGAGTTGCTCCTCTAATTATTGCGCCCAAGACAATGATTCCATCAGTTCGATGCGCACTCGCAATCTTTTCAACTGCCACTGGTATCTCGTACGCACCGGGTACAAGAACTAGATCGATCGCTGATTCGCTTGCGCCATGTTGCTTCAGACATCGAACCGCGCCCTTGATCAATGACTCGACAACAAAGTGATTAAATTTGGAAGCCACGATTGTGACGCGCATATCACGCGCATTAAGATCACCCTCAATTGTTTTTATTTTGTTCATCAATTCTCTACGTATTCGGTAACTTCAAGTCCAAAACCGGATAAACCATACATTTGCTTTGGGGCCGACAGCACTCGCATTTTATGCACTCCCAAATCTCGCAATATTTGGGCTCCAATACCATAGGTACGCAACACAGAATCTCCGGCTCTACGCTGCTGTAACTCATCCTGGGCAGATGCCAAACTCTCAACAGCCTCCATGAGTTCACGTGACGTTTCCTGTTCACGCAATACGATAATTACGCCGGCCTCCTCTTGAGCAATCAGTTTTATAGCACTATCTATTGGCCAACCTAGGCCACGATCCTCTATTCGAAGTAAGTCACCCAGCGTATCATGTATATGAACGCGAACAAGAGGATCCTCAACAGAAACCAAATCTCCCTTTGCTAATGCAACGTGCACTGTCTGGTTCACATGATCTTCATAGCAATACAATGCGAATTCACCGAAGACAGTAGTAACCTTACTTTCTGAGATCCTTTCAACATTTCTTTCTTTACCTAGCCGGTATGCTATTAGATCAGCTATAGTTCCTATCCTGACACCATGTTTGCGGGCGAAACGTTCCAAATCTGGTCGGCGCGCCATACTTCCGTCTTCGTTCAAAATTTCTACAATCGTTGCCGCCGGTTCAAGACCGGCCAGTCTTGCTAGATCGCAACCCGCCTCTGTATGCCCAGCACGTGCGAGTACCCCGCCTGGCTGCGCCATTACTGGGAAAATATGACCGGGCTGACTCAAATCTTCGGGCAATGCATCTGGAGCCACTGCAGCTTGCACTGTCCGTGCTCTGTCATGAGCCGATATACCAGTTGTAATTCCCCTGGCCGCCTCAATTGAAATAGTGAAATTAGTGGCGTGACGCTGATCAGTTTCTGCAACCATCAGTGGAAGCCTAAGTTGAGAACACCGTTCGCGCGTCATCGTCAAACAAATAAGGCCTCGTCCATACCGAGCCATATAGTTGATATCTTCGGGTCGCACTAGTTCTGCCGCCATCAGGAGATCACCTTCATTCTCACGATTCTCATCGTCCACCATAATGACCATCTTCCCATCCCTGATATCAGTGATGATGTCTTCAATACAACTGAAACTCGATTCAGTTGTATTTGGATGTAATGTAGTTTGCTTAGGCATAGCCATTTGCTCGCAAAAAGTCTTTATTCATACTTGATTTGCCATCAACGGAAAGCAATCTTTCTAGATAACGGGCAATTAAGTCAATCTCAATATTTACCTTAGTGCCAACTTTGTAACTGCTAATAATAGTCACTTCGGCGGTATGTGGAATGATATTAACTTCAAAACAGTTTTCTGACACCGCATTTACGGTAAGACTAACACCGTCCACAGTGATAGATCCCTTTCGTGCAATGTACCGACAAAACTCCGAAGATACTTCAACCCTGAGCCGGACTGAGCGGGCATCCCTGTCCAAACCTCTAATTTGTCCGACACAATCAATATGACCAGTAACCAGATGGCCGCCAAGTCTTTCACCCATAGCAACTGACGGCTCCAGATTCACCTCTGCACCCTCCGGCAAATCCCCTAGTGCCGACGCACTAAGGGTTTCCACAGATACATCAGTATCGAACCCATCATCACGAATATCAATTGCCGTAAGACAAACACCGTTCACAGATATACTTTCTCCGGAGTCGAAGAGCGTCCAGTCAAGCTCTTCAGAAAAAACTCGTAAACGCATATCCGCACCCGCAGCCTGCAGATGATGCACTGTACCTTTCGCCTTAACAATTCCAGTAAACATATTAACTTATAGGCCTTGCAACTATTCTAAGATCATCTCCAACTTTACGCAGGTCCATAATTTTAAGCGACCTCCGGTCCGACATATTTGTCCAGTCATGTGACTCTAACACTCGGCGAGTGTGGCTGCCCATGAGATGCGGTGCCTGATAAATAATCAATTCATCGGCAAGGCCAGCTGAAATTAAATTACCAATTATTGAGGAGCCAGCCTCTACCAAGACTTCATTGATTTCCAAGACCGCTAATTCTTGCAGAACGTTATGAAGGCTGGTGTGGCTTTCGCTTGGTGGCACCTTGACAATTACAGCTCCAGCCGCCTCAAGCGCTTGCCGGTTTGCGTCGTCCGCACAGAAAATCATAGTGCGGCCTTCAAGTGCCAGCATTTTAGATTCTGGCCGCATACGCAAACGGCTATCCACTACCACACGCAAGGGCTGCTGGCTATAAGGTTCCAAACCAATATTCCTGATAGTCAGTGACGGGTCATCAGCCAAGACGGTTCCAATCCCAGTCATAATTGCTCCCGAAGATGCGCGCAATTTCTGGACATCGTTACGTGCGGCCTCCCCGGTAATCCACTTGCTCTCTCCATCTAACATTGCAGTGGCACCATCAAGGCTAGATGCAATCTTTAAGCGCACGAAAGGCCTACCTTGTTGCATCCGAAAAATAAATCCTTCGTTAATTTTTTTGGCCCGGGCCTCGAGTAGCCCCACCCGAACTGTGATCCCAGCACTCTTCAGTTTTTCAAATCCACCACCTGCAACCTTCGGATTTGGATCTTCCATTGCCGCGATCAACTCGCAAACTCCAGCCTTAATTAAAGCGTCAGCGCACGGGGAAGTCTTTCCATAATGGCAACATGGTTCCAAAGACACATAAACAGTGGAACCCTCAGCGTGTTTACCTGCATCCTCCAATGCAACAATTTCGGCGTGTGCCTCCCCTGCTTTAGCATGGTAACCTTGCCCTATAATCTCTCCCTCTTTGACGACAACACAGCCAACTCGAGGATTAGGATGAGCCGTATAAAGGCCTTGGCCGGCGAGCTTTAGTGCACGGGCCATCATTTCTATATCTAAGGGAGTAAAAGTCTCGCTCACCGCTTTTTCTTGTCTAAAAGTTCTGGCAAAAGTGACATCTGTTCACGACTAACAGTGGCATCCGAAATTTCCTGCAAGCGCTGAATCTCATCCTGAAACTCGGTTACATCTTGGAAGCTTCGGTAAACTGACGCAAACCTAACATAGGCGACCTCGTCCAGTTCGCCCAGTTCCTCCATCACCATTTCACCGATTAAACGTGATGGAACTTCTCGCTCACCCATGGTCCGTAACTTGTGTATTAGCCTTCCAAGAGCTTGTTCGAAAGCGTCAGCCGATACTGGTCGTTTTTCCAAAGCTCGTACCATACTATTACGAAGCTTGGACTCATCAAAAGGCTGGCGACTATTATCACTCTTTATAAGCCGGGGCATAACAAGTTCAGCCGACTCATATGTTGTAAAACGCTCATTACAATAAAGACATTCGCGCCTACGTCTAATTTGTCGGCCTTCACCGGCTAGTCTGGAATCTATAACCTTCGTTTCTTGATGACTGCAGAATGGACAATTCATACTCTGTTACCGATGAGCTAATCGCCTCAGGATAACACTCCTACCCTTTGTAGACAGGGAACCGGTGGCAGAGTTCAATTACCTGACCTTTTATTCGGCAATTTACAACGCCGTTATTAATATCTTCTAAAATATCGCAAATCCAACCGGTAATTTGCCTCGTCTCATCAGCACCAAAACCTCGGGTAGTAATAGCGGGCGTACCAAGACGTAGTCCGCTTGTAACGAATGGGGACAGCGGGTCATTCGGAACCGCATTCTTGTTTACAGTTATATTAGCTCGGCCAAGCGCAGCATCTGCATCCTTACCCGTAATACCCTTAGACAGTAGACTTAACAACATAAGATGATTGTCAGTCCCACCGGAAACAATTTCGTAACCCCTATCCAAGAAACCCTGCGACATAACCTTCGCATTTTTTACAACTTGTTCCTGATATTCAATAAATCTGGGGTCCATAGCCTCAAGCAAAGCAACCGCTTTCGCCGCAATCACATGCATCAGTGGACCGCCTTGCATCCCCGGAAAAACAAGAGAACTAAATCTTTTCGTCAACTCATCATTTTTTCGAGCAAGGATTAAACCTCCGCGCGGACCGCGGAGAGTTTTGTGAGTTGTTGTGGTTACAACATCAGCGATAGGTACAGGGTTAGGATAATGACCAGTAGCTACTAGGCCAGCAACATGCGCCATATCAACCAAAAGATAAGCTCCAACTATATCGGCTATTTCCCGAAAACGTTGCCAATCAATTAGTCTTGAATATGCGGAGAATCCAGCAATTATCATTTTTGGTCGATGATCTTTAGCCAAATCCTCAATTTCATTGTAATCGATATATCCAGTCTTTATATCTAACCCATACTGGACCGCATCAAATAATTTACCTGAAAAATTAACTTGTGAGCCATGTGTAAGGTGTCCACCTGCTGCCAAACTCATGCCGAGAATTCGATCCCCAGGATTTAACAATGCGTGAAAAACGGCTGCGTTAGCTTGTGAACCAGAATGTGGCTGGACATTAGCGTAATCAGCACCAAACAACCTTTTAGCCCTTGCTATAGCTAGCTCCTCAGCAACATCAACATATTCACAACCGCCGTAATAACGTTTGCTCGGGTAACCCTCAGCGTACTTATTAGTCAGCACTGAACCCTGTGCTTCCAAAACACGCTGGCTGGCATAATTTTCCGATGCAATCAGTTCAATATGCTCCTCCTGACGCGTCGCTTCACGCGCGATAGCATGGAAAAGCTCGGTATCAAAAGTCTCTAGTGACTTTGCTTCGGTGGGCATGTGAGAACAGTCTCCAAATTCGTTCTGACCAAGATATTTGATAGCAGCCTAAAACCGCTGGCATTTTACATGAGACGAGCCTAGGTACGATATAAACGACTAAATTATCTAAGTAACAAAAGCTTCAACAACTCGAGTCCAGGCACGAGCAACATTGCGACGATTATAACCTCCCCCACCAGTTCCAACTATCCTGCCCTTGCAATGCCGATCGGCAAGCTTGCACAAATCGGCCGCCGCCCTCGCATGGGCGTCCTCAGTAAATTCAAGGTGCGTAATTGGGTCGCCAGCCAAACTATCAGCACCACATTGCATTATGATGAATTCTGGCGCAGCACCATCAATATAGTTAAAAACCTGTGGCCAAACCTTGTGGAAGTGTGCGTCATTGGCTCCTGGTGGCAATGGAATATTAAGTTTTGTTCCCAATGCACTACCCTTGCCAGTTTCTGATGCAGCTCCTGTTCCTGGATACAAATAACGTCCATCCTCATGAACGTCAGCAAATAAGAGATCTGGATCATCTTCAAAAGCGTAGAAAACACCATCACCATGGTGTGCATCAATATCGACATAAGCGATTCGTTTTAGCCCATATTTTTCCCGCAAATAGTGCACAGCAACACCACAATCATTAAATACACAAAAACCCGCAGCGTGGTCTCTCCCTGCATGGTGTAATCCAGCTATTGGAACAAACGCGCGGAGAGCATCTCCCAACATTACCGCATCGATTGCGGCAAGCGTTGTCCCAACAACATCTGAAGCAATTTGCATAATCCCAGGAAATGCCGGCGTATCTCCACCATCAAGGTAACCCGTACCTTCTTGCGACATTTTTGATACGTAATCAACATAGTCCACACCATGAAATAACAGCAGCTGATCTATCGACGCACTGCATGGTTCACCATAAGCAATGGACTGTCCCAACTTTGCTGCAACAAGTTCCGCATGAAAAACTTCATGTCTATCAGGGCCGAAGGGATGGTCATCACCAAACCCGTAGCGTGCCAGTGCCTCTCCCTTATAAACCATGCACTTTACCGATTTGTGAATCACCTTTCGTAAAGACCCCCAATAACATTTGTGACAGACGCAGCATACCCGATATTTAATACTTATAATGCGCGCTTAACTTAGTAAGGCTAAACAGCATGGCGCAATATATATATACAATGAACGGAGTAGCCAAGATCGTGCCGCCCAAGCGGCAGATCATCCGAGATATTTCCCTATCTTTTTTTCCTGGTGCAAAAATTGGTGTGCTCGGCCTGAATGGCTCAGGAAAATCAACTTTACTCCGTATCATGGCTGGTATTGACACCGACTTTGAGGGTGAAGCCCGACCCCAATCAAATATAAAAATTGGCTACCTGCCGCAAGAACCACAACTAGATACCAAAAAAGACGTGCGCGCTAATGTAGAAGAAGGTGTTGCTGAGATCAAAGCTCTTCTGAATCGTTTTGACGAAATTAGCCAGAAATTTGCAGAACCCATGGACGATGATCAAATGAACGAGTTACTGGAGCAACAAGGTCAACTTCAGGATGCTATAGATTCAGCAGGCGGGTGGGAACTCGACCGAAAACTAGATATCGCAGCCGATGCGCTGCGTCTTCCTCCTTGGGAAGCAGCCATCGGAAATCTGTCTGGGGGAGAAAAACGTCGGGTAGCATTATGTCGCCTATTGCTGTCGGAGCCAGATATGCTGCTGCTCGATGAGCCTACAAACCATCTCGATGCGGAATCAGTAGCATGGCTCGAACGTTTTCTAGAGGAATACCGGGGGACTGTAATTGCAGTCACTCATGATCGCTATTTCCTAGACAACGTTGCAGGATGGATTCTCGAGCTCGACCGTGGCCACGGTATCCCATGGGAAGGCAATTATTCTTCATGGCTAACGCAAAAAGACATGCGCCTCAAACAGGAACAGGCCTCGGAGCAAGCGCGACAAAAGACGATAGAGGCAGAACTCGAGTGGGTCCGTGCGAATCCGAAAGGACGTCAGGCAAAATCAAAAGCAAGACTCCGCCAGTTCAATGAATTATCTAGCCCAAAATATCAGAAAAGACATGAAACTAACGAAATATATATTCCACCTGGACCACGCCTCGGCGACCTCGTTATTGAATTTACGGATCTAAAAAAAGGTTTCGGAGATAAGCTGTTAATAGACTCACTGAATTTCACTCTCCCATCGGGTGGTATAGCTGGGGTTATTGGACCGAATGGCGCTGGGAAATCGACGTTATTTAGGATGGTCACAGGTGCTGAACAGCCAGATGGAGGAAATATCCGCCTTGGCGATAGTGTGCAAATAGCGAGCGTTGATCAATCCCGGCACGCCCTAGATAATAAAAAGACAGTTTGGGAAGAAATCTCCGGCGGTCAAGACCTTATTGCAGTGGGCAGCTACGAAACACCCTCGCGAGCATATGTAGGCCGGTTTAATTTTAAAGGTACCGAACAACAGAAACAGATAGGGCTTCTATCAGGTGGAGAACGAAACCGGGTTCATCTTGCAAAAATGCTTAGAGCTGGGGGAAATCTCTTACTTCTAGACGAGCCGACAAATGATTTAGATGTTGAAACTCTTCGAGCACTAGAGCAAGCTTTATTGGAATTCCCGGGTTCCGCAATTGTTATATCTCACGACCGATGGTTTCTTGATCGTATTGCTACCCACATCATTGCCTTTGAGGGAGACAGCCAAATCAACTGTTTTCAAGGAAACTACGAAGAATACGAAGAAGACCGACGCCGACGTCTGGGAACTATCGCCCAACAGCCCCATCGGATACGCTATAAAAGGTTTGATAGCTAAACTGCTGGTGTCGGATTATGTCTAACCGCCAAAGAGTTGAGCATAACTCAAGCTATACTCCTAGGTCGTTACTCGAGCTAGTTGCAGAAACATGTAAAGAGCTTTCGAAAAAGTTATGGCTATAATAATAGGAAAAGAGACCGGATTTAAAAGTGAGGCCAACGAGAAATTCGGCCTGAAATGCCCTTATTGCGACATTTACGCCTATATGTCACCGCAATCCGTGCCGTCATTCGATAACCTAACCCAAACACGACCTAAACATGCAGGGCTTGTTTATGAGTGCGATGCGTGTCGTGCACCAGTGTTTCTTCGCTTCGCGGTGCAAACTTATGCTGAGGATAAAATAGAGTTATCACCAAATTTTACTGAACTTGAGCGTCCGAAAGAACGGTTCAACTTCTCCTATTTGCCAGAACAAACGGGTTTGTTGTTTAGAGAAGCACTTTCATGCTACTCAAACAATAACTTTAACGCATTCGCCTCCATGTGCCGCCGATCATCAGCCGCGGCACTTCTCGTCATGGATGAGACTGAGAAACTTAAGGCCTTTGATGAACTCTTAGCTGCGCAAAAAATTGCAAACATCGATGATGAGACATTCGGACCTATCAAAGATATTATTTTTTCGGCAGGTGAAGGTGACGACCTCCCAATAGTGAACCGCGCGCAAGCAGGAATCCTGCTAGAGGTACTCAAAGATATGTTCTATCAGTGCTTTGTACGCCCGGGTAAATTAAACCGTGCAATTAAGGTACGACAGGTATTTAGCCAAGATGATGACCAAATTCAGTCTTCCGCCTGAATAGCTAACAATATACATCCGGACTGAGAAATTAAGATCAATATCGCCAACTCTCGAGGTCTGCACCCTCCGGCGCGGTAGTCAGCAACCTATCCAAGATTTTCGGCACATACATTGTGTTGTAACGCAAACGGGAAATATACAGGGGATTATCATGATCTCCGTTCCAGCAGTGCTCTTGCCGATCACCATAATCAACCTGCCCATCGTAATAAGGTTCTGTAGTGCTTTCCAAGAATTCTTCAAGCAAGTAGACCGCGTTATTCAAATGAAAATTATCCATATCGCCTACCAGTACATGCAATTTACCTTCTAATTTTGGCCCTAACTCTTGCCAATCTCTCTCGAGGATATAGCGCATGTCATAGTTTTCCTTCCAATACTCAGCAACTTCCTTGTTGATGTAACCCGTCTGCTTATCCCAAATTCGCATTGGATAACCGTCAGGACCCATTGGTGAGTACACAGCCTCCCAGATATCCCACTGCCCCCCAGAGCGACCCTTATCTCCGATTACCAGCTCCATGTGATTCTCATCCTCCATTGAAACCGTAATATTGCCGAGGTAATCACGATAGGCCGGACGTTCGACTGTATTGAATGGACCGATCATTCGATACGCATTCTCGTCTTGATAGATATTAACCGACTGGTAGTGACGAAAATCAAGTGAATCAGGACAGGCCGCAAAAGTTCCATTGAACTCATCTGGGTAGAGCACTTGGACACCAAATGCCTCCCATCCACCAGTCGATCCGCCATAAAGAAACCTAGCCCATCCCTCGCCGATTCCTCGAAATTTTTCTTCTATATATGGGATCAACTCATAAGTAATTGCATCTCCATATGGCCCAAGATTAGCGGAATTTACGGCGTAGCTATCATCAAAATAAGGATTCGCATGCTGAATCTGAATAATAAGCATTCGTGGAAAATCGGGACCCGTCCATTTACGATAAAAATCATAGGCCTCCTGTTGGCGAATCCGGTTATAACAGGGAACACCCCCAACATGCTCGCATTCAAGGTTAGGGTCAGGTGGCTCAGCACTAAATCCGTCAAAGTCTGCCGGAAAATGACCATGGAAAACCGCTAAGGGATAACGCGATTGCGGGTGTTCAGCAAACCCTGCCGGCAACAACACATGAGCACCAAGAAACATGTCTCGCCCCCAGAATTCACTTAGAAGCTTACTTTTTATTTTTACATGCTTAATAAATTCGGTATCAACCGGTGGAACGATCGGCTCTATCTCCATATCTAAAGATAGGTGGACGATGTCGCCTGCCTTCAGTTTTATCATGCGCGGTTCGCTGTACAAATTGCCAGGAGAACTCTGCCATTGCTGGCCCTCGCCCTGATCCATAGGCAGTTGGACAGTCTTGCCATTGCTTAGATTAAATGTGTCGTATTTGTGTAAAACAGCCTGGACGAAATATTCACCCTCTGGTACATAGGAAAGGCTATCATGCGGGTAACCAAAAACTCTCTCATCGACTAAAATCGCCTCATCAGGATTCATGCCCTCTACGGTTAAGCCAAAAATCTGCGGCGCATCAACGCCCGGACGCACCTGAAACCGAGGTTCCTCGTCGTGATCTCGAGAGAGAATAAGGATCAAACGCCCGTCTAAAGCACCTTTTGAAATTTCTGAGGAAAATGAAATTGAAAAAGAAGGATTTTCAGGCATTTCGTCCAACCCAGAGCTGCAAGCTGCGAATAGAGACGCAATAGGACTTAATAGGACGAGCCGAATAAAAAATTCTGCTCCCCAGCCTATCTTATTTTTATTAGGAAACTGCTCGTTTTGCATTTATAAACATCCGAAGCCAAGGACCATGCTCACCCCATTCTTCTGGGTGCCAAGAGTTCTGCACGGTACGTTGAACACGTTCAGGGTGTGGCATCATAATTGTAGCTCGGCCATCCTCACTGGTGAGGCCGCATATGCCATCAATCGTTCCGTTAGGGTTAGCAGGATATTTAACAGCGGTCTGCCCAAAATTGTCAACATATCGCAGAACCACTCTAGCATTCGAATAAGCTTTATCACTAGAAAAAACTGCTCTTCCTTCACCATGTGATGTCGCAATCGGAATAATTGAACCTGCCATATCGGTAAGAAAAATAGAAGGACTCTCATGAATTTCAACCAGATTTAGTCGAGCTTCGAATTGCTCAGATTTATTGGTCAAAAATTGTGGCCAGTGCGTCGCACCCGGTATCATGGCATTAAGCTGTGACAACACTTGGCAACCATTGCAGACACCGAGTGAAAGTGAATCAGGCCGCTCGAAAAAAATTTCAAATTCCTCCCGTAACCTAGGCTGGAAGAGAATGGATTTAGCCCAGCCACCGCCTGCACCAAGTACATCTCCATATGAAAAGCCGCCGCACGCCACTATGCATTGGTAATTTTCTAGCGTTTCCCGGCCAGCAATAATATCGCTCATATGGACATCGGTAGCTCTAAATCCTGCCCGCATGAACGCCGCGGCCATCTCATAATGACTGTTTACGCCCTGCTCTCTCAATATAGCAACACTAGGCTTTTTGCCGACAATTGACGGTGATACGATTTCTTTAGTGAGATCGAAACTTAATTTCACATTCAATCCTGGATCATCAACCTCAAGGATACGATCATATTCTTCTTTAGCTGTCTCCGGGTTATCTCGTAAGGCCTGCATGCGATATGTCATTTCTGACCAAACCCGCTGCATTTCACAGCGGCCCATTCGAAAAACAACTTCATCATCGTTGTATATAGTAAGTTCGTCGCCAGCCTCAACATCGCCAATTTCAACCCAACCAGTTCCGCACGAATCCAAGACTGCATGGACTGCCTCCAAACTATCCGCAGCTACTTGTATAACGGCCCCAAGTTCCTCACTAAAAAGTTGTCGCAATAAATCCTCTTCGGACCCAGGGAGCTGCAATGAGGCGCCTAACCTACCCGAAAACATCATCTCAGCCACCGCTACTAGTAATCCACCATCAGATCTATCATGATAAGATAGAATCAATTTTCTTCTTTTAAGTATCTGTATTGCTTGGAAAAAGTTTTTAAGTTGACCTGCGGATACGAGATCCGGCGTAGCTCCTCCCGGCCGCTTAAAGACTTGTGCAAGGCAGGACCCACCAAGCCGATTGGCACCTCCCCCAAGATCTAGCAGTAACAATCTGCTTTCAGAGTCTACTCGGCGTAATTGAGGCGTGCAGTGCCGTCTAACATCGGTTACAGGTGCGAATGCTGATACGATTAATGACACTGGTGCTGTGACATTGTGCTCACCCGTTTGATCCTCCCATCTTGCGCTCATCGATAACGAATCCTTACCAACCGGAATAGCCACTCCCAGTTCTCGACAAAGTTCCGTACCGACCGCCTTAACAGTATCAAACAGGTTTGCATCTTCTCCACGATGCCCCGCAGCAGCCATCCAGTTGGCAGATAATTTAATCTGGCCAATGTTATCGATTGCAGCTGCCGCGATATTGGTAATAGCTTCTCCAACAGCCATCCGGCCTGATGCAGGCGCATTCCATACAGCTAATGGAGTGCGCTCACCGATTGCCATTGCTTCACCGGTAAAGCCATCAAAACTGCTAGCGGTAATAGCAACGTCGCTAACAGGGACTTGCCAGGGCCCGATGAATTGGTCTCTGACCGATAAACCACCAACAGTCCTATCAGCAATATGAATCAGGAAAGTCTTGTCAGCAACTGCAGGGAAACGTAAAACTCTGCAGACGGCATCTTCCAAACTAATTCCCGTAAGATCCAGGGCCGGCACATCGGTAGAAACCAATCTTTTTGCTACTCGAGTCATCATCGGTGGTTTGCCAAGTAACATCTGCATTGGCATATCGACGACGCTGTTATCAAATACATCGTCTTTGACCAATAATTGTTGGTCATCCGATAGCTGGCCAATAACAGCATAAGGACAATTTTCTCGTTCACATATTTCGTGAATAAGATGCTCATTAGCTGCCGAAATTATCAGTACGTATCGTTCTTGAGCTTCATTACACCAAATACCCATCGGTGACATACCGAATTCAGCGTTAGGTATATTCCTTAACTCGACCTTCGCCCCATGTTTACTATGGTCTATAGCCTCTGGCACAGCATTAGATAGCCCCCCGGCACCAACATCATGAATCAGAAGGATAGGATTATCCTCTCCCATAGCCCAGCAACGGTCTATAACCTCTTGGGCACGCCGCTGCATTTCTGGATTTCCACGTTGGACCGATGCAAAATCCAGGTCTTCGCTACTGGTGCCACTTGCTAAACTGGATGCAGCACCTCCCCCAAGTCCTATGAGCATTGCAGGCCCACCCAACACCACAATGCTGGCACCCACCGGTACATCACGTTTCAAAGCATGTTCTTCACGAACATTACCGAGTCCGCCGGCCAGCATAATCGGTTTGTGATAGCCCCTGATCTCGTTATCGGGTAATCCCGGAATTTCGGCCTCATACGTCCGAAAATAACCGAGCAAATTAGGCCTGCCAAATTCATTATTAAAAGCGGCGCCCCCAATCGGACCCTCAAGCATAATTTGCAACGGTGTTGCCATCCGATCAGGATGTGGAAAATCAATTTCCCATGGCTGCTCAAATTCAGGAATTCGAAGGTGTGAAACTGTAAATCCTGTTAATCCTGCTTTCGGCTTAGCCCCAAGCCCGGTTGCACCTTCATCACGAATTTCGCCTCCAGAGCCTGTTGCTGCTCCAGGGAATGGCGAGATAGCAGTCGGGTGATTATGAGTTTCTACTTTGATTAGGATATGGATGGGTTCTTTGTAATAGCTAAATTTCCGATCTTCTGCATTTACAACTAGCCGGTTACTCGCAGAGCCTTCTATCACCGCCGCATTATCCGAATATGCAGAAATTACGCCGGCCGGGTTAGCTTCCGTGGTGCTCTTAATCATTGCAAACAGTTTTTCTTGCTGTTCCTTCCCATCAATAATCCAGTCGGCGTTAAAAATCTTGTGCCGACAATGCTCAGAGTTGGCCTGCGCGAACATCATCAGTTCTACATCCGTTGGATTTCGACCAATGTCTATATAATTTCGGACTAAGTAGTCAACCTCATCATCTGACAATGCCAGTCCAAGATCACCATTTGCGTTTTCGAGTGCCTGTCGCCCATCCTCCAGCAAATTAATCGTGAATATTGGCGATGGTTCTTGCTCTTTGAAAAGCACTTTTACGTCATCGGCGGAAGGAAATTGGCTTTCCGTCATTCTGTCATGTAAACGATTTCCCAAAATCGCTATATCGTCAATCGTAAGGTCTCTATCTGCACCCAACGCATAGCAGACACCGCGCTCGACACGGCGAACCTGACTGAGTCGACATGCCCTCAGAATTTCAGTTGCCTTGCTGGACCAAGGAGAAATGGTCCCAGGCCTTGGAACAACATATACCCGAGTATTGCGTTGGTTGAATCGAGTAACCGGGTGGCCAGACAGAAGCAGTAGGTCAAGCCTTTTAAGATCTTGGCTTGTAAGTGAGCCCTTTGTATTTAAGAAATAAACAAAACCGGCATTTATATCGTTGATCCCTGAATCGAGTTCCTGCAGATCATTGAGCAGTTGCGTAAGCCGAAAGGATGACAACGCCGATTGACCCGGTATTTCGATGATCGACGAATGCGAGTCTGCCGTTTGATCAATCACTGACGTAGTCAAGTCCAAGCCTGATTGAGAAAATTAAGCTGGATAAGTCAGTCGCAATCATGCTGGATGACAATACAAGCGGCCAGTACAACCCGTCAGCTCTTATTGCCCTCGCCCGGCGTATAGACTGGCATTGGGAACTGCGCAACATTGCCCCCTTCTACTTTCGAGATCTTACTTGTGCCCTGCTTATCAACTTCGTCAATACGAACAATCGAATGCATAGGCAAATAGGTCCGCTTCACACCCTTAAATTCGGATTTAATCTTTTCTTCGGACGGGTCGAGTACTACTGTGCTGCGTTCGCCAAAAACAAGTTCTTCCACCTCAATGAAGCCAAATAATGAACCATGCCCAAGGCTTCTCGCATAAATTTCATACACTTGTCCTTGGTTTACAAATAAGATTTTATATAGTGTTGTGCCTGTCATTTTCTAGCCAATTAGTGGAGATGCTACTGCGTATTCTTTATAAAACAAGTGTATCTAATTTTCGAAAATAAAACATAGTTACAAACGTTTTCAAACACCTCGTCCGTAATTGATACCAAATTTTCAACAGAACACAGAAAAGCTAGCGATTCAACCGATTTTTCACTAGCTCATCGACAACTACCGGATCTGCCAACGTAGATATATCTCCAAGGCTTTGGTAGTCATTTTCCGCAACTTTCCTGAGAATACGACGCATAATTTTTCCAGATCGTGTTTTTGGGAGTCTTGGTGACCATTGTATGAAATCAGGCGTAGCAATAGGTCCTATTTCTTTTCTAACCCATTGGCGTAATTCGGCAAGAAGTTCATCGTTGCTCGCAACGCCCTCCATTAATGTCACATAAGCATATATACCTTGACCCTTTATCTGGTGAGGGCAGCCAACAACAGCGGCTTCTGCAACATCTTTATGTGCTACTAAGGCGCTTTCTATTTCAGCAGTCCCCATACGATGGCCAGAAACATTTAGCACATCATCAACTCGGCCAGTAATCCAATAATAACCATCCGAATCTCGACGAACGCCATCGCCAGTAAAGTACATACCTCTGCACGCAGAAAAGTATGTGTCAACAAACCGCTGGTGATCTCCATAAACCGTTCGCATTTGACCTGGCCAACTATCAAGTAGTACGAGATTACCCTCTGCTTCTCCATCTAGAATATTGCAGCTCGAATCAACAACAGCAGGTCGAATTCCAAAAAAGGGTTTAGTTGCTGAACCAGGTTTTAAATTTGTTGCGCCCGGCAGGGGAGAAATCAAAATTCCACCAGTTTCAGTCTGCCACCAAGTATCAACAATTGGACATCGGCTTTCTCCAACTACTTGGTAATACCATTCCCAAGCCTCTGGATTGATAGGTTCACCAACTGTACCTAGAAGCCTTAGGCTTTTTCGTGAAGTACGCGAAACCGGCATCTCACCTTCACGCATGAGCGCACGAATTGCTGTTGGTGCCGTGTAAAAAATATTAACCTCGTGCTTATCACACACCTCCCAAAATCGAGACGGCGTCGGATAATTGGGTACCCCTTCAAACATTAGCGTTGTCGCACCATTTGCTAACGGCCCGTATACGATATAGCTGTGACCTGTCACCCATCCAACATCTGCGGTACACCAATAAACATCGCCTGGCTGATAGTCAAAAATCAACTCGTGGGTCATCGATGCATAGACCATATATCCACCAGCAGTGTGTAATACTCCTTTTGGCTTACCTGTTGAACCCGATGTGTAAAGAATAAATAGTGGATCTTCTGCCGCCATTTCCTCACAGGGGCAATCCTTATCAACGATCCCTTCAAGTTCATGCAACCAAAAGTCACGCTCGTCCACTAAATCTATATCAACTCCGGTATGTCGAATAACCAGGACCTTTTCTAGTGTGTCAACCTCCGGGCGCCGAGCAGCTTCATCTACATTTTCCTTCAATGGGATTGGTTTACCTCCACGAACACCCTGATCGGCTGTTATTACAATATTGGATCCACAATCCTGAATTCGTCCAGCAAGCGCGTCCGGCGAAAAACCACCAAACACGACGGAATGAATCGCGCCAATCCGTGCACATGCGAGCATCGCTATAGCTGCTTCTGGGATCATCGGCATGTATATGGTGATGCGATCTCCCTTTTTAGCGCCCAATCGTTTTAGAACATTTGCAAAACGACAGACTCGCGCATGCAGGTCGCCATAAGTAAGCGTCAGATGAGTGCCCGGATCATCACCCTCCCAGATAATAGCCACGTCGTCCCTTTTTAATTCAAGGTGTCGATCTATGCAGTTGTAACAGGCATTCAATGTTCCATCGTAATACCATTCAATATATATATCGGGCTGGTCATAAGAGACGTTTTTCACTTTCGTGAAACTACGTATCCAGTCGATTCTGGATCCGTGTTCCCGCCAGAAATTCTCATCATCCTCTATCGATCGGCGATACATTTCGTCGTAGGTCTGAAGATCGATATGTGCCCCTTCAGAAATCGATTTAGGCACCTGATAGATTTTTGTCATTACTTCCTACTTTTAAAGTTAGGGGCTAAACGATACAAATTGCTTGCTTTTCCACTATCACTAATGTGCATTTGAACGGCCTGTCTATTTTCAAACCGTCGGCAAGGCATCAACGTACTCCGACATGCGGAGTTGTGTTGACTTATCAGGCAACTCTCCGTAGGCAGCCCCGATATTATCTAGCATATTCTTGAGTTTGCTCGTTGCTGGTGTTACGCAAGTAATAGCCGGATGGCTAACGACATATTTTAGAAAAAATTTTGCCCAACTATCTGCCCCAAACTCCAGCGCCCATGCAGGAATGGGCTGGCCTTTCACGCGCTCCCACAAACGAGTACGGCCAAACGGCGCATAAGCCAGGACAGCAATTCCAAGTTCCTCGGCAAGTGGTAATATAGTCTTTGCTGAGGTTCGATTATCAACGGCGTAATCAACACCAATAAAGTCTAATGATTCCTCCCGCATATATCGAGCGAGGTCAGAATAACGGCGTGCACTCGTTGAAGTTATTCCGATATAGCGGACCCGTCCCTCATCTTTTAGTTCCCTGACTATCGGCAGCTGCGTGGCTATATCACCCAAATTATGCACTTGAATGAGATCAATCGGATCTTTTCTAACAAATCGAAAAGATTGCTCAATTTGAGCCCGTGCAGCGTCGGGATCAGCAGGCCCGCCACCCCATGGTGCAACATTTACCTTAGTTGCCCAGAAAACACTTTCCTGAATTCCGAGTTCCTGGACGATCTTGCCAGCAATCTCTTCAGAAGCCCCATATGATGGAGCCGTATCAAAAACCGAGCCACCTTTTTTAACCAAAGTTTCCATAACCGCTCTGAGGGCACTAACATCCTCACTTTGTGCGACAGTTCTAAATGTAGCAGAGCTACCCAGTCCAACGACCGGTAGTTCTTCTCCACTTTTTGGTATAGCACGCTTTATGACATTACCGGATTCAAGTGCCTGCAAAAATTCACCAGGTATCGCATAAGAGGTCCCGACAACCGCCGAGTATTTCAAATAATCGCGACGCGTAAGCATTTTTTCTCCATTTTTAAGAAGCGATTTACTTTAAAATAATTTCGCTAACCGTAAACCACATCAGTAACCAAGTTTGCGTGCTAGCATAAACGTACCGCAATAACCTTGCTACGGGAAAATGCATTTCATCGATAATCAGAACCCATGAATCATAATGCCAGAGTCTTTTTGGTATTAGGTGCCATAAATAGCATGCTCGCAATCATACTTGGCGCATTTGGCAGTCACATACTTGAAATGACCTTGACTGACAAAATGCTTTCAACATTTCAAGTGGGGGTGGATTATCAGTTCTATCACAGTCTCGCACTAATTTTGACAGGGATAACTGCACAGCAACTCCGTGATTCCTTAATTTGTATCAGCGGTTGGTTGTTCTTTATTGGGATATTTATATTCTCAGGCAGTCTTTATGTAATTAGCCTGACTGGAATTACAGCCGTCGGTGTCATCACACCAATAGGAGGAATCCTTTGGATATTAGCTTGGGCATTATTTGCACTCGCGGCGTTAAAAAATGGCAGAACCAGGGTAATGTAACAAAACTAAACAAGGCCCGGAGTTCTTTTAAGCAAAGTGTTTTAAGAACGGAGCCGTTCTTTAACTCGCCACCGATCAACTAGCACTGCGAGCACAATAACCGCGCCTGTGATGAGCCGCTTCGTTGGTTCAGTTGCGCCTATTTGTACCAAACCACTTTGTAATACTGAAATAATTAGAACACCGGCAAAAGCACCAAGAATCGACCCCCGACCTCCCATAAGGCTGGTTCCACCAATGACAGCTGCAGCAATCGCTGATAATTCTAGGCCAATCCCAGCGTTAGGATCGGCTGCACCCAAGTAAGCTGCATTAAAAATACCTCCAAGGCCGGCCATTGCTCCAGAGAAAGCAAGCACTCCTAATCTATAAGGACGGCTATCTATACCAGATAACGACGCGGCCTGTTCATTCGATCCTATCGCAACCAGATGGCGGCCCAAAACGGTTCTGGTCAATAAAAATTGACCAGCGATGACTAGCAGTATTGCAATAAATAATGCAGCTGAAACCCCTACATAAGGCAATGGCAGTGCAATCCACTGAATGGATGGTCCGATATATATTGTCTGCGAATTTGATGCAATATAGGCTAGCCCACGTGCCATTTCTAACATGCCGAGCGTGACAATAAACGAAGGTAGTGAAAGCCATGATACAAGGACGCCATTAAGTAATCCGCACAACAAGCCGGCAGCCACAGCTGCAAAACAAGCAATCGAAAGGGGCAATCCTAAGCCAGTTAACGTAACTCCTACTATCGTCGCACTAAATCCAAGCACTGAACCAACTGAAAGGTCGATACCTGACACCATCAACACCATAGTCAAACCAATTGTCACTACAGTTAATGCCGGTAGCTGATTCAGCACAGTGGACAATGTAACCAGAGACAGAAAATTGTCTGCCACCAGTCCAAAGAAACCGATTAACAATACGAGAGATACAAATATAAAATTCTCTTCAAGATGGCAGCGTATCGTTTTAAAAGCTTCCATTACTCACCGGCCTCCTGCCGGAAGTCTTTTGTAAACTCACTGAATGCTGCAGTCAAAATTGCAGTTTCTGTCCAATGATTTCTTTCAAACTCGCGTACCACCTTTCGGTTGGACAGTACGAGAATACGTGAGGCAAGTAAAAATAGTTCTTCAATCTCGCTAGATACTACAAAAATACATTTTCCACTATTACGGAGTTCGAATATCAAATCATAGATAGTTTTCTTTGTCCGCGTATCCACACCCCGTGTCGGCTCATTTAGTAGTAATACGTCAGCGTCGGAATTTAGCCATCTTCCAAGTATAGTTTTCTGCTGATTACCACCGCTAAGTTCATCAATATCCTGCTCAACACTGCTACAACGGATATCTAACTGCGTCATTATTTCTTTGGTCGATTTACGTTCTTTTCTCCTATCGATTCGACGAAATGGAGTGAAATTTTTCCGATCTCCTGGGAGCATCATATTGGTCTTCACTGATTGTCCGGGAAACAAGCTCATAGAAACTCGATCTGCACCGAGGAAGGCCACACCATTGTTAACTGCCTGATAAGAACTCTTAAGTTCCACTTCCTTAGTTTCTGCGATGCGCACTATCCTACCCTGGGTTAACTTTTTTGCTCTGAACGCTGCATGTAAAAGTTCACTGCGACCAGAACCTGCTAAGCCAGCCAAACCAATTATTTCACCCTCGCAACCGGTTACTGAGATTGGCCCCGCCAGATTCTCAGTCGCTATTGACTCTATTCTTAGAAGTGGTCGCCCTTTTTGCTGATTACAGACCATGGCTTCTCGCCTTTTTAATCCTTCACCGGCCATTGCAGCGACGAGATGATCAGTCGTTAATAGATTGGCCTGCTCGGACAACACTATTTGCCCATCTCGTAACACAGATACAATGTCTGCGACATCGAGCACATCCGCAAGTCGGTGACTAATGTAAATAATTGACGTGCCGTTAGCAGCAAGGTCCCTTAAGATCTTGTGGATTCTTTCCGTCTGCGGCTGAGTTAAGGAAGCTGTAGGTTCGTCGAGAATCACAAGACAAGATGTGTCTGCCAATACTCTACCCAACTCTACAAGTTGCCGGTCCGCGATATTAAGGTCACGACATTTTATATTGGAGTCAAGAATATCTGAGCCCACAAAGTCAAGCGCTTTACGTGTAATTAAATCTAATTGCACCCTATCGATAACACCGTATCGATTAGGTATCTGGCGTAATCCGATATTTTCAGCAACTGAAAGGTTATCGATAGACGCAGGTTCTTGAGCCGCTAGGGAAATACCAGCGGACATTGCATCTGTTACATTTTTAGGCGAATACTCTTCACCATCCAGCCACATTTTTCCATGGTCACAATCCGTGAGACCTGCGAGGATCCGTGCAAGGGTTGTTTTACCCGCCCCGTTCTCACCAACTAAAGCATGCACCTCCCCGACTCCGATAGACAAGCCAACATTTTTTAGTACAGGCTCCGCATATGACTTGTTGATGTCGCGAATGTTAAGGCGTGCATTAAGCATCTCTGCCCATCACTCGAAATTAGTAGAAGTAATAAGGTCGACGGGCGTTGCGCGGTCCTTAAGCGCAACTCCACTGGATAAGCCTTGGAGTGCATATTCGATTCCGTATACCGCTAATAGGTCAGCATGCTGATCAGCTGTCGCTAGGATGGCGCCTGCTTTAACTAACTTCCTTACAGCGGAAATATTATCGAACCCTACAATCAGTAGTTGACCGGACTTTCCAGCCTGCCTAATAGCGGCCAGTGCCCCAAGCGCCATATTGTCATTGGCCGCAATAATTGCAGCTAAGTTTGTATTCTGTAGGAGTAAGCCAGACGTTACTGTGACCGCAGCTGTCTGATCCCACTGAGCACTCTGTTGCGCCACAACCGTGAGGCCTCCATCCTCGACTGATCGTCGAAACCCAGCTGTGCGTTGCTGGGAATTGTATGCCGTTGGCACTCCTTCAAGAATTGCAACTTGCTGACCAGGAATTAAATGCTCTGCAAGATAACTACCCACCATATACGCGCCAAGATAATTGTCCGGCCCAACAAAAGGAATATCCAATCCATAATCTCGAAGTACCGCATCATCGAGCCTATTATCGATATTAATGACTAAAATCTCGTTTTTGATAGCTCGAGCAAGAGCCGGCACAATCGCTTTCGAATCTGCAGGCGCAATAACTATTGCTTCTACTTTTAATGCAATCATCTGGTCAATAAGTGCTACCTGTTGCGCCAGATCTATCTCGTTTTTTATGCCATTGACTATTAGGTCATATTGATCTCTATTTTCTGCATGATGTTTTCGAGCCCCATTCGACATAGTCACAAAAAATTCGTTTGCTAGTGACTTCATCACCAACGCAATTACAGGGCGACCTTCGCTGGACTGAGGTTTTGGTGTATCTGATTCTATTTCTCCGCAACTAGAGATTAGACTGCAAATGATAGTGACGAAAACAAAACGAAACGCATATGACATAAACATCGTGTCCTTGAATCAGTTGACACAGGAAAAAGTATAAGTGGATATACTCTAACTACCGAGCGATATAAATAACAGCTAGTGCTTCAATGATAAAACTTTTATTTGTTAGTCACTGTCCGTCCGAAAACACCAGAATCCTTCGTGATTCAGCTGTGGACAGCATCTGTAAAATGGAACTTGTCAACCTCGAACTCCGCACACAAGCCCCGGAGTTAACTACTGCCGCTGACATTGAATGGTGTAATGGCATAGTCCTCGGAACAACAGAAAACTTCGGTTATATGGCAGGCCTAACAAAAGATTTTTTTGAGCGTATTTACTACCCATGCCTTGAGTTAACTCAAGGCCTACCTATTGTGCTCTATATTCGAGCAGGCGAAGATGGTACAGGCACAAAAATAAGTATCGAAAGAATATTGGCTGGTCTCCGGTGGAAACTAATAGCTGACCCACTAATTCTGAAAGGCAACTGGGACACAAAATTTCCAGACCAAGTATCTGAGCTAGCAATGACTATTGCTGCCGGGTTGGATGCAGGCATCTACTGATTCAGCCCACTTATAAGGATACAAATTACGAGTATCTCTATTAGCCAATCACAGTTTATTTATTTGTGCTGAGTTATTTAGTTATCCTTTGTTATTTCTCGCAACTCTTCGGCAAAGCGGTTAACAATACTGCCCCCATCATGCTGCGTTTCAACTAATTTCTTGATCCTCGCAATTTCCCTTCCTAGAGATTTCCCGAAACTGAAAACCAAGAAGAGGGTAATTATCTGCAGTGCAAATAATACATACAAAATAATCGTATCAAGCATCACCTTTCCCCTTAATTAATTTTCTTATTCTCTGACACCTTATAGTGTCTACAGCATACACATGCAAGAGTTCAGAGACTGCTTCTTAAGTCTGATCCCTGAGCTTATTCGTTGACTACTTTCTGATTACTATGACCAGCAACAGGTCACCCTCAGCTACTTGTTTGTCCATTTAGGTTCACGTTTCTGGATAAAAGCATCAATTCCTTCCCGCGCATCATAGGATTCCATATTGCATGCCATCCGCCCGCTAGCGTATGCATAAGCGGCACTTAAATCCATAGGAAGTTGCTTGTAAAACATCTCCTTACCCAGCCTTACGGCACGGGCAGACTTAGCTGCTATTTTAGCAGCGAGTCCTTGCGTCGCTGAATCGAGCTTTTCTAATGGAACTACCTCATTAACCAACCCACAGTCCTCCGCCGTTCGCGCCGAGATAAACTCACCTGTCAGGAGCAATTGCATGGCTTTCTTTCGCAAAAGGTTGCGGCTTAAAGGAACCGCTGGAGTCGAACAAAATAATCCTAAATTGATACCGGAAACAGCGAATCGGGCATCCTCAGCAGCAATAGCTAAGTCGCAGTTTGCAACAAGCTGACAACCAGCCGCTGTAGCAATTCCATTTACACTAGCTATAACGGGTTGAGGCAGTTGGTTGATACTAATCATTACACGCCCGCACTGATCGAATAGCTCCTGGTGAAATTCACGGTCTTCACTCGATCGCATTTCTTTCAGGTCATGCCCAGCACAATAAGCGTCTCCTTTACCACCAATGATTACCGCTCGCACCAATTCATTTCCAGCAATTTCATCCAACTCAGTTTGTAAGCTACAAAGCATGTTTTGCGACAAAGCATTGTATTGTTCCGGACGATTCAGTGTCAGCGTAGCAATGCCATCTCTGTCGGTACGCAGTAACACAGGTAACGGCTCTGTTGTGTCAACTTTCGTACTCATCTATTACACTCCTGTGGTCTGGTACCATTTAGGTAAGGGGCTAATATGTATCCTAATTGCAAGAATACCGTTTGTAGGCCCTACACCGGAAGAAAAATCCGTTGTTTATAAAAAATGTAAAATTTTAAGTACTAAACGTTAAATTATCAGCAGTAAATACTTTTTTTGATAGTAAACACTGATTTTTTGATAGTAAACACTGATTTTTTGATAGTAAACACTGATTTTTCCTACTAAAAGCTCTTAAATGACAATAAGCGACGAATTATTACTGCGTATGTGATTCTATGAATAAATGAACAACTTGATTGACCTAATTAAAAGCACTTCGTTATTAGTAGGTATCCTTGTTGCTCTAGGAGGATGCGGCGGTACAGAAGCATCGAGCCCACCGATATTGCCCTCTGCACCTCCACCGGTAATAAGCTGTGATGCTAACTCTGAATATTGTGGTGATATCCCAGATTCCGCAAATCCATGTTCTGACAGTGAGTATTGGCCGCTTACCAAAAAGAGTGGCACGTATCCGATTGATGTACATTACTCACGAATTGAAGATGGAGATCGGGCAACAAGAATAGTTACCTTTCTAGATGAATCATGGATGATGCAGGTCGATACCCTTGGTTTCTCTGCACCCCTCGATGACGCAGGGGAATGCGGATCGGATGGTCGCTATGATGTATTTATATGGCGTGGCTACAGTGGTGCTTACGTCACGCATATCTCGCCAAATCTGGAGACCGCCCATGACGACTATACAACTTATACAGTCATTCATAACGAAGATGAATATCTCAACACATATGTAGCTCACGAGTTTAATCATGCGGTGCAGGCAAGCGACGACTGGGGCATGCACGATAGCTCAGTCTTTTATGAGATGAGTGCGTCTTTTGCCGAAGCTCTTCCGTATCCTGAATCCGTATCTCACGGATTACAGGATGATTGGGTTCCTTATTTGGAAGACTTTCAAGCTACGCCCGAATCCTCACTCTTTATAGATGATTACGACACCTGGCACATGTACGGCGCTACCCTTTACCTGCACTACCTGTGGGAGCGATATTTCCCTGACGACGCGGGGTTTATTGCAAGAGTTTGGCTAGAAAATAGAAATAGTCCTGGCGAAGATCGACCCGACTACATCGATGCCCTACGTTTAGTACTTTTGAATGAGCGCGGCATAACCTTTGAGCAAACGATAACGGAGTTTATGCAGTGGCGTTGGTTTTTGGGTCAATTTGATGATGGTTTACATTTTGAACGTGGTGCACTCTGGAATTATCCAGTAGCACATACCGTTATCGATGTAATCAATATGCCAATCACAATATCCGTGCAAACAATGATGTTTGGTTCAAATTACTTCAGGTTGCAAAACTCAACTGACTCTGAAATCTCTTTGAACATAAATTTGTTTACTGATGAATCTGACATCGTCTGGGACATTTTTTCCGTAGAGGGTAACCAAATCATCTCTAACTTTAATGTATCTGCGCAGTCTTCAACCATTCTAGTAGTGGCAGCGATGCCAACAGAACAAGTCTACTCCGGGGACTTTACATTCGAATTTCATGATGCCGAACTGACACTCTCAACACCCTAATTTTTTTCAAGTTTATAGCACAGATGAATGTGGCAGATAGATTGCTGCATACCAAACATTCTAACGAGTTTTTGCCGATAAGTTCCGATCTATAAAAACGTTGAATTGAGGTGCAGTGACAGCCCCACGCACCAGTTGATTACCTATCAGAAAAGTTGGGGTCCCATTCACATCAAGCTCTTCCGCAAAAACTCGAATTTGGGCAAGATAATTCTTAATCTCTGGATCATTAAAACTATTCTCAACCTGCCAATCGGTCATACCGGCAGCTATAGCGGCCTCTCGTATCCGAGCCACATCCAACCCTGCATCATTTAACATTAGTAGGTGGTGATACTCAGGAAATACGTCATTGATATTCGCCGCAATAGCCGCGCGAGCTGCCAAATCGGAAACACTACCGTAGACCGGAAGTTCCAAATACAACACCTCAATATCGTTACGAGAGTTTTTGACAGAGTCGAGTTCAACGTAAGTCTTTTTGCAGGGAACGCATTGATAATCACTGAATTGGATAATTGACACCGTTGCATCTGGGTTTCCAAAAGTTGGTGTAAGTACCGAACGGATAAGCGGACTGTTAACTTCCAAAAGTTTGCGTCGCCCTGTTTCTTCTGCCTGCCGTCTGCGTTGCTCAGCAGCGGACTTTACCGCCTCTCCCACATCCGGGTTATCAAGCACGAATTCCGGGTGAGCGATCAGATAAGCATGGACTTGAGCGGCGTCCGGTTGCCCGCTGCCGCAAGCTGCGAGCAGAAAGAACAATACCAACATCAATTTGTTTTCTATCCTCACCTAGAATCCTTAACCAGCGAACTAGCAGGAACGATAACGTAAGAGTGTGGTGAATCTAGCTCGTTAGAAATAATCAGTTGCTGTTCGCTATTCCAAGCAGTTGCGCTTTCGTTTGACCCAGCTATCCCAATACTCTCGCCATCCCGGAAAATCTGGTAGCGGGTTCCAAACTCGAGCTGGTTTACCGCGAATGTCACAGCGTTACTTGCGGACTCACTTGGCACAATAGTGACGATTAAAGCATCCTCCCCACTGTCGTAATATGCTTGACTAACGGTCGCTTGCGAATAATCAACCCCATCAACATAAGGTTGAGCAAAAAACTCATTATCGCGAGTTCGGTTGTATAAGCTCCACATTCCATCTTTAGGCATAAGTCTGGCAAAGCCCACGAGATAATTGCCAGTTACTGGGCTGATGTTTCCAATCTTGCCTTCATCATCACGCCGGAAATTTTCCTTGTAATCACTTGTATGTGGATAATAGTAACCGCCATCTAGCCAAGTTGGATTGAAATATTGATCTGCATACTCAAGCATCAAATTTACCGTTGCGGCATCACCGACTTCTGCAGCCAACACTGCGAGCCATCCGAAATCAAATGACGCTGTCCACCCCATATTTTCACCAGGTTCACCCTCAAGCATTTGCGGCATATACAGCTTTACCTGTTCGTCATAGAGTGCTTCCACATATTCCTTATCCCATGCATGGTGAACCAAGCCGTTCCAACCATCACTCCATGCGTAAGTTTTATGAATGACCTCGTCGAGGTGAACGTCAAGGCTTAACATCGTTGTATGCGTGTCCGGATGCACATAACCGCGATTAATAATGGTTTTCTTGAATTCCTCTTGCACGAGCGGCGCGTAGGAAGTCCCATGCTTGTAGTCGTAATGTATCAGGCCAAGTATGGGGTGTTGGTTACATTCGGTGTAGACCTTGTTTCTCTCACATTCGATACCTCGGAAATCATCTTCAACAAACTGATCATAAATGACTGTCGCAAGCCGCGAATGATCATATACAATTTCGAGAGGCGATTCGCCATAGGCTACGGGAGCAAAATTAAAGGTGAGGGATCCCGGTTTATCATAGCGATCGTCATCAAAGAGTGACTCATGCAAACCTAGCATCTGTAGTAAATGTCCGCTATACATGATGTTCTGTTTGATATTCGGATCGATCCAACCAAACCAATCATCCTCTGTGTAGTAATGGTCTTCGCCATTCTCATCAATACGCCATTCACCCTTACTCATCTGGGCCCAGTAATCCCATACATCCTTGTACATCATTTTTTTTATAAGACGTGCAGAGGTATCCTGATATAAATCTCGGTGCGCGGGTACAAAATGATCTTGCGTAACCGCTAATGCATAAGCTGCGAAAGCAATCTGAAACTGATACGCATCGAAATTCATTCCACCGCCTGTATTCCCCATCATCGACCAGTCACCATCAAGCTTATTGGCGAGATTGATCATATGCCTGACATGGCCAATCTGCTTTTCATTCAAGGACGGATAATCTGTAACATTGACGGGCGCACCTGCATACAAAGGACTTATCACAGCAAGCTGGCTAATAAAAAATATAATTAATAATTTCCCTAATCGCATAATGATTTCCTACGTTGATGTTGGTTAAGCAACGTCTCTTCAGATTAGTATAGCTGCTGGGTAGCCATCCCTGTCAACCAAAGCCAAACCGCTCACTTAAGCAGAATTACGTAGCAGAGGATTTACTGCTATTTTCTCTACTTTCAGCGTCAATCAGTGGGATAATTGGTCCTGTCGGCCAAGCAAAAATTGATAATCAGGAGAGTGGGCTCGTGACAGACAATGAAGAAAAAGAAGAACCAGTGGCAAAAAGTTTAGAGGAGCCGGATCATGCAGAGTCAATGAAGCAACTACGATGGACAATTGCAGCAATATTGATACTCATTGCAGTAGCATTTTTTAGTCGCTAGCCGTTCCCCGCCAGCAATGCAAGTACTATTCTGCACACTTATCCGGAAATGATTCAATCAGTGTTGTAAACGCAGCTGGCATATATTTAGAACGTCTTACGTATAGTGGTCTTAGATCACAAGTGTTATACCAGTTCTCAAATGCTTTTAATTTCGCATCCCAGACCGAGTCGTCCACTAGACCTTGAGTATATTGGAAAAAATCATTCTCAAACATAAACCAAGACAGGTGGTACGCATTTCTCCTTGCAATCATTTGCTTGGAGAATTGATTGCTTAAATTGTTATCTAAAACGACAGATTGCCAATCAATATTGGCTGTCGTGAAGGTGTTAATCACATCATATGCTGAGTTATTTCGTTCTTGCTGTGTTTTCGCTAAAGCAATTTTTTGCGATTGCCGTAATTCAAGACCAACAAATATAAGAGATGCAATTACTCCTAGCACACCTATCATTTGCAGAAAATTGTTAAGGCTGCTCATATTGGTGATGGATAAGAAGTTTTTGTTCATGAGTAACCTCCCTGACCACAAATTTTATTATCCTCCAACACGGAGGCTTGATGCACTGCACGACAATCAAGCTTCATAGAACTCCTTTATCTATCTTGAAAGCCCGGCCACAGTCAATTGGATCTTCTACATACCAGTCACGAAGTCTTTTAATTTCTGAACCATATTTATCAGCAGCCAACTCATACTCCAAAAGTTTATCCGGCCCGACACCCACTTGTGCCATTATAAAGTTCGACCTCCGCTTAACCTCATTCCACCATTCCACTGTCAATGGACGTTCCTGCATCCATATCGGCAGTATCTGCAGATCCTGTACCCGCATAAAAAACGGTGCAAGGGCAATCTCTACAAGGGAATATTGATCACCTAAAATCCATGGGCCATCCTTTTCGAGGACTGCCTCAAGTTTTTGGAGCAAGTTTTCCCATGCTGCGACCGCACGCAATACATAAGGTGAGCCCATCCCATCTGCTACACAGGATCTTTGCCGATGGGTCCGGTCTATCTCGGTCTGCTTCATGAAATGGGCTTCTCTTGCCACTCTATCCATCCCGTTAAGTCGATCTCTAAAGACCATGCTAAAACTTAGTGAAGAAACAGCTTGATACAGCTCTTCATCACTACCTTTTATCCATTCCTGCATATTCGCCCTACTGTGAGGCGATGCTGGTTTTAATGAGTTTTGTGGGAATATATCGTCGAGATAATTACAAATAATCGAAGATTCACGCACTACACGCCCATTATGTACAAGAGTTGGTACCTGGGCTTTTGGGTTTAACTTCAGATATTTTCTCGCGAATTGTTCATCTTCAAACAAAAGCATTGGGCAATCCACCCAATCTACAATATGTTTTTCATAGAGGGTCATTAGAACCCGCTCAGAGCAAATCGACTCGGCAGCATGATAGAGTTCGAGGGACTTTTTAACATGAGCCATAGGCTATTCTGTTCCTTGAGTTTTACGTTGTGATAACCGCTCTAAGGCGTATATTTGGTAGTTCTTGATCGCTTCATCAATCCCTAGTTCGCAGCGTGCTAGCGACCTCCATTGGTGATTCGGCTTTATAGATTGTTAGGCTATGGTTTTTTTGTTGCCCTATCCGTATCTTTATCGGCATTGGTTAATATAAATTATGGAAGGGGCCAACGAAAGTAAAGTAGTCCTATGCGAAAACTACGCGCTATTAGTCATACCCAATTGCCGACTGAGAAAATCTTGAAAAATAGGTTTCATGACAGGTTTCACTGCTAACTGGCTGATGAATAATAAGCAAGCTACCCTCCAATAGAGTCACCTAGTCGTTGTTGCGTTTTGCTTTGCTGAAATAGACTAGCACTTCGTGTAGCGTTACCAATATCTGCAGGGTTTTTACACTAACTTATTGATTATTAAATTAATCCTTGAGATTTCTTTTCAATGACAAAACTGTTACCAAAAAATGATGGAACAGATAAAGTAAGAAGAAGCAGAAATCCTTAAAAACTCATTAGTTCGTGCTTTCCAGTGGAGATTTGATTTGCGACTGATGTTAAACGCAATTTTGGTGAGTCTTATCGGTACTTGTTCCATGCCGCCATCTACACTCGACCAAATCATTGAGTTAGGTGAACTTCGTGTAGTAACACGTGATTCCCCTACTACATATTTCGTGGGTCCCGATGGTCCCGCCGGTCCAGAATACGATTTGGCCAAGGGCTTTGCAGATGAACTAGGCGTAAAACTGTCTATGACCGCAGTGACGAGCGTCTCCGAAATCACGCCTTATCTGGCTAGCGGACAAGCACACCTGGGTGCCGCTGGTTTATCCATGACCGATAATCGCCGGCAATTTCTTGACTTCGGCCACCCTTATAGTTCAGTGGATATACACCTCATTTATAAACTGGGAAGTGGCAAGCCTCGCAAAATTTCCGATCTTATCGGGAAATCTATCGAAGTAGCAGCCAGTAGCAGTCACTCAGCCATGATGCGATCGCTCAGTGCTTCCGAGCCTGACATCCAATGGGCTGAAAATGGGGATGATGAAGTTGCTGACTTGCTTAAGAAAGTAGCGCTAGGTGAGATCGATTATACAATTGCTGATAGCACAGATTTTAACATTCAACGACACTTTTACCCGGATCTTCGTGTCGCGATGGACCTAAAACTAGATGACCCCATAGCGTGGGCCTTCTCAAACAAAGGTAATGGGAGGCTTCTTGCTCGTGCCGACGAATTCATACTTAAGTCGAAACGAACCGGCTTTCTGGCTCAAATAACAGACCGTTATTTTGGCCATACTGAAAAATTTGATTACGTTGGAACGCGAGCATTTATAAGACATTTTGATAGCCGTTTACCACGCTATAAAGATATGTTTAAAAATGCCGGTACTATCTGGGGAGTCGACTGGCGATTATTAGCTGCGCTCGGATACCAGGAGAGTCATTGGCGCGCACAGGCAGTATCACCGACAGGGGTTAGAGGCATCATGATGCTGACACAAGCAACGGCTAATTACCTAGGCATCGAAGACCGTATGGACCCAGAAACCAGCATCTTAGGAGGGGCTAAATATTTTGCTCGACAATTAGAAAGAATTCCAGACAGTGTGACGGAGCCAGACAGGACGTGGTTTGCCCTCGCCGCTTACAATGTCGGATTTAACCACATCAAAGATGCCAGGCAAATCGTTGAGTGGCGGGGCGGAAATCCGGATAAATGGGTCGATTTAAGCGCAGCATTGCCGTTGCTTGCAAAACGCGTGTGGTATACGCGTGTGCAATACGGATATGCACGCGGCTGGGAACCCGTGCTGCACGTTAATAATATCCGCGCCTATTACAATATCATCCATTGGCTAACGGAAAACGAGGAGTTTGAGGGTTTAGAAGAAACGCGAGACATGCCTAACCTAATCACTTTTTCAGTGGAAAATTATCGGCGACTTTGGAAGAACGCCTTTAGCAGATCTCCACATTGATCAGCAAACAACCCACCGTCCACCTCAACCTTATGATTAAATCGAGGATCGCTGCATAGATCCAGTGCACTACCCGCTGCCCCTGCCTTAGGGTCGTAGGCACCAAACACAAGTCTCGTAATTCGAGCATGTAAAATAGCTCCTACACACATGGCACAGGGCTCAAGCGTGACATATAGCGTCGTATCGATTAATCGGTAGTTTCTCTGGGAGGAGCCTGCGGCCCGCATTGCGACAATTTCAGCGTGCGCTGTCGGATCACTATCCTGTATGGAACGATTAAAACCTCGGCCTATAACCTCGCCATTACTTACAATCACTGCGCCAACAGGCACCTCATCTACCAAAGCGGCATATTCCGCCTGTTCAAGTGCGGTGCCCATATACTTTATATCTTGGTCGCTCCAGTTCATGTCAGTGAGAGATTTTTCCCCAAGGCTAACATGAACCAGAGCAACACTCTTAATACAATGTTAGAACATATAATTAATTTTTAACCCAATATTTCTACCTGGCAGCGGCACATAGTCCTTAACAAAAGACGTATGATTTCTGGCAATATCATTTAGAAGATTCTTGCCAAACAGGGACACTGTCAACTTACGAGCTTCTTTGAAATGAAAAACCTTAGACGCCCGTATATTCAGCATGTTGTACGCTTCTGTGGCTGTTTCATCCTCAGCGGTTCGATTTTGTTCTGCCACTCTCTTATACGAAAGCGCCATCCTAAAATCATTATCGTTTTGGTAAGACAACCTGAGTAAATTTCGCGCCGGTACGCTTCTTGGGATATATCCTCCAGCAGCAAATCTACTTCTAACATCATCCCTGCCAATTGATATGGTAAGCCTGCCTTTTTCTAATTCAAAAGACGTGCCAAATTCTAATTCGTAACCGCTGAATTTTGCGTCCTGTTGGGAATAAACAGCATGGATGAGATCGCCATGACCATGTCCTTCATGTTCATCTTCATCGTGATGTTCATCTTCATCATCATGCCCATCTTCATCATCATGCTCATCTTCATCGTGATGCTCATCTTCATCGTGATGCTCATCTTCATCGTGATGCTCATCTTCATCCATCAAATAAATAAAGTCATCGATACGATTTTCAAATACGCTAAGTGATGAAAAGAAGTTTCCGCGATTAAATTTCAGGGTAAAATCAAGGTTGTTCGACCTCTCACTTACAAGATCCACATTTCCTTCTTCAAACCTCTGCCTGGCCAAATGGATTCCATCGGCAAAAAGCTCAACTGGAGACGGAATCCTGCCTACGCTGGATATACCTGCGCTAGCACTAAGATTCTCAGTGATGTCACTGCCCATACCAAAAGATAGACTGGTTATTGCATCATCAAACGAATGACTACCGCTGTCTCTTGTTACTCGGTCATGCCTAAGCCCTAGATCGAAATGTATAGCTGCAAGGTCTTTACCAATAAAATAACCAAACGAAAGCTCATCCGAGTCAACTGCCGGCATAAATGCATCGGCACCATCGGACCCCGCATCAGCAGAAACAAAGTTCAAAACAGCCTTTTGCTGCAGGCTTGTGTTACCAAAATCAAACCGTAATCCAAGTTCAGTGGCATCAGAGACAAATGACGTAGAACCATGTTCATCACCGTGTTCGTCGTCATGGTCGTCGTCATGGTCGTCGTCATGGTCGTCGTCATGGTCGTCGT
>CAJWFK010000014.1 GCA_913031125.1 uncultured Woeseia sp. | reverse complement strand
GTCGACATTTAAATCAAACTTTAGGAAAAATTCATTTTTGGATAACTTTTATTGGCGCGTACGCAATATATTTTCCAATGCATTATCTAGGTTTTATAGGTGTGCCACGAAGATATTTTGAAATGTATGACAGCCCATACATGACATCTGGCGTAGGTTTAAATCAATTTATTACAGTAGCAGCCTTAATTGTGGGCTTTACTCAATTTTTATTTTTATATAATATTTTTACAAGTTGGTACAAGGGCGAGAAATCAGAGAGAAATCCATGGAAAGCAAACTCTTTAGAATGGCATACGCCTGACTATCCGCCAACCCATGGAAATTTTGGTAAGGAATTACCAGTCGTTTATCGTTGGCCCTATGATTTTAGCGTGCCTGGATCTGATAAAGAATATATTCCGCAACATATAGCACCTAGCGAAGTTCCAACAGCAAAGGTAGAAAAAACGTGAGCAAAAAAGAACTAAATATTTTTAAATTATTATCAGAAAAACCTTGGGAAGAATCTCAAAAAGTAATTGATGATAAACATGATGGCAAAACATTAACTTTAAGTAGAGAAAAGTTAGGTGTTAGAACTATTATGGTAGTCAGCACAGTTATTTTTTCTTTATTTATCGTTTCTTATTCTGACAGAATGCTAGTGCACGACTGGAGAAGTTTGTCCGAACCATGGTTACTTTGGATTAATACTATAATTTTAATTTTTACTAGTTTTGTTTTTCACAAAGCAAAAATTTTGTCTGATAAAACGGAATTAGAAAAAGCTAAAAATTATTTGCTTTTAGTCGGGTTTTTAACTTTTGCTTTTATTACTGGGCAATTATTAGTATGGCAACATTATGTAAATCTTGGACATTACGCTTCAACAAATCCAGCTAATGCTTTCTTTTACTTATTTACAGCTTTACATGGTCTACATGTGTTAGGAGGTTTATTTTTTTGGGGAAGAGCAACTACAAAATTATTTACAAAAAATTTTAACGTTTTAAAAATTAAACAAGCAATAGAACTATGTGCTATTTACTGGCACTTTTTGCTTATAATTTGGTTCATCTTGTTTGGTCTAATGATAGCAACATAAAAAGGTAAAATTAATGAGTCAATTTGATATAGAAAAACTTCCAAAAGGTCCAAAGGGATTCATGCATGACTGGGGATCTGATCAAAGAGCATTTAAAGGAGTGCCCTGGGGCAAAGCAATGATGTGGATTTTTCTTTTAAGCGATACATTTATTTTCAGTTGTTTTTTAATTGCGCTAATGACAGCTCGAGCTTCAACAACTGTTGCTTGGCCATATCCCAGCGAAGTTTTTGGCCTAACGGTTTTTGGAACAAGCGTTCCTCTTTTGCTTATAGCAATCATGACATTTGTATTAATTACAAGCAGCGGAACAATGGCTATAGCAGTTAAATACGGGTATGAAAAAAATCGTAAATTATGTGGCTGGTTTTTATTATCTACTGCAATAGGCGGTTTAACTTTTGTTGGAATGCAAGCGTTTGAGTGGTCAAAATTAATTTTTCATGATGGTGTAAGACCTTGGGGTAACCCATTTGGCGCAGAACAATTTGGCGCTTTCTTTTTTATGATAACAGGATTTCATGGAACGCATGTTTCTATCGGCGTAATTTTTCTCTTCATTTTTTCAAGAAAAGTTTTTAGAGGAGATTTTGATACTGGTAGAAGAGGGTATTTTACCTCTATGAAGTCTGATTATGAAGCTATAGAAATTTTAGGACTTTATTGGCACTTTGTCGATTTAGTTTGGGTATTTATTTTTGCATTTTTCTATCTTTGGTAAGGTATAAATTATGGGAACTGATAAAAAACAAGAGGTGCATACACATAAATTAGGGATATATCTGTGGATTTGGGGATTGCTGTTTGTATTCAGTTTCTTTTCATACATGGTTGATTACATGAACTATCAAGGGTTATTAAGATGGTCTTTAATTGTATTTTTTATGTTAGCTAAAGCAGGTTTTATAATGGCAATTTTTATGCATCTTTACTGGGAACGTTGGGCTATAGTGAATGTTCTTCTTTGGCCTATGACTGCAATAGGAGTTTTTATTGGAATAATGGTAGCAGAATCATATTATACCTTTTTTACAAGAATGTTTTATTTTGTAGTGGGAAGTTAAACCCATATTAATTTTATAATGACAATCGCTAAATTAAAAACACTAAAGTTAGATTACTTTGGTTATACAAAGTCTTTTTTTTATTTAATGAAACCAAGAGTAATGTCGCTGGTAATTTTTACATGCGCGGTAGGTTTATTAATTGCTCCTGAAAAAATAAATTTTTTAAATGCAATTTTTTCTTTGGCCGCAGTTGCTTTGGGCTCTGGGGCGGCTGGCGCATTAAATATGTGGTATGAGTCAGATTTAGATTCTATTATGACAAGGACTTGTCTTAGGCCAATCCCAAGTGGAAAATTAACAAAGAATCAAGCTCTTATATTTGGAATTTTATCTTCAATAACTTCAGTAATTATTCTATTTATCTTTTCAAACTTTTTTGCCGCTTTAATTTTAACGATCACAATTTTATTTTATGTATTCATTTACACAATTTGGCTTAAAAGAAAAACTCCACAAAATATAGTAATTGGCGGAGCATCTGGAGCGCTGCCACCTATTATAGGTTGGGCTATAGCTACAAATGGAATAGCCCTAGAACCTATTATTCTTTTTCTTATAATATTTATATGGACCCCATCTCATTTTTGGGCTTTGAGTTTATATAAATCTGAAGATTATAGAAAAGCAAAAATTCCTATGCTACCAATTACATCTGGAATAAATACTACAAAATTTAATATATTTTTATATGCTTTAATTTTATTTCCTGTAGCTATTTCTCCATACTTTCTAAATTTTTCTGGATTAATTTATTTTTTTGTTAGTGCTGTACTTAGCAGTTATTACCTATTTATTTCTTATAAATTGTTAAAAGAAAAAAATTCGATGAAGGAGAAAAAGCTAGCAACAAAATTATTTGGCTATTCAATATTATATCTTTTTTTGATTTTTACTTTTGTTTTGATAGATAAAGTTATTTAAAAATAAAAATGATAATAAATAACATTAAAAAATTTAAATTTTATTTAATTTTTATTTTTTTATTATTTATTTTATTTTTTTATTTATTTATAAACAATATTAAAGAAGAAAAAATTAAGAATTTAGCTTCAAAACCAATTTTAATAAATTTACTAACGAGCGTTCATCCAAATTTAAATTGGAATTTTATACCTGTAAAACAGAAAATAAATATAAAACCCGGCGAAGTAAATTCTATAGAATATGTTGTTGAAAATTTGAGTGAAGAAAAAAGTACAGGAATTGCTACATTTGCTTATTATCCTAAGGAGTTTGGAGCATACATAAGTAAAATAAATTGTTTCTGCTACGATGCCCAAACACTGAGCCCAAATGAAAAAAATAAATTTATATTGGTAGTTTTGCTAGATCCGGAAGTGACAAAAGATAGCAAGACAAAAAACATTAAAGAGGTTACTATTCAATTTACGTTTTTTGATTATGAAAAATATAAAGAAAACAAAAACAAATTATGATTTTAAAAACTTTAACACCTGAAATAGATTCTATAATTTATCTTTGTACGGTTTGCATAACTGATAATAATGGAGGAAAAATTGCGCTAACCATTATTATTTCCGCATTAATTCTTTTAGGACTAGGAAATTGGGCTTGGAAGAAATATTTTTCAAATAAAAAGCAAATATCTCAACAAAAATAATTTAGAAACAGCCTAATTACTATTTTGCCTAGATAATATCAAAATTCTGTACTAATAGAGGGTATGGAATACATTAGTACTAGAAACAAAGATTTAACTTTTTCTTTCAAAGATGTTTTTTTAAAAGGACTTGCTTCTGATGGTGGACTTTTTGTTCCCAAAAAAATTTATTTTTATAAACCTGAAGAGTTAAAAAAATTAAAAAATTTATCTTATAATGACCTAGCTACAGAAATAATTTCAAAATTCTGCAGCGATGAATTTGACAAAAACGAACTTAAAGATTTGATTAATGCTTCGTATGAAAAATTTAGGACTAAAAACGTTGTGGAAATAAAAAAAATTGGGGAATTAAATTTACTTGAATTATTTCATGGGCCCACTTTAGCTTTTAAGGATATAGCTATGCAAGTTATTGGAAATATGTACGAAAAAATTTTAAAAAAAAATAATAAAAAAATTAATGTTGTTGTAGCTACTTCTGGCGATACAGGTGCAGCCGCCATCCATGCTATTAAAAATAGAAATAATATGAAAATTTTTGTTCTTCACCCCAAAAATAAAATATCAGAAGTGCAAAGAAAATTTATGACAACAACCAAATCAAAAAATGTATTTAATATTGCTCTACAAAGTAATTTTGATGAGTGCCAAAAATTTATTAAATCAATGTTAAGGGATAAAAATTTTAGTTCATCTGCAAACCTTTCAGGAGTTAATTCAATAAATTGGGCAAGAATAGTAATGCAAATAGTTTATTATTTTTTTTCATATTTTAAAGTTTCTACAGATGAAAAAAGAGTAAATTTTTCAGTTCCTACAGGAAATTTCGGAGACATATATGCAGGTTACATTGCAAAGAAAATGGGATTACCAATTAATAAATTGATATTAGCAACTAATAGCAACGATATTTTAAAAAGAGTTATCAATACAGGTATTTATAAACCATTAAAAGTAAAACATACAATTTCGCCTAGCATGGATATTCAAGTTGCTAGTAATTTCGAAAGATTAATTTTTGATATTTGCTCATGCGATTCTCAGGAAACAATTAAATTAATGAATGATCTTAAAGTTAACGGTGAGTTTATATTAGAAGAGAAATATTTAAAAAAAATTAAGGAAAGTTTTTGTTCTGAAAGTTTATCTGATAAAGAAACTAAATTAATTATAAATAAATTATATAAAAATCATGGAATGCTAATAGATCCTCATACTGCAGTTGCAATTGGAGCATATGAGAAGCTTTCCCTTGAAGGAAAAATTATAGTTTTAGCAACTGCACACCCTTCTAAATTTTATAATGTAGTGATGAACGAAACAAAAATAAAACCTGAATTGCCAGAGAATTTAAAAGGAATATTAAAAGAAAAAGAGATTTGTGATGATTTGCCACAAGATTTAGAAAAAGTAAAAAAATATATTTTAAGTAAAATTTAAGACTTATTTAAATAGGTGTGGCTTTTTTAGCTAATTTGTCCGCCAGATCATTCATCGAGTCATTTGAATGACCTTTTACCCATTTCCATTCTATAGTATTTAATTTTGCAAGTTGATCTAGTCTTTTCCAAAGATCAACATTTTTAACATTTTTTTTATCTGCTGTTTTCCAATTATTTTTTGACCAATTATTTATCCAAACAGTAATTCCATCTTTGACATATATAGAGTCGGTATAAATTTCTATCTGTTTGAGAGAAAGTTGTTTTTTTTCTTGCTCAGATACGTATTCTAGGGCTTTAATCGCAGCAGTTAATTCCATTCGATTGTTAGTCGTTAATTTTTCTCCGCCAAAAATTTCTTTTTTTTTATCTTCAATTAAAATTATTGCTGCCCAACCACCAGGGCCAGGGTTTCCAATACACGCACCATCAGTATAAATTTTTATATTCATGACTAAAAAAAATAATCCTGATAGTTTTTTACATTATTATGAAATTCTAATCTTTTTAAATATTCTACAGGATCTTTAATTTTAACTATTGCTCCGTCTATTAAGTTTAAATAATCAAAAACTCTTGTAAGCAAAAACCTTAATGCAGCACCTTGGCATAATATTTTTAATGATTTTTTTTCATCTTCTGTAATATTTGGTCGTGCGCACGGAATGGGATTGGACGCAAATAGATACCATCAGGGTTGGATGGACGATTTTGCACAGTGCTAGCTACACCAATATAACGTTCAACGCGATCGTAATAGGGAGCAATTTCCTGATAGCTAATCGGCCATTCGATATCAGCACCATCTTCCCGCGCAGCGCGAAAATCCATTTCTGAAAACCGTGCTGACGAACGTCCCCAAAAATTGGCTTTTCCACCAACTGCCTTACATCGTGACCAAACCCATTCGGTATCCTCGGCTTTCGTATATCCGATATCGTGTTCCCAGATATTTTTATCAGTCGTACGTTCTGTTTCGCAGGTTACCCAACTTTTTGATACTTTTGGATCTCCAAGCCCACGAAACGGGAGCTCAAAATCTCGGATATGACCACTAAAGTCCTTAGCGGGATTAATTGGCCTGCCTGAGTTAAGCGCCACTACATTCAAACCAGCCTCGCAGAGCGCTTTAATAGCTGTGCTACCACCCGCCCCGGTCCCAACTACTATGACGTCATACTGCTTACGCATTTAATTCAAACTCCTGCCGCCCCCACGATAACTATTGCCCTAGTCATTCGGCATTCCAATATGCCGGAAGTTCTTCATAAGCATATACATGGCGGAGAAATGGACTGGACAAGTCTTGCAATCCGATCTCAGAGCTATAGAAACCGAGCACAGTCTGCTGCCTTATGAAGTAAAAGTGCGATCTCGCCTCTCGATAATTGTCATTGTCAGGTGCGGAATCGACTATTCTTTGAAGCCAATCTAATTGGTCTTGCTTTCTCATGGTGACAAAACACGTTGCCGACAATCGCTTAGCTTCAGTGTCAAACCAGGTTACTGCGGCTCGTAGTTGCTTTGTGAGAAGATCATCACGTGAAGTGTAGAAATCTATGAATTCCGCAACACCAGCCAAACGCGCCCCTGGCGTATCGTCTTCTGGAATTATCAGATCAGTTAATGTATCCAGCAGTTCGAATTCCTCGGTACTCAGCACTTTGGCTTGATAACAGCCATCAATAACTGGAAGCTGCTGGGAACAACCAGCCAAATCCGATGCTACTGCTGATAAACGCCATGTTGTGAAGCCAATTGCACCCGCACCACCGATGACTGCGGCCACTTTCAATAAATCCCGACGCATGATCCTAGGATCCGCCATTGCTACTTTGTCCTCTTTCCCCCAGCACTTTTCAACAATGCCGTTATCGTACATACCATACAGTATTTGTATTAGAAAAAAATATTTAGGTAGGACGGACAACCTCCTTGCAGAGTATAGGATTCAGGTAACGCTTTACGATTATAGGACCAGCACCTTTATTCCGAGATCATAGACCGAACCCTAAATTATCCTTAATTTATTTTTGTTAGTTGAAGTTGCAAATATCGATCTTATTATTTTACTCAATCCATTTTTATCTTGGCTCAACGCATGGTGAGATATCATATTTTTATTCCTCCCGATTACTTCACGCTGGCGATGATTCATGCAATACTCGGGTCATTATGGCTTTAGAGAATTCAAAATACTTTCCGAAATCAATGGATTACTCTGCATTACCATCCCTAAGAAGAATCACCTTAATAACTTGAATTGCAGATAATTTAATGGCTTACAAACCCTCCCCTCGACCACGATTTGATTCCGCTACGCATATTCCATACGCAGGTGTCACTCAGCATTTGTGGGGGGACGAGGAATCAGGGCTGGTTGCTGACTGGTGCTACGTCTCTACCGATAAAATTCATCAACTTGTGCTCGGATTACCCCCTGGTGCTGCTTTTAGGCATTCCACTGAATACAAAACAATTTTTGCTGCAGACGAATTGTATTATGTTCTTTCGGGTGAAATGGCACTGGCAAATCCAGCAACGGGCGAGGTACAGGTCGCCAAAATGGGTGAATCGTTCTTCTTCAGGAAGGATACCTGGCACCATGGCTTCAATATTGGCACAACACCACTGCGTGTATTGGAAATATTAGCGCCACCGCCGTCTCAAGGTTCATGCGGTGAATATGCTCTTAATCAACCAGACCTAGAAAAACGTATTTACAGTCAGGAAAACATTCTCTGTCGATGGCCAACGGCGCTTAATGAAGTCCGAGATGGGGATTCAATACAAGTTTTGCGCGATGGAGACATTAACTGGCGACTAGAGGGTGACACACAGGAGTTATTGGTAGGAATACTGGTGAGCACGGAACACCTGACTGTCGCGAAGGGTTGCCTGCTCCCCGGCCAGAATACGCCCCTGCGCAGTCATTCTGGAGATCAAAGCATTTATGTTCTTGATGGGATACTAAATATCCGTGTCCCTGATAGTGAAGGCCAAAAATGGTTCGAAGTCCATCCAGCGGATGGTTTCTATTTACCAGAAGGCGTTACATATCAGTTTTTTAATGGCCTGGATACACCTGCCAGATTTATTTTTGGTGTTGCTCCAGATTACCGAGAGGCAAAGAATTAAAACGTTCCAAACTACATTACAACCAAATTGCCGCTCACACTTTTTCTTCACCTACACACGGCAGCAACTCTTCGGTAAACTCAACCGTTCCACAAAATAAGAGAAAACCAGATGGATATCGATGTCGCGCAACGATGCCTTGGCGAAGTCGACATTCGGTCATTACGCAACAGGATTCTGGATCAGAAGCCAGAGGTGTGGGCGGAACAGACAATAAGACAGCAAACCTACGAAGTACATAAAGACACTGAATCTATCGTAATGCTGTTTTGTGATGAAAGCTGGCCAGACGGTGAAATATATCGTGAGTCAGGGTGGAAACAACTATCCGATGTCGCTATGCCCTTGATCAATCAGATTATCAATACACACTATGCACCCGGCGGGACACTATTGCGTGCCATGGCAGCAAAGCTGAAAGCTGGAGGGCACATCCATCCACATCGAGATAATCTGCGATCCTTTCACATGGGGCACCGCATTCATGTTCCAATCACAAGTAATTCTGGTGTGCGCTACACGATAGTTGGTAAACCCCACCAATTCGATGTCGGTTTTGCCTATGAGATCAATAACCAAATGAAGCACAGCGTGATGAACATCGGGACCGAAGATCGTATCTCCTTTATTTTCGACTATGTGCCACCCAATTCAACAAATGGAAATTAATTTCTCACCGTTGGATCGATCTACATGAATCAGGTTGCCCATGAAAAGCACTCTAACATCCAACGTGCGCTCGACTATTTGCGAGACAACCGTCCCTTACGCGCCGAAGAAGTCTGTCGTGACTTTCTCAACAGAAATCCTGGATGCACGGACCACATTCGTTTGCTCAGTCTCGCTCTAATGAAGCAAAACCGTGCTACCAAAGCAGAAGAGCAGTTACGCTTTGCGCTTTCTCTTGATCCCGATTTTCCACAATTGTATGAAGACCTCGGTAGCGCACTAGCGATGCAGTCTAAGTTTGAAGAAGCTATTTCTGAATTCGAGAAGGCAATTCGGCTCCAACCCTCCTTACCCTTGGCACATAAAAAGTTAGGTCAAGCCCTAGCAGCTATTGGAAAGGGATCAGAAGCTGATGACGCTTTTCAAGAGTATGTCGCCAACGATCCTGAACGTTCCGCCATAGTCAAGGGTGTTGAATTTCGTCAGGGTGGTAAAAACGATGAGGCTATTAAGGCATTCCGTAAGGTTCTCAAAGAAAACCCGCAGAACGTAAACGCGATGCGCCATCTCGCAGTATCCTACTGGCATGGTGAAAAAAGGCTAGAAGATGCCGAAGCACTGTTGCGGAGGGCGACACAAATTACTCCTCAGTTCAGCGGAGCTTGGCAAACGCTAGGTGCATTGCTGATGGAAATGAATAAATATTTGGATGCCATCACTGCGTATACAAAAGCAACAGAACTCGAAGAAAAGAATGCTGACGCCTGGGCGGGTCTCGGCAATGCACATGCCCGAGCTATGAATCCTGAGGAGGCTGCGCGAGCATTCGAACGGTCAATAGCAATTGATGGTGACGCACCGGGTATTTTATCAGCGTACGGCTGGGAATTAAAAACACTTGGAAATCAAGCAGAAGCCCTAAAAGCATATCGTCGTGCTATCAAAGTCCGACCTAGGTATGGGCCAGCTTACTGGAATATGGCAAACCTCAAGATCTTCAAATTTGAGAACAAAGAAATAGAAACCATGCTTGAACAAGTGAAACGCGAAGACCTTTCAGAAAATGAAGATATTCACTTCCGATTTTCGCTAGGGAAAGCCATGGAAGATAAGAAAGATTATGATCAAGCTTGGCACTTCTACCACACCGGTAATCAGCAACAGCGAATGACCGTGGAATACGAAATGGTTGAATTTGAAAATCGCCTTAATGCCATCAAGAACGTTTTTAATGCAACACTACTTACTGATCGCTCGGACATAGGTTACGAGGCGCCCGATCCCATTTTTATCGTCGGGCTACCACGTTCGGGGTCAACGCTAGTTGAACAAATATTGGCCAGCCATAGCCAAGTTGAAGGCACTGCAGAGCTGCCTGTCCTCGGCAAGATTGCAGAGTCGATTGGTCGCTATAGGAAGGGAGGAAACCGGTATCCAGAAGCGGTCACCAAATTACGTAATAAAGACCTGCGCGCCTATGGTAAGCAATACATCGAAGAGAGCCAACGATATCGGACCACCGAAAAACCTTTTTTCACGGATAAATTACCGAATAATTTTCCATTAATGGGCTTTGCGCATCTCATATTACCTAATGCGAAAGTTATCAATGCACGCCGTCATCCGTTCGACACTTGCCTGGGTGCTTACAAACAATTATTCGGTCAAGGTCAAAACTTCACTTACGATATGCTGGAGCTAGCTCACTATTATCGACAGTACGATGCGTTGATGAAACACTGGCACGAAGTACTACCGGGAAAGATTCTGGACGTGCATTACGAGGAAACGGTTACTGATCTAGAAAATCAGGTTAAGCAAATACTTGAACATTGTGGACTTCCTTTCGAAGAATCCTGCGTGCATTTCCATGAGACGGAACGGGCTGTGAAAACGGCGAGTTCGGAACAGGTAAGGCAACCAATTTACACTGGTGCTCTGGGTAAATGGAGACGCTACGACAAACACCTTTCGCTGTGGAAAGAATACCTAAGTTATATCGTAGACGATTTACCTGCAGCGTCGCGTAACGCAGGGCTCTGAGATCGATTATTTCTGGTACTTAGTCGTATGGCCACACCTCAAGACCATGAACGGAGTTACGCACATCCATACTCAGATTTACTGAAACGACCATCTCGTTTGCTGCTAAATCATAAACGGTGATAGTGGACGGAGAAGAGCCACCTGCGACGACATGATCTGACAATACACATAGGCCCCGGGCAAATCCAGGACGTGCGATCTGACTTTCTACAGCGCCTGAGAATTGTAATTTAGCAACATCATATGTCGGTACACGCATGGCTCGGTCTTCCTCGCCTTCTCCACGTCCCGTATAGCGCAGCACATCATCATTACTGTCATTAAACAGTACACCGTCGCGAAAAGGTTGTGCATTGTGAGTACCTGGCGGCATTTCGACCGCCATATTGATATCGGTACCGTTGAAGTGGAGCATACCACCAGTCCTCAAACCAGATATGTACATACCGTGTGAGGAACAATAGACGTTGTTGATGTGCATCTTGTTAAGCATCATCGGTCCATCATCAGACGTTGGGTCGAACCGTTTGGCCTTGAAACGATAATTTGCTGTCTCAATATGCATCGCCCAGTTAAAGCGACACTCATCCATGTCAAAACCTAAAATACTGTCATACCCTGTCGAGGTTAGAAACAAGGATCGTTCCCATACCGAGATCTCATGACAATATTTTAGGAATGGGTTACGCCACGAATCAATAAGTTCAAATTCCGGCGTGTAGGCTAGTAACTGATCACTCGCCGCAATATAGACCCTGTCATTGTCGAAGGCTATGCCACGCAGTCCACGGTCCAAACCGTTACCATGCCAATCGATCGTAACAATATTCCAGTCAATAGCTTGGTGAACTAATTTTCGTTCTAGATCGATTAGATAAACGCCGCCGTGACTCTCACCCTGGTGACTACCGCGGACAACCGAGCTCGTGACCAGCTTGACTATGTGCCCCCGAAACCTTTTCGAAGCGTTAACCAAATTGTCCGAGGCTGGTCCAGTGTGCGCATGTTACGGAAACGCGGATCGCCAAAGGCTTCAGCATTCCGATTTCCCCAAAACTGGTCGACATAAGTGTAACCCTTTTGATCAAAAAGATTTGTTATGTTCACCTCAACATCCAACTGATTTGGTAACATCAAGCCCGCCGAAAAAGTGCTATAAGTCCAGGAAGGAGAAATACCCTCGGTTTCGTTATTAAAAATTGTAGAACGCGTATTCCAAGTCTCACCTTGGTAACTAACGTTGTAATACAGCCAGACATCGCCGCCCAACAGATCGGGTATCTCATAGTAAACACTAGCGGAACCGGTTGCCTCGGGCGAATTCGGCATGGGCATACCCTTTCGTATTGACAACTCGCCATTCGGTAATGCAAAGCCGTCTACATATTCAAACGTTATATCTGACGTGAACTTTGGATCTGCAGTAAAAAAGTTTGCTGTTAGCAATAATCGGTCTGTGACCTGCCAATCGACATTAAACTCTACCCCTGTGGTCTCAGCACTACCGGCGTTGAAGACACCGAGCAACCACCATTTATTAAAAGTCTGAACTTGCTGATAATCACTCCATTCCATATAGAATGCACTTGCGTTGATTGTTAATCGATTATCTAACCACTGACTCTTGATTCCAAACTCATAGTTGTCTAGGAAATCCGGCTTGTAATACAGGGGAACCTGTCCAGTATCAGCTGCAACCGGACTATTAACCCCACCTAACCTGAATCCTTGGCTATAGAGTAGATACGCCATCCGATCATCATCAAAGTTGTACTGAAGGCCAACTTTATAAATCGTATCGCTATCCTTGCCAACATCTTGAAACGAACCGTCACCCGTCGACCGATCCGACCACGGAGCGAGTCCAATTGGCCATTGTTGTTGGGTAAATACGTCACGATCAAACTCAGCCCAACGCATGCCTCCATGAACCTTAAGTTTTTCCGTCAAGTCGTAACTCAGCTCACCAAAAATAGCAGATTGGCTAATTTGCCGATTTACAAAATATAGAAAATTAACGTCATTAAAACTCTGCCCACGGTGCGTAACACTCGGATTAGGGATAGGGCTGTCCTGCAAAGGGTTACCGGGATAGTAACTGTAAGCATAGTAATGAGGATTCGAATAGTAGTTCGCATAGTAGTTCGCATAGTACCAAGCACGTGTTTCAGTCATATTGGGTACCTGCGTAACAACAAACCATTCGTCCATAATGTCTTCGAAATATCCCCCCACCATCCATTGGAGCCGACTTTCAGATTTTGACGTTAGACGAAGTTCCACTGCCTCGCTTTCCTGGCGTTGAATAGTGTTGACCGTACCCCTGTAATAATTAGTGTCGTACATACCCCAGTTGTAGTAATTGTAGTAATAGGGATTTCCGGCATAGTACTGTTCCCGGTAAAGACCCCCACCATAAAGCCGATCCTTACCCTGCTGATAGACCCCATTATCATATTGGTAAGCAATATCGCGATTAAACTGGGTTGCAGCCAATGAGAAATCGGCAAATCCGAGATCACCACGTAAAGTTATTGCTGCGTTGTGCCATTTATCATCACGGAACTCTTCCTCAAACCTCGTAACTTTATAATCACCCAAATACGGATCGGTCGCCCAGACACCTGATGTCTCGTTCTTTTCACCAATAATCGAAAACAAAGCTGACCAGTTTTCACCGAGGTTCCATAACGCAGATATACGCCCACCATCTACGTCATATTCGTTCTGATCTTCCTCGGCAATCTCCGCGTTATCATAATTACCAGCAAGGCTAGAGCCTAAAACATTATCGACATAACCACCGTCGTGAGACGTATAACCGACAGCACGGATAGCAAAGGTATCCGTCAACGGAAGATTCAGCATTCCATTTATGTCATAACTTGCCTCACCACCTTTGGTGGTGCCGAAGCGACTTTCAACCTGACCATAAAAACCACTGGTATCTGGTTTATTGGTAATGTAACGAATCGTTCCTGTTTGGGAGCTAGAGCCAAAAAGCGTACCCTGCGGGCCCGGCAAATTTTCGATTCGCGTCATATCGATGTTTCGGACTCCCACCTGCTGAGAGTTGAATGTAAGTGGTTGTTCATCGAGATAGACGGCGACCTGTGATTCGGTTCGATATTCAAATGGATTACTTGAAATACCCCTGATCACCAACGAATGCATACCGGGCTTCATTGAAGTGATTGTGGTACTCGGGAGCGCCCTGAGTGTGGCTTTCATGTCTTTGGCACCCATTCTTATCAAATCGGTTGCCGACAAGACATCAATACTTTGTGCAACATCCTGAAGATTTAGCTCCCGCTTGGTTGCGGTCACAGTAATCTCTTCAAGGGCCAGATCATCTTGCTGCGCCAGAATATTATTGACGGGGTATAGAGCGGTGCTAATAGCCGCCACCAAAGGCGTTAGTACAAACTTAGGTTTACCCTCTTCAATAACGCGTGAATTAGTGCGTTTCGAGCGTTTGCTCATCGTGAATTCCCCAATTCGGATGCTATGACTCTATCCAGATATACACTATACAATGACTAAAAATACCCTTATCTAGCTAATTGTCAAGGCAATCAACTAGCCACCTGATAGAGCCGGTTTTAGTTGTAAGTCATTTATTTAACTTACCAAGTGACTGCAGAACCAATATGCACTTCTTAATTCTTTTCTTTTTCTGCCTTGGCGGCCGAAATTGCAGCACCGAGAACACCAGTCATATCGCCGTAGATAGCGTGAACAATTGAGATGTCTTTCATTGATGGTGCCCAAGCAACACGGCGAGCAGCAGATTGTAAAGACTCCCAGTAGGAACCAACAGCATTACTCCCAAGACCGCCGCCTACAACGACAATATGCGGCTCTAGAACGTTAATTAGATTTCCAATCGCCTCCCCAACTCGATTTCCCGCCCGTTTTACAACATCCATTGCTGCACTGTCACCCGAAGCATCAGCGGCAATCACCTGTTCGGCTGTCACCGCGCCACCACCGACTTCGTTGAATGCTGCAACCAACCCAGGGCCTGATGAAACCTTCTCAACGATACTCTCTTGAATCGAACCACATTTTTCGCAGATCGACGACATCACTGAAGAACCAAATAGAATCGCATTACCACTAGCTCCTCGATACGGGTGGCCGTCGATAACAAGTGTATGGCTGATGCCAGTACCAATACCTACATAGAGGCAAAGCGGAAAATTGGTTCCGGCTCCGAAGGTGGCTTCAGCTATAGCTGCGGCCTGCACATCCGAAAAAATCGACAACGGGGCAATCGTGGAAAGAGTGGCGTGTACCTCTTCAGTTTCCCAGCAGACAACGTGTTTACTTACAATTTCTCCATCAAGAGTTACCAGTTCAGGAACCCCCAGCCCTATACACGTAATGGGCGTGCCCTCCGATTTTGCAGTCATGAAAACGGACTCGGCTAACTCTGAAACCAATAATAGCGTTTGCGCGGATCGAGAATCCTGCGGCGTAGCAATCTTTTCTACATTAATGACGGTTGCCTTTAGTGTATCGACTAGCCCCACGGCTATTTTGGTCCCGCCAACGTCAATTCCTAAAGCATACCGATGTGTATCTCCTCGATGTTTTTGATATAAATCAGTCCCTCCAATCGCACTCATTGCAAATCCGCTGGACGCGTCCGATCATGCACACGATGACGATACTCAGCACGGGGATACGCCTTTACTCGGTCGAACGACGAATCAACTGCTTCGGTGTGACCAGATTTTGAGGATCTACGAGCTGCTTCAAGCACCTCAATTAGGTGAATATCAACTTGAAGATCATTTATGACCAACTCACCTGATTTTAAGCAGTTGACCAAGTTAGCAAGACCATCGGTCCAGAGCCAAGTCCTGTCCATTGCAGCGTAGGATTGCCAGCAGGATTTTTCGTCGGTCCAAATATCAACACCCTCGGGATCCCAATCATCTCCGAGTAAATTGGCTGTCCCTTCAGTTCCGTACAACTCTATCGCTGGTCGACGATAAGCTTTGATTGCATGACTCGACACTATCGATGAAAGCGCGCCGTCAGCGTGTCGAAGAATGACGTGGTTGACATCTGGATCGAGATTTTTTATCCGTTTCCCAGCTATTACGCGTTCACTGTAGGCACTAGCCTCCCTGCTCGTAACTTCAACAATGGGGCCAAGCAGTAGTGCCAAACTCTTGAGATTATAAATGCCAATTTCAGCCAGTGGACCTATGCTTGAGTTGTGGTACCACTCCGCCCAATTCGAACCAGAATTCCCATACAAAGCTCGAGCAGAGTGGACTGTTCCAATTCGCCCGTCCGACACAAAGCTCCATAACAATTGGAATGTTGGTGATAACTCGATGAACGGCGCTGCCAACAAATACAGTTCTTTGGAATTCGCAAGATCAGCCAAACCATGAGCCTCTTTGATCGTTCCGGCTATCGGCTTTTCTACAACAACATGCTTACCCATTTCGAGCGCACGACGAGTAAGGTCACAATGAGAATCTGGAGATGTGATAATCACAATCACGTCAGAGTCAGACGTGAGTACTGATTCAACATCGCATACAAGCTCCGCGCCCGGTCGCCGGGCCTGTATCCCCTCCCATACCGACTGATTACGCGCAGCTATAGGCCCCTCGATAGCAATTCCTTGCGGTATGAGCCGGTCCATCAACTGAAGATATGCCCAAAGCACATTACCTGCGCCTAAAAATCCAACCTTAACTGGTCGATCGAGAGGCTTGAGTAGAATCTTTTCAGAATTAGATGCCATGTGAGCTTTCCGGGATTCTTTCATAGGATAACAACGCGGCACCCAGAGAGGCGAGCGCAACACCTAGCCATTGATGTGTCACAAGTTGCTCACCAAGCAACATAATAGATAGCGCCACGGTAACAAGTGGGTACAAAGCGGTCAACGGGATAGTGATCGATGCCTTCCCTCCGAGTTCCAGGCTCCTAAATAAGAACCAAGTTCCGGCGCCGTTGAAAAGCCCGCTCGCGATACCAATAAGGATCATATCGATATCTATGAGTCCGTCTTGTGTTTGTGACCAAAATGGAATAAATAATGGTGTGGCAAGTACCAGTCCGACGACAACCCATACGACAAGAGCTGATGCAGACAACCGGAAAACGCTGATTTTTTGCAGAAACCCTACAAATCCATAACTTAATGCAGCCAACAGAGCAAGAATCAACCAATTAGTCATTATTACATCGCTATAAGTGTAAGTCCTGCCAACGCGGCAGCGAGCCCAATGTACTGAATATAATTCAAGCGCTCCCCTAATATGACCATTGCTAGCAATACGGTGACAAGCGGGTACGCCCCGGACACTGGTGTGATAACACTCGCCGGGCCATTGCGAAACGCTGAGAACATAAGGATTGTCCCGACACCCGTAAGTAATCCGTTAATAATGCCGTACCCAACGCCAATTCGATCAGAGACCAGCGAGCCAAGCCCACTGCGAATAGCAAAAACTAAAGCGAACGGAACCATACCTAATGTAAACAGGAACTGTGTTTCTGCAGCGCCCACCTCTGTAGTTGTAATTTTTGCAAGAAACGCCCATATGCCCCAACACGCTAGGCATGCAAAGGCATAAGATAACCAAATTCGCCGTTTTGAGCCGAAATCAACTACCTGGTTCATTCTACCTCCCCATACCAGCCATTAATTTTTATCTTGGTACCAAAATCCGCTGACAAATCGATAATAGACCCTAGGATCCTATCTCTGCTGCGTCTATCCGCAAGACTTGGGGATCCAGTTCGGGGGCCAGTCATCTCCTGCGACACCGGTATCAACTGAATTTTTGATATTGCCTTATTCCTGATCATAAGCCTTGCCACAACCGTATCGAACTCTTCCCGGACATCTTTCTGTTCGTCCCGCTGCCAGTATATTTCCGGTATCCCCTTAGTCCTGTATTGATAGATAAAATCGCCAAGACTGTAAAATATCGGCTTCCCCTTGTACATCTCAATACCACGTAAAACATGAGGTCCTGAGCCCAGTATCACGTCGGCTCCAGCATCTATTGCCCGGTAGAGCACAAGCCTTTGATGAGGCGGCACCTGATCTGGCAAGGGATAGGCCCTGGAATGCGGAACCCAGTGCAAATGATAAGCAACCAAAACAATATCTGCATGACGCTTCGCCAGAACAATCGCATCCTCCATTGCACGCACATCGGATGCTAATGGCGCCGGAACACCGCGACCATCCAGCCCATTATCACCATCCAAGAATACTTTGGGTGCATTAAGAACATTAATAGAAGGCTCATCTGGATCTGTTTTTGGCCAGTCACCACCTGACATGAAAGACAATAGAGCAAATCGGGTTCGATCAACCTGACGATAAACAGGGGCCTGTGCAGCCACTAAATTCTTGCCGGCACCGGCAAAAGCTATTCCGCTTTGCCTTAAGATTCTCATGCTATCGAGCAAGCCAGGAGCCCCATAATCAAAAGCATGATTATTCGCTAACCCTACTAGGTTTATCCCCAGTTTAAGTATTTCCCAGCCAAACTCTTCCCCTCTTCGGAAGTTATAAGTCCCTTTTTGGAGCTCCGGTGTTTCATTAAGCGACATTTCAAGGTTTCCAAATCCGATATCAGCTCCTTGAATAACGCGGTAAAGATTTTGATAGGAATCTTCCGGATAATCCGTGATCTCCCTGTTAAAAATCATATCTCCCACTGCGGTTAATACAATGTCGTCTTCGCTATTTTCCAATAGCGCATCTACCCTTTGGTTCCAATCCTCTTCTTGAGGAATTGCCACGCTCCCAAAGAACCAATAGACCAAATAAATCAGTATTACGGTAAACCTGCGGCAACCTCTCACTATATTCACCCCCTGTCTTTATGCTTAAATGAAATCCTAACATTGTTAGTACTAATACTCGTATAATTCACATTAAATATCATTTATAACTAATTATTAAATGCAGTTTTAGTGATATAAACTAGGTATTTCAGATAGCATGATTCCATCCGGAATTGTAGAAATCACCTAGTATGTCATGAAAATAACTAGCCCTGTCGCTTTCGGTTTTCTATCATGACACCCAGCAGTGCCAATTAAGGAATACAAGATGTCTGGACTCTATTTCGAGGAATTTCACGTCGGACAAGTGTTCCAGCATGGTATTACCAAAACTATCACTGAAGAAGACAACGTATCGTTTAGCAAATTTACTCTTAACCCGGCCAAACTCCACCTTGATGAGGAATACATGAAAGGTACAGAGTTCGGCACAAGAATAGTAAACAGCTGTCTCACCCTTTCTTTGATGGTAGGAATCTCAGTTGGGGATACAACCGATGAAACAGCCGTCGCAAACCTCGGGTGGGATGAAGTCCGCTTCCCCAAACCCTTATTTCACGACGACACAATCCGTATCGAAACTGAAGTGCTTGAGGTACGGCAAAGCAATTCCCGGCCAGATAATGGCATTGTGACCTTTGCACATCGTGCGTATAACCAAGACAATGAACTTGTTGGGGAGTGTAAGCGAATGGCGTTAATGTTAAAGAAACCGCAGTGAACAGAAGCTTTCTTTTCGTTCCAGGCAATAGTGAGCGTAAGCTTGAAAAAGCAGCTACTACCGGGGCTGATGCATTAATCATCGATCTAGAAGACTCGGTCACAGCAGACAATCGTCCGGCGGCTCGAAAAATTACAGCAGCCTACTTACAAGGAGAAAATCAACAACAAATTTGGGTTCGTATCAACGCATTAGACACCAGTGACGCGATCGAGGACCTCCGAACTATCATACCTTCAAGCCCATTTGGCATAGTGTTACCAAAACCAAGAAATGCATCGGACACCAATCAGCTTGCAAAGCTTTGCGAAGCTCTTGAAGCTGAAAATGACTTACCTCTCGGTAAGATAAAAATACTACCAATCGCAACAGAAAATCCTGCTGCTATTTTTTCTCTGCATGAATATACAACGGCATCGGATCGCCTAGCCGGTCTTACCTGGGGAGCTGAAGACCTATCGACAGCGTTAGGCGCAACTGCAACACGCGAAAATGGAAGATGGCTAGGTCCTTATGAGCTTGCCCGTTCATTGTGCTTATTTGCAGCCAGTGCGTCCGCTGTTCCCGCGATAGACACGGTTTACACTGATTTCAAAGATTTAGAAGGCCTCGAAAAATATGCCGCGACAGCCAACCGGGATGGGTTCGAGGGTATGCTAGCCATTCACCCTGATCAAATCCCAGTTATTAATGAAGCCTTCAGACCATCTCCAACGGTGATCGAACGTTCTGAACGTATTGTTGAATTATTTCGACAAAATCCAGACAGTGGCGCAATCGCTATGGACGGCGAAATGATTGACCGGCCGCATTGGCTGAAAGCAAAACGTATCCTAAAAATAGTTGAACGAAACAAATAAATGCATTTGTTTCTTCAAGACAACCCCTACTCCACTATTGGCACAAAATACTTTTTACCTTGCGCGGTTCAACAGTAATATCTGGAATGCTGGGCCAAGTCGGATAGGATTCTGCGGCCAATAATGTAAACGGAATGTAAATCACAACCCCGAGCAGTGTACCTATAGCCCAATTGCCAACGGTATTATTCATGAGCAGAACCCCTTTTGCTACCTGCCAACAAAAATATTATATAATATACATTAATTTATTATTATATATTATTGTTTTAATTACTTTTTTTATTTACTGCCAGTATGTTCTGATCTTAACCCTATACTCCTAAAAACACTAATACCAATAAACACAACCATTGAAATTACAAGACCAGGCCATAGAGGATCGATGCCAAACAAAGAGTTTAATTCCAATGTCGATGCGATATACCAGGTGATCACCGTAATTAACGACAAGGTAATACTCCAAAATCCTGCACTAGTGCTGGATTTTGAACGGAATGCCATCACAATGGTCGGCACAAATAGTGCAGCAGTGCTAATAGTGAATGCGAGGAGCAGGATGTTCACGATATCCTGCATCTGCCAGGCAATTATGGCGGCCGCTATACCAATAGCCAAAGCTAACCCAATACTCATCCTGAACATTGTTTTTGAAGAAACGCCAGGATTCATAAAGCGCTGGTATATATCCCTACTTCCATTTGCCGATGCAGTAAGGATACAGATATCGGTTGACGACATAAGGGCAGCAAGTATACCTACCAACATCAGCCCCTTAAGACCACTGGGGAAGGTACTCAAGACAAAATAGGACAGTATGTTACTGCTATTTTCCATGTCGGGGAAAAGCATTGCAGCGGTCATCCCGATCCAGGCTGTTCCTACAGCCAGTGGTAAAAAGAAAACAACTGCTAACAAAGTTCCGCGTCGAGCAACCTGTTCATTCTTTGCTGCAAACACTCTGGTATAGCTATCCATCGCAACAAAAAAACTTAGCGGCATGGAGACGCTCATTGCCACCATAGCAGGAAGACCCCAGCCGATTGGATTGAAATGACCTTGAGGAAGCCGCACACTCATAAGTTCCCATGTTCCGCCGTTTGCAATCGCGATTGGTATTCCAACAAGCACCACTCCTATGAAGAGCAAAGCAAACTGCAGCCAATCAGTGTAGGTAATAGCAAGAAACCCACCTGTAGCTGTATAAATGACGACAATGCCACTGGCCAACAAAAGTGAAGAAGAATAGTCCCAGCCAAGTAATGTGCTCAGGATCGCACCGGCTGCAGCAAGTTGCCCAGCTGCGTATCCGATATATGCAATAATTGTCGTGATTGTGGCCACAATACGCGTGCGACTATCATAAACGTCTTCGATCAGGTCGGGATAGGTCAGCAGGTTTCTTTCTATACCCCACCGTTTAACTCTTGCTGCAAAAAAGAGTCCAAATAACAGGCAACCAACCATCGTACAAACGATATACCAAGCACCCGATATACCAAATTCATAGCTTTTAGCTGCACCACCAACTATTGATGCTCCACCCACATAGGTCGCCAGCCATAGACAGGCTATCGAAAAGGTACCCACCTTGCCGCCGGCGAGAAAAAAATCCTCGACCGTATTTTGTTTCCGGCCAGCATAGATACCAATGGGAATTAATAGCCCCAGATAAACGAAAATGATGCCAATGTCGATCGCACTGAGCATATTATTCAGCGTGAGCTACAAATTTGAAAAACAATCTGGCAGATAATCAACAATCGAGCGTATGCTCACGCTCCCAAGGGCTGATAGCGCGCATGAAACGCTGCCACTCCTGCTTCTTTAGCTTGACGTAACTGTCAACAAATTCATCTCCAAATGCCGATCGAGCCACAACGCTTTTATCCAGTAATCGAACAGCGTCCAACATGTTCGCTGGAAGCCTGCGAATCTTCTTTAGTTTATGGCTCTCTGTATACATGTTCAGGTTGATCGGTTTACCAGGGTCTCGTTTGTTCGCAATACCATCCAGACCTGCAGCACAAACTGCTGCCTGCAGTAAATAAGGATTTGTCGCGCCATCCATCAGGCGCATTTCAAATCTCCCCTCACCCGGGACGCGTACCATATGCGTACGATTATTACCGGAATAGGTAATAGCATTCGGTGACCATGTAGCACCCGACCTTGTTACATTGGCGTCGACACGTTTATAGCCATTGACCGTCGGGATAAACATTGCGGCCATGGAATCAGCATTGTGGAGTACTCCGCCAAGAAATTGATAAGCCAGTTTCGAAAGTCCGAGGTCATCAGTCTGATGCATGAACAAATTTTTCTTACCTGTCTTGTTCCAAACTGACACGTGTGCATGGCAACCATTCCCGCTCAAATCCGCAAAGGGCTTAGGCATGAAAGTTGCCCGGAAACCATGTTGTTCAGCAATGGACTTCGCCATAAATTTAAAAAAGGTATGACGATCCGCTGTTTTGAGGCAATCTGCATAGTCCCAGTTCATCTCAAACTGGCCATTGGCATCCTCATGGTCATTTTGATACGGATTCCAGCCGAGTGTCAGCATCGCATCACAAATTTCGCTAATGACATCATAACGCCGCATCAGCGCAGACTGGTCATAACAGGGTTTTTCTTCCTTATCCATGTCATCAGAAAGCCCATCTCCGGATGAATTGACCAAGAAAAACTCACACTCAACGCCGGTCATAACCCGATAATTTCGTTTCCCAGCAGCCTCAATCTGCCTTTTCAGGGCCACCCTTGGTGAAGCTTCTACTGGCTTACCATCCATCCAAAGATCAGAAGCTAACCAACCTACTTCTGGCTTCCATGGGAGCTGGATCAGGCTATCTGGATCAGGAATTGCAAACATATCCGGATGTGCTGGTGTCATATCCAACCACGCAGCAAATCCGGCAAATCCAGCTCCCTCTTTCTGCATCGTACCTATTGCCCTCGCAGGCACTAACTTTGCTCGGAGTTGCCCTAACAGATCAACAAAACTAATAAGAAAATATTTAATATTTTTATTTCGTGCGGCTGCCGCCAGATCTTTTGCCATTTGCTATTCCCTTCTTCTTTTATTTGTTTTTACCGGGTATCCAGCTAGTCCCTGCTAATGGTACTTGTGCCATGGCCGCTGCTTCAACAGTCAGTGCTGTCAAATCTTCCGGTTCCAGATTCAGTGCATGGGTTTTTCCGCAGGCACGAGCCAGGGTCTGTATCTCAAGTACCATGGTCATCAGGTAATTCCTAAGCTTTCGCGCACCCTGTTTTGGCTCAAGTCGTTTTTCGAGATCCGCATCTTGAGTTGTAATACCAACAGGGCACCGACCAGTGTGACAGTGGTGACAATAACCGGGCGCTGTCCCTAGTGTCTCATAATCCTCTCTGTACACATCACGATTGCAACCCAAAGCAACCATAGCGGCGCTTCCGAGAGATACCGCATCTGCGCCTAGCGCCAGCGCTTTTGCTGCATCCGCCCCACTACGAATACCACCAGATACGATCAGTTGCACCTTCCGGTGCATTTGAAGATCCTGCAGTGCTTCAACCGCCATTCGGACCGCCGGCAAAGTTGGAATTCCTACATGCTCTATAAAAACATCCTGTGTAGCGGCAGTACCACCCTGCATACCATCCACAACAACGACATCAGCGCCAGATTTCACCGCCAATGTAACATCGTAGTGGACTCGGGTTGCTCCGACCTTAACGTAAATTGGAATCTGCCAGTCAGTAATTTCTCGTAGTTCCTGAATTTTGATTTCCAGATCATCCGGGCCTGTCCAATCCGGATGCCGACACGCACTGCGTTGATCAATATCCTGAGGCAAATCACGCATAGCCGCGACGCGCTCAGTGATTTTATGCCCTAAAAGCATTCCCCCACCGCCGGGTTTAGCCCCCTGCCCAACCACCACTTCCAGGGCGTCTGCCCGTCTTAAATCATCCGGATTAAGCCCGTAGCGTGAAGGCAGAACCTGATATACGAGTGTTTTAGACGACTGTCTTTCTTCCTCCGTCATGCCGCCATCACCAGTCGTAGTGCTCGTCCCAAGCTCACTAGCTGCCCGGCCAATAGCTTCTTTAGCGTTCGCCCCGAGAGCTCCAAAACTCATACCAGCGATAGTGATGGGTATTTTCAGTTCGATCGGCTTTTTAGCAAAGCGGTTTCCGAGAATGACATCAGTGCCACATTTTTCACGGTAGCCTTCCAATGGGTATCGCGACATAGATGCACCAAGTAAAACAAGGTCATCAAATGTTGGCAGATCACGTTTTGCACCAAATCCACGAATCTCATAGATTCCCTGATCCGCTGCACGATGAATTTCATCAAGAACATCTTGCGGAAACGTTGCGGATGGTCGAAGGGACTTTTTATCAGTAGTCATCAGCGTGATCTATATTGAAGTTATATAACTTACGAGCGGAGCCATAACGTCGAAATTCCTTTGCACTGCGATCGATTTTGTTTGCAATTAACAAATCAGACAAACTGTCACGGTGCTCTGCTGTCATTTTCTTTTCGATGCAATCAACACCAAGCTCGCCGGTTTCTCCAAGAATGTAGATATCGGCCTCATAAATAGAATCACCTAGGTAGTCACCCGCGTCACCACAAATAACCAGGCGACCTGACTGGGCCATAAATGCACTCATGTGTCCAACACTCCCCATGACAATGATATCAGCACCTTTCATTGAGATACCGCAACGAGAGCTGGCATCCCCTTCAATGATTAAGGTTCCACCATGCGCAGAGGCGCCCGCATATTGTGACGCATTCCCTTTTATGCGCACTGAGCCCGACATCATATTCTCAGCAACCCCAGGACCAGCGTTACCAGCGATTTGTATTGAAGCCAGTTTATTCATTCCGGCGCAGTAATATCCAACATGTCCATCAATTGTTACATCAATCTCCGCATCAACACCGCAGGCGATGCAATGCCGGCCCTCAGGGCTGTTAATTGAGAATCCACCAACTGGAGAATCATGTAACTCCTGATTTACCATACGAACAGGGTCCACATTCAAGTCAAAAGTCTTCATTAATGGCCCCAGGTATAAACGGTTGCTGGAGATGGCTCCCAAACGTGAGCATTTGCAGAGCCTGGTAGTTGCGCAATTGCCCTATATTCTGAAGACATCGCTACCCAGTCATCAGTTTCTGCCATCACCGCTGGTTTACAGGCAATTGGGTCGCGAAGCACGGCGAACCCGTCTTTGGTGCCGATCGCAAAAGTATAAAATCCGTCAAGGTCCATTAATGCTCGGTCCAGCGCTTCTTCGAGCTCATCACCTTCGCGCAGTCTCCACATCAAATAAGCAGCGGCCACCTCGCTATCATTATCGGTTTGAATGTCCACACCTTCATTTATGAGTTGTTGACGAAGCCGATTATGATTAGATAAAGAGCCGTTATGCACTAGGCAAAGGTCCATGCCTGTCGAAAATGGGTGGGAATGTTCAGTCGTTACAGCACTTTCAGTAGCCATGCGCGTATGTCCGAGCGCATGAGAGCCATTAAGATTATGTAGCTCAAAGTCCTTAACAAAATCTCTGGGCAGTCCTTTTTCTTTATAGATTTCTATCGCTGAGCCCGCACTCATCACACGAAGTTCCGGATACTCAGATCCGAGCCACTCCTGCAAAGCCGTGCCATCCGAAGCAGCCACAACAACCGCATGGCTGGCTAATATTTCTAGCGTAACGTTGGAACCTAAATAGCCAGACATGCTTGCCTGCAGGTTTGCCCAATCGAAATTACCCTCAACATTAAGGGTAAGCTTACAACTGGATTGCGACACAGGATCACGGTACAGGGCAATACCGGCACTATCAGGGCCACGGTCACTCATTTCTACCAACATATCAGCAAGAAAGGTACCAAGTTGGGAATTAAGCTCCTCATTTTTTAAATAGATACCGACAATCCCGCACATACATTATTTTCCTTTTTATTTAGTAATGAATACCGTGTGGCAATTCAGTCCGAAACCGAACAATACCCTTAATCTTCATGCGGCCGCAGCAATGACCGTGAAATGATGTGTCGCTGTATTTCTGATGTCCCATCCCAAATACGTTCGATTCTGGAATCTCTCCACATTCTTTCAATCGGCAATTCCTCCATCAAACCCATGCCTCCAAAAATTTGCACTGTGTTGTCCGCAGCGCGCCCGAGTGCTTCGGACGCAAACAACTTAGCCATTGCCGCATCGTCAGAGGTCATGACCCCCTGATCGGCTTTCTCACATGCGTGCATAACCAGTAAATCTGATGCCTGCAATTCTGTCGCCATATCAGCCAATTTGAACGAGGTACCCTGGAATTTCCCTATTGTCTTACCAAATTGTTTTCGGGAGGCCGCCCATTCTGTTGCCATATCGAGTAATCTCTCCATCTTCCCACAGCTTTGTGCGCCTACCCATACTCGCCCCATAAAAAGCCATTTATTGGCAAGATCTAGACCCTCACCCTCCTCTCCCAGCATCTGGTTCTTACTAACTCGACAATCATCAAAACTTAGCTGATAGGTCCTGTAGGCGCGCTGACTTACACTTAATGGTCCAAGGGTTATATCGAATCCGGTTTGCCCTTGGTCTACAAAAAACGCACTCACGCGTTTTCTCGGACCTTTAGGTGTTTCGTCAATGCCAGTTTGTGCAAAGACAATGGCAAAGTCCGGTACACAGGGCGTACTGATAAAATGCTTGGCGCCGTTAATAACAAAGTCGTCACCATCCTGTATGGCATTAGTCTTCATAGACATGATGTCAGAACCTGCACCTGGCTCAGTGAGGGCAAACACCTCATGTTTCTCACCTGAAACGCAAGGAGCCAGATATTTTTCGATCTGTTCTCCTTCACACGCCAAAAGAAGTTCCGTTGGTCTCGCGATATGTGCCGCCAAACCATAGCTCGCCTTTCCCAGTTCGCGTTCAAAAAGACCCATCGTTGTGTAATCTAGCCCTCCACCACCAACAGACTCGGGTAAATTAGCCGCGTAAAAACCCATTTCGATTGCCTTCGCCTTGATGCGTTCTCCCCTTTCCTCAGGCACCGCACCGGCACGATCAGCTTCAGTCTCATAAGGATAGATTTCAGTTTCAAGAAAAGCCTGAATCGAATCCAGTAGCATAGTTTGTTCTTCGGTAAGCTGATAATTCACGACTGATCCTCAGAGTAAAAACTAATTAACGCGTCCGCTGCTACGACACCCTCACCTTCTGGCAACACCAGCAATGGATTAATGTCCAGTTCGACCAGACTTTCCCAGTGGTCTTCGGCAAATTTTGCAACCGAAAGTACAGCATCAATGATTGCATTCATATCACCAACCGGATTGCCGCGATAGCCCCTTATCAATTTTGACACGGAAAGGGAGTGTAAAGCTTCAGTAACCGCAGCGCGGGTAGTCGGGAGCAACAAACTTTCGCTATCAGCGATCAGCTCAACCAAGAGACCGCCTGCCCCGATGACTAAAGCAGGACCAAACTGGTCATCTCGCTTGATACCTATAATTAACTCAGCCACGGCTCCCGTGGTCATTTTTTCAACAAGAAACCGGTTTACTTGAAAACCACTTGCCGCAACGGAGTCAGACATTTCCAAAACAGCTTGCCTAACCTCTTCAGGAGAGCTCAGATTAAGACACACCGCGCCTAAATCCGACTTATGGAGAAATTGCTCACCACATGCCTTGACGACAACCGGATATCCAATACGCTCCGCTAGCTCGCATACCTGCTCAGAAGAACCTACCTCGCCTTCCGGGACCACCATCCCAAAATCACGCAGTTGGGCCTTGCTCTGTGACTCGTCAAGAACAGTCAACTGGTGTCCCTTACCCAGGTTAGTCGTCGCAAATAATGGAAGGTTTTTCATGTTATCGGACCGATCAAAAAATTCGCGATATTTCATGACCGCTGATATCGCAAATAGCCCATCATCTAACCCCATAAGTGGCACTACTCCACTTTTGATCAGCTTCTCCCGCATATCCTGTGACATCAATTCACTAATCGTACAAATTACAAACGCCGGCATTCCGGTACTGTGATGAGCAGCAATAAATGCATCCAGTGCCATCACCCATTCATCCACTTCGCGCGCGTTGATCGTTGGATGATCATAAATCAGCACGGCCGCATCATGATCACCTTTCATCGCTTCGGTAAAACAACGTTCCTGAGCAGCCTGGTCTCCCCATACTGATGTGTTGTAGTCGAATGGATTGGAAACCGTTACGTAATTTGGAAATTGAGCCTCTAGATTTACTATTTGGCTTGCTGAAAAAGGTCGCGTCTCTAGGCCATACTCATCAACCACATCCGCAATAATCGCAGCCTCGCCACCAGAACATGACAAAGTGAAAATATTTCGGCCATTGAGAGGTTTACTGAGTTCAAGTGCTTTTAAAGTTTCCAGTAGTGCGTTTAGCGAATTAACGCGAATAATCCCGAGCCGATCGAACAAAGCATCAAATAACACATCTGAGCCGGTTAATGAACTTGTATGACTACTAGACACTTCCGCACTGGCTGCGGTCTTGCCAACTTTTAGAGCAATAATCGGTATACCGCACTCAATCGCCCGTAGCGCCGACCGACTAAAGTGTTCGATATCATCGATACCTTCAATGTACATTCCGATAGCCGCTACCCGATCGTCCTGCAACAATGCATCTATGTAATCCGCAGGTCCGGAAACCGCTTGGTTGCCTGCACAAATAACGTGAGTGAAGTTCACCGACCGTTTATTCATCGTAAGGTTCATCGCAATGTTTCCACTCTGGGAAATCAATGCGACCCCTCGTTCAACTGGCTCTCCGCCAAATAAATAAGGCCACAAACAACATTTTTCCACATAGTTAATGACACCAAAGCAATTAGGCCCGACCAGTGGCATAGTTCCTGCTGCCCTCACGAGCTGCTCTTGGAGCTGCTGTCCCTCTCCCCCCATTTCTGAAAAACCGGCCGCATAACAGACACAGCCACCGGCCCCTGCCTCCGAAAGTTTCCCCACAATTTCGATAGTCAGTTCGCGTTTGACACCTATAAAAGCCGCATCTGGTGCATGTGGTAAATCGTCAATTGAGGAATAGCATTGAAAGCCAGCGATTTCAGTCCGAGTAGGATGCACCGGCCAAATTTCCCCACCATAGCCTAATGTGACATTCGGTTTAATCGCCATTTCTGCAACAGTGCCGCCCACAAAGGCGATACTTTTTGGAGATAAGAGACGCTGCAAATTCTGTATTGATTGACTCAAGTTATGCTATTCCTGATCCCAGTTGTGAATTGTTGCTATTTTTGGAACAAATTTAAAGGAATTCGATATCCGCAATATTAGCTGTATATTGGGCGGCGGTCATAAATCCGTTTGAATTTAGTATCGAGGAAGTTGTCATGCAAGAAGCCGTTAAAGTTACACGCGAGGGCCGAGTGCTCATCGTATGCCTAGATCGACCCAAAGTGAACGCAATTGATATGGAAACAAGTCGCATGCTTAGCGATGCCTTCATTACTCTGCGTGATGACCCTGATTTATCGGTCGGAATAATTACAGGTGCCGGAGAAAAGATTTTCTCTGCAGGCTGGGATTTAAAAGCCTTAGATCAAGGTGAGGCACAGATGGATAACTGGTGGGAAGATGACTATGGTCCGGGTGGCTTTGCAGGTTTGACGGAATTGTGGGACCTAAATAAACCGGTTATTGCAGCGATAAATGGCATAGTGATAGGGGGTGGTTTTGAACTGGCAATGGCTTGTGACCTTTTGATTGCCTCCGAACATGTGACCTTTTCACTACCAGAACTGCCGCTTGGTATGGTCCCGGATGCCGGTGCAATTCAAAGACTGCATCGGCGACTCCCGTATAACAAGGCAATGGAAATGTATCTGTTAGGTGAGCGCATGTCAGCACAGGATGCCGCAGCGTTTGGGCTAGTCAATAAAGTCGTACCTAAAGAGGACCTGATGAACACTGCGATGGCGTGGGCCACCCAGTTGGGTGGCGTCGCTCCTATTGCGCTGCAATCTGTAAAGGAGTTACTAAGAGCGATAGAAGGCGACACGATACAGGAAGCATTCCAAACTATACGTACCGCTGACCTGCCCATCTATCGACAAATGCTGCAGTCCGACGATGCTAATGAAGGGGTCAATGCATTTGTCGAAAAACGTGATGCGGACTTCAAAGGTAAATAACATGACGACAAGCTTTAATGGCATCAACCCTTCCAATGTAAAAAACATTTGCTGTATCGGGGCCGGTCCGATTGGTGCTGGGTGGGCAGCCTACTTTCTTGCCCAGGGTTATAACGTGACCAGCTACCTTCATGCGCCTAACGAAGAGCCATCGCTACGTTCCTTGATTGACACTGCGTGGCTCAGCCTGGAAGCACTAGGCTTGGCAGAGGGTGCGTCAATAAAAAACCTGCATTGCACAAGTGATCTCGCCGAAGCCGCTCGAACAGCGGATTTCGTGCAGGAGAGCGCTCCGGAAGATATTCAATTAAAGCAGGTTCTTTATGAAAAACTGGGTCGGTTAGTTCCAGATCATATTGTCATTGCGTCAAGCACGTCGGGATTACAGATGACAGACATACAGTCACAATGCCAAACACCAGGGCGAACTGTTGTTGGACACCCATTTAACCCTCCGTACCTGCTTCCGCTAGTCGAAATCGTTGGTGGAGAAGCTACAGATCCTGTTGCAATACAATGGCTCGCTGACTTTTACAAAGTAGCCGGTAAAGCACCCCTGGTGCTGAAACGAGAAATCCCTGGATTTATTGCTACCAGACTCCAGGAAGCAGTCTGGCGCGAGGCTTTGCATATGATTACTAATGATGAAGCGACAGTTGAGGATATCGATTTCGCCATCGTTAACGGTCCAGGTCCAAGGTGGGCAATGATGGGACCATGCCTGACTTACCACATTGGCGGTGGAGAAGGAGGCATGGCTTATTGTCTGGACCAGTTCGGACCGGCATTAAAACTTCCATGGTCGAGGCTTGAAGCACCCGATTTAACGCCAGAGCTTCGTGAGCGCCTGATTGAAGGGACGGATAGACAAGCGGGCGATTCTGATTATGCAACGCTTAATCGCCAGCGTGACCAAGGACTCGTCGCAATTCGGAATGCACTCGAAGAAATAAATTCTGAATAATTAAGAAAACTATATGGTGATTTCAGTGTTGTCTTAATGATTTTGTCAGTGCGATTACCATTGCTACACCTACAATCAGAAGAGGCAGGGATGCGATCAAAACACCTGAACGGATTACCGGCAATCCGCCCACAAACATCATAAATATTGGCAGCATTCCAAGCATTGTCGCCCAAAAAACCCGATTCCAACGCGCCGGATTCTCCCCTTCCTTGAGCTCTGAAGTCGCTGCGGAGGCTAAGGTATAGGAAGCTGAATCATAGGTTGTCGCTACCGAAATGATACTAACGACAGCGAAAAGCGAAAGCGTTAACGCCCCAAATGGAAGTGTTGCCAATACATTTGCAACAGTCACATACATTCCATGTTCCGCCAGGCTGCCGGTTACGGAAATGATGTTTTCTAATTCGAGTGACAAAGAATAATTGCCCATAATGAAGTAATACACCCAAGAACCCAGCGTACCGAAGAAAATCATGGATAGTATTACCTGACGAATTGTTCTGCCCCGGGAAATTCGGGTTATGAATATTCCTACCGCCGGCGCAAACGCAATCCACCATGCCCAGTAAAAAATGGTCCATGACTCAACAAATCCTGTGTTATCGATCGGATCTGTCCATGACATCATCCGCACGAAATTTGAGAGCATAAAACCAAGCGTGTCAGTACTAGCTTTGAGAATAAACAGAGTTGGGCCAACTATTAGGATATACGCCATCAAAACGAGCACTAGGCAAACGTTGATATCACTTAGGCGCCTGATTCCCTTTTGGATACCAAGGAACACACTGACAGCGAATAACCCTATACAAAACAACATGACGGCCAGCTCTAACGCAAACGAAGTTTGTACACCTATCAATTGAGCAATACTAGCAGCAACGGTAGGCGCAATTACCCCCAAGGAAGTGCCCGCACCGCCAATCAATGCAATCATGATTGCTAAATCCACTGCACGGCCAGCCCAGCTACTGGGTCCGGATGGTCCGAGAATAGAATGCAGTGCTGTGCTACCACCTAAATGAGGGACATTCTTGACGTAAAACGGGTATGCGATTGCCACTGTCGGTAACGCATACAAGCACCATGCAGTGATCCCCCAATGAAACGGACCATAGGCAGATGCCCATGATATCGCTTCAGCTGTCCTTGGTTCGGCACCAAAAGGGGGTGCATCAATGTAAAAAGCCCATTCGACGCTTGCCCATACTAGAAGTGACGCACCAGTCCCTGCACAAAAAAGCATTCCTGCCCAGGAAAATGTGGAAAAATCGGGGCGCTCTTCCGAACCACCTAGTCGAATATGACCATATCGTCCGAAACTCAGCCACGCCAAATAGAGAATGGTACCAATGCCGAATAATTGGTAAAAAATACCCAGATTTGAGGCTATCCAATTATACAATTGTTCGACTGCCGGCCCAGCACGCTCAGGCATCAGTCCTAAGGGCACACAGACAGCTAAAACAACGATCGTTGCCGTAAAAAATACCGCCTTATCTATTTTCCGGTCTTTCATTCTCAATCAATTCTTGCGCAAACCGAGCTGTTCACGAGCTTCATCCGGACCCACCACTCTGGCGCCCAGCCGTTCAATAATCTCCACTGCTCGCTCAACCAACTGGGCGTTTGTCGCTAATACACCCCTATCAAGATAAATATTATCTTCAAGTCCTACTCGTACATGTCCACCCAAAATCACTGCCTGAGCGACCATCGGCATTTCCATACGTGAAATACCAAAAGCAGCCCAATTTGAACCAGCCGGAAGCGCATTTCGCATGGCCATCATGCTATTTGTGTCTGACGGCGCTCCCCAAGGAATACCAAGGCATATTTGAAACAGTGGCGGGCTGTCAATTAATCCTTCATCAATTAACTGCTGCGCAAACCGAATATGTCCAAGTTCGAATACTTCCATCTCCGGCTTTACACCCCATTGCTGGATTAATTCAGCCTGGCGTCTCAGACACTGCGGCGTACTGATATATATCTCATTATCGCCAAAGTTCATCGTTCCACAATCGAGGCTACAGATTTCTGGCCTCAGGGCCTCAACATGCGCAAGTCTTTCATCGGGACCTATATTGTCAGTACCTGGACCGGGCATTGCAGGGTCTTCTTCACTCGGAAACCAGGTGCCGCCCATACCGGCAGTCAAATTAATGACGACATCTGTATCGCTTGCCCTGACCAATTCCACCGCTTGGCGAAAAAGTTCCAGATCTCGGCTACCCTGGCCAGTCTCTGGGTCTCGAACATGAATATGGGCAATTGCCGCTCCGGCCTTTGCCGCGGATATAGCTGCCTCAGCAACGCTCTCCGGCGTCACGGGGACACCAGGGTGTTTACCAACAGTATCACCAGCCCCAGTCACTGCACATGTAATGATAACGTTATTATTCATTTTTCCCCTCTAGCGCTCTTTATTTCATTTAACTGTACCGCAGTTAGTTTCACAATGCTCCAACGATGAATCGGGAAGGTGCTCGGTTGACAAAGATCGCAAAACAATGCACTAAGTGGATATGGAAGAGTTCAATTACCTAGCTCCGGAATCATTTGACCAGGCTGTAGTTGCCAAGAGCCAACATGCCGAGAAATCTCGTGTGATTGCCGGAGGCACTGATTTACTTTTAAGAATGCGCGACAAGGTTGTTGCGCCATCTGTTTTAATTGACCTCCGCCACACGTCACTTGATAAAATCCTAATATCGAATGGTGTCATGATTTTGGGTACCTCGGCATCGCTTTCACAAATTCTGGAAAATTCTGAAATAACCCAACATTTTCCTGCTTTACAAACAGCATGCCGGGAATTCGCGGGGCCGCCTATTCGGAACCGGGCCACCCTCGGAGGTAACATCGTAAATGCCTCACCAGCAGCAGATCTTGTTCCGCCTTTAATGGCCTACGATGCCAGTATCGTATTGCGAGCATCGGGAGGTGATCGTGCACTGCCATTAGCAGAATTTTTCACGGGACCTGGTCAAAGTGTCATAGCTCCCGATGAAATTCTGATGGAAATCCAGATACCCCTCCTGCCAGCCTCATCAGCCGCAACGTTTATTAAACTCGGCCAGCGCCGTTCAATGGCGATCTCCCAGGTAAATCTGACTGCCCGACTCAGTATGAATAATTCAGACTGTGTCACTGATGCCCGAATTGCATTGGGCGCTGTCGCTCCGACACCCGTTCGGGCACATTCCGCTGAGGACGCTCTTGTAGGGGAGAAACTTTCTGAGGATCTTATTCGCATGGCAGCAAAAAAGGCGCGCGAAGAAATTACACCGATTTCCGATGTGAGGGCTTCTTTAGAATACCGACTAGAGATGACAGAAGTATTGGTCCGGCGGGCATTAATTGCTACCTGGAAAAAACAGCGAAGAACGAAAACCAGTGGATGAAGTGGAAATCAAACTAAACATCAACGGCAACGTCACACAGGTAAAAACAGAAGCCAGCACGACCCTTCTGTATATGCTTAGAGATGATCTGGGTCTAACCGGCACCAAGGATGGCTGCAGTTCAGGAGATTGCGGAGCCTGCGTAGTCATGGTCGACAATAAGCCAGTTAATTCGTGCATGATGCTTGCGCCGCAGGCTGAAGGAACTACGGTTATTACCGTAGAAGGGCTTGAAAAAGATGATGAATTACATCCATTGCAACGTGCATTCGGGGAAACCTGGGCGTTTCAATGTGGCTTCTGTACACCCGGCATGCTCATTTCATGTTACGCATTACTCGAAACTAATGACGATCCGTCTCGGGAAGAAATACTAACAGCCATAGCTGGTAATTTTTGCCGCTGCACTGGATACCAGGGTGTAGTGAATGCTGTGCAAAGGGCCGCAGCAGAACTGCGTACCAAAAATGAAGATACAGAGAAGACTGATGTCTGATTTGGCTATTGTGGGCAAGTGGACAGCTGCCCCGGGCGCAAGAGAAATAGTGACCGGTCAGGCTCGCTATTGTCCTGATATTCAATTACCGGGAATGGCATGTGGAAAACTTCTGTACAGCCCATATGCTCGGGCGCGCATTGTAAAACTCAATGTCAGCGCGGCAAGAAAACTACCTGGTGTCTTTGCAGTGATAACACACGAAGATATACCCGGAGAAAATAGTTACCTGTACGCAGAACCAGATCAGCCTCTGCTTGCTGTGGATGAGGTGCGTTTTCAAGGAGATGCGGTAGCCGCAGTCGCTGCTATCGATGCTCGAGCTGCGGATGCCGCATTGGCAGCAATTCGGGTTGAATACGAGGAATTGCCGGGAATCTTTAATCCACTAGAGGCGATGCAACCAACAGCTGATCAAGTTTTGAAAGGCCATGACAACGTCATGATGTCACAGGTATATCGAACCGGTGATGTCGATGCAGCGATCGAATCTGCCGATATAGTGATAGAGAATACTTATCGCACACAATGGGCGGAGCATGCTTATCTTGAAGTGGAAGGTGGCGTAGGGCTCGTCGATCATGATGGAGGGATCACTGTGTATTCCTCTTGTCAGGCGCCACATCGGGACAGGATGCAAATCGCGCGAGCGCTTGGAATGTCTGAAAGCATGGTGCGAGTAATCACCCCCTATATCGGAGGCGCATTTGGAGCCAAAGATGAAGCTCATGTGCAAATACACGCAGGGTTGCTAGCGCATGCGGCTCAGCGGCCGGTGCACCTTATTCGGGAACGACGGGAATCGATCCTGACTCATGTTAAACGTCATCCCATGATCATTGATTACACAACGGCCGCAACAAAGGAAGGTCAACTTCTAGCCGTCAAGGCAAGAGTTATCGCGGATGGCGGACCATACTCTAACTCTACCCATGAAGTCGTTAATAAATGCGGCGAATTTATCGGCGGCCCGTACAACGTCGAAAATCTTGAAGTAGAAAAAATAGCGGTCCGAACTAATAACCCGATTTGTGGTGCTTTCCGTGGCTTCGGGGCGCCACAGGCTGCCTTTGTATATGAATCCCAGATGGACGATCTCGCGCACAAGCTGAATATAGATCCCCTGCAAATACGTCTTTTGAATGGTGTAGAGACCGGAACCAAGATGTATACCGGTGTCGTAGTTCGCGAAGCAAGTGGAATGAAGGAGTCGCTTAACAAAGCTGCAAAATTGATCGATTGGGAAAAACGCGATGAGATCGAACGAAACCCGAAGCCCCATCTTCGGAGAGGATTCGGTATGGCAACAATCCTCAAAGGAGCGGGTTTAGGTAGGGGCTTGAATGATCATGCCGGCGTTGTCCTTGAAATGCATCGTGACGGGTCCGTGGTTTTAAAAAGTGCTGCGGCAGACATGGGCCAAGGCATCATTACGGTGATGGCACAGTTGGCTGCCGAGCGCTTAGGTATTGATATAGCTTCAATACGGGTGGCCAGGGCGGATACGGAAAAGGCCCCGGACGCAGGTGCATCTTGTGCCAGTCGGCAAGTCATGGTTTCAGGAAATGCGGTGTTGGAAGCAGCCGATTCCATCCGCGACACACTGTTAGGTTTAGCCGTTAGAAAAACAAAAATCAGCAAGGATCGGCTGGACCTGAGAGCTGGACATCTGGTCGTGGATGGCAAGCCACATGAAATGACCGTGAAGGATCTCGCACTGCGTGCAGGTGTCTGGGGTTACCCGTTACATGCTGAAAGTATTAGTCACTTCGAGTACCCAACCGACGTCCCTGAAGTCACGTACCGATACAGCACTGAGGTTTTTCAGTTCTGCACCCACATAGCCCAGGTCCTTGTTGACTGTGAGACCGGACAAGTTACCGTTGAAAAGCTTGTCGCTGTTCATGATGTAGGGAAAATGATAAACCCGGGCGGCGTATATGGTCAGATCGAAGGTGGTATCGCACAAGGGATTGGCTATGCGTTAACTGAAGAACTGATTGTACAAAACGGTCTAACCAAAAATCCGTCATTAGAAAATTACATTATTCCCATGGCTTTTGACATACCGGAATTAGAGATGGAAGTTATTGAATTTCCTGAGCCTGTAGGCGCGCCGCTAGGTGCGAAAGGCATTGCAGAGGCACCTATCATTCCCCCTGCCCCAGCTATTCGCAATGCTATCTACGATGCTTTAGGAAAACCGCTCTACCAGCTGCCCATGACTCCAGAAAGAATCCTGCCCGTTGTCAATCTCGACGATTAACTAATTAACTTGGTCTGCCGCTGGTCATGTAATTTGTGCCACGCCACCAGCAACTCTGCTTCACGTTCCGCGCTCAAGCCAGCCCGCATATTCTTGCGACGATCCTCTGGTAAAGTTTTCCACCAGGCCAATGTATCACGGAGGGTTTCCCTTATCGGTCTAGTTCGCATACCCGCATTAAAGGCGCGATCACCGTTGACGATGAAGTCAGACCGGGTATCCCCACTCGGCGGCCCCCAATGAGGCAGATTATTATTAGAGCTTTCATTGGTATACAGCCCATTTTCCTCGATAAAGGGTAAATCTACCCAAGTTAAATCTACCTCTGTACCACTAACAGCCTGGCAATCAGCTAAAAGCTGCCCCATCGTATAAACGCCAGGGGGTGTGGTCATATTGTAGATCCCCATAATGCGCCCCTCCACACAATCAGCCACAAATGTAGCTATATCTCGCGCATCAACGGTTTGCATAGGATAATCAGGCTTCCCGGGCGCCAACATCTCGCCTCCTCGTGCAACTCTTACCGGCCAGTAGGTTAACCGATCCGACCTATCACCGGGACCCGCTATATAAACCGGACGAAGTATTGTCATTCGGTCTTCGCCCATCACTTGGGTCGCCTCTCGCTCACACAGCACCTTGAGTGGCCCATATGTCGGAGCGGTTTGATCCAACATTTTTGTCAAAGGTGAATCGTACTCAGTATTCGGCATATCCACATCGTGATACAACGATGCTGTTTGGTTGCCACTCATCGCTGCATAAGCAGCCACACTTGAGGTAAAAATGTACTGGGATACTACGGGCGATAGAAGCTTTGCGGAATCCGCCACATGACGTGGTACGTAGCCAGAATTATCAATGACTGCATCCCAGCTTCCACCTTTAAGTGCATCAAGCTTTCCATCCCGATCCCCAACCAACAGTTCGAGGTCCGGGAATATATTTCGGTTAGTTCTTCCTCTATTAAATAGTGTCACTTCGTGGCCACGCCGAAGCAATTCTCTCACCATGTGCGGGCCTATGAACCCAGTCCCACCCAGCATAAGAATGTGTAATGGATCACCGTTTACCTGCCTGGTAATTACATCTTCGGATTCAGTTTGAACTTTACCGCAACCCGTCAGCAAAGCTGCGCTGCCTGCAAGACTTGCCTGGATAATTCTCCGTCGTTTTTTATCCACCTCTATTCGACTGTGGGTAACAATAGATGTGATGGGTACTTAGCTGAGTGATGCACTGCATTTTCTGCAATTACCCATTCTGATTCGTCGTAATTATTCCCACCGGTATTAAGGTTACGATCAAATCTGGGAAAACTGGAACTGGATACCTCAAGCCGGATCCGGTGGCCCGGACCAAAATAGTTTGCGGTAGCGTGAAGATCCAGACGAGCTTCGTAAACCTCGTCCGCCTCCATACGCAAGTCCTTCGAAAAGCCATCTCGGTAGCGCATCCGCAACGCGCCTTCCTGGACGTTAAATGCTCGCCCATCCGGATAAACATCAACCAATTTAGCCATAAAATCTGTATCTTTGGCCGAGGAAGAAACATAAAGGACTACCTCAAGTGGGCCGGTTACGTTAAGCCCTTCTTCCAGAACATCCGACGTATATACGAGCACATCGTGACGCATCTCGGTTTCCGATTGGTCATAGCCTCCTGCTCCGGTATCCAATCCTGTGCAGCAGGCCTGTCCACCAATCGACGGTACGGGTGATGCCGGGTCATAGATAAAGGTATCTGGCATTTGACTACCGTCAGGAGCAATGTCTGATATGGCACCATCACCATAGCGACTATTTGCACGCCCACCACTGTGCAAATAAAACTTCTTATAGTCCGTGTTTGCCAGTGGCCATACCTCTGAACTCCGCCACTCGTTTTTACCCATAAGGAAATACTGCACCTTAGGCATATCCGTAATACCGTTCTCTGAACCCATCAACCACCGATCGTGCCAACGATCTTGAATGTCGATAAAATCAAGACCAGCAATCCCCATATCACGTTCACCTACAACCCAGTCCTCAGTTCCATCACTATTGCTATATTGGCAGTGAGTTGTTGGAGCGATGATGACAAACTGATTATCACGTGACTCTTTAGTGTCGGAGTTCTTTTGAGCGATGTTCCACATATCGAGCGTCTCAGCCACACCATAGTCGTACCAGGAGTCAACAAATAGCATTGGCGTAGTGAACCGATCTGTGTCATTCATCCAATGCCGACTGCGAAAATACTCGCCATCCGGATTATGAGACACAAAATTCTCATAATCAGTCGGTGGTGCACCCGACTTCTTTAGAATATCGATGATTGGCAGTGTGGATACATACGGAAAATACTCAATCTGATCACGATTCTGCACCTGGCTGAATAATTGCGCCGCATCAGAGCGGAACCATTCACCTCTATCAACCCAGGACGGTGGCCCATAGACCACCTCGCTTCCCGACCCCGAAAACCAGCCAGCAGTCTGCGCTAACTCAAATACACCGCCGTCAAAAGCTTGCCACGGCCTACCAGGCGCCATGTAACCAGTTGCTGGTGCCATCGGCACTGCCTCGACATGATGTGGATGGCGCGTCGTTGCAAGAACCACTTGAGTATCTCCGAGGTAAGAGCAACCCATCGAACCAACTCTTTTATTCGACCACGACTGATCCGTTATCCAACTAACCAAATCATAACCATCTTCACGTCCGTCCATACCGGGTTTATATCGTCCTTCAGATTCAAACCGCCCCCGCATGTCAGCTATGGCCAAGGCATAGCCCCTTTTTACGAGCGAGAATTGATACGCATTGTATCGGCTGTTTTCCCTGACCTTGCTGTATGCAGTTTGCTGCAGGATGGTGGGCAGCTTGCCCTTTTTCCCTTCCGGAAAGTAGATATCCATTGACAAATGAGTACCATCCCGCATCTCCACCTGAATACTTTTCTCGACCCGCATATTGTACTTGTCGGCTTCGCTGGCGATCGTCCCGCCGACAGAAACACTCAATATTATGATTGTGGCTATTATTCTTTTCATTTTATTCAGCCTCTTTTATGCACTGGGCACAGAACACCAGTTTAATTCAAATAGATAAATTTGTTTAAGCAGAATTCATTTCAGGCACTATTGATAGAATTGTCATTTAGGACTACGTACAGTTTAACCTAGGACATTTGCATTTTCTTAATGTTACCGGAGCACAGGTCATAGCTGATCCAAATCCACAAAAGGTAGTTTTTGAAAAAGCCCTCACCTTGATTCAAAAGGGAGACGCAGAAGCAGCCGAAGAAATCTGCAGAGATGCTCTCGACTTGTATCCGGAAGATGCCAATATTTTATGCTTGTCTGCTAGGGCATTGATTCGCCTCAAGCGATTCGATGAGTCAGAAAAACGAATTCACCAAGCACTGACACTATTTCCACAGTTTGCAAGAGCCCAGGAAATCTTAGCGGAGCTATTTGCCGCACAGGGCAAACACGAACAAGCTAGTGGCTCATTAAAAAAAGCCATCACCCTCGGCTCCAATTCTCCAGACATACACCAAAAACTGAGCATCAGTCTCTCCGCCGAGGGAAAAATGGATGATGCGGAGTTTATTGCGCAAGAATCAAGCCGGAAAAATCCAACTAGCACAGCGATTGCAACGGCTCACGATCATTTGGTCGAAGGTAACCTTTCTGCAGCGGAAGAAATTTTCCAGAAATTATTAACTCATGAGCCAGATAATGTTTCAGCACTGGCTGGGATCGGTTCCATCGCCATAGCTAACCAGCAATACACGGATGCAGAAATCTTCCTGAAAAGTGCCGTAACCCAATCCCCAGACTTCGCTCGAGCATGGGCAGACCTGGTCATCGCCCAAATGGAATTGGAGAAATATGACGAGGCAGTAACCAGCGCTGAGAGCCTTTTTCGCATCAATCCCAATGACACCACGTCTAGATTACTGCTCGCAAATGCTTGTGCGATGGCTGGGAAATATGATGATGCACTTACCCATTACGAGCATATTGCAACAAAGATTCCAGGCGACCTAGCTGCTCTATCAGGAATGGGGCACATGTTAAAAACAGTTGGACGGCAAGAAGAGTCTATAGCCGCTTATAAAGCCTGCATTGCTTCTAATCCAGAGCATACAGAAGCATGGTGGGGGCTCGCGAACATGAAAATCTACGAATTCAGTCGGGATGAAATCATAGCCATGGAAACGCTATTGCAATCAGGTAACGCGAAGGTAGAACCTACCAGCCGTTGGCTTACTAGTACTCCGGAAGTTAATCTTTGCAACGCGCTTTCAACCGCTTTTGAGGGATGCGGCGACTATGAACGGGCTTTTGAATACTTAAAGCGGGGAAATGACAAGCGGCGCCTTGATGAACCTTATGATCCGGTTTATGTCGAGCGACTTCACGATCGAATCATCAATACCTTTAGTGACAAATTTTTTACCGATAGGGCTGGTGCGGGCCATCAAAATGGGGCAGCTGTGTTTATTGTGGGGCTGCCCCGAACAGGCTCGACCCTGATCGAGCAAATCCTTGCCAGCCACCCCGAGGTCGATGGAACATTTGAATTACAGGAGGTCGGTCGAATTATTCAAGGACTTCCGATAAATAATATCGAGCAAAGTCAGTTTCCGGAAAATATCAAGGCATTAGAATCACATGAATTTGAGCGTTTGGGGGCTGATTACATTCATCGGACACAAAAATACCGATCAGGGCTCAGATACTTTACTGACAAAAACCTAGCGAACTTTTTAAATATTGGCTTTCTGCACCTGATACTGCCAAATGCTTTGATAATCAACGCAAGACGGAACCCGATGGATACCTGTCTCGCGTGTTACAAACAGCTCTTTGCCAGAGGACAGTCTTTCACTTACGACCTAGAGGAACTCGGGGAATACTATTTACAATACGACCGACTAATGAATCACTGGGACAGTGTCTTGCCCGGTAGAGTATTGCATGTCCAATATGAAGATGTTGTTAATGACCTCGAATCACAGGTACAACGGATTCTGGAGCACTGTGGTCTTGCGTGGGATGACAGTTGCTTACGATTTTTTGAGACCAAGCGAGCGGTCAGAACAGCAAGCTCCGAGCAGGTCCGAAAACCTCTTTACAGATCTTCTTTAAACCTTTGGTATAAGTATAAGCTGCAATTATCTGTTTTAATTGATATTGTTAATAAAAAATGAAATGAACATTCAGAAAAATTAAGCCATTGGAGATCCACGATAGTTAATAGATCCGTATCTGAATTATTTCTTTTTAGAATGATTTTTTGTTAAGTTGGACTTAAATCAAGCTTTAAATTTGATATGGGGAACGAATATGTCTAATCAGACAACCTGCGCAAACAAAACGAATCCTGTACTGGCCGCTGCAATTTCAACTGCACTGGCGCCCTCTGGAGTTGCAGTTGCACAGGACGCCAGCGGCTCAAACAGCGTCCTTGAAGAAATAACAGTTACGGCCCGAAAGCGCGAGGAAAGCCTTCAACGAGTACCTTTTAGTATTCAGGCACTACCTGAAGCGCAGCTTAAGAAAATGGGTGCTTCCGCAATGGCAGATTATGCGCGGTTTATACCGAGTATGTCCTGGACAGAAACTTCTCCTGGCCTTTCCACCATCGTATTTCGTGGAATTCGAGTTTCTGGTGGCCCCTTATCCCATGCCTCTTCCGCCGTCTATGTCGATGAATTTCCCATAACATCAATGGGTTCGCAACCAGATCCTTATCTTGTTGATATTCAGCGAGTTGAGGCACTGGCCGGGCCGCAGGGTACGCTTTTCGGAGCAAGCGCCCAATCAGGTACGCTTAGAATTGTAACCAATAAGCCAAATCTTGATGGCATTGAAGCAATTGCAGATATTTCCGCATACACAGGGGGTGAGTCTGAAGTTGGCTATGAAGTAAGTGGCGTGCTTAACCTACCTCTCGTTGAGGATAAATTCGCTGTTCGTATCGTCGGTTTCTCTGCAAAAGAGGCTGGCTATATTGACAATATCTTTGGACATACACCAGATACACATTCCTGGGCTACCATGGCGGCAGACGCCGGAACACTGGACAACTCCGCTATTGTTGAAGATGACTGGAACGATGTCGATTATACCGGTGGCCGAATATCCGCTCTCTGGAATATGAATGAGAACTGGTCTGCCACTGCCACCTTCATGACGCAAAAAACAGAGGTTTATGGTGGATATAACGACTACAACGAGGCACTCGGCAATCTCCAGACGATCGCATTTAACACTAATGAACGTACTGACGACTGGCAGGCAGCGAGTCTAGTTATTGAAGGCAATATTGGAAACTTAAACCTCGTTTCTGCAACCAGTTATTACGAGCGTGAATACCATGACTTGACAGATAGAACCCTGTATCACAAGCACTGGAGCACGCTCTATTGTTCTAGCAACTGGGCAGCTAATCCAAATTATTACTTCCAAGATCCAGCAGACGGGACAGTAACAGCATGGCCCAGATACTGCTGGGGACCGACTGGTCAAAGTGACATTACTACCGTGCAAGGTGGGGGCGACTGGGAAGACAAAATCAGCCAAGAATTCAGACTGACATACGATAGTGAGGATTATAGCTGGTTGCTCGGATTATTCATCGAAGATAGCAACGATGACTGGGATCGACGCTGGGGAATGCCCACCAGCAACAGTTATCAAGATTCTGTATCGCTACTGTACTGGGAGATTGGCGGTGGCTCCACCTGGGGAGCTTCAGGGTCAGGCTATGGGGTAGGCGCTTTTCCTAACGCAACAGCGCCATGGTATGACCAGGATTACACCAACTGGAAACAGAAGGCCCTTTTTGGCGAGTTCACCTGGCGCATTGATGATCAGTGGACAGCAACGGTTGGCGGCCGCGCTTTCGAGCGGGAGACAACCAAGTTTTACCATGTTGAGAATCCTGAAGGGAACACAGCAAATATCGGTGGCAACTCAGAAGGTTCCGGAACCGCTAGCGACTTTGTGCCCAAGGTAGTGCTTAGCTACCAAATGGACGATTCCAAGATGCTGTATGGATTGATCACACGTGGATTCAGGGCCGGTGGAGCGAACCGTGCGCGCGGAAACATCTACTATCCGCTTACCTATGATGCGGATATGCTAACAAACTACGAGGTTGGTGCTAAAACCATGTGGGGAAATGGTACTTTCCAAGCCAATGTGTCCCTATTCAATATGCAGTGGGATGACTACCAGCTCGAAGTGGTAGATCCAAGCTTCCTCCGGTGTGATGACCCGAACGCAGTAGATCCATGTGGCAGTCCTTGGCAGACAGTAGTCGGCAACGCCGGTGAAGCAAGCTCTCAAGGCGTAGAGGCAACCTTTGTATGGTTGCCTTCAGACGGCCTGGAAATAGGCTTAAATATGCTCAGGATGAATGCACAGACAGACAACGACGTCGATACCAACGGTCGTCCAGGTGCGGAAATTCCGAAAGGTGCCAGGTTGCCGCTAAGTGCTGAGCTTAAGGCATCTTTATATGCCAGTTACACGTGGCCAGCCACCTTCTTTGAAGGTGACATGTTTGCTCGGCTGCAATGGGCATATACAGGGGATAGAGAAGCCCAGATCCGGCAGAACGATCCCTCAGAAGTCGCGCCACTGCGTACACTTGGAGCATATAACATCGCTGATTTTCGCATCGGCATGGTAGGTGACGATTGGGAGGTAAACGTATTTTTGGACAATCTCACCGACGAACGAGCAGAAATCGCAACCGCGAATGCATTCGAACATCTTTTCTCCAGCGCGGCGGATGGTGTATCTAGCTACCACCGCATTTATACTAACCGACCACGTGAATTCGGTGTGCGCTACATGAAGAGATGGGGCGATTAATTAAATAAAACTAACCAGGTCTATCTGACTCTGGTAACTTTTGAAGTTCAGGTTGGAGCACCTCGATGAGTTCATCGAGGTGCTTTTCATAATTGCGCCATAGGTTAACGGAGCTGCTATATATTGGTTGTCTTACCTGTTCCGAACTAGCGGTTTTTACAGCCCTATCTGTTTCGTGGAATCGAAGACAACTCTCTTCCCATGGCAAATTACAAAAATTAAGAATCCGGCGTACCTCAATATCCAAGTTAGACACTACATCTTCATAACGAACCTCTAACACGAATCCCGGTAGTACTTCATGCCAATGGTTCATAAGCCGGGAATATTGCAAATAATATTCGCCCAACTCCATCATGTCGTAAGTGAATGGTTGCCCCCTAGCAAATAATTGCTTATAGCTGCCAAGACAACTATCGATAGGATGACGCCGAGCATCAATTATCTTCGCATTGGGTAAGATTAATTTCAGGAAACCTATATACACAAAATTATTCGGATTCTTATCAATAAAATACGCTTTCCCGGCACGGTATTTACGGGTTCGTGAGATATACCGTTTACCAAATTCTGCGAACTTCTCCACTTCGATTTTTCGAAGAACATCGGGAAATTGTTCAAGCTCATTGAAATTTTGTAATGTACTTTGAGAAAGACGACCAAGATCACTTAACTCATGGGTACCCTCTACTTGACTGTGACTGGCCAGAATTTGTTCGATGAGTGTTGAACCAGAACGCGGTAATCCAACAATAAATATTGGTGCGCCATCCAGATCGCCTGAGGATGAGTGCTGAGAGATAAAATTCGAGTCAAACACGCCAATAGAACGGTCATTAAACTCTTCTGTCGCAACTGGATCATAACTCTCGGATTGTCGCCGTACTTTGTTTCCGCGGTCAAAAAAACTAATAGCTTTCTCATACTCCTTCCTGCTTTCATATTCCAGTCCCAAGGCATTACAAAGCTGAGCCTGAGAATCAGCAGATAAATGATCTTTTTCTAACAAATCCTTCATTCTTGTCACTTCGTCATCTGCAAACCGAAAGGTCTTCAGATTGGCAAGACTCCAGTATGCTTCAGCGTAATCCGGATTCGCCGCGATACATGCCTTATAAGCATCTACTGCCTGTCCATGACGCCCGACAGTTTTCAACATATTTCCAAGACCTGTTAACGCACCGCTATGCCCAGGCATGAGATCAAGAGCTTTCTCGTAAGTAGCAATAGAATCCGCATGGCGTCCCGCAGAGGCAAATGCACTAGCCAAAAGTAAATGTGACTCTGCCTGTTGGCTATCAAACCGCAATAACAGTTCTGCATTCTTAAGACCTTCATCAAATCTATCTCGTTCAAGCTGCACACTAATGAGATCCGCGCGTGCTCGGATAAATTCCGGGGCGCAGTCGACGGCCCGTTGTAAAAGTACCTCAGCATCCCGATATTGATACTTACTTAGAGCTACTACAGCCAAGAGCCTAAGTGCTTCCACATTGTCCGGATCCCGACGCAGTATTTTTCGATAAATTTTTTCAGCCGATGCAATATCCCCATCCCTTTCGAACTCAGCAGCTTTAGAAATAAGCTCACGATTAGGATTTAAACGTTTCGACTCATCTATTGCCTTGCTCGCCTCTTCGATCCTGCCTAACCGCATTAAAGCCATTCCTAGCTTCATGTGTGTATCAGGACTTGTTGGATCCAGAGTTATTGCTGTAGCAAATGCTTTTACAGCTTGCTCATTTTCACCCTTTCGGGCGTTAATCTGCCCAAGAATTTCGTGCGGTTTTGGAAAGTCGGGATACAGTTTAGATGCAGTTTTAACTCTCGATTCCGCTAACTCCAATTTATCTAGCTTGATCAACGCCCGGGCTGAAACACACATAATGTTTCCGTCATTAGGATATTTATCTAATGCTGCACAACATAGCTGCTCTGCCAGTTCTGCATTACCACTACGCAGTAGAGCTAGCGCTCTTTGGTGAGAGGCTCTTTGCGATGTCTCGGTAGAAATACCCTACTCCCCGCGCACGCCCGAAGAAACAATAGCTTTCACTTTCATTGTAGGGCTTCCAATAGAAATCAGGTTCGCGCCAGAGAGACCCGGAATCTCGGCTAGCTCCCTTAGATACTCTGCACAAATATCCGCTCCTTCCTGTTCTGGATTATCGGCACGCTCAAGGCGACGAATGATTGTATTAGGCACCGATATGTGTGGAAGATTATCTCGTAGCCAGCGTGCTGATTCTGCAGATTCAAAAACTGCTATATCGGCAATAACTGAACAGCGCTGAATTAGCTTTAGGGATACTATTTTAGCCACGTATTTTCGAAGTACATCCAAGTCAAAGCAAACCTGCGTCTGGAGCAACTGTGCTCCTGCATCAACCTTGCCGATTACCATTGGCATTTTCTCGTCCTGCTTAAGAATACGGGCCCTGACCACCGCGCCAATTAAGAAATCAACCGAGCCAGAAAGTTCAGAATCTTCATTAATGAGCTTTGTAGTAGCTATTAATTCCTCAACATCAATATCCTTTACCTGAGTTGGCTGGGGCTGGTAACTGTCCGGCATCTTTTTACCCTGCACGAGCTGAACATTCCTAATACCTAAAGCTCTTGCACCCAATAGATCACCTATAAGGGCCGCACGATTGCGATTACAAACACTGATTTGCATTATTGGATCTACACCCTCAGCCAAAAGAATACTTGCCGCGGCCAAGGGCGACATATGGAGTGCACCATACTGATTCTCAGTCACCTGAATCGCATCAACATGTGAGCGCAGAGCTTTGGCCTGCTCAGTAATCTCTTCAACATGCGAACCGGGCGCAAGGGAGAGCTCTGCAGTCATTACAAAGTCCCGCCCACGCAGAGCATCAAGTAAAGTTTTGGAATCTAAATCACCCACCGACTTGTGGCTTTCGATCGGCCCAGGGCTGAGCTCGTTCTAATTGACCGGCAAGACGAATAAGTGTTACTTCATCTCCGTAGCGACCGAGCAAGTGGACACCAATCGGTAGATTATTGGCATTCCAATGCAGCGGCAATGAAATACCAGGCTGTCCGCTTACGTTTGCTATCAAAGTGAAACCTGTGTACTCGCCCAGTCTAGCGATATGTTCTTTGCGGGTCTCCGCGGTGTAATCAAAATACCCTAATGGTACCGGTGGCTGCAAAAGTGTCGGCGTCAGCCAAATATCGTAGTTATTAAAAAAGGCTGCTGCATCGCGACCTGCTTTCTGTAACTCCTGGACTGCGATCAGGTATTCCCCTGAGTTCAGTCTCTCTCCATGCAGAAATGTGCGCCATGTGGTTGGCTCGAATAGCTCTTCTTCAATAGCGCGGCCACTCTGCATAGCGGCATTTTTTATACTCCAGCAAAGGAAACCGGCCCAGACGCTGCCAAAAGCCTTAAACAAGCGCCTGCCATTGACGGTCGGTGAGGCCTCATCCACGCAATGCCCAAGTTCCTCACACAATTTAGCAACAGATTTGACCGCTGCAATACAGTCCGGATGGGCTTGTACACCATTAATAGCAATTGAACTAAAACCAATACGTAACTTTCCGGGTTTTCGAAAAGAGTGGTCGAGAAACGATCCTTCCGGTTGTTTAGGGTAATAAGGATCGCCGGTTAACGGCCCACTAGTTGCATCCAAAATTGCCGCACTGTCACGCACAGAACGTGTTACAACGTGATCACATAATAGTCCATTTGCTGCGTCCCCTATTTCTGGACCGAGCGTATTTCTTCCCCTGGTGGGTTTCAGTCCAACTAGACCACAGCAAGCTGAGGGAACCCGAATTGAGCCACCTCCATCATTTGCGTGAGCCGCTGCAACCATACCGGATGCAACAGCAGCTGCTGAACCACCGCTCGAGCCTCCCGTGGTTAATGTTATATCCCAGGGATTTCGACTTGGCCCGAATTCTCGGGGCTCCGTTGTCGGCATTAATGCAAACTCCGGGGTATTAGTCTTACCAATAATAATCAGTCCTGATTTTAGATAGCGGTTAACCAACTCACTGTTTTTAGACGATACATAATGCCCAGCAAGAAATGATGAGCCACCAGATAAAGGACTATCCGCATATTCTGCGCCAAAATCCTTCAGCAGAAACGGTACGCCCGCAAATGGGCCGTCTATTGGTGAAGCAGCAGCACCTCTAGCTCGTTCGAAAAGAGGCGTGATCACTGCATTTAATTTTGGATTTGATTCTTCCACCCTTTCAATTGCTGCATTCACTAGTTCAATCGGCGTTACTTCTTTATTCTTCACCAGTTCTGCCTGCGCAATCGCATCAATAAAAGCCAGTTCGCCCATGGTCACATGCAACTCCTAATAATCTTTAAATTGCTAACTACTATAATGCCGTATCTGAAGGTTCTGGTGAATCATACTTGACCAAAACCACTTACCGTAGCTAAATGGGAAGATCAGTTCTTCTTACAAGGTTTTTGCTTAGCAATGGATTTTTCGTTAACACCAGACCAGGAGTCGGTACGTGATGCCGTACAAAGGATTTGCGCCGGATTCGACGATGATTATTGGTTAGAGCGTGATTCAACCGGGAATTTCCCAGAAGGCTTTTACCGCGCAATTGCTGATGGAGGGTGGCTAGGTATCGCGATGCCGGAACAATACGGTGGAGCGAATATGGGAGCAACGGAAGCAGCATTAATGATGCACTCCGTAGCCAAATCATCCGGTGCAATGAGTGCAGCATCAGCAATTCATATAAATATATTTGGGCCTCATCCAATCGTAGTCTTCGGAACCGACGAACAAAAGCAGAACTGGCTCCCAGATCTGATTCAAGGTAAATCTAAATCTTGTTTTGGAGTAACCGAGCCAGATGCAGGTCTAAACACTACATCGATCAAAACACGGGCTGATAGGACAGCTACTGGCTATGTCATCAATGGAAAGAAGATATGGACCAGCACTGCGCAGGTAGCAGACAAAATAATGTTACTTGTGCGAACGACACCGAAAGAAAAATGCAAGCGAACCACGGATGGAATGACCTTGTTCTATACGGATTTGAATCGCGACTATTGTGAGGTTCGCAGAATTCCCAAAATGGGTCGAGCAGCGGTTGATTCAAATGAAGTTTTTATAGACGGATTGCCAGTGCCCGCGGAAGATCGTATTGGTGAGGAAGGCAAGGGTTTTAAATACCTCCTGCACAGCCTGAACCCGGAGAGGATTTTAATTGGTGCGGAAGCAATCGGAATCGGACAAAATGCTTTGCATCGTGCAACTGAATATGCAAAAGATCGGGAAGTCTTTGACCGACCAATTGGTCAAAATCAATCGATCCAACATCCACTAGCACAAAGCTGGATGGAACTTGAAGCCGCATTTCTGATGACTATGAAAGCTGCATCCCTTTACGACAATGGCGTCCCGTGTGGCATCGAAGCAAATGCTGCTAAATATTTGGCCGCCGAAGCAGGCTTTCAATCTTGTACTCGCGCTGTAATGACTCATGGCGGCATGGGTTACGCCAAAGAATTTCATGTCGAGCGACTGATGCGCGAGGTGATGATTTTACGAATAGCTCCGGTGAGTCCGCAGCTAATTCTTTGTAATATTGCGGAAAAAGCCCTTAACCTGCCCAAGTCATATTAAGTTTTTGTCCTCATTGATTGCCATTCGTTGGACAACTGAACCCGAAATTCAGGAGCTGCCAATTCGATAAGCGCTTTCGCCCGCTCTGTCACTGGTAAGTATCTTATATGACGCGCACCATACTCGGTTACAACATAATCAACATCGGTTCGTAATGCGGTGGCAGCTGTATTCATATCCAATGCTGAAACTATTTTGGATTTTTTTCCTGCCGACGCGGTAGCTTTTAAGGCGACGATAGAGCGCCCTCCTTTCGACAAACCTGCCCCCCGCATCATATCTACCGCACCACCCGGCCCCGTCCATTGCCGACCACCCAACATATCTGCATTGACTTGGCCGAACAAATCGACCTCAATGGCGGAGTTAACAGATACAAGATTATCTAATGACCTGAGTACACCGATATCATGAGTGTAGCTCACCGGCCTGATCCTTAAATCTGGAAAGCGACCAGCCCATTGGATCAGCTCCTCACTGCCAAGCGTGGTGCCTGTGACAATCTTTTCCCTGTCCTGTGTTTTGCAGCGGCCGCTAATATTTCCAGACTCTGCAAGATGCATAACGGCATCCGAAATCAGACCCGAATGAATACCAAGATCATTCTTTTGTTTAAGGGCATCTAAAACAGCATTTGGGATACCACCAATTCCTATCTGGAGACAGTCGCCATCGTTGATCAACTCGGACACCTTGACACCGATTGTCTGCGCTACTTCATCAACCTTCGATTCTGCAACTACTGGGACAGGCCTATCACACTTTATCGCAAAATCTATTTTCTCTAGTGGCACAAGGATTGAATCTACAGGAGTTGGTTGCCTTTCATTGATCTCTGCTACTACCAACGTGGCTTTTTCCAGAATAGCAGGCACAAAATCTGCGCTTAAACCTAATGACACAGCATCATTTTGCAATGGTGGTAGCTGCACCAACGCGACATCAATCGGCAGGCCATCTTGCAGATATTTAAAGATCGTACTGTACTGCATCGGGACAAAATCAATATTGTCCGATTCAATATTCATACGATTCTGCGGGGTTGCAAAAAATGCAGTTGAACTTGCTTTTGGGCTAAATGATGCAAACTCCCCGGAGTTGATACCCGGAATAGATACAGACACGAACCGCACACCCTCGCAACATTTGTTGTTGCGAGATAACGAATCCAATATTCCTTGGGGTTCAGCCGTTGCTCCGGCGACAAACACCGTCATCCCCGGTTTAAGAAGCCCGTTTAAACTGTCCGCATCAACCCAGCGCGTCATAATCTATATATCACTTTGAACCCATCCATTGTTCCACTATGTATCAAGAATATTGAGTTACATTGGGAGACCAAGCATACTGCGCGACTATAATTTCAAAATCCATAACAACAGAATAGATAATACCGAGATGCACATTGGATTGTCACTTGGGATCAGTTCACGTGAGCCGATCCTTCATAACGTAGAAGTCGTCAAGAGTGCTGAAGCACTTGGTTTTGACAGTGTCTGGATCGCTGACGTTCAACTTTCAATGAAAGACTGCTTCTCAGCCATGACTCTTTGTGCTGTCAATACCTCCAAGATCCAAATTTCAACCGGCGTGGTCAATCCGATCACAAGACATCCAAGTATTATTGCTAACTCATTCACCGCCCTGAACGAACTCAGCAACGGCCGAGCACTTATTGGCATAGGTGTTGGTTGGACAGGTGTTTTTCCTATCGGCCTGAAACCCGCAACTATTAAGCAGATGGAAGAATCCGTAATCGCAATACGCAACCTCTGCTCCGGTGAAGAAGTTCCTGGCGGAGAACGCGGGCCATATAGGATGGTGACAGGCAAAGGCCCAATACCCATATACATAGCGGCGAATCAGCAGCGAATGCTTCGCATGTCTGGTCGTGTTGCTGATGGTGTAATCCTCATGGGCGGCGCCAATGAGGAATTCACGCGCTGGCAAATGGACTTAGTCAGGGAAGGCGCCGAACAAGTTGGTCGCTCCATGGATGATATTAAGTTCCATCTTTGGTCTAACATCTCTATATCTGACGACAAAGAAAAAGCCAGAGAGGATGTCAGTCATTGGGTAACCTCTCAGGCTGAGACATTTTCAAAATGGCGTAAACTGCCAGAGTTTCTTGAGCCTTTCCGATCCGATTTTGAATCCGCATCGAAAGCTTATGATCGACTTGAGCACATGTCACAGCATGCGAAGCATAAAACCGCTGTTTCTGGAGAACTCATCGATTACCTGGCGTTGGTAGGCACTGCTGATGAATGCCTTGAGAGAATACGTAATCTGTCCAAACTCGGGCTTGATGGCGTAACATTATCGTTCCGGGCGGGTGGCAGACAAGAACGGATGGAGGAGATTCATGAAGGTATTATCAAACCCCTCAAGGAATCCGCAACATAAAGGTACGGATAAGGCTCTAATATGAGCGAGCGCCCCACCGCAGTCCTTATTCACGGTCTTTCCGAAACTCGTCATGTTTGGCACCGACAGATATCATTTCTGGAACAATACTTCCGTGTAATTAGCTATGACGTCCGAGGCTTTGGCGAAAGCCCTACGGGAAATGCAGACGGAACGGTACGGCAGTTCGCAGATGATCTCGCACAATTACTAAGCGCTTTTGATACGGGTCCGGTATGGCTTGTTGGTTTTTCAATGGGTGGAGTAATCTCTCAGCGTTTTGCACTCGATTTTCCAAATCAAACTAAAGGTATGATACTCATTGCTAGTTCTTGCACTGTAGGCACGCTTGGCCAGAAGTTTTTTAACTATCGCATACAGCAGGTTCAAAAAGGTGGACTGAAGAATATTGCGGAAACGAATAACGATGACGCAAGAGGATGTTTTTTTACTAAAGATGAAAAACTCATTGAAGAATATAAAAAACTTCGTGTTACAGCAGTCCAAGACCCTGCAGGGTACCTAAATGCCTGCCATGCCATGTTAGATGTTGGAGCAAATCCATTGACGCCCGAATTGAATACTATTGGTTGTCCAGCGTCCGTGATTGCGGGGGAGCATGATCCCTATTGCCCACCAAAAGCTTCAAAAATGATTGCCGACGCAATTCCCAACGCTAATCTTTCAATAATTGAGAACGTGGGTCATTGTATGCAGTTTGAAGCAAGCGATCAGTTAAACGATCAAATTAGCAGCTTTATAACCAGCCATTAGATTTTTGACCAGAAAAGAATCAAAGAATGAGTGAAGAAAACAACGAAGCGGAACCCCTAAAATGGGAGAAACAAAATGACATCGCCGTCCTGACTCTTAACCGACCGAAAGCGATGAATAGCTTCGATCTGGATTTGATGGCAGAGCATCGACGACGACTAGAAGAGTTTGAAGCTGATAAATCTCTGCGTGTTCTCATCTACACAGGGGTTGGCCGAGCATTTTCGACTGGGATAGACATAAAAAAGGCGCCCGACTTTCTGCATTGGAAAGCAGAAGACCGCCATAGAACCTGGGTGACACCATACTCGATGGAAATCAGCAAACCGACTATCGCTGCTGTGAATGGTTATGCAATGGGCGGTGGTTGTGAACTTGCTTTAGGGTGTGACCTCCGCGTTGCATCTGAAAAAGCTGTTTTTGGTCTTCCTGAAGTGCTGTTGGGTGCGCTACCCGGTGGCGGAGGGACACAAACATTGCCGCGATTAATTGGTTTGGGTGATGCGTTGTTGATGATGCTTACGGGCGAGTCTGTTGATGCAGCTGAGGCTTTGCGACTGCGACTGGTGCAAAAGGTAGTACCCGCTGATCAATTACTAGACGAAGCCATAAAAATTGGCGAAGCTATATGCCGAGGTGGCAGAAATGCTGTCCCATTGATAAAAGAAGTGGCAACCGAGGGTTTGAAGTTATCAATTTCCGAGGCTTTATGGCTTGAGCAGATATATTTTCAACGTAATCGTGAAGAAGCCAGCGAAGAAATCGCCGAGCGACTACGTGCATTCCAAGACCGAAGTAAAAAAGGTAAGAGTTAATGGATCTCGGCTTACGTAAGAAGACCGCTATCGTAACTGGAGGCGCTTCTACCATCGGAAAAGCAATCGCCGAAGGTTTCGCTAAAGAAAATGCCAATGTAGTAGTGGCTGATGTAGATAAGAAACAAGCTAGACGTGTTGTTAAGACCCTTAATAATATGGGTGATGGAGAAGCCATATTTATAGATACAGATGTAACCGATGCCAGTCAGGTAGAGAAAATGGCCTCAGAAACCCTAGAACGTTTTGGTCAAATCGACATCCTGATAAACAACGCTGGCTGGACAGCGAATGATCTTTTCCTGAACAAGCCGGTAAGCGATTTTGAAAAAGAAATCGCCATAAATCTGTGGGGACCGATAAACTGCATCCGTTCAGTAGCTCCAGCAATGATACAAAGATCTTATGGAAAGATTATAACTATTGGGTCTGATGCAGGGCGTGTTGGAGAATACCAGGAAGCAGTCTATAGCGCGTGCAAGGGTGGAGTTAATATGTTGAGCAAAGCACTGGCGCGGGAATTTGGCAAACACAACCTTAATATTAATGTTGTGAGCCCAGGCTTAACCCTCCCGGAAAGTCCAGATGACGCTGGTGATGACAGTCTGTGGCATAAGGACAGCCACCAAAGCCAAATTTTTCAAAACGAAGAGGTTCTTAAAAAAGTAGTACGTCGCTATCCTTTACGTCGGGCAGCTGTGCCAAATGACATTGTTCCGATCGTGTTGCTACTAGCATCAGATAAATCATCCTACACTACCGGGCAAGTAATCAGTGTTAGCGGCGGCTATGCAATGTAAGACTAAGGTGCTCTACTTGCAAAAATTCAAAAGCGAGAATACCTTGAGACAATGAGACCTGCTATTAGGCGTAGTGAGTAAAATAGAAAATGAAGGTATTGAGGGATATCGGGTTGGATATAATTCAATTAACGGACGATAAACATGGCTAATGAGGCTCTCCTCTCAACTGTGATAAAAGAGGAAATAGGCGAGCTAGCCCTCAATAATCCGGCACGCAAAAACGCCTTATCCAAAACGTTACTTAATGATTTAAATAATGCACTCAAATCAATGGCAGCTGAGAGAGTGCGGGTTGTTATTCTGACCGGTTCTAATAAGACATTTAGCGCAGGTGCGGACTTTGAAGACCTTACCGGAACAATCGCGGATAAAGCTATAGACAAAGCTATCGAGGAAGTAGTGCTCCAAATTCGCAACCTTCCGATTCCAGTAATAGCCGCTGTTGAAGGACCATGCCTGGGTGGTGCCGTCGATATTACATTGGCGTGCGATCTCAATGTCGCGTCTGAACAGGCATTCTTCGAGGTGCCCGCTACCCGTTTGGGTCTTTTGTATAATCCTGAGGCAGTGCAGCGCTGGCACACGCGTCTAAGTTCTTCAACATTGAGACGGATCCTACTTCTTGGTGAGAAACTGACAGCAACCGAAGCCTCGTATCTCGGCATAGTTTCACATGTCGTACCAGAAGGATCCGCGTTAGAAACAGCTCACCAGTTTGCAAATCGCATAAAAGATGCGAGCCAGACCGCAGTTGCTTCCACTAAACATCTCTTGGGGGCACTAGAAAAAGAAGAGACAGATCTAGCGAAGTGGACGCAAGTCTATGAACAATCTCTGGACTCACCAGAACGCAGGGATCTGGTTTCACGACTAAAGAATTCTTAGCGGGTACGTACACGACTTCTCAGTGAGAAGAGATCAGCAAGCAAGAAATGCTTAAATTGGGCTAATGTCGCATAAAATAATTCTGCTTTAAAATTGTTCAAATATCTGCAATCCGAACTATCTGTTTTCCAATGTTATTGCCTTTTAGCATACCTATGAATGCAAGTGGCGCGTTCTCAATCCCTTCGGCTATGGTCTCGTGATATTCCAAAGTACCATCCTCTAGCCAGCTACTAGCTTTTTTGACGTACTCCATGCTGGCTTCAGGGTAGTTTGTAACGATAAAACCTTGAATCGTAAGATTTTTTCCTATAATCGACATCATGCCGCGTGGGCCAGGTTGTAACTCATCGTCATTGTAATTAGATATCATGCCGCACATCACAACCCGACCATTTGGCCGCATACTCCACAGGGCAGCTTCAAATATCTCACCACCAACATTCTCAAAATCAATATCAATGCCATCCGGACAAATTTCCCTGAGACTAGTCAAGAGACATGTACTATTTCGGTAATTAAATGCCGCATCGTAACCAAACTTGTCCCTCAACATTGCCACTTTGGCGTCAGTACTGGCACAACCAGCGACCCTGCAACCGTGCAATTTAGCTAATTGGCCAACTATACTTCCCACCCCACCCGAAGCAGCTGACACGAACACAGTCTCTCCTGGTTTCGCTCTACCGATCTTGTGAAGTCCGACATAGGCGGTCATGCCAGGCATACCAAGAATACCTAAATGGTATGAAAGCGGTGCTGAAGTTTTAGGTATCTTACTAAGCCCCATCCCATCACTCACACTGAAAGTTTCCCAGCCCAGCATGCCAAAAACTATATCACCCTCTGCATAGTCTTTATTTCGACTTACAGCTACTTCACCGATCATGCCCGCTTGTAAAACTTCTCCAACCTGAAATGGTGGAATATAAGATTTCACATCGTTCATGCGGCCGCGCATATATGGATCTACCGACATAAAGATATTCTTAATTAAAAGTTCTCCATCTTCTGGGTCTGTAAGTGATTCTTCAGTTACTGTGAAATTATCAGTTGTTACCCAGCCGGAAGGCCTACTGGCTAGTCTAATTTGTTTATTGCGGGTCATTTATATTGTCCAACGGTAAGTCATACATTAATAATGGTAAGTATCTGTAAAATGTCAATGGGCAAAGGTAATACCAATTGTATTTTAAAATTTTCTTTTGCTTGTTCGTCAAATATTATGCATCCCTGACGCGATGAGAAACGATTTAGAAAGGAAGTCAACAATGTCGATCAGAAAAAACCCGACAGGACATACACCACAAATAAGTGACGCAGCATATATTGACAAAACCGCCCTGATATTTGGTCACGTAATAATCGAGAGGGGTGTATTTGTGGGGCCTTATGCCGTTATACGAGCAGACGAGGTTGATGATGACGGACAGTTAGAACCTATTGTCATAAAAAACAATTCTAATATCCAAGATGCCGTAATCATCCATTGCAAAGGGGGATCCGGCGTGGAAATTGGCGAAGGTAGCTCTATTGCGCATAGAGCTATCGTGCACGGCCCCTGCACGATAGGGAACGACGTCTTTATTGGCTTTAATACCATTGTTTTCAACAGTATTGTAGGAGACAGCTGTGTAATAGAACATAGTGTTGTAATTGATGGTCTGGATATACCAAGCCACTCGCATATCCCTTCGGCCAGTAATATCGGTATGGACTTTGATCTCAGTAGTCTTGAGTCGGTAAGCCCTGAGCAATCAAGATTTTCAGCATCAGTAGTCGACGCAAACAAGTTTCTAGTAAAGGGATACAAGGCATTAGCAAGCGAAGAGGTATAGCCCCTTTAGGGCTATAAATAGGTAAAAATTGCGGATTGATACTGTTGGATAAAATCATAAAAGACAAAGTTGCATTAATAACAGGAGGATCCCGCGGAATTGGCCGCGCGATTGCATTATTGTTCGCAGCTGCTGGCGCCAAGACCGTGGTGAATTACAACAAAAGTGACTCGTGTGCTGAGGAAATCGTTCAAAAGATCACAAATAATGGTGGACAAGCAATAGCAGTAAAGGCGGATGTTTCCAATCAAGCTGCCGTTAATTCGATGGTCTCCGAGGTTACGGATCAATATGGCGAGATTGATATCCTCGTAAATAATGCAGCCCTAGCCGTTGTAAAAGGAGACGCCCTCAGTTTACCCATCGAGGAACTATTTTCATCTACTCTAACCGGAGATGAAATGGATTTACCTGCCGAAAAACTTGCTGCGATCTGGTCTGTTAACGTTGGCGGTGTCATCAACTGCACTCAAAGTGCAATACCGTCAATGATTCAGCGCGGCGCAGGAAAAATTGTCAATATCAGTTCGATCGCTGGGCTAGGTGAATCCACTCTTAAAAAAACATTCTATGGTTTGTCAAAAAAGGTCGTTATCCAATATACGAAGCGAATGGCTATCGAGCTTGGCACTAATGGAATTAATATTAATGCAATCTGTCCAGGTGCTATCAAGACCGATATGCTCACCAACTTTGCAGTATCGACAAAAAACTATCAGTCTATACTCGATGAATACTCTAATAATTCGCTTTTGGGACGCGTTGGTGATCCAGAAGATATAGCTTCGGTAGCATTATTCCTTGCCAGTAGCCTGTCGAATTACATGACCGGGGAAATCCTCACAGTAGATGGGGGATATAGTCTAAAAAACCACTAGCATCCATAGAAAGCTTACTGAATTCAACAAACACACAAATAATGTCCTTTTTAAACCACAAAATACCGCCACCAATAGTAACCATAACCTTTATTTTTCTGTCTTTTTGGCTGTCCGGACATCTGCCAAAAATAGAATTCGGTCTGCAAGGTATATCAGCAATAATTCTGATATGCACTGGACTATCAATAGGCTTTGTATCGCTGAGGCTATTCAACAAACATCAAACAACTTTTGACCCCTTGAATCCGGAAAAGGCGACGACATTAGTTACAGACGGCCTTTTTAGCGTCAGCAGAAACCCTATGTATGTGGGGCTCCTCATCATCCTAATCGGGGTGTGCGTTTACAAAGGCATTTATATCGGTTTAATCATTCTTCCATGTTTTGTCATGTATATCACACAGTTCCAGATCAAACCCGAAGAAAAAGCGATGAGCAAAACTTTTGGTCAAGAATTCATTGAATATAGAAAGCGTGTGAGGCGCTGGATCTAACAGAAAACCTTATATTTTAATTAAAAATAAATCATATTTTTCAACTATCTATTTATTTTAATTAAATTATTTATTAATAATTTAAGGATCATCAAATATGCCCTTTTTGGATGAGGTAAAGACTGCATTACCTAGTGAGTGGTACTACGACCCCCAACATTATGAACGCGAACTTGAGTCCATCTGGTATCAGGACTGGGTATGTGTCGCCAGGGCCGAGGAAATTCCAAACGTTGGGGATTTCATCGTCAAAAAGGTGGGTAATCAATCAGCCATGATTATTAGGGACTCGAATAATGAAATTCGTGCTTTTCACAATACCTGCCGACACAGGGGCTCGACCATCTGCACTAAAAATAGTGGACATTTCGCTAATGGCAGGATCATTTGCCCATACCATACCTGGACGTATGACCTGTCGGGTGAACTGGTCGCGACACCTTACCGTACCGACTCTGATGACTTCAGCATGTCGAACTATTCTCTCTACCATATACCAGCCGATATTTGGGGCGGTTTCATTTTCCTAAATCTCAATAAAAAGACTGGGCAATCTCTAGAGGGTTTTCTGGGAGAAGAAGGCAATAATTTGTCTAACTGGCCGCTGGATCAGATGACTTCAGTACATCAGGAGACCAAAACTCTGAAATTCAACTGGAAACTGTTTTGGGAAAATTATAATGAATGCTATCACTGCCCGCGGACACATCCAGAACTGTGTAAACTCGTACCCGTATATAATAAAGGGCTCGTCAGCCGAGACGAACTTTCGGATGAAGAACAAGGAATAAAACGTGGGACAGGTGACGGCGTAGAAACCTGGACAATCGACGGCAAAATACAGCTACCAATCATTCCCGGCCCAACAGCAGAAGAACGTGAAAGAGGCATGGTCTATGCCTCTTTCACAGCAAGTATGTATCTCGTCGGTCATCCGGATTACGTTCGGAGTGTACGTATCTTTCCTACGGGACCTGAAACTACTGATCTAGTTATTGACTGGCTGTTGATGCCAGGTACCAAAGAAAAACATGCCGATAAACTGGATCACATGCTGGAGCTTGGGAGATTAGTCGTTGAGCAGGACGGGGCTGCCTGTGAGTTGAATCAGCAAGGCTTGCGAAGCAAGGCACATATAAGCGGTATACTGGTTGCTCAGGAGTATTGGGTTTGGGAATTTCATGAATGGGTTAAGTCTCGATTGGATGGAAACACATAAAATTGGAATTTATAGTCGCATGAGAAAAACACTATTCATACTTCTAATCAGTTGGCCATTATTGCTGATCCCACTATTGGGATGGTCCACCGACACCACCCATGACGTCGTAGTAGTAGGTGCCGGAAGTGCTGGCCTGTATGCAGCGAAAACCCTGAATGAAGCGGGCTACGACGTGCTGATTATTGAAGCTACGGATCGAGTTGGCGGGCGCGTGTACAGTTATACGCTAGGTGAAACACGCGTTGATCTAGGAGCAGAGGAGGTTTACGCTAACGACGATCATCCAGCATGGCCGGCTATCGAGGCAGAATACGGTAATTCCATTTACGTCGACGGATATCTTGGAGCTAACGTCTATTCGATGGATAGCAGTACCACAACCTGTTGGACTTTAAGTAGTGCACCCTATAACTGTTACGACGACTCAGATGTGACTACTTACTGGGATCTCTTTGATTGGTATTGGGAACCAAGTCTTCACCAAGACCCTGATTCAACGTTGGCTGATGATGTGCTAAGTGAATACGGCGTTAGCCCTGGGCACCGCGCTTACCACCTTTATGAGTCAGGTTTTGCTGGGGGCTCATGGGCTACATCGCTACATCGACTAGGTGCAAGAAGTTTGGCTATACAAGATTACCAATGGGATCTTCCCGGGGGAACCATGATGCTGGGAGACAAAAATCTTGGCTACTTGGATACATTAGACACTATCTGGTGGAATGATGTAATTGCCAATAACGATCTGATATTAAATAGTCCTGTAATAAGAATTGATACGAGTGGTAACGACGTCATTGTCACCGATGCTAACGATTATCAGCATGCCGCAAGACAGGTAATTGTGACTGTTTCTGTTGGTGTACTGCAGGCAGAAATAATCGACTTCATTCCTGATTTACCGGCCAGCACGGTCTCTGCTTATAACGGGATTGGCATCGATATGGGTATGAAAGTGCCGCTTCGCTTTAGCTCTCCTTGGTGGGAGACACAGGATGATAAACTAGGATGGCTGGTAACCGAAGGACTGGCCGGCGCCTGTTGGGTACCCACTGATTACAAAGTTGACAGCACAGATCATATTATTATGTGCTACACCATGGGTGACAATGCCTCAGCATTAAATGATATTGCTGCAGCCAACGGCGGAGGTGATGCAGGTAAGATAGCAATTATTAATGCAATATTAGCTGATCTTGATGCTACTTTTCCTCTTGCACAAGGCCAAGCGACCGAAAACTATATCGAAGGCTTTGTTCAAAATTGGGGCACGCATCCTTATACACTGGGAGTCTATTCATATCCAAAAGTAGGCACTTACACATCGGCCAACAACAGCAGTCGACTAGACCTCCAGGTTCCTGTGGCTGACAACAGGATTTTCTTTGCGGGAGAGGCCTCGCATAACACGCATTCCGCTACAGTCCCCGGCGCGTTACACGAGGGTGAACGTGCGGCCAACGCTATTGATTCTGTCAATGGCAACCCTAACAATCCACCACCGTTGCCGGGCGACGCCATTAGCAACTATGCACCGGTTGCTGTGGATGACAGCCCTGCTGCCATTGATGAGGGAGGTTCCATCAGCAACACCTTTAACGTGTTAGATAATGATACAGACGCTGATGGGGATTCGTTAACTGCGGCGGTGGTCGCGAACCCGTCCAACTCAAGCAGTTTTACTCTTAACTCCGATGGTACCTTCAGTTACACCCATGATGGCTCTGAGACTGCGACGGATAGCTTTACCTACCAGGCCAGTGATGGCTCTGATGATTCCAATGTGGGCACAGTTACGATCACGATTACTGCACCGCCAGCACCAGCACCAGCACCAGTGAATTCAAGTTCCGGTGGCGGTAGTCCCAGCCCTATACTATTGCTTGGTCTGTTAGCAGCAATCTTATCTCGCTACAGTCGAAAAATACATTTAAAGTAAAAATATTTGCCCGTATATTTCGAAAAAAATTAAGTGATACTTAGCACCTATATTTAGTGAATTTTCACCAATATCGGACGGCATTACCTCGAGGAGCGACGATTGCATAAACGATCGAGATGGCTTGTTTTATTGTGTTTACTCACATTGCGTACGTTTGCTCAAGTTCAGCCAGACTGGACCACCGTCAAATCGGAAATCGATGCGATTCGTATTGAGCACAATCTACCGTCGATCGGTTATTCATTGGCGGTAGCTGATTCTGTTGCCGTAGCTGATGCCGTCGGTTTTGCGAATGTTGATGAGGCTGAAGACGCAAATGCCGACACCCCGTACATGCTCGCCAGTATCTCGAAAACCTACACGGCAACTGCGCTGCTTCAACTGATAGAGGCTGGTAGCTTGGCTTTGGATGACCCGGTTAATGATCATCTACCCTGGGAACTCGACAATCCTCGGGTTGATGGCGAGACTATCCGTGTATCGCACATTGTGACGCATACGTCGGGTATAAGGGATGCGGATATTTATGGCTCTCCTGGATCCGGAGACCTGTATTTTTTCGGAGATTCACCGATTTCACTGCATGACATTATGACGGGATATTTTGTGCCGGGTGGTCAGTGGTACAGCGACATCGCTAATTTTCGTACAAAGGAGCCAGGCGAGGAATACCAATACAGTAATTTTGCATCCGGACTCGCGGGGTATCTTGTCGAATCTATTTCCGGTGTTGAATTAAGAGACCATTCTGCAGCCAATCTATTCAATCCGTTGGGGATGCTAAATACAGGATGGGAACTTGCTGACTTTACGGATACTTCGAAAATAGCAATGCCGTATTACGCCAACGGCGAACCAATAGGCCACTTTAGTTATCCGGATTATCCAAGTGGCCAGCTGCGAACGAGTCCAAACGATGTAGGAATCTATATGGCAATGCTGCTTGGTGGCGGCCAGCCTGCCGGTGGTGTTCGCGTTATGCAATCTGAAACTATCGATATCGGTTTCGATGATGTGCTTGTGAATCACGCCGACCAGGGCGTGATGTGGTATACCGAATACAATTACGGTGAACGAAACGCTTGCCACGGCGGCAGCGACTTCGGCGTTTCAACAGACCTTTGCCTAATGCTGGGGTCGGGCCTGGGTTCTGCTGTTCTAGTCAATTCAGGCTCGGGACAAGCCTTTGCTGCCATTTATAAGGTACGTGATCTTCTGTTTGATCAAGGACAACTGCTCCTGGGTAATGTGCCAACACCACCGTCGCCAACACCACCGCCACCAACAGCATCTCAAAATTCCGGTGGTGGCAGTCCCAGCCCTCTACTGTTGCTTGGACTGTTAGTCGCAGTCTTATCCCGCTGCAGTCGGAAAAGTATTTAAAGTAAAAATATTCCCCTTCCGCTATTATATTCCCCATTGAAAACGCTGAAACCCTTATGCGCCCGTAGCTCAGCTGGATAGAGTACTTGGCTTCGAACCAAGTGGTCGGGAGTTCGAATCTCTCCGGGCGCGCCATATTTATAGAGATTTTCAATACGGTATCGAAAAATGAAAAACCTCTCACCTAACAATTGAGCATTAGTAAAATAACAGGGCCATGACGCCCCCAATCAAGTTCTTAAAAGGCAAAATATTATGAAAGCTTCCTATATTTTCTTGGTGCTTGCACTCTTTGGCTGCTCTGATGCAGACCAAAATGCGACACCGGCAGAAACTTCTGCATCGAGCAAGCAATTTTTATTGACCTACCCGGCTATGGATAACCCGGGAGGCGAGGTATTGCTTGAAAATGAGCATGTTGTAGTACAACGCTTCATTGTTGGTCCCGGGGTATGGGAGGGAATTCATTCCCATCCCGGAAATCAAGTTTACGTGCATGTCAAAGGTGGTGAATGGTCCGGCCGTTTGGGTGGTGAACTCGCCTATTCCGGATCAATCGCTGAAGATGGTGGAATCGGATGGATGGAAGCCATTCCACTTAGTGAACAACATGAATCCGGAAATACGGGTGACACACCTATCGATTTAATTTGGGTCACACTAAAGGGTGATGAGCCAATTAATCCTGACAAAGAACATGTCGGTCAGGTTTATCCTAATATTCCCTTGGAGTTATTGTTAGAAAATGATCGTGTTATCGTTCAACGGGTAGAAATAGAACCAGGCGAGTGGGAAGGCATCCATAGTCACCCCGGAAATCAGGTGTATATTCATATTAAAGGGGGTGTATGGTCCGCAAGAAGTGGCGGTGTGCAATCAGCTCCCTCCCCGTTTAGTCCTGCCGGCTCAGTAGGTTGGTCGGATGCGGTTGACCTTAGCGCCGAACATGAATCCGGAAATACCGGTAATACGACCATAGATCTTATCTGGATCACGCTTAAGTAGACCAGCCATATAGCTATTTTACATCGGGCCGCTACAGCGATAGTGCTCACAGAAAACACTATTTATGTCCAATAAATTAGTGCAGAAATTAGAGACCGACGGTTTAGCCCTAATGGATACTGCTTGTCCTATCGAACTTACCGAAGTCCTATGGAATACATTTCAGCATCGTTATGAAAAAATCAATTCGGTACTCGACAGAAAAAAGATTGGTATTGGTAGTCATGCTGGTTACGAGGAAATTGTCCAACGTTCTCCGGGGAGATGGGATATCCCGATTACTCCGGAAGAATTTGGTATTGATGAGAAAAAAGCTATTTGGTGGCCACTAATTTCCTCAGTACTGGGAGAGACCGCTGAACACTCATTTAGCGGTGTGGTATTTTCCGAGCCACAGAGTCCCGCTCAACACTGGCATATCGACTCACCGCATATATCTGCTACTCATAAACCAGCTCATGCCCTAAATGTGATGTTGGCATTACATGACATTCCAATAACAATGGGGCCTACAGAATATGCGTGCGGCTCACATTTCCTGACCAATCATCTGCATAACCAATCATTACGCCCGGAGAAATTAATATATCAACATGCTGAAACAGATCCGGAATGTTTAGTGGATAAAAACACCCTGTATACATCTAAAACCTATGCTGCCGAACTACTCCAAGGTTCCTGTCAAATATTTGATGACCGGCTTCTTCACCGTGGTTTAGCAAACATGTCAAAAACTAATCGGTACATAGCCTACTTCTCGTATCGTCGAAAAGGTTATATCTCAAATACTCATTTTGAATCACAGAAATCCTTATTCAATAATTAATGTATATACATGGACAACATTTCTAATTTCCAATTTTGTAGACCATTGCTCTCTAAGGTGTATGCTATAGCCTTGGCACAAGTCTAAAACACTATAAATAGGGGTAAACGATGTGGACTTCATAGCCGTATTACTATTAATTGGTATTTTATATTTGGTGTTTCGTCTCAGTCGTGAGATCGAAGAACTGCAGCACCAGATTGAAGAAGTAAAACGCACTGCCATAAAACAGGAAGAAGTTAATCAGAAAATCGACGCTATGAAGACCAAGGTTGACTCGCTTCACACAGAAATAGTGGAAATGTAGTTCCCTCTGATATTTCAATAAACAAAAAAGGGTGCCCGAAGGCACCCAAGCAAAGTCACAGCCGTTGGGGGAGTTAAACATGCTGTGCTACATCTTATAAGATGCTCGGGCTTTAAATAACGTCGCATCAAAGATGATTAATCAAAAGGATTGCGGGTGACGCAGAGGCAAAGGTATTTTTGTTTGTTAACCATACTGCTAGCTCTGCAGGGGTGCAGCGGCGTTGAAGATTTGAATGAAAGTGCCAAGACCAAAAAAAACACTAATGACATTAGTATTTATCAAGCACGCAACATCATAACAATGAATCCAGAGCAGCCAAACGGCACAGCTTTAGCTGTTTTGAACGGAAAAATATTAGCACTGGGCTCACTTGAAGATGTTTTAGCTAGTATCGATAGTCACAGGCACCAAGTGGATTCACGGTACAAGGATCATGTAATCGTTCCCGGCCTGATAGAACAACATTTGCACCCTTTTCTTGCTGCCCTAACCATGACAATGGAAATTATTTCTATAGAAGAATGGGTACTACCTAATGGAGTGTCGCCCGCTGCAAATGATCGACCTGCTTATATAGACCAACTAACCACTGCCGAAACCAACATGGTAAATCCGGAAGAGACTCTCTTTACCTGGGGTTTCCACCACTACTTTCATGGGCAACTGAGTAGTCAGGATCTTGATCAAATATCTTTGAGCAGACCCATCGTTGTTTGGCATCGCTCTGCTCACGAGCTCATTTTAAATACAGCGGCGATGGATCGTTATGCTATTACACAATCATTCTACGAAACCCTATCTGCCGAGGAAAAGGCGCAGTCGAGTTTTGACAAAGGACATTTCTGGGAACAAGGTTTATACCCAGTCTTCTCGAAACTGATGCCGACATTAATGGAGCCTTCACGGATTATTTCTGGTCTGGAATTTGTAAAAAGCTATCTCCATGGGGCTGGTATCACGACCATTGCCGAACCCGGCGGGTTACTCTCCAAAGACCTTCAAAAAGTTCAGAATGTTGTTCTTGGTGACATTAATACGCCCTTTCGCAGCTACTTTATTGTCAACGGCAACACGGTGGCAAAAAACGGGATGGACAACCTGGTTGCCGCAACGGAAGTACCTCTTGCCTGGGGACAGGGAAAAACTAAATTTCTTCCTAAACAGGTCAAATTGCTAGCGGATGGCGCCATGTTTAGCCAGACAATGCAAATGATTGATGGCTACACCGATGGTCATAAAGGTGAATGGTTGATTGACCTAGATTTATTTAAGCAGACTTTTAATACCTATTGGGATGCTGGGTATCAAATACATATTCACCAAAATGGAGACGCAGGGTTGGAGATGATTCTAGATACATTGGAAGCCGCTCAGAAGCGACGGTTCCGTCCAGATCACCGGACTACAATCGTTCATTTTGGCTTTTCTACAAGACAGCAAGTGAACCGGATTGCTGAGTTAGGTGGCATGGTTAGTGCTAACCCCTACTACGTGACCGCATTAGCTGAGAACTACCGTACTAATGGAATCGGTCCGGAGCGCACAGAAGACATGGTGCGACTCGGCGACGTGGTAAAGGCAGGTGTGCCACTTGCACTGCACTCTGATATGACGATGGCACCAGCAAAGCCGCTGTATTTAATGTGGTCAGCCGTAACTCGGACCACGGCATCAGGCAAGGTGGTGGGAGCCGATCAACGAATTTCAGTAGAAGACGCCCTGAAAGCAGTCACAATCAATGCTGCATACTCGATTGGCCTGGAGAACGTAATTGGATCGCTGGAACCGGGGAAATATGCAAATCTTACAATCCTTAGCGAAAGCCCGTACGCAGTTAACCCTCATGAGATCAAGGATATTGAGATTTTGGCGACCATGCTTGAAGGAACGAGTTATCCGCTACACTAGGGGATAAATTCAATCCACTAGTGAAACCTTTTGTTTAGTTTGAGATTAACCTATGAAAATATTTTTATCTAAATTGATATTCATTTACCTGTTGAACCAAATCCACCTTTACCTCTGATAGACTTAGGTAAATCATTTTTTTCTTCTAATTCCATCTTGACCACAGGTGCTAGGATCATTTGAGCAATTCTATCACCATTATTAATTGAAAAATTTTCATTACCATGATTATAGATGATAACCTTTATTTCTCCTCTATAATCACTATCAATTGTTCCCGGAGTGTTTAACACG
>CAJWFK010000013.1 GCA_913031125.1 uncultured Woeseia sp. | reverse complement strand
ACTGGGGATACCAATTATCAAGCTACCATTCGATTTCCTAATTGGCGCGCACGACAACCAGAGCCACTAATAATCACGGTCGATACGGATCTTGTTGGAATTAAATCACATCTGCCAGTTCCGTTTACCAAGAACGCTGAGGAGCCGTTGGGTTTATCGATGAACATGAGTTTTCCATCAAATGGAACTCTGAGGATGGATGGTAGTTTGGCAAGTCAGGTGAATTGGACCGCCAACTTCTTGAAAGATGACAATCGATGGGATTTTGATCGAGGGGTGATTGCGCTTGGTGAATATCCTCGCAATGCTGCTATTCGAGGACTCCACATACACGGTCAGATTGAAGCTTTCGCCGCGCATAAATGGTTCTTAGAACCATGGCCCCTGGAAGAAAGGATGGCCGTTAGTGAACGCATTCGGACTATCGATGTCGAAATTGACAATTTCTATGCTTGGGGGCAGCACTTCACGAATCATCGTATTCAGGCTGACCGGAGCGGTCGCGATTGGCTTCTTCGTTTATCGGGACAGCAACTTCAAGGTCGGGTCACAATACCTTACGATTTCGATGCAGGTCGTCTAATGACATTTGATATGGAGAGATTACATTTACCTGGTGATAAAACGAAAACTACTGAGTCGGGAACACAGTTATTGAATCCGGAATTTCTCCCCAGTTTATCTGTGCGCGCAGATAATTTTTCTCTTGGCGAGCACCAATTTGGTCGCCTAGAGGCTGATATCGAACGGTCGGGACGTGGGCTAGTAACCTCGCTGCTCACAACTGAGGACAAAACTTTTAGTCTTTCAGGACAAGCTGGGTGGTTAGTCGATGCTGCCAATGAATTTGGTCAGCGGACTTTTGTAGATGCGATTATTACTAGTACTGATACTCAGCAGACTGCTCAGCGGCTTGCCTATAATCCTGGAATTATTAGTGACCAAATGGAAATAATAATGGACGTTGATTGGTCCGGTGGGCCCCGCAGCGATTTTATGGGAGCATTGAATGGTGAGGTTACTGTGCAATTGGGGGCGGGTCGGTTGTCTGAGGTAGATCCGGGTGCTGGCCGTATGTTTGGCCTTATGAGCATAACCGCTTTACCGCGACGTCTCGCATTAGATTTCAGTGATGTTTTTTCTGAGGGATTTGGTTATGACCAGATAAAGGGTGATTTTAGGCTCGTCGATGGTGATGCTTATACCTGTAACCTCACATTCACAGGTCCTGCCGCAGACGTTGGTATTGTCGGTCGCACGGGCTTAGTTGCTCGCGATTATGATCAAGCTGCTATCGTTAGCGCAAATGTTGGGGGCTCACTACCGGTCGCCGGATTTTTATTTGGGGGCCCCCAAGTCGCAGCCGCTTTACTAATATTCTCACAAGTGTTTCAGAAGCCCCTCAAAGATATGGGAGAGATCTTCTATGCTGTGACGGGCCCTTGGGAATCTCCGGGGATAGACCTCTCCGATTCCCAGAGGTTTGCTGAGGTAAGTACTCGCGCAGGCTGTCTAAGCCAGGAACAAATTGCTTTTAGGAATAGCGAATGATTTAACTCCAGATCCATCAAGTGAGTTGTTTGGTATTGTGTGTGGTTAACAAAAATAGCCAACATTAAATTGTGAATCCGCGCCGTGTTGCGAATTGAGAGAAGATAATGGGGACAAATAAGGAATCAACAGTCCAATTAGTTATGACCGATGTGTTGGGGCCCGTTGGACTAGATGAGAATCACTTGACTAGTGCCCTCGGTTCTCTATACCGACGTGATGTTGATATGGCTGATCTATATTTTCAGGTCAGTCGCAGCGAATCTTGGACAGTTGATGACGGAATCTTGAAGGAAGGAAGCTTTAGTCTTGATCGTGGAGTCGGAGTTCGGGCTGTTAGTGCCGAAAAGACGGGTTTTGCATACTCCGAGGAACTGATTCTGCCAGCTCTGAAAGGGGCTGCGGATGCCGCACGTGCAATTTCTCGGCAAGGCCAGTCAAAGACTGTTGCTGTCCCAACACCCATGATTTCAAAATCGTTATATGGGAAGGCAGATCCTACGACTAGTATGAGTGATAAGGAGAAAAAATCACTGGTGAGGGGTATCGAGGAGGGTACTCGAAAACTTGATGAGCGAATACGGGAGGTTATGGTGTCGCTTCATAGCAGCCAAGATCTAGTATTGGTTATGTCGACTGACGGAACACTGGCCGCCGATGTGCGTCCGCTTGTACGATTAAATGTAGCAGTTATTGTCGAAGAGAATGGTCGTCGCGAGCAGGGTTATTGTGGCGGAGGTGCCCGTGCCGATCTTAATTATTTTGTGGAAGCTGATCGAGGGATGGCATATGCAAGGGAGGCAGTGCGTCAAGCGATTGTGCTGCTTAAGGCGGAACCCGCACCTGCTGGCACGATGCCAGTAGTATTAGGACCTGGATGGCCAGGTATTTTGTTGCATGAAGCCATTGGGCATGGTTTAGAGGGTGATTTCAATCGCAAACAGACCTCAGCTTTTACAGGTCGAGTTGGGCAACAGATAGCCTCGGAATTTTGTACTATTGTAGATGATGGTACGCTAGCAGAACGAAGGGGCTCCATTACTGTTGATGATGAAGGAACAGCCGGCCAATACAACGTGCTAGTTGAGAATGGAACTCTTCAGGGTTATATGCAGGATAAGATGAATGCGAAATTAATGGGTGTTGCCCCTACCGGTAATGGTCGTAGGCAGTCTTTTGCTCATATACCAATGCCACGTATGACTAATACATATATGCTTGCCGGGCCTCACCATCCGGAGGAAATTATCGGGTCCGTGGATAAAGGTCTTTATGCTCCAAATTTTGGTGGTGGCCAAGTGGATATTACTTCGGGAAAATTTGTGTTTTCTGCGAGCGAGGCTTACCTGATCGATAAAGGTAAGATAACAACTCCCGTAAAAGGGGCTATGCTTATTGGTGACGGGCCTAAGGTACTCAGCCTTATTTCTATGGTAGGAGATGATCTAGAATTAGACTCAGGCGTTGGTACCTGTGGCAAGGATGGACAGTCTGTGCCAGTAGGTGTTGGGCAGCCCACTGTAAAGATTGATGAAGTGACGGTTGGTGGCACTGCATAACTCATTGTTCGTTCAATTAGTCAAATATTTTTCTAGTTCTTTTAATTGAATATCACGAGATGCGGGGTTCTCTGCGACAATAGTTAGGTGCCCCAATTTTCTGTTAGTTCTAGCTTCTTTTCCATACTCATGAAGGTTTACTGACGGGTTCCTTAGTAATTCACTATCCTGTGGCATGGCACCAATTATGTTTAACATGCCCGGTGCCCCAAGTACCGTGGTTTCTCCCAGGGGCATATCCAAAATGGCTCGCAGGTGATTCTCAAATTGGCTCGTTACTGAACCTTCTATTGTCCAGTGACCTGAGTTATGGACACGGGGTGCAAATTCATTTGCTAACAGCTTATTATCAACAACGAAAAGCTCAAGTGCCAATACTCCCACGTAATTTAGGTGTGTCAGTAAAAGTTTTAGATAATCATTGGCAATACTTTCGAGGTTACCCGCGTCAGTTGGTGCTCGAGACTCTCGCAAAATTCCTTCTCGATGTAGGTTTTCAGTTAAGGGGTAATATGACAGCTGCCCACTGACATTTCTAGACCCAATCGCGGATACTTCGCGATCGAATGGCACAAATTGCTCGGCAATCAAAGCTCGCGGCCCCAACTGATTCACTGCTTCCTCAATATCATTTCTATGATTAACTATGCACTGACCCTTTCCGTCATATCCGAAGCGTCTTGTTTTAAGTACAAGTGGGTACCCGAGTTCCAATCCCGCTTTTTCTAGATCGGCTACAGAATCGATTTTTTGGAAACCAGAGACCGGGATCGACAGGGTTTGGAAAAGAGTTTTTTCTTCTAGACGATCTTGTGCGAGCCTCAGAGCTTCTGTGGGGGGGTATACAATAGTTTCTTTATCAAGTTTCTCTAAGGCTGTTACGGAGACATTCTCGAATTCGTAGGTTATAACATCAGTGGCTGCAGCAAGTTTCTCGAGTCCTTCAGGATCATCAAAATTATATTTTAATACCGGTCCAGCAGCTTTAGCCGGTGGATTCTCAGATGGATCGAGGAAAACAAAGTCTAGATTGAGCCGCTTGCCTGCATACCCAATCATTTGACCTAGTTGGCCTGCCCCAATAATGCCAATGGTTTTCATGCGCTAATTACTTGGATCAGGGCTTTCTAGAACTTTACGTGTTTGGGAGCTACGAAATTCATCAAGCGTACCGGCGATGCTAGTATCTGCATTTGCAAGGATAGCTGCGGAGAGCAATGCACCATTAATAGCACCAGCTTTTCCGATAGCCATGCAAGCAACCGGCACCCCGCCAGGCATTTGCGCAATTGATAGCATAGAGTCTATTCCTTTCAATGTCTTCGATTCAATCGGCACACCAATGACCGGGAGTCGGGTCTTTGCTGCAGTCATACCAGGTAGGTGAGCAGCACCGCCCGCGCCTGCAATAATCACTTTAATACCTCGTTCAGCAGCTGATGCTGCATAGTCATACAGTAAATCAGGTGTCCGATGTGCCGACACAACGCGGGTCTCATACTCTATGCCGAGAGTATCAAGCGTTTCTGCTGCGTACTGCATGGTGCTCCAGTCAGAATGGGAACCCATAATAATGCCAATTATTGGTTGCATACTTTTGCCTGAGTAGACTTACTTCTACAAACCGTAATTCTATACGGTACTGCTATCTTTCTGCACCTTAAGATCAATTTCATTATAAATTTCACGAAAAATAGACCGTTTTGCTTTGGTTTTTTCTGCGGTATTGGTCATATTTCGCGAAGAATTCACCATGACGGTCAATCGTTCATTGTCATGACCAACATATGCGAAAAACTCCTCTAGTACAGTTGTATCTCCGAGTAGTATTCGATTGCGCCAGTATTCAGTTTTCTTAAAAATTATTTTTTCACGCTGTCCGTTCTTGTTAAAACGATCAATTGCAGCCCTGATTGGTATTGGATCAATTTTACGCATCAGCTTGCCGATGAGCTGTTTTTGTCGTTTTAATGCTCCCCTTGCTCGTATCGATTTGGCATCCACTACTGCTTGGAGGAGACGTTTGTCTAGATGGATACTGTTAAGCTCTTTATTCGACAAATTGACAAGTTGTTCACCTAAAGCTTGTAGAGCAATAGCTTCACGTTTTTCTGCAGATTTGCTCGGCTTCGAAATCAAAATGTGGTGCGCTACTGTTCTTGTTGAAAGATACTGCAACCATAAAAAAAATAGGACACAATTTCCATATGAACTCAATTGCGACGAAGTCTGGATTAGATAAACATGGTCTTGAAGAGCTTGTCAGTATGGTTCTAAGTTTTGCTCGTAATCAGGGCGTGGATCAAGCTGAAGTTACCGCGACTCAAAATATTGGCCTCTCGGTAACTGCTCGTCTGGGAGAAGCTGAGAGCCTTGAATATGCTAATGATCGTGGGATCAGCGTGACGGTGTTTAAAGATAAGAAAAAGGGCAGTGCTAGCACATCGGATTTTAGTGTTGAAGCCCTTAGAGAAGCGAGTAAAAAAGCTTGCACATTTGCTAAATTTACCGCTAATGATGAGTATGCTGGTCTTGCAAATGCGGAGTTGATGGCTGAACATCCGCCGGACCTGCATCTTGCACATGAGTGGAATATTGACTCTGAAGGTGCAATTGATATTGCGATTGAATGTGAAGATGCTGCGCGTTCTTATGATCATCGGATTACTAATTCTGAGGGAGCGACGGTCAGTACCAATACCGGAATCCATGTGTATGGAAACACTCACGGTTTTCTATCAAGTTACCCAAAAACCAGCCATAGTCTTAGCTGCGTTGTTGTTGGTGAAGAAAGGGGAAGCATGGAACGTGATTATTGGTATACGACATCACGTGATGCCGGGTCATTGGAATCTGCTGAAGTGGTTGGCCGCACAGCAGCAAAAAGAACAGTTCAAAAATTAGGGGGCCGTAAGATTGCTACATCGAACTCGCCGGTTTTATTTGCGCCAGAAGTGGCTCGAGGATTTATAGGCCACGTGATTCGTGCAATAACCGGTGCTGCGCAATATCGCCGCTCGTCTTTTTTGTTAGATGCGAAGGATAAAAAAATATTTCCAGATTTTATGTGTATTCATGAGCGGCCGCATATTCTTGGTGGAATGGCTAGTTCACCTTACGATGCGGAAGGTGTTAGAACGACAGAACGTGATCTCGTTGTAAATGGAATCTTGAAGGGTTATGTCCTCAGTTCGTATTCTGGTCGACGTCTCGGGTTACCAACTACCGGAAATGCTGGTGGGGCTCACAACCTTATCGTTCCTGGAGATAGCGAAGATCTACAATCCTTGAGCAAGCAAATGGGGGAAGGATTGCTCGTTCAAGAGCTAATCGGCCAAGGTGTCAACACTGTCACAGGTGATTATTCCCGGGGGGTGGTAGGTTACTGGGTTGAAAATGGTCAGATCGCCTATCCGGTTCATGAGGTTACAATAGCTGGCAATCTTGCCGATCTATACAAACGCATAGTCTCGATTGGAAGCGACGTAGATCTTCGTGGGGGAATTCAGTGTGGCTCATTACTGGTTGAGCAAATGAAGATTGCTGGCGCATGATCAATAATTTTTACTTTACTAGGTACTCGTTTCCTTGAGCAAACTGGCAAGAGATTGATTATCAATCACGTTGCTGATCGCAACGTCCAGATCGTTGCAAATATCATCGATTTTTGTGGTCCACTGAGGTGTTTGATGGGAACCAGTCTCACCTTGTGATCGCACGATATCTAAAATATCACTTAGTTTTATACTAGCCATATCTTTGCCGGGAAGAATTTCTTCTTTAACAGTTGTCTTAACTAGGCCTGCTTTTTCAAGGGCCTCAACGATTGGTGAAATTGCAATTGCCGGAATTCCCAATTCTGTGCTTATTTTTTCGATAGTGCTTTCATTTTTTTCCGTTAGAAAGGATTTTCCTGCTAAAAACATGATATTAAGCGCGATGCGTTCGCGCACGTCATTGGATAAACGCGGTTCCTGACGTCCGGTACGCAGAAAAGCGGGTCGTTGATGGTAGAAAGCTAGCTGCGCGCCAATTAGTAAAATGAGCCAATTAAGGTATAGCCAGATTAGCGACATGAGTGCTACCGCGAATCCAGCATAGATTTGCTGGATACGGGTTGCGTAGATGACAAATGCAGCGAAAATTGCGCTTACGGTAGCCCACATAAATCCACCAGCAACACCACCGATGAGGGCAGAAGAGAAATTCACTTTAGAGTTAGGTAGAAACATGTACAGAAAGGTAAACACGCTAGAAATCATCATGTATGGGACTAGTTGTCCGCCCAATACGAATATTGGTCCCAGTGCTTCGTTCGTGATGACCCATCGCACAACTGTTGTGCTTTGAATAGAGGTGAGTATTCCTAAAGCTGTCACCATTAGCAGGGGGCCGACTAAAAGTACGATTAAATATTCGGTGAAACGTCTGGCGAAATTGCGGGATTTGGTTACATACCATGTGTAATTAAAACTATCTTCCACCTTTTGAACAGTGCTTATTGCTGTGTAGAGGAAAAATGCGAGGCCGAGTCCACCTAGTACTGATCCTTGCACGTTATCTACCAGCGTTAATACTTGATTGGTAATATTTTCACCTTGCTCCCCTAGTGGCGCTAAGAGGTTGTTAAGATAAGGTTCGAGTTCACTAAATACACCTATACCCTTTAAAACAGCGAAGCTGAATGCCAGTAGAGGTACTATGGAAAGTAGGGTCGTATAGACTAGGCTCATTGCGCGCATGGTAAGCTGACCAGAGAAAAAATCGCGTGTCATTGCGTAGAAATAGCGAAGCGTGGTGGTTGAGATTTTGCCAAAGAAACCTGTTCTTTCTAATCGTGTCTCCCAGATTAGTTCATCAAGCATTTTCCGAATAGTGTTTGTCACAATAGGAGTGTAATCTCGGTCAGCTTCTCTTAGGTCCTAGTCCTAGGTAGTTAAAATATCGAGTGCCTCACGATACTTTTTACTTGTCAGTTCCAGTACTTCATTAGGAAGCTTAGGTCCTGGAGCAGTTTTGTCCCAGTCCAGGGTATCGAGATGGTCACGAACAAATTGTTTATCATAACTTGGAGGGCTGATACCTGCCTTGTAATCTGATAGCGGCCAAAATCGCGACGAATCAGGTGTCAAAATTTCGTCGATAATATATAGGCGTCCTTCCGTATCCTGACCGAACTCAAATTTGGTATCCGCTATGATTATGTTCCGGTCAAGTGCATGTGCTGCTGCTCGCTCATAAATCTGGATTGAATGGTCACGAATTAGGGAAGCTAATTTTTCTCCTATAATGAATTGGAGTTCGGAATAACTGATATTTTCATCGTGATCTCCGGCTTCAGCTTTGGTTGCTGGAGTAAAGATAGGTGTAGGTAGTTGTGAGGCTTGTTTTAGTCCCTTGGGCAGGCTGATTCCACATATTTCACCTGTACTTTGGTAGTCTCTCCAGCCAGAACCTATAAGGTAGCCTCGAACTACCGCCTCGACCGGCAAAGGCTTTAGGCGGCGGACAACAGTACTTCGCAATTCAAGCGTATTGGCTAGTTCTTGGTCCGAGATTACCGACCCTAAAGATATTCCGGTGAGGTGATTTGGAATAAGGTCCTCCATCATTTCAAACCAAAAATTTGATAATTTGTTAAGTACCTCTCCTTTGCCCTCTATAGGGTTTGGCAAAACAACGTCATAGGCAGATAGACGGTCCGTTGTAACAATAACCAAGTGGTGTTGATCTACAGCATAAATGTCACGAACTTTTCCGCGACCAATTCTGGACAATTCAGGGATTATTGAATTAAAGAGGGGGTCAGTATCTGGCATGAAAACGTTTTAGTCTTATCTCATGACAAATAATGGCGGTTACGATCCACACACGCAAGTAAAGTTGGTGGGAATAATAAGCTCCTGCAGTTAGCATTACTATATGCGCAGCTTTTGTATAAAAATATGAATCATTGGGGGAAAATTTTCGGTGCAATTATTGGGCTTGCGACGGGTAAGCCTTTTATTGTGCTCTTAGGCCTCATTCTCGGTCACCAGTTTGATCGTGGGATTGCAAAAACATTCAATCGCGTTGGCTCGGAGTCTTCAAACGATCGGATCCGTCAATTTTCACCGGAATTTTTTGAGAACCTCTTCCAAGCTATGGGGCATATTGCGAAGGCTGATGGCAGGGTAACGGAGGAGGAAATCCAAGCAGCTCGAATATTGATGGATAAATTGGGTCTAGGAGCAGCTGAAAAGCGAGCAGCAATTGATTATTTTGAACAAGGCAAGAATTCATCTTATCCGCTCAAAGCTAGAATTCGTCAATTACGGCAGCGAGATGGAAGGCAACGAGAATATAGGGTGCTTTTCCTTAAACTGTTGATGGAATTTGTGTTAAATGACAATAAGATGAACGAAAATCAGAGGGCTGTAGTTTGGACCATTGGCCGGGAAATGCAGATAAGCCATCTAGAACTTGCACAGCTCGAAGCAATGCTGCGGGCACAAAGCGGTTTTCGTCATTCACCCGCTGGTAATGCTGATAATTTGCGGGTTGATGAAGCATACAAGTGTCTGGGGGTAAATAGATCATCGTCTAATGATGAAATAAAAAAAGCTTACCGTCGTCTGATGAATCGTAACCATCCTGATAAGCTAGCGCCTGCGAATCCTGATCCAGCGGCGATAGCAGAAGCAGAGAGGCGCACGCGAGAAGTCCGCACTGCCTATGAATTGTTAAAGACTCGGAGAAGCATTCGATAAATTTGTTAAAGTTGGTTCTTACAAGAAAAAGGAATATCCCGTGAAACCTTTGATCGCGCCCTCTATTCTTTCTGCTGATTTCGCTCGACTAGGTGAAGATGTCTCTGCCGTTTTGGATGCCGGAGCTGACATTATCCACTTCGACGTGATGGATAATCATTTTGTCCCCAACTTAACTATAGGTCCGATGATCTGCAAATCTTTGCGCGACTTTGGAATACAGGCACCAATTGACGTGCACCTTATGGTCGAGCCAGTGGATAACATAATTCCCGACTTTGCAGGAGCTGGTGCAAATTACATAACATTTCATCCAGAGGCTAGCCGTCATGTACATCGTACTATAGGTATGATTCATGATAATGGATGTAAGGCTGGTCTGGTATTCAATCCCGCTACACCTTTAGATTGGTTGGAACACGTGCTTGAAGACCTCGACATCATTCTTTTAATGTCCGTTAATCCCGGATTTGGTGGGCAGAAGTTTATCGATTCTTCTCTTTCTAAATTGGAAACCGTGCGGAAACTCATAGATCAGAGTGGTAAGGAAATTCGCTTGGAGATAGATGGCGGGGTAAAAGTTGACAATATTAAAAATATAGCGGCTGCAGGTGCCGATACCTTTGTAGCAGGTTCGGCGATTTTTGGCAGTCTAGACTACTCGGCTACAATCGCAAAGATGAAAGCAGAAATTAAAGCTGCACGTACCGGAAGCTAACAAATACTTAGGCAAGAAATAGAATGAACAATGTTGAAATGGAAGCGAAGATTTTCTTCGAATCCCAAAGGGTGGTCGCATTGGAGCGAGCTATTATACATGCTGGGCAAAAGGGTTTTGTGGCATCGATGCCGCAGTTAATACACGCACGAACCAATGCATCATATGACAACATATTATGGAACACTTGGTTCAACTCGTACTCTGAAGAAAATGTAGTGGTTACGCCGCAAGGTAATCATGTTGTGGTGGTGATTCACGGCGGCGGTATTTACGCTTCTCCAGAAAGATTTAAGAAGATGTATTACGCCAGTACGGATCACCGCAGCGAACACGGTTTCACGGGACAATTCGCCGCTAAGATTAGCGAACACGAGGCGCATGAAGTTCTAGAGGGCAGGCTACCGGATGGAACCGAGGTACCTGTTTACCCATTTGCAGAATTCAAACAAGGCATTAATGATTTACCTATGCGCTACGGCGTGATTCTTGACTATGAGCTGGCCAGGCAATCTTTCAGTGGATACGTAGATTTTGAGGTGCTGAAGGATGATCCGAACATGATTGCCCGAGTTGGCGGTACCGAAGCGGCTATTTCCTATCTTGACAAGTATCAGCGTCGTAATAACACCAAAGTGATGGGGCATTGGCATGCCTACAACCGTATTGGACCGGAGCAACCACAAACGAGGCTGCTGACGTTGGCTGGCAATCGGGGCGGTCAAGGAAGCGATGCCGATGATTTCGATACCGCTTCACGTAAGCAGAGAGAATACGGCTATAACAGCGATTATGGTCTAAGCGGTGACGGCGGCGGCGGAGGAGGAATCGCGCGCTATGTTGCGGTGGCACCTTACGACCCATCAACAAGCCTGCGATATTTGTCGTTCGGCAGTTGAACAGAGTTTTCAATATGCATAGGAAGATGAAATGAAGGACGTTCAAATGGAAGGCGAAATCGTCTTTGAATCCCATATGTCCAGCGCTTTAGAACGTGCACTTACTTATGCCGGTGAAGAGGGTTTTGTAGCATCCATGCCGCAATTGCTGCATGCCAGAACGCACGCTGACTACGACAATATTATCTGGAATACGTGGTTTACGTCTTACTCAGAAGAGAGTGTTGTAACAACGCCCCAGGGCAATCATGTCATTGTAGCAATTCATGGGGGCGGTATATTTGCATCTCCAGAACGTTACGAACGGGTATACCGAGCAAGTGTGGACCGTTCTAATGTTGATGGGTTTACCGGTCAATATGCGGGAAAGATAACTCAGCAAGAGGCACGTGATGTATTGGAAGGTAAGCTGCCTGATGGGACTGAAGTTCCGGTTTACCCATATGAAGAGTTCAAACAGGGTATTAGTGACCTGCCTCCGATTCGGTATGGCGTCATCATAGATTATGAACTCGCACGACAATCTTTGAGAGGTTATGAAGAATTTGAGATCTTAAAAGATGATCCGAACATGATTGTTCGGGCTGGCGGGGTTGAGGCTAATAACGCCTATCTTGATAAATACCGTGATCGCTACAATACAAAGAAGATGGGCGTTTGGCATCCATACAATAGGGTTGACCCAAATGAGCCCCAAACTCGAGTGATTTTCCTGGCTGGTAACCATGGTGGTTGGGGGACTGGCGATGATGATTTCCATTTGTATGGATACGACAGTGAATATGGGATTGGCGGTGATGCGATGATGGGCGGGATGGCGCGTTATGTTTCCGTTGCACCCGTAGATATTTCAGATAGTTTGAGACATATACCTTTCGTTAGTTAAACCCGTTGAGGGACGCCATAGAATTTCTGATTTCATACATGACCGTAATAGTCTCGATGGACTACAACTGACCAGGCGTAATCGAGAAGTGTTCCCCAGCTATAAATGGGTAAATCAACCGAGCGCTGAATTGCGCGTGCGAAGGGTGGATAACCTGTGCACTCTAACACTAAAGAGCCCACTTCCGGAGTTTCATCTACGTAAGCGGTGATAGCCTCTACAATCTGTTTTTCGGCAACGGTATAACGAAGTGAAGGATTTCGTGGACGACCATATGACCCCTCCCATAGCTTATTAAATTCCTGATTCTCAATACGTTTGTCGAGATCAACAACTTCAAAGTTTGAATCGAGTGAGATTCCAACTGCGGTCAGATGCTCATCAGTTAGTTCGGCATCAGAGGTGATGATGGCGACTTTTTTTTCAGGACCAATGAGTTGTTGGGCCCAAGGAACCTGTAGCAAAGAGGACATAAATGTTGGAATAGAGAGCGTTGCTGCTACCTTTTCCTGAAAAAATGAGAAAAATCCACACTCTGCGGCAACCGCCCGACACCCTATATTCTCTAATTTTTTTGCCGCTTTTATTATTGTATCTAGATAACTCGCTAGTTCTATATTATTTGCATAGCAGAGGGCTTTTATATCTATATTTTCGAGAATTTCATATTGGATTGGATATGGCCATGCACTGGCATTTCTTACATCACCCGGTAGACCGGGGTAAACATCATCCAGAATCATGATGCCCAAGCCCATACCATAACAAGAGTGATTTTTACGGCTGACAATTTTCTCAATAGCAGAATCACGCAAGGAGTTCATCGCAAACTTCCCGTTAGAGTTTTCTAGCACAAATACTAGAGTCTACGGTCAACTTAAATGTGTCAAGACTTGATCGGAAAATATGTATAAATGTGTTGTCTGACGAAAACGAAATTTATTTCGTGAGGCAGCTTATTTGATTTTTTTCGTATTGGTTGTCTATCAGACAACTAGAGAGTTCTGTTAGGTCTGACACCAAAGACAACAATAGTTTTACCGCTTGCTGAAACCATGCCTTGTTCTTCCAATACTTTAAGAACTCGTCCAGCCATTTCACGCGAGCAACCGACCAGGCGACTCAATTCCTGCCGGCTAACTTTGATCTGCATTCCGTCGGGATGCGTCATCGCATCTGGTTCGTTGCATAAATCCATGATTGCATGAGCAATACGCCCCGTTACGTCAACAAATGCTAGATCTCCCAGTTTGCTATTGGTGCGATGAAGGCGTGTGGCAAGTTGGGTAGCGAGTTCAAATACCAAGCCCGGACTTTCGCTCGCTATCTGACGAAAGCGCGGATAAGTCATTTCTGCGATTTCACACTCTGTTCTGGTGCGGACCCAAGCACTTCGTGTTGGCTGTTCGTAAAAGAGCCCCATTTCCCCGAAAAATTGTCCCTTATTCAGGTATGACAACACCATTTCATTGCCATCCTCATCTTCAATCATCACTGCGACTGAACCTTTGACGATGTAATAAAGCACATCGGGTAGATCGCCGGCGTGAATCATCACAGTCTTTGATGGCACGGTTCGAACGCGGCAGTAGCTCAAGAAACGGTTAATAGCGGGAATTTCACTTAAATTCTTGGCGATTTGCTGCATATCGTTTGCCCTCGACGAAGTTTAGCCTGACATTTTTAGGCTCAGACTCTAGGCGGTCGTAAGTGCAGATTGCAAATTTTCCTGCATTCTCGATCGTCCAAGTCATCCAGATTATATTGAAAGCAACGCAACGAAACCAGTTGAATCAAATATGGTATGCAGTACTTTTCATGAATTGAGCAGCAACACGCATGATTTTTTGAATTAAATAAGGTAGTTTTTCGGCGCCAGCTTTTTTTGCGTTTGCTCCGTGAACCTCTTCTTCTTCTCTCATTTTTTCTACGATGGCTCTACTTTTTAGATCATCCTCGGGTAATCCTTCGAGATGTGTGGTGAGGTGCTCCGAGACTTGGTGTTCCGTCTCTTCAATGAAACCAAGTGACCATTTATCCCCTAATATACCGCTTGCTGCTCCTATCGCGAACGATCCGGCATACCAAAAGGGCAACAACACACTTGGGTTAGAGTCGAGTTCGGTGAGGCGTTCTTCACACCAGGCCAGATGGTCACGCTCTTCTTCGGCTGCTGCTTTCATTTGTTTCTCTACATCGGGGTTTCGCGCTACGGAAGCATGACCTTGATAAAGTCCCTGCGCGGCGACCTCACCAGCATGATTGATTCGCATTAACCCGGCGGCATGTTTTTCTTCAGCATCAGTGATAGGAGGATTTTCAATACTACTTGCCGGATTGGGTCTGGCGTTCTTAAAGGGTTGCGAGGTTACAGTAAGAAGCGCATGGCCAATGCCAGATAAGATTCTGTCCACAGGGCTGAGATTGCGGTTTTCCATTTATACGATTATAACCAGTTTATATAGCACTGTGACGGAATACGGAAGAATGAAACGGCTCAAGATACAGCTATTGTTAACTACCTGAAATATATTGTGAATTAACCTATCCCATGACTATAAATAATTTGATGCTAACTAGCGACATTGGTTTGCATTGGTTTACCCTGTCGAGTAGAATTTCGCGCCTTCTGAAGGATTGAGTAGCCCGCAAGGGTTGCCTTTTAAAAACTTGGAATAACAATTATGAAGACGTTTTCTGCAAAGCCAGAGGAAGTTCGTCGCGATTGGTACGTAGTAGATGCCACAAATAAGACATTGGGGCGTTTATCTACTGAAATTGCCAAGCGACTTAGAGGCAAGCACAAACCTGAATATACTCCTCATGTCGATACAGGGGATTATATCGTCGTCATAAATGCGGATAAGATTCGGGTTACTGGCAACAAGATGAAAGACAAGATGTATCATCACCATACAGGGTACATTGGCAATCTTAAGACTATGTCGCTACAGAAACTTATGTCTCAGTCTCCAGAGCGTGTCCTGCAATATGCAGTAAAAGGCATGTTGCCGCGTAATCGGCTTGGTAGGAAAATGTTCTCTAAGCTACGGGTTTTTGCTGGGCCAGACCATAAGCATGAAGCTCAGCAGCCAATTCCGCTAGAATTAAACGCGTAACAATGGAAATAAAGACTAATGAGTAACACCCAGTACTACGGAACCGGACGACGCAAGACTTCAACTGCACGGGTTTTCTTGACTAATGGAACCGGTGAAATAACGGTCAATAATCGTCCACTCGATCGTTTCTTTGGGAGGCAGACTGCGCGAATGATTGTCCGACAACCTCTGGAGCTATTGAATTTGTCTGATAAGTTTAATATCAATGTAACTGTTAGTGGTGGCGGCACAACCGGGCAAGCCGGTGCAATTAGACATGGCTTGACTCGCGCATTGATGCAGTATGATGACGCTTTGCGTCCACAGCTTCGTAGGGCCGGTTTTGTAACTCGCGATTCACGTGAAGTTGAGCGGAAGAAGGTAGGTTTGCGAAAAGCCAGACGGGCCACGCAGTACTCCAAACGATAATAGTTTGCGGGAGCCAGTGCCCCTAACAAAGTCGATTGTATATTCGGACGTCGTCTCGTGATATGACCGCAGACTTTGATATCGCAAAAAATCCTCCTGTATGCTTTTGTATAAAAGGGGGCAGGGATCTCCGCATAGCAGTGAATCCAAATTTGAGCTCACAAATATTTACTGCAAGTCCCATTCTGAAGTAAATTAATTGGGGTGTAGCCAAGTGGTAAGGCAGCGGGTTCTGATCCCGCCATGCGTAGGTTCGAATCCTACCACCCCAGCCAATCTACAAACCCGAAAGATCCTTTGTGACACTTGTAGGCGGAGGTGCATAAGCTAGGGCTTAGACATGTCGTTAGTAGTTGTCACGGTAACGCCTTTATCACTGGATACAATTAAGATGTCCGCTGCCCGGTGAGCAAAAATACCCACGGTAACAATGCCCGCAATCTGATTGATTTGTGTCTCCATTTCTATGGGATTCAGGATCTCTAGGTTATGCACGTCTAGGATATGATTGCCGTTGTCGGTTACGAAATTCTCACGCCAAACAGGTTGACCGCCCATTTTGACCAGCGTACGCGCTACGAATGATCGAGCCATGGGGATTACTTCCACTGGGAGCGGGAAAGCGCCTAGGACGCCGACCTGTTTGCTGTCATCGATGATACATATAAATTGTTTTGCAGCGCCCGCAACAATTTTCTCACGAGTCAGAGCTCCGCCGCCGCCTTTGACAAGATGTAGGTGTTTTGTCGCTTCATCAGCACCGTCCACGTAAAGGTCAACATCGCCCACGGAGTTGAGCGAGGAAACCTCAAAGCCAAGTTTTTCTAAACGTTTTGTACTAGCGTTTGAGCTGGACACTATGGACTCTATTTGATTGGTAATGGATGGAAGTAGGTCAATAAATTCATTCACAGTTGAACCAGTGCCAATGCCGAGTGTGCTGCCACTGGGTATGTAGGGTAAGGCGGATTTCGCTGCGAGTTGCTTCTTTTGTGTTTGATTCATGACTTAGGGTGCCATAATTTATTGTGAATTTCTTTCAGTGATTCGATTCTCCAGATTACAGGGAATCACTGAGTTTCGGTAACAGTCAAAAAGAGAGGTATGTCCCAAGGGTTTGGGGGAATGCTCGCCACTTCTTGCTTGGCAAATGCAAGCCCAATTAGTTTTGGACTAAACCAGTTTTCGCGGTGTTTGAGAAAAGTAAAAGTGCGATCGAAGTAGCCGCCTCCCATTCCAATACGATTGTTTTGAAGGTCAAAAGCGACGACGGGAGTCAGCACAATATCAAGCATTCGAGGGTTAACAAATTCACCTTCTTCTGGCACTTGGATTCCATATTGTTTCACAAGAAGGTTTGTGGACATGGTTATTTCCTGAAACCGCATTTGTTTTCCTTGATGTATCACAGGAACGAAAACTCGTTTCTTCATGGCCCAGGCTCGAGCGATTATTGGCCATGTATCTACTTCTGTCTTCGTTGACAAATAACATCCCACATACTCAGTTCTTTGAAACCAGGGGGATCGGGCAATTTTCCCCGCGATTATTTTCGAGGCAAATTCTCTATTTTTTGTGCTCAATGATGATCGAGCACGGAGACTATTCTGGCGAAGTATTGTTTGGGAATTGCTCACATTAAGGTTCGTCGATTATAGTGCGTCTCCCGCGGGTGCCGTTACCGGCCGTCGCTCTCGAACCGGAGCAACAGGTGGGGTCAGCCGTGACCACAACAGGCACACCACCTCAGTGGCACTGCACACAAGTGGCCGACAGAACACGACCCCGAGGTAAAGATTTAGGGTCGAAAGTATCCTGGCCAGTATCGAACACTGCAGGAGACGCAGGACAAAGCTTACCGCAACTTTAATATGGTTGCTGCCTTTAAAGCTCGAGTTGTTGGTTACCCAGAACTGAGTCAACACGCTCATTAAGATCCTTCAAACGTGGTCGCAATGACGATTCAATTGCGTCGTCTTTTGCTTTGGTTTTTAACAATTCATTCGACATGTTTAAAGCAGCCATCACCGCAATCCTGTCCAGGCCCACGACCTTTCCGCTATCGCGAATCTCACGCATTTTATCATTCAATAGTTCAGCGGCATCCAATAGATCGGTACGTTCATTCGCGGGACATGAAACTTGATATTCCTTCTCAAGTATTCGTACGCTGACATGGGCATACATATCGTTCATTGCGGGTACTCCTAGAAAGCCCCCGGCACGGCAGGCAGGGGGCATCTTATAATTAATAAAGTCGACATTGTGGTGGTCGGACCTAGCTACCTTGTTCCATTGACTTCAACCGCCCGATCATTGCTTCAACACGAGCACGAACCTCCTCGTTTTTCTGCAACAAGGACGCGCGTTCGTTAGTCAGGGTGTCTTGGCGCTGACGTAGCGAACGATTCTCATCTTTTAGCTGGTCACAGACCTTTACCAAAGCATCTACACGCTTCTCAAGTCGCTTTAGTTCATGCTCGAACATTGCACTGGTTTCATCGGTCATAAGTGCAATATAGAACTGCGAACGAACAGAATCAATCGGAAATCGTCCTAATCGCCCTAATTCGATGGCGAGACAGCCAATTAAATGGGATCATTCTGGCCCAGATATAACCAATCAAGACCTTAGAATGAGCGAAAAATCGGTTAATCACAATGAGCTTGAGATACTGCTAAGTCGTTGTGGATCAAGACGGAATCCGGGCGAGGTGCACGGCTTGTTATGCAGTTGTTTAGCGGTAGCTGGTATAGATGGGGCCGGTGAATGGTTAGTGCAGGTGTTGGAAGCTACCGATCCGAATAGTGCGGCCAGAGCGGAATGTGAATTGATGCTTGATGACCTTTATGCGACAACGTGGCGACAGTTGGTTGAGAGACAGTCAGAATTTCAATTATTACTTCCTGATGACATGGATTCAACTGCTGCGCGCGCAGAAGCTATGGGGCGCTGGTGCGAAGGTTTTCTAAATGGTCTGATCTCGCATAAAAAAAGCGAAGAACTGAAAGATCGGCTTGTCGCGGAACCACTGGCAGATATTATCAGCGACATTGTGGAAATAGCCCGGGCAACTACAGATGAAGATGCAGAAGCTGAGGAAGAGGAGAATGCTTATACAGAACTCGTAGAGTATCTTCGTGTTGCAGCACAACTAGCATATGAAGAACTGGCTGAATTTCGTTCATTAACAGAGAATCAGCTTTTCGAAAAGCCGGAGCACTTGCATTGATGGATAGAGAGGAATTCGCCAAACGTCGTAAGACGCTGATGCGCATGGTTGGAGAGGATGGAATTGCCATTCTACCTAGTGCTCCGGTTCGAACGCGGAGCCGGGACGTTCAATATCGGTTTCGTCAAGACAGTGATTTCTACTATCTCACAGGATTCGCTGAACCTGATTCTGTCGCCGTCTTAGTACCGGGCGGGAAAAATGGTGAGTATGTGTTGTTTTGCCGAGAACACAACAAAGAGAAAGAGCAATGGGATGGATATAGGGCTGGACCAGGGGGGGCTATTTCTCAGTTTGGTGCAGATGACGCATTTCCAATTGACGATCTCGACGACATTCTTCCGGGTATGTTGGAAACGCGGAACCGAGTCTACTATTCCATGGGCGCTTATTCAGCTTTCGATCATCGCCTGACTGAATGGGTTAAATCGCTTAAAAACAGGGAGACTTCCGGTATTCATACTCCTCATGAATTTGTGGCACTCGACCATGTGTTGCACGATATGCGCTTGTACAAAAGTAAAGCTGAGCTGACCACCATGCGAAAAGCAGCAAAGATTGCGGTCAAGGCTCATAAGCGTGCAATGGCTAATATAGAGCCGGGAATGTTTGAATATGAAGTAGAGGCAGAATATATCCATGAATTTCGTCGGCATGACGCAACAATTTCATATGCGCCAATTGTCGGTACCGGACCCAATGCGTGCACGCTACATTACGTCGATAATAAGGCAGAGCTCAAAGACGGACAGTTAATTTTGGTCGATGCCGGTTGCGAGTATGATTATTATGCATCTGACATCACGCGCACGATGCCCGTTGGTGGATCGTTCTCGCCTGAGCAACGTGCGATTTATGAAATTGTCTTAGAAGCGCAGCTGGCCGCAATTGAAAAGACGGTTTGCGGTAACCATTGGAATGATCCACATGATGCAGCTGTGCGTGTTATCACATTAGGCCTTAAGAAGCTCGGTTTACTTCACGGCAGTCCAGCCAGATTGATCCGCGATAAAGCTTATTATGATTTTTTTATGCACAGGACCGGGCACTGGATAGGCATGGATGTCCATGATGTTGGAGATTACAAGGTTGGCCATGAATGGCGTTTACTCGAATCGGGAATGGTCACGACCGTCGAGCCTGGAATATATATTCCGGATACTCGAAAAGTTCCGGCAAAGTGGAGAAATATCGGGGTTCGTATAGAGGACGATGTTGCAGTGACGTCTGCCGGTCCCGACGTGCTAAGCAAAGGACTAGCCAAGGAACCAGATGACATAGAAAAGCTGATGGCCAGCTAAGATTTGATGATTAAGCAAGTAGATACCGACTACGACATTATTATTGCTGGCGGAGGAATGATTGGAACTAGCCTTGGATTAGCGTTAGCGCCGCTGAGTCTCAGAATTGCGATTGTTGAGCCAGTGGCGCGTAGTTCGGCTGACCAACCGAGTTTCGACGACCGCAGTACAGCGTTGTCTCGCAGCAGTCAGCGGATGTTTGAAGCTATGGGGTTATGGTCGGAGATTGTTGCCACGGCGACACCGATTAAGACAATTCATATCTCGGATAAGGGTCGCTTTGGTTTTTCACATATCGAAGCAGAAGAGCAGAATGTAGAGGCACTGGGTTACGTCGTTATTAATCGGGTGCTCGGTGAAGTTCTACAAAGAAATCTGCGTATATTTCCAGGCATCGACGTAATTTGTCCAGCTTCAGTAACAGGTTTTTCGCTTTCTAAGCGCCAAGCCGCTGTGCTGATTGATAAAGAGGGAAGCGAACAAGAGCTGACGTGTAGCTTGCTTGTGGCCGCTGATGGTGCGAACTCAGGTGTCAGGGACATGATGGGTATAAGTGCGACTCATATCGATTACAAGCAGAGCGCTATCATTGGGAATATACTCACAGCAAAGGCTCACAATAATTTTGCATTTGAGCGTTTTACTGAAGATGGGCCTCTTGCCGTTTTGCCGCTCGTTGATGACCGCTCTGCTTTTGTCTGGATAAATCCGACCGACAAAACAGATGAGCTCTTGGAATTGCCGGATAAAGATTTTCAGTTGGAACTGCAGGCAGCTTTCGGTAACAGACTGGGACAATTCTCTAAAGTTGGAAAACGCTATGCTTACCCGCTCTCACATACGCGGACGTGTGGTCTTACATCCAGGCGCGGTGTGGTCGTTGGCAATGCAGCACATGGATTGCACCCGGTAGCCGCACAGGGTTTTAATTTGGGGCTTCGCGACGTGGCAGCGCTGTGCGATTGTATTGCAGAATCACGTGGTCTAGGCGAACAGGATTTTGTTACAAACTCCATGCTTGAGGCTTATTCTGCCTGGCGTAAGGAGGATCAAGCGAAATTGGTTCATTTTACCCACGGAATTGTCAAGCTGTTCGGAGATAAGCGTCTATCCATACGGTTGCTTCGGGACATAAGCATGATTGGGTTCGATTTGCTTCCTGGGGTAAGAAAGTTATTTGCCAAACATACTATGGGGTTGGCTGGCCGTTTACCTCGCCTATGTCGGGGAGTGCCGTTGGCATGATTCGGCAGTACGAGGTCTTGATCGTAGGCGCAGGAATGGTGGGATTGTCATTAGCTGCTTTACTGTCGAAGAATGGTCGTTTGTCAGTTACATTAATTGAGCGTGCCGAGCGACCAACATTTAGACCTGAGGATGATATTTCATTGCGTGTATCGGCCCTTTCACCAGGGTCAATCGAAATTCTCAAACGCGTTAATGCCTGGCAAGAAATTGCGGAAACACGCGCCTGTCCATATAGGAATATGAAAGTGTGGGACGCTGCAGGTAGTGTCGATGGGCCTGAGACACTGTGTTTCGATGCAGCTGAATTTGCACTGTCTGAGCTGGGATTCATTGCTGAGAATTCGCTTATTGAGCAGGCTCTGTTAAATCAATTAGACGGCATTGAAGCATCAATTCGATATTCAACTGATATAAGGCGGGCGACCCGATCTTGTCATCGGTTCGTATTCGAACTTGAAAATGGGGAGACACTGACGCCTGATTTGCTAATTGGGGCGGATGGTGCTGACTCATTTGTTCGTGAGGCGGCTGCGATGAAAGTTCGTTCATGGCCCTACCAGCAGAAAGCTTTTGTTACTTGTTTGCGGCCGGAATTCAATCATCTAAATACTGCGTGGCAGCGGTTTTTGAAAGAGGGCCCAATCGGGTTATTACCATTAGTTGACGGACGAATTTCAATTGTTTGGTCGACGACACCAAAAATGGCGGAAGATATCCTCGCCCTATCTGATCAGGCATTAGCAAAAAGATTGACTGAGGTAACAGATGGTGTATTGGGTAAATTAACGCCGGCCGGTCTTCGTGCAACATTTCCACTAAAATCGCAATACGCGTTGAATTATGTGCAGGATGGCTTGGCTCTTGTTGGTGACGCTGCCCACACAGTTCATCCTTTGGCAGGGCAAGGTGCCAATCTAGGTTTTGCTGATGCGGCATCGCTCGCCCACACCATAAACCAGGCAGTGAGTTTGGACGAAAACCCCGGAGATCTTCCGGTGCTTCGTAAATACGAAAGAGCAAGAAAAGGAAAAAACCTGGCAATGCTAGGTTTCCTGCATGGCCTTAATAGTCTATTTTCTAATGAATCGATGGCGGTTGCCCGCTTTCGTGGTTTTGGTATGTACCTGTTTAATCGAAGTGGTCTGATTAGGGGGCGTGCGGTTGAGCACGCGCTAGGAATTCGTTAACCATCTAGCGACTACCGCGATTCTTATTTATTTTGAGGCTGCTTCTTTGAGTACGGCGTTTCAATTGCTCTATGATGCGCGGTCCTCTTTCTGGAATGCTCCAGGGACACACACCGATGCAGATGGCACATCCTGCTGTTTCATTAAAAAACGGAAGGCATTTATCGAAATCTACATACCATTTTAGCTCACCCCGGACCATAGCTTTATCGGGTAAAATTGCTTCTGGTGGACAGGCATTGGCACATACTTGGCAGCGTGCGCAGAAATCATCCACTCCATAACTTTGTCTCTTGGTTGGTAGTAGTGGTATGTCAGTGAGTATGGATGCGAGCCGAAACGAGGATCCAAATTCTTTGTTGATAATTGATCCGTGTTTGCCCAATTCTCCGAAGCCACACTCTATGGCTGGTGGTATCAATAGCAAGGGCCCAGCCATGGGTCCAGCATGCACTATAGCTTCCCAGCCGCGTTCTCGTATCCAGGACGCGATCTCCTTGGCAGCTTTTGTTCCGCGCCCGTACTGTCGGACCACCTCCGCTCCGGCTGTCAGTGCTGGTGCCTCTTTAATTTTTTCATAATCATGAGCGACTCCAATCATGATGACCCATTTTTGGCGAATCTTTATTCCCTCGAAAGCCCATTCAGGCTTAAAAGCTGTGATACCGAACAGTTCCATGTCCAATGTTTCGCTATAGGCATGCAACTGTTCAGTCCATTTATTCGCCGATTGCTGAACTTGCTTCGGAGCCACTGGTGGTAATTCGATGGCGAGAATATTTGCGCGATCTTCACGAGCCTTAATAATGTGTCGATTATCAGCATTTTGTGTATAGAACCACTGCTGTAGCTTACCGTGAGCGAGTGTATCCGGATTATGCCAGTAAATTGGTTTTGCCCGCCGGTGCTCCGTTTCATCTACACCGTTTATTGTGTTGCCTGATGTTTCAGGCATGAGTGCCATTTGTTCATCTTTTGGTACAAATGGGCGGTCCGGAGATTTTGCCATCCGAAGATAGTGCCATGTTTTGGTACTAATGTATTTTTTGGCAGGAGCTTAAGACTATGTTGTTAGTAGGAGCTTTGCTTGGGACATCATCACGGACGTTGTGGTACCAACAAAATTTTCATTGAGTGGTTTCAGTTAGCGGTTATAAGAATTATTTTTAAGGTAATATGGTTGCGAGTTAGCCGAATAAAAAATAATAAGGGGGCTCAGATGAAGGGTTGTAGCTGGTCTTTTCTGACTGCATTAATTGGATTTCTGTTGGTGATCACTGGGTGCCAACCTGAACAATCGGCTGAGACTGCCAAGCCGGATGGCCCATGGGTTGATGATCGACGTATTTTGAATGCTGATTTGGAACCAGAAAACTGGTTAGCCCATGGACGGACGTGGTCGGAGCAGAGATTTAGTCCGCTGGACCAAATTAATGCGTCAACTATTAATGAACTTGCGCTTGCCTGGTATTTAGATCTGGACACAAACCGTGGCCAGGAAGCTACGCCTATCGTTGTTGATGGTGTTCTTTATTCAACGAGTGCCTGGAGTAAGGTTCAGGCTGTAGATGCCAGGACCGGTCAGCTTCTTTGGCAATATGATCCGGAAGTGGGAGGTATTTGGGATTCTCTCGCTTGTTGCGGTGTTCAGAATCGAGGGGCAGCAATATGGAAGGGAAATGTTTATGCGGCAACCCTTGATGGTCGTCTGTTGTCGCTGGATGCAAAAACAGGCGAACTGAATTGGCAGGTCAACACGACTGATCAGGAACAGGCCTACACAATTACGGGTGCTCCACGCGTTTTTAAAGATAAACTCGTCATAGGTAATGGTGGTGCTGAGTATGGTGTGCGTGGTTATGTATCTGCCTACGATACAGACACTGGTGAGATGCTTTGGCGGTTCTATACTGTGCCGGGTAATCCAGCCGAAGGTTTTGAAGACGAAACCCAGGCAATGGCAGCTGAAACCTGGACAGGAGAGTGGTGGAAGTATGGGGGAGGTGGAACTGCATGGGATTCGTTTGCCTATGATCCCGAACTTAATCTTGTCTATATCGGTACCGGAAATGGTTCACCTTGGCCGAGATCGATTCGCAGTCCTGATGGTGGAGACAACCTATTTCTGGCCTCCATTGTTGCTGTGAATGCAGATACCGGGAAATACGTTTGGCACTATCAGACCGTCCCTGGAGATACATGGGATTATACTGCCGTGCAACACATGGTACTGGCAGATTTACAAATCGATGGACGGACACAAAAAGTTATTATGCAGGCACCAAAGAATGGTTTTTACTACGTCATTGATCGTGCTAATGGGGAACTTATTTCCGCTAAAAACATCGTACCAACCAACTGGGCGACACACATCGACCCTGAAACCGGCAGACCGGTCGAAACCCTCGATGCACGTTACGATGAGACACTTGCAGCAAAGGTTATAACGCCTGGTGCTGCAGGGGCACATAATTGGGAGCCAATGTCTTACAGTCCTGATACTGGTCTCGTTTACATTCCGGCGAAACAAAGTCCGATGCCTTACAAATTGGACGAAAATTTTCAAATGAAGCCTCAGCCGGGTTGGAATGTGGCAATCAACAACTGGGATCCGATTGAGGAAGCGATTCCACTTGACCCGGATTTTGGTGATTTTTATCAGGGTTTTCTATTAGCTTGGGACCCAGTTACGCAAGAAGAAGTTTGGCGTGCGCCTCATGCAACCATGCAAAATGGAGGGGTACTGACAACAGCAGGAAACCTAGTGTTTCAAGGTACGGCTGATGAAGAATTGATTGCTTTTGATGCAACTAATGGCGAGCAGCTTTGGTCCGCAGCAACTCAGACCGGTATTCTTGCCCCTCCGATTACCTATTCTGTAGATGGCGAACAATATATAGCCGTCGTTGCCGGATGGGGTGCGGTCTCTGCCAATATTAATGGAATAACATTGAATATGGATGGCAGCCGGCGGAACATTAGCCGTATTTTTGCTTATAAGATTGGTGGTTCGGCGATTTTGCCACCCGTACCGGAGCTGCCAGTGTCGACCGTGCGAGTAGAACCTTTTGGTTCGCCAGAGCAAGTTGGAGCAGGGGGTGTTTTATATACGCAGCATTGTCAGATGTGCCATGGATTTGCCGTTATATCAGGAGGCGTGCTCACTGATCTTCGTTATTCAGCTATGACAACGACGAGAGAAGCGTTTGAAAGTGTTGTTATACAGGGTATTTATCTTGATAGTGGCATGGCATCGTTTTCTCCAGTGTTATCGATAGAAGAAGCCGAAGCTATTCGAGCATATATTGCAGATGTCGCTAATCAGTGAACCTACCTTACTAGATGACAGCTAACGTAATTGGAGTTTTCAAACTATTAGTGGTTTTTGTTAGCTTTTAGTCGAAATTGTTCCGCTAGCCAAAGATTCATTCGCGTCTCGAGTACTTCGAGCGGAAGTGCTCCGCCACCGAGTATTGCGTCATGAAAGGCTTTGACATCAAAGTCAGGTCCAAGGCCCTGCGCGGCATTTTTTCGTAGTTCCAATATTTTGAGTTGGCCTATCTTGTATGCAAGGGCTTGACCCGGCCACGATATATAACGGTCTATTTCGTTAATAATATCTTGTTCTGTTTTAGCCGCATTGTCCTTGAAAAAATCAATGGCTTGCTGCCTCGTCCAACCCCTGTAATGCATTCCAGTATCAACTACAAGACGAACTGCTCGCCACATGTCGTAGGTTAGGGCACCAAACTTTGAGTATGGATCAGCGTAAAAGCCCATCTCATAACCCAGACTTTCGCTATATAGGCCCCACCCTTCCGTGAATGCAGTGAAGCCAGAGTACTTGCGAAAATTGGGCATTTCCTCCAGTTCCATTTGCAGAGCTATTTGGAGGTGGTGACCGGGTACGGCTTCATGAATGGATAAAACCTCCATCTCATATTTCGGTCGAACCTCAGGTCGATAAAGGTTCACATAGTAATAGCCTGGTCGGCTACCATCAGCCGCGGGGCCGCTGTAGTAAGCGGTTGTTGTATCAGGCGCTATATTATCCGGGATAGGCCTTAGACCATATGGTATTCGTGGTAGCTTGCCAAACAGTTTGACAAGATGTGGGTCAATACTTTTTGAGATTGCTAGGTACCCAGAGAACAATTCTTCAGGTGTTTCATAGTAAAATTGTGGGTCAGTCCGTAAAAAGTGCAGAAATTCTGAAAACGAACCATCGAACTGTAGCTCATCGATTACGAGTCGCATCTCATCCCGGATGCGCTTAACCTCATTGAGGCCCAAACGATGAATCTCATCGGGCGTCATCTTTGTTGTGGTGTACAACTGGGTGCGATATTCGTAGAAAGCTTCGCCATTTGGTAAGCCAGATGCACCTATGCTTTCCCGGCTGTTTGGTAAATATATGTCGTTGAAGTAGTTGTGGAATTCTCGGTAGGTCGGTACTAGTGAGTCACCGATAATTGTTTTGGCAATTTGCTGAAGGCGTTCTTGATCGGCCACAGCGATAGTGTCAGGAATTTGTTTAAATGCTTTATAAAAAGGGCTATGGTCCGGATTTTCCACAAGCTGGCTGGAAATTTGGTCTGGTATTCTTTCCATTAGGATTTTTGGAGCCATAAATCCTGTTTTTCGACCCTCTTCCATTAACTGCATTGTCTGCTTAACAACGTCCTCAATTTTGGACATACGCGTTAGCCAGTCTTCGTAGTCGTCTAGATTCTCCAAGCGCAGTGATTCAGCCGTAGATTCCAGAGACTGGACCCCGCCGCGCTGGCTCATCGGCATTAGGTATGCTTTGAACTGATGGCCGTCAATCCTATTCTCTAGTGATCGACGCAGAAGATCGTAGTTTAGCTGGTCCTGCCGTGACAGCTCCCGAGAATTAATTAATTGCAGTCTCCGCAAAAAAAGCTGCGTTTTTTCGTGTCGTTGTTTAATGGCAGCAAGACTATTATCAGTCCACTGGTCATTCCACCGGCGGTCACCAATCCGTGAAGCCCAAACTGGGTTTTCGCGCATTTGCCAATCCCAATGGTCGTCAAGGAGCATTTGGAATTCATCGGTATTTTCCGCAAACGATGGCAAGACACTGAAAAATATAGATATAAATAAAAAACCAGCAACTTTATTCATGAGTTTCCTCCAGCTCTAAGTAATATATTGTTGCGGTATCGAGCCTTGCTGGCAAGCATTGGACAGCTTGGCTATTATTGCGATTATTGTTGAAAGTGAACTTAGGGAAAACTTCGTATAAATGATTAACGATTTACCCGGTGACCTGAAATATACTCAGGAACATGGGTGGTTGCGCGAAGAAGAAGATGGCACGGTCACCTGCGGCATTACAGATTATTCACAAAGTGTGCTTGGCGAACTCGTATACATTGAACTCCCAGAAGTAGGGCAGGAATTAGAAGACGGAGCAGAGCTTGCTGTCATCGAGTCTCTAAAAGCGGCTGCAGATATATATGCGCCCGTTACTGGTGAGGTGCTAGAGGTTAACGAACAATTAGGTGAGTCTCCTGAAATTATAAACTCCGATCCTTATGGTGAAGGCTGGATTGCTCGTGTGCGGCCATCCGAAAACCTTATAAATATGATGACCCCCGATCAGTACCAGTTAATGCTGGAAGAGATAACTGATTAGCTTGGTCACAAGCTGGGATTTTATTTCATTGATAAAAGTAAAGAGTTGGTTCGCGGATCACTTAGTTTCAGGGATAATGGAAGACGAACTACAACGCACATTTTTCCGGCATAATCTTTCCATATGAGACCTATACAAAAGATCAGTATCACCTTTTATTGCCTATTTCTAATGAGTTTGCACGCTTGGGCTGAAGAGCCAGAATGGGCGGGTACTTTAAAGCGCATCGCTAGCGGAGTTGTTTCCATTCGGGTAGATAGCACTCGTGCGTTTGATACTGAGTGGAATTCATCGAGTCAGGCGACTGGATTCGTTGTCGATGCAGAACGGGGGCTAATACTAACGAATCGGCATGTGGTAACTCCGGGGCCCGTTATAGCCGAGGCAATCTTCCTGAATAAAGAGGAAGTCAGGTTGACTCCAATCTATCGTGATCCGGTGCATGACTTTGGATTATTTAGGTATGACCCAGAAGATCTGGTGTACATGGAGCCAGCGGAATTGCCACTTGTGCCCGGTTCAGCACGGACTGGCCTTGAAGTACGGGTCGTCGGAAATGATGCTGGTGAGCAACTCTCTATCTTAGCTGGAACAATAGCCCGGCTGGATCGTAAGGCACCAGATTATGGCCGCGGAAAATACAATGATTTCAACACTTTTTATTTTCAAGCGGCATCGAGCACGTCCGGAGGCTCTTCTGGCTCGCCCGTTATTAATATAAAAGGTGAGGTCGTGGCATTGAACGCTGGGGGCAACAACAATTCGGCAAGCAGTTTTTTTCTGCCACTAGACCGAGTTAAGCGCGCTATGAAACTGATCCAATCCGGTGAACCGGTCACCCGAGGGACTATACAAACGGTATTTGAGCGCAAACCGTTTGATGAGCTTCGCCGGCTTGGATTGACGAGCAAAAGCGAGGATTTGGTCCGCCGCCGTTTTCCTGATCAGACAGGAATGCTTACAGTGCAGCAGATCATTCCGGGCTCGGTTTCGCATGGTGAATTTGAACCGGGCGATATCTTAGTTAGTGTTAATGGGGAATTGGTCACCGAATTTATACCCTTAGCAGCACTAATGGATGATTCAGTTGGCAAGGTGATTAAGATTAAAATCGAACGTGGGGGACGCCCATTTACTAAGGAGATAACGGTAGCTGATTTACATGAGTTCCTGCCGGATGAATTTCTCGAATTTGGTGATGCTGTCGTCCACAACGTTTCATATCATCAGGCACGACACTACAACAGGCCCCAAAAAGGGGTGTACATAGCTAGTCCGGGATATATGTTTTCCCGGGCAGCTATTCCTAGGGCTGCAATCATTTCTGAAGTGGCAGGGATACCTGTAGTGAATATAGGAGAAATGGAACGGGAGCTCAGTAAACTGGCTGACGGTGATCGAGCGACATTTCGTTATCATACGATTGAAGATTCAAGGAATAGTATCGTCCGTTCGATCGAAATGGATCGAACGTGGTTTCCAGCCCAACATTGTAGACGCAATGATGATACTGGTTTATGGCCATGCAGAAAGCTTGCCGCTGGTCCTGAGCCATCCAAATCCCGGTCTGGAAGTACAAAATTTCCGAAAAATGGTGACCCTCGCGTCAACCTAGTAATGCCTAGTTTAGTAATGGTCACGTTTGATCTGCCATATACAGTTTCTGGTGTTGCTGATCGTCACTATTATGGGACCGGACTCATTGTTGATGTTGAGCGTGGTCTTGTCTTAGTTGATCGCAATACGGTACCTATAGCGATTGGAGACGTTACCATTACGTTTGCCGGTTCTCTTCAGGTTGCAGGACGCGTCGAGTATATACATCCGGTGCATAATCTTGCGATGGTTGCTTACGAACCGGATCTTATTGGCGATACCCCGGTGCAAGCTGCCCAGTTCTCTGCAGAAAAAGTAGAAGTTGGCGATAATTTGTGGGTAGTTGGACTTAAAGGTGACCACCAGCTTGTGCACCAGGAAACAATGGTCGCTTCAATAGATCCAATTACTTTGCCACTGTCACGGACGATGCGTTTCCGTGAAACTAATCTTGAAACAATTTCTTTGGTAAATGCTCCCGAAAACATTGATGGTGTTATCGTTGGGGAAGATGGAAAGGTAGTTGCGAAGTGGGTCAGTTTTGCCTATGAATCTGGTGGCGAAGCTGGGCAAGTTAATCGCGGCATATCGGCAGAAATCGTACGCGAATTTGTAAGTGTTGTTCGTTCAGGGCACCCTATTTTTTCTCTTGAGGCAGAACTTGGTTATACACCGCTTTTCGCGGCTAGAAAATTAGGTTTGGATGAGGAATGGTTGGATAAGCTCGAGAGTCATAATCCTGTGGGACGCCGTGTGCTTACGGTAACTCGGCTAGTTGCTGGTTCGAATGCAGCGAGACAACTTAGGAACGGAGACATGATTTTGGCAGTAGACAACAAACTAGTGTCTACTTTCCGTGAATTAGAACAAGCTGTGCAGAAACTGGGGGTAGGACTAACAGTTTGGAGGAATAGTGAGTTGCTCTTGCTGGATATTGACACTGCCGTTCTTGACGGTGTCGGCATCAGCCATATTTTTTCTTGGGCCGGGACCTTGTTGCAGAATCCACATAGGGCAATGGCAGCGCAGCGCGCGATTGACCAGACCGGCGTTTATATTGCTTTCTTCAATTACGGTTCACCGGCTAGTAGATACGGTTTGTGGGCCGGCAGACGCATTGTTGCCGTCGATGGTAAAGAAATACCTGATCTTCAAACCTTTATTGATGTGGTTAGTGGAAAAGATGACCAGAGCTCTGTACGAATAAAAACTGTTACATGGAACGGTGCTGTCGAAATTGTCACACTGAAGCTTGATAATCAGTACTGGCCCTCCTACGAGATCAGGCGTATTGACGGCGAGTGGATTCGGACATCTATTGGATAACCAGCACCCTCACCATACTTCCAAATAGAGGAAACCAATCAGGTAAATAAACGCGCATAGATTTGGACAAAGTACTCCATCTCTTCAGGTTTAGACATGCTGATACGCGACCAGGTCTTATTTATTGGTGGAAAATCTCGGCCTGTTGCAATGCCATGTTTCAACATTGTAGATTGAAATTGTTGATTTTCTATTCCGGTTTCGATTAAAGAAAAATTTGTGTTGGATTTTATATAGCGAAGGCTATATCGCTCGCACATATCTTCAACAATTGCTCGAGATTCCCTGTTTTTACGTCTTGAGAAATTTTGAAACTCGTCATCTTGATAACTTGCCATTGCGGCTTCAATGCTTAGTACGGTGGTGTCACCAGTTTTTCGCCATTGCATATCTTTAATGAGATCTGGGTGGGCATAACCAAATCCGATTCTCAGGCCGGCGAGGCCGTGAATTTTCGAAGCGGTTCGCGCTACAACAATATTCTTGTGGCCATTAGCTACCAGTTCCAGCATCGAACTGTAATTTGGGTCTTCAACATACTCATGGTATGCCTCGTCAACGAAAACGAGTCTTGACTCAGACATTTCAAGGACAAAATCTCGCATTTCCTTTCCATTAATAATATTGGGTATTGGATTATTCGGGTTTACTAAGTAAACAAGATTGGTATCTGGCCGGATCGCTCTCCTCATTCCATCAAGATCCGCTGCCATGGCTTCGTTTACGGGTACTCGGATGATTTCAGCGCCTGCTGAATGAGCGTATCGAAGGAGTGCCTGGAAGGTTGGGTCTATACAGACTACCGAGCCGCCTGACATACCCGCAAGCATTCCCGCGATATTAAGGATCTCACCGGAACCACTGCCAATCATTAAGTGATCGGAAGTCAGGCCATTAATTCTAGCGATGACTTCTGCTAACGAACGCTCGCCTTGCATGTTGTATCGGTTTGTTCGATGCATATTTGCATCGATTGCTTGCAAGGCGACTCGAGAGGGTCCATACGGATTTTCATTAGAACTTAATCGAATAATATAGTCAGGGCGACTTATATCTGTTGCCACTGCCTGCGCCATCATCCGCATTTGTGGTGTTAATGGTGTTTTTGGAACCGCCGGAATGAGACTGGCAGCTGCAACAGCACTGCCACCTAGCAGAATTTGGCGTCTCGTCAGGTTCGACATTCTTTTTTCTCCTTGGAAATCGACTGATCTCGTGCGGCTGATGATTGGGTATACTCGGATTAAGTGAGCATTTTGGACGATGTAAGCTATATCTTCAAAATATAGGTGCAGTATACGAAACAATCACAATACGGTTGGGGTGACGAGGATGAGCCTTTGGTATGCTGTAGCATTTAGATTTGTCGAGAATTTTTTCAGTCGGAAAGCGAATGAAAAAAATAATAATGTTTGTAATGGCTGTCTTTACAAGCTTTTGTACCTCTTGCACTAAGGATGCAGGCCATACCACAGTTGACTTTAACTATCCGGAAACGAGCAGCATGAAACACGTTGATACATATCATGGGGTTGAGGTTAGCGATCCATATCGTTGGCTTGAAGAGGACGTGCGAGAGAGTGAAGATGTGAGTAAATGGGTAATGGCGCAAAATGAAGTTACGTTTGACTATTTATCCTCTATCCCGGAGCGAGAGTTAATTACAAAACGCATAACCGAGCTATGGGATTTTGAGCGTTATGGATTGCCAATTAAAAGAAATGGGAAATATTTCTATTCCTATAACGATGGGCTGCAAAACCAAAATGCAATCTACATGCAAGAGGGATTAAATGAGCCCCCGCAACTTCTAATCGATCCTAATACTTGGTCGAATGATGGCACGGTTGCACTGGCGTCTTATTTTCCGAGCCCTGATGGATTTTTTATTGCCTACCTGATACAGGATGGTGGTTCTGATTGGAGAGTTGCGCAGATCCTCAATGTTAATAGCGGAGAAATTCTTGATGATCATCTTGAATGGCTAAAGTTCACAACTTTGTCGTGGGCAAAAGACAGTTCTGGTTTCTACTACAGCCGTTACCCCGCCACGACCCAAGAAACAAAGTTTCAATCTCTCAATACAAATATGACGATTTATTTTCATGAACTTGGAACCAGTCAAGAGCAAGATAAAGTTGTTTACGCTCGGAGTGATGAGCCTGATTGGGGTCCGAGAGCTGAGGTCACTGATGATGGTAACCATCTGATTATAACCATCTCAGTAGGAACTGATGAACGCTATTCGATAGCATATCAGGATCTAACTGAGGCTAACTCGAAAGTGACAACGGTTATAGAAGGCTTCAACTACGATTACACCTTCATTGGCAATGTTGAAGATGATTTGTATTTTCGTACCAATGATGGGGCACCAAAAAATCGTCTGATCTCAATAGATGCAAAAAATCCTCAAAGAGGAAACTGGCGGGAGATTATTCCCGAGGCGCCTGATATTTTGGACGGTGTAACCCTTGTAGGGGAACGAATAGTAGCTGAATACATGCAGGATGCGTGGTCTGTTGTCAAAATTTTTGACCTTGGTGGAAAACACGTGGGCAATGTAGATTTGCCTGGTATAGGAACGGCATCAGGTTTCAACGGCGCGGCAAATGATCCGGAAACATTTTTTTCTTACGAGACTTTTAATACACCAGGTTTTATCAGTCGGTTGGATGTTTCAACTGGCCGTGTAGAACTCTTTAAGAAGCCACAGGTAGCCTTTTCTCCTGATGACTTCGTGGTGGAACAGGTTTTTTATAGCTCAAAGGATGGGACCCGAGTGCCTATGTTTATTACCCATCATAAGGATGTAATGCTCGATGGGCGAAACCCTGCTCTGTTGTATGGATATGGTGGTTTTAATATTTCATTACAGCCTTCATTTTCCGTGACACGCCTCGCGTGGATGGAAATGGGAGGTATTTATGCTGTCGCAAATCTACGTGGTGGTGGTGAGTATGGAAAAGAATGGCACAAAGCGGGCACTAAGGTGAAAAAGCAGAACGTATTTGATGACTTTATTGCAGCCGCTGAGTATTTGATTGAAAAGCGTTACACAAATTCACGCAAACTTTCAATCTTTGGGGGTAGCAACGGCGGCTTGTTGGTTGGTGCGGTGGTGAATCAAAGACCTGAGTTGTTCGGGGCGGCAATTCCGTCTGTTGGAGTGATGGACATGCTGCGGTTTCATAAATTTACGGCAGGACGTTTTTGGACGGATGATTATGGGTCATCGGAAAACTCAGAGGAATTTGAGGCCTTGCTCGCGTATTCTCCTTATCACAATGTAAAGGACGGTACTGAATATCCGGGGATATTAGTCACCACTGCAGATACTGATGATCGGGTTGTGCCGGGACACAGCTTTAAATATGCGGCACGCATACAAGAGGCGCAGGCTGGCGATGCGCCGGTACTAATACGGATTGAGACTCGTGCGGGACATGGTGCAGGAGTGCCAACGGACAAGGTTATTGCAGACTATGCAGACCGGTGGGCCTTTCTGGTCAGAAATTTAGACATGCGTTTACCCGAAGGTTATGCGGAGTGAAGTGTGAACACGCAGGAATTTACCTAATGAGAAAGATAAGCCTTATATTAATGTTGATTTCCTGTAGCGCATTCTCTGCGGTGCCTATCGATGCTCGTCCGCCGGACATTACGGGTGAGACATGGCAGTTTGGCCCGCTGAATCGTTGGGCTTTTGTTCATCTGAGAGAAATTCTACCAACAAAGAATATACCCAACCTGCCTAGTGCGGTTAGTGTGATTCCAGGATTAGACGAGGCATCTGATGATCTTTTAATAAACCTAAATAGCAAATCCGTGAAACTTTCGGATGTGATGGGGCGTCTTTTCGTAGACGGTATTTTGGTCATTAATGACGGAACAGCAGTGGTTGAACGGTATGGAGGATATTTAACGCCGGATAAGGCTCATATACTTTGGTCTGTTAGCAAGATGATTACAGGCCTGACTGCCGGCTCCGTTTTTCGCGATGGGCTGATTGATTTGGAAAAGACGGTTTCCCACTATGTACCTGAGTTAGCAGCAACGGGTTGGGCGTCAACGACTTTGCGTGACATGCTTGATATGCGTGACACATCAGATTGGACCGAAGATTATGATGCGCTCGATAGTACAGTTCGTCGTCAGGATTGTGCGGACGGCCTACTTACTGGCGAGTTATGTGCTGACACCGAAGTTGTCGGTAACTATGTATTTTTGCCTAGTGTCGGCCGAGATGATACGAGAGCGGGTAAATTTGTGTACAAGTCGGGAACTACCGACGTTATCGCCTGGGTGCTCGAAGCAGCTACCGGTAAAAGATTTGCTGACATTGTTTCGGAAAAAATCTGGAAACCAATGGGTGCTGAGCGGAGTGCTGGTATTACAGTCGATGTTTCGGGTTTTACACTCGCGAGTGGCGGTATGTTTGCAACCCTGAGGGATATGGGCCGTGTCGGCCAACTCATGCTGAATCGAGGAATGCATGGAGAGGCACAATTGGTACCGGCAAGTTGGATGGATGATATTTTTAACCGTTCTGGTGATCCTGATGTGCCTCAGGAATTTGGATTAAAGCCAGTATGGCGGTTGGGAAACCCGTATTACCGATCATTTATTTGGGGCGTTGGGGATGGACGTGGCACCGTTTATGCAGCAGGTGTTCACGGACAATTTGTTTACGTGTCACCAGCTACTAAAACGGTTATAGCCATGTTCTCTTCTTGGCCTAATGCTGACGGTGGTGCCGCTGGTGTAGGCCCTATAGAGGCGATGGAGTTACTTCGGGCGGTGGAAATAGCGGTTAACTAGACGAGCATATTAGAGCATATAAATAGTCTTTAGTTTCTAGGTCTTTATACTTTTATCAGTAATTTTTTCTGCTAATTCTTCCCAAGTTGCTATTGGTTGTGAACAGTGATGTCCTAGACATCGATACGCTATAGTTTTGCCGGCGTGTGCTTTTTTGGTTGCTAATGCACCCGGTAAGCCGTCTATATTTTCCGGAATGTCAAAAACAAGTCTTCGCGGTGCGTACAGTTTCCTAACTTCAGAATGCCAGTTATGGGATTGTTCCCCGGACGTGCGAATAATAATAATTTCTGGGTGCTCGATATATTCTTCCAGGGCGGAAATAAGAGATACATGGCCGTGAGGGTGGCTCATCATTTGTGGCCAAGCATATTTTAGAGTTTTTTCTGCAGCGTCTAAGAATCGACTGTCGCCCAGCAGAAAACCAAGGCGCTGAAGAGCGAGTGCCGCTATCCCATTGCCGCTAGGCATGGAATCATCTGATAGTGGTTTTGGTCTGTGCATCAGTTTTTCATGATCGTCAGCAGTAAAGAAAAAGCCGCCGTCAGCGTCGTCATAAAAGTGTGTGAGCATGGTATCCGCCAATTGAATCGCAGTTTCAAGATTTTTGGTGTCCCATCGTGCTTGGAGGAGTTCTATTAGAGCGTCTAGCAAAAAGGCATAGTCATCAAGATAGGCGGGTAGCTTTGCTTTACCATCTTTGTAGCTGGCGAGTAAGCGTCCATCCTTGATCAGGTTTTGTTTAATAAAGTTAACGCCGTGCTCCGCTGCGTCGATTAGGTCTGGACGTTTCAGGATAGAACCGGCAATTGCTAGTCCTCGAATAGCTAGCGCATTCCAGGACGTCAATTGTTTATCATCTCGGTCAGGCGCGATGCGCCTATATCGAGCATCTAGAAGAATTGCATTGGCTTCGTCCAGGATATCGTCCACCAAGGTTTCGGCTATTTCTAGATCTTTTGCGATCAATTTACGAGGTTCTCGGATCGTTAGGTGCCATTTACCTTCAAAATTTGGTGTTCCGGTCAGGCCTAGATGCCGGCTAACGAGTGCATATTGTTTTTTATTTAACAATTCTGTGACTTCTTCTGGAGTCCAAAGGTAATAGGTTCCCTCTGCTCCCTCCGAATCGGCATCCAACGTTGAATAGAATCCTCCATCTGGTGCCTGCATATCGCGCAACATCCAATTAGCCGTCGCGTGAGCCACATTGAAAAACAATTCTTCACCAGTTGCTTGGAATGCATGCGCATAAAGTGCTAACAAAGGGCCATTGTCATAGAGCATCTTCTCAAAATGGGGAATTTGCCAATGTTGATCTACCGAATATCGACAGAATCCGCCTCCCAGTTGATCATAAATACCTCCCTCCGCCATTTTAGTTAGGGTAAGCGATACCATGTAGAGTGCGTTTAGGTCGGGCTCATCACATTGGGCATTGGCACGCCAGTGACGCAGAAGACGATCAAGCGTGGCGGGGTGTGGAAATTTTGGCGCATGGCCGATACCACCCGATTCTCCGTCGAATTTTTTTCCAATCATCTGCCTCGCGGCAACTAAAGGCTCATCCGTAAGTTGATGATCACCTTTTTCAGGCTCTAGCTTCCGGAGCACTTCTGCAAGCTGCTTACCTTGTTTTTTAACCTCTTCAGTTTGGTTGTTGAAGAATTCTGAAACCTGCGCTAGCAGTTTGGGGAAAGCAGGCAGCCCATGTCTAGACTCGGGCGGGAAATAGGTTCCACCAAAAAATGGTCGTTGATCGACCGGATTTATGAACATCGTTAGAGGCCACCCCCCAGCGCGCCTCGTTAATAGTTGATGGGTGATTTGGTATATTTGATCAATATCTGGTCGTTCCTCGCGGTCTACCTTGATATTGACGTATAACTCATTCATGAGCTTAGCAGTTCTTTCATCTTCAAATGATTCGTGGGCCATCACATGGCACCAGTGACATGCTGAATAACCTATTGAGAGCAATATTGGCTTATTTTCCTCTCGCGCTTTGTTCAAGGCCTCATTACCCCATGGATACCATTCGACGGGATTATCTGCGTGTTGAAGCAAATATGGGCTGGATTCTTTTGATAGGTGATTTTTTTCTGTCATACGCGAACTATATCTTATCGAATTGATGTCATACGGAATGATGTAAACTTACCGGTAATGATTTCTTATCCCGAAATTGATCCTATAATTTTTGCCGTAGGTCCGTTTGCAATTCGTTGGTACGGATTAATGTACGTTATTGGGTTTGTTGCTGCTTGGACTCTTGCTAACCGACGTGCACACATGGCCGGGTCACTCATTAAATCCCATCAGGTCGATGATTTAATTTTTCTTGGTATGTTAGGAGTCATTGTAGGGGGAAGGTTGGGCTATTGCGTAATTTATGGCTGGGAGCTGTGGCTCGACGATCCATTATACGTTTTTAAGATTACACAGGGCGGCATGTCATTTCATGGGGGGTTGTTAGGGGTCATGAGTGCAATGTGGTGGTTTGGCCGGAGCCGCCAGTTGGGCATGTGGCAGGTAACCGATTTCGTCGCACCGCTAGTGCCAATCGGACTTGGTACAGGCCGCATTGGCAATTTCATTAATAATGAGCTTTGGGGTAAACCTACGGATGTTCCATGGAGTTTTAATGTGAATGGACAGTCTCTACATCCGTCACAACTATATGAAGCATTTCTCGAGGGTTTAGTATTATTTTTGATTCTCTGGCTTTATTCGTCCAAGCAGCGTCGTCACATGACTGTGTCAGGAATGTTCTTACTGTGGTATGGCATATTTCGTTTTGCGGTTGAATTTTACCGAGTGCCAGATATAAATCTCGGCTATCTTTTTCTAGGTTGGGTAACTATGGGGCAAATACTTTCCGCACTAATGATTATTGCGGGCCTTATATTGTTACTTAGCGGGAATAGGAGTGGCTCTCGGGAGTTGAGAGACTGATATGCAGCAGTATCTTGAGATGATGCGCCATATTCGTGATACAGGCGAAAAGAAGGGAGACAGAACGGGCACGGGTACATTAAGTGTTTTCGGACATCAAATGCGCTTTGACCTGGAGAAAGGGTTTCCGCTCGTAACAACCAAGAAACTACACATTAAATCAATTATTTACGAGCTATTGTGGTTTTTGAGTGGGGCGTCAAATGTGGGTTACCTTCGAGAACATGGGGTATCAATTTGGGATGAGTGGGCTGATGAAAACGGCGAATTAGGTCCAATTTATGGGGTTCAATGGCGAAGTTGGCGAGATTCGGCTGGTAATGCTATCGACCAGATTTCAGATGTTGTCTCTAGCATTAAGGAAAACCCAAACTCGCGCCGGATCATTGTTTGTGCCTGGAACGTCAGCGACCTAGAAGGTATGGCGCTGCCCCCTTGTCATTGTCTATTTCAGTTCTATGTTGCAAACGGTAAGTTATCCTGTCAATTGTACCAACGGAGTGCTGATGTATTCTTAGGAGTGCCCTTCAACATAGCTTCCTACGCATTGCTTACTCACATGTTGGCGCAGCAAACCGATCTTAACGTAGGTGAATTTATCTGGACTGGTGGTGACTGCCACTTGTATCAGAATCATCTTGAGCAAGTTGAAGAGCAGCTGTCTCGGAAGCCACTATCACTGCCCAAACTTGCGATCAATCGAAAGAGCAATATCTTCGACTACGAGTATGAAGATTTCGAGATTCTTAACTACGAATCACATCCACATATCAAAGCAGCAGTAGCTGTATAGGGTATCCAATGAAGATAGCGATTATTGTCGCCGTATCGGCGAATAATGTCATTGGTGTTAATGGACGCTTACCTTGGCATCTCCCAGAAGATCTAAAGCGCTTCAGGGAGTTGACGATGGGTAAACCAATCATAATGGGGCGAGCCACATATGAGTCGATTGGTCGCCCGCTTCCCGGACGAAAAAATATTGTGCTAACACGAGATCATGAATACGTAGCTGAGGGTTGTGCGATAGCTCAAAATAGCGAAATTGCATTGGCTATGGCCCAAGGCGCGAGGGAAGTGATGATTATCGGGGGCGGTGAAGTCTATCGTCAGTTTTTACCCACGGCTAACAAAATTTATTTAACGCGTGTTGAAGTTGAAGTGCAGGGAGATACTACTTTTCCTGAAATAGACATGAGTGTATGGACTGAAGTCAGCAACGAGCAATACAAAAGTTACGGTGTAGACGTGCCCTTTTTCGAGATAATGACCCTGGAGAGGATTTAAGCTTGTTTTGTATTTATGGCCGTGCCCAAACGCAAAGAAAACTCATAGATATCCTCATAGCTGTTATAGAGTGGCGCGGGGGCTACGCGAATAACATTCGGTTCTCTCCAATCGGCTGTGACATGCTGTTCTGCCAGCGCCTTAAAAACGTCATGTCCATTAAGCTTGTTATCTGTGATTACCAGCGATAATTGGCAACCACGCCTACTGGTTGGTGTAATTGTTTCGACTTGCCCTTCGAAACAAGAGTCAAGTAATAATTTGAGATAGCTAGTCTGGGAAAGGGATTTCTCACGCAATGCCTCCATACCGGCTTCCTCAAAAATGTTGAGCGACGCGATTATTGGAGCGATGGCTAGAATTGGTGGGTTACTTAATTGCCAGCGTTCTACACCATTGGCGGGTTCGAATGTGCGGGCCATTTGAAATCGTGTTTTTTCTTCATTACCCCACCAGCCTGTTAATTGTTGACTTCCATCACCATCAAGATGACGCGAATGAACAAATGCACCAGCAACTGCACCTGGTCCGGCATTCAGGTATTTATAGGTGCACCAGGCAGCAAAATCGGGACCCCAATCATGCAATTGCATTGGTACATTGCCGATTGCATGAGCTAAATCAAGTCCAATCAAACAGCCAGCATTTTGAACGGCACGGCAAGCTGCCTCCATGTCTAATACTTGTCCGTTGTAGTACTGAACACCCGGTAGTAGGACAAGCGCAATCTCATGTCCTTGATCCTCGAGGATCTGCTCTAAATCATCGATATGAAGCAGCTTATCTAGACGGGGCTTCCATTCAATTAAGCACTCGTTTGGCTTGTATCCATGTAACTGAAGCTGTGAGGTAACTGCGTAATAATCTGAGGGAAAGGCCGTTGACTCAATAACTATTTTATTCTTTTTGCTCGTTGGCCGGTAAAAACTTGCCATCAGTATATGGAGGTTAACGGTTAAGGTATTCATTGCGACTACTTCCCGCTCATTCGCGCCAACTAAGGATGCAAACCCCTTTGTTGCAAGCCTATGATAACTAAGCCAAGGACTCCTTCCTTTAGTATGTCCTTCAACACCAAGGTCTGCCCAGTCAGTTAAGATGTCTTTTACGAAATTTACGGCAATTTTTGGTTGGAGCCCCAGTGAATTTCCGCATAGATAGATGTTATTTCTTCCGTCTCGTGGCTTGGGAAAGTTAAATTTTTCCCTAAAACTGGCTAGTTTGTCCTTGTTGTCCAGCGATTGGGCATATTTGCGACTTACTTCAAAATTTTTCATTCAAAGTCCTGTTTATTTATAGCAAGCCACTCGATTGCGGCATCCGACAGTAGGTTCATTCGGGTTTTATCAGGAAGCTCCATATCTTCGATCATCTTGCCAGGATGATGCTCCCCTAAAGCAAAGGGATAGTCGCTACCGAGTGCTATACGGTTTGAACCAAAAAGGTCAATCATGTAGCGAAGCATAGCTGGATCGTGAACCAATGAATCTACGAAAAATTGGCCGAGATAATCACGTGGGTTACGTTGGTTTGCTGTAGCTACGATATCGGGACGGACATTGAATCCGTGTTCTAAGCGCCCGACAATACCTGGGAATGCCCCGCCGCCATGGGCGAATGCGACCCGCAGGTTTGGTAATTTCTCAAAAACCCCACCGAAGATCATTGTGCAGATGGAAAGAGCCGTCTCAGAAGGCATGCCAACCAGCCAAGGGAGCCAATAGAGTCCCATACGTTCTTTTCCGAGCATTTGCCATGGGTGAACAAAAACAGCAGCTCCCAAGTCAGCAGCAGCTTCCAAGATTGGAAAGATTCTCGCATCATCAAGATTCCAGCCATTTACATTTGTACCTATCTCTATTCCTGCAAGATCAAGGTCCTGTCTACATCGCTCTAATTCTTTAATAGCTAAGTCAGCATCCTGCATAGGTAACGTGCCTAGCCCAACAAAACGTTTTGGGAATTCACTGACGATCTCAGCTATATGGTTATTCAGAATCTTTGCGAGATCAGCTGTATCAGCAGGTTTAGCCCAATAACTAAACATCACCGGTACGGTTGATAGGACTTGTACCGTTACACCATGCCGATTGCAGTCGGAAATTCTTACATCAGGGTCCCAGCAGTTTGACTCAACCTCTCGAAATAGTTTGTCGTCAAGCATCAATCGCGAACAGCCTGGACCATGATGTTCAAGCTGTATAAACCCACCATAGCCATAACGTTCTTTAAGATCTGGCCAGTTTTTTGGCAGGATATGCGTGTGAATATCGACTTTCAAACCAACCACTACTTCCGGCTAGGCATTACGTTGCCGCAATTGTCACAGGTTCTGTTTTCTTTTGAGTTGTAGAATCGATCAAATATTGGAGGCAATTGGCCGACAATATCATCGACGTACAAATATTCTTCATAGAGCAGCGTGTAGCACTTGTCGCAGTACCACATGAAGCCATCCAATTCGTCAGCTAGCCTCTTACGTTCAACGACAAGGCCTAAGGATTTTCTTGGGCGTTGCGGTGAATGCGGAATTCTTGGTGGCAGCAAAAGCATTTCACCCTCGGAAATCTTGATATCCACCCGTTCGCCGTCTTGAATTGTTTGCAGCAATATGTCCCCTTCTAATTGGTAGAATAATTCTGGACCTTCGTCATAGTGATAATCAGTGCGTTCGTTAGGTCCCCCAATGACCATCACAATGAAGTCATTTTCGTCGAATACCTGTTGGTTGCATACTGGTGGTTTCAGCAGCTCCCGATGTTCCTCGATCCATTGTCGAAAATTAAAGGCGGTAAGAGACTTCACTATTGCCTAACCTTATGTTCGTATTTGTGCAATGCATTTGAGTTCGATCGCAATTGGTGTTGGTAGTCGCGTTACTTCTACCGTTGTCCTGCATGGCCCATTAGCCGAGAAATATTCTGAATAAACCCGATTATATATGTCAAAGTTCTTCTCAATATCTATTAGGAATACCGTAATATCGACCAAGTCACCCCAGGTTGCACCTGCATTTTTTAATACAGTATTAACGTTTGCGAAAACTGCGTGACATTGCGCTTCGATATTAATTGTCCTGATTTGACCATTTGAATCGATTTCGGTACCCGGTATTTTGTCACCTTCAGCCGGCCGTGGACCAATACCAGACAAGAATAGGAGATCTCCAACTCGCTTAGCGTGGGGATAATTGCCTATTGCCTGCGGCGCAGGACTGCATTTTATGTTCTCGTCACTCGTCATTTGACACAATTTGCTCTGGTAAGTTCGGACAGTTTACGCTGGTTACCTTGGATTGTTTTGTTAACTTTACAGCAGTGAGTTGTCGGCCCCATACACAGCCTGTGTCAACAGCAATAAGTTCCTTATTCACAATAAGTCCGAGCGCGCTCCAGTGACCAAATACTATACGGGCTCCATGCCATTTTGCTGCGGGAGCAGCAAACCAAGCTGTTAGACCCTTGGCAGCTTTTTCTGGTGGCCCGGTATGCGTGAAGTCGATGCGACCCTCGGCGTCAACCATACGCATTCGTGTGAGTGCATTAATGATAAAACGAAGACGTTCTATGCCAACTAGCTTTCCCGACCACTTATCAGGTTTGTTCCCGTAGATACAATCAAGAAGCTCGTGATAATCGTCGCTCCTCAGAACCTTCTCTACTTCAGCCGCTCGCTCCAGTGTTCTTTTTACAGTCCATTGTGGTGGTATCCCAGCATGGATCATCAAGGTATTAAGTTCTTCGCTATAGTGAGCAAGAGGTTGCATACGGAGCCAATTAAGAAGTTCATCACAGTCATCTTTACCTAGAATTTGCCATAGCGGCTCATAGTGACGTTTTTTGAACTTGGCATTGTGAGCCAGAGTGAGTAAATGCAGATCGTGATTTCCAAGAACAGTTATTACTGATCGGCTGATGCTCTTCACGAAGCGTAAAGTGCGTCGAGATTTTGGCCCTCGATTGACAAGATCCCCAGTGAGCCATAGCTTGTCTTTGGTTGGATCGAAGGAAATTTTTTCGAGTAGTCTTCGAAATGGATCGTAACAGCCTTGTAGATCGCCGATCGCGTAATGAGCCAATTAAACGCCTCTACTAACCTTTTTCGGCTAGTGCAAAATGCCTGGTATGGCTAACGTAAAAGGAGGGATTGGCGCATCGAAATCAACACCACTTTCGGCATGCATGCGATAACTTCCCTCCATTGTTCCGACGGGCGTTTCTAATATTGCACCACTTGAGTACCGATATACGTCTCCTGGACTTAGCAGTGGCTGCTCACCTACTACCCCATCCCCGGTAACTTCTTGGATCTTGCCATTTGCATCAGTAATCACCCAGTGACGACTCATAAGTTGCGCCGGGATGTCACTTAGATTTTCGATAGTAATGGTATAGGCGAATACGTATCGGTCGATATTTGGGTCGGAATGATCATCAACGTAGTTAGTCGCAACTTTAATCCTAATTTCGTATCGTTTCTGATCCATCTTTATATATTCCAATCCGTTAGCAGGTATTTTACCTATCCAGACACGCTATTTGCGAGTGCTATCCAATCTGTGATTGCAACTTGTTCTGGTCTTTGGCTCGAGTCAATGCCAATTGCTTCTATCTCCGCACAGGTTAAGCAGTTGCTCAAAGCATTCCGAAGAGTCTTTCGCCGTTTGGAAAATGCTTGTTTCACAATTACTTCCATGGTTTCGTCATCTCTAATTTCAAATGTACCTTTGGGATACATGCGCATTCGCACAACAGTCGACATAACTTTTGGTGGTGGGTCAAATGATTCTGGTGACACGTCAAATAATCTGGCAGTTTCCATTCGACAGCCCAACATTATGGTCAAGCGCCCATAATTTTTGCTGCCATGGGTAGCGCAGATCCGATCGGCAACTTCCTTCTGTAGCATAAAATGCGCATCCATAATATGGTCACAGAAAGGAAGCAGATAAAAAAGTAAGGGTGTTGAGATGTTGTAAGGAAGATTGCCGACGAGTCGTAAATCATACCCTAATTCTGCAAAATCAAAATTAAGTACATCTGATTCGTGAATAGTTATATTTTTCCGCCCAATGAATTTTTTGCGCAGTAAATTCGTCAGATTCCTGTCTATCTCTATGGCGTGCAGTGTCGTGGCTAAATCAGACAGAGGTTCAGTGATGGCTGCATCGCCCGCGCCTATTTCGACAAATTTTTGGCCTTCTAATGGAGCTATTGCAGAAATTATTTGGTTGATAATTTCGGGTTCATGTAAGAAGTGTTGACCGAAACGTTTCCGGCGTTTGTATTTCATGACCGTGTTAACTTGTCAGCGAGTGCAATAGCTGCGAAGAAGCTACCTGCGTCAGCTATTCCCTTTCCTGCTATATCAAGGGCTGTACCATGATCAACGGAAGTGCGGATAATAGGTAGTCCCAGAGTAATATTTACAACTTGGCCGAAACCAGCGTATTTGATTACCGGTAGGCCTTGGTCGTGGTACATCGAAAGAATAACATCGCTAGATCCTGTCGCTGGGGCAAATGCAGTGTCGGCTGGAAGTGGTCCCCTAACTTTAAGTCCTATAGCATTACAGTGGTCAATTGCAGGCTTTATGATCTCCTGATCCTCCCTACCAAGATATCCTCCCTCACCAGCATGTGGATTTAGGCCGCAAACGATGATTTTTGGTTTTTCGATCTGAAACTTTGATACAAGATCTGAATGTATAATCTTAAGCGTAGCGATAATTCGTTGGGTAGTGATAGCGCTCGGGACTTCTGAAATTGGCAGATGTGTTGTTACTAGGGCGACTCGCAAGTCGCCTACGGCGAGTAGCATGACAGGTAGTTCAGTGCCGGTTAATTTGGCCAAATATTCTGTGTGGCCAGTAAAAGATATGCCAGCTTCATTAATAACATTTTTCTGGATAGGCCCGGTTATTAATGCCCGGAACTCGCCCGAAACACATCCATCGGTTGCCCGTTTTAACCCATCAAGAATACTCTGAGCATTCGCTGGATTCGGTTTGCCACAAATCGCTGGTTCTGCCAGTGGTTGTGGCAACAACAGCGGTTTTCTACTGGTTAAAGCTGTTCCGTATTCGCCGAAAGCAACTTCCTTATTGAGAAGGGCGGCGCGTTCATTCAGGAGTTCAGGATCAGCAATAATGACAATGCGTTCCGCCCATTTGGATTCTGCCAACGCGAGACATAGTTCTGGTCCAGTGCCGGCTGGCTCCCCGGCCGTTACAACCAGAAGATCAGATTCTGGTTTCGACAAAAGCTTCGTCACGAATACGTCGGACCCATAACTCAGTTTCGTTGTTTAATTTTCCATTGCGAACGCGTTGTACACAGTTACTTCTTTTTAAATCTGCTGTGTTGTCGTATGTGCGTCGCTCGAGAACTTCGAGTATGTGCCATCCAAAACGGCTGCGAAATGGCTCTGAGACAACTCCGATATCGGCGGTCTTGGCAATTTCTTCGAATTCAGGTACAAATTCCCCCGGGTTTGTCCAACCCATCTGTCCGCCATCGTTTGCGGATCCTGGATCGTCAGATAATAATTTGGCAATTTCGGCAAAATCACCACCATCACGGATTTCCTGTAAAGCATCATCTAGGCGGCCCTTCGCGGTTTCCTCATCAATGATTTGGTCGGGTGTTACCAAAATATGACGAATTCGCATTTGCTCTATTTCACTTTTTTGTACGACACCTCGAATTTCGTTCACCTTAACAATATGGTAACCACTAACCGCCCTGATTGGTTGGGAAAAATCTCCAGATTGCATTTCTCCGACAACATCGAAAAATAAGGTTGGCAGTTGGTCTCCTTGGCGCCAGCCTAATGAGCCACCTTCTAGTGCTGTATCCCCATCTGAGTGCCTTATAGCAAGGGAGCCAAAGTCTGCGCCGGCCACCAACTGTTCGTACACTTCTACGGATTCGCGCTCAGCGGTCGAAAATTGTTCATTGGTTGCTGCGGAAGGAACTGAAATAAAAATGTGTGACAGGTTGTAATTAGAATTCACAACAGCGTTGTCTTCCAGATCAGAAACGCAGTTATCAATTTCCCGCGGCGAGACCGAAATCCGATTTACGACGTCAATACGCTTTAACTGTTCAAGAATCATCTGTTTGCGCATGTCGCGTCGATATTCTGCATAGTTGAGGCCATCTTCAGCGAGTAAAGGGGGAAGGTCTTCAAAAGCGATATTGTTTGATCTAGCAACTTCCGCGATCGCCGCATTTAGCATCTGATCGGAAACTTGTATACCGATGCGTGATGCGCGTTGCAGCTGAATTTCTTCTACAATTAGCCGCTCCAGGACTTGCTCGCGTAAAATGTGAGCTGGTGGAAGTTCCATATCTGCCTCTAAGGCCCGAGCGATGATCAGGTCTTGTTGCCGATTGAGTTCGCTTTTTAGTACGACGCCTTCATTAACAATCGCCGCTATACCATCAAGAAATTGACCGGTCTCAGCAATCTCTTGTGCAAGTGATGTTTCCACGATTGTGGTGATTGCAACTGCAATCCCTAATGCTCTAAATTTGGTTACCGTTTTTTTCAATGTTCTGCCTAATTATTGTCCAATTTAAGATCTTAGTTCAGGTTTCTGCCGTAGCCAAGAATTCCACGTTCGAGTAGTTGGTCAGCGCCGGTACCAATACTGGACATCCCTTTTAAAACTAGTTGAATACCGATCGAGGAGTCACGTGTGCCGTCGCGTGTAGAAATGTATTTTCTCCCGACGAGACGCATAGCCCAGCAGCAACTCTCATATTCCAATCCATAGAATTGTTCAAGCACTTTGTTGTCACGAAGCGAAAAATTGTATCGACCAACGAAGTTCCAGTTCGTACGTATTGGCCAGACCCAAGAAATATCACCGTGTTCGAGTGAACCTCGCCGAAAGCGGTATGCCAAGTTAATAATTCTATTACTAGCAGGGCGATATTGGAAACGTGCTTCTGATCGAGTTGTGCCGTTGTCGTTCCATTGATGTCCTATATCAAAATTAAGATTGTCATAAATTAAGAATCTTAATTCTGCTATGTAATCAGATGAATCGCGAGGGGTAACAGGCTCGTTGGGCAAATGTACGCGCTGCTCGCTTAGATAGCGCGCCTGTCCAATAGTTGCCGACATTAATTCACGACCACTGCTTGTATCAACAATGCGTGTTGTGACACCCATGCTGATTTGATCTGTATTGTTAATGCGGTCTATCCCGAGAAACCGATTTTCTCTATACAATTGAACAAGGTTTAGATCCGGAAAGATTGTGTCGAATACCGGTAAATGTTCTTGATTACGAAATGGCACATGCACATATAGAATCCGCGGCTCAATAGTCTGAATCTGTGTATTTTTCGCAGTTAAACGTTCGAAGTTAAGTCCCATGTCAAGGCTAGCGATGGGCAATGCTCTGTGTGGTTCTGTATCTTTTCCGGGTAAACGATTTTTTAGATCGTATCGCGTGTAGTCGACTTTAAGACCTGGAGTAATAAACCAACCAGGTTTTTCTATGGGCAATTTTATTCCTGGTGCAAGGTTAAAACGCCATCCAGTAGTACCAATATCGCGGTAGAAATTAACAAGCTCGCTATCCAAAGAGTAATCGAGACCTAGTGCGCTGTTCGGCCAGAAGCCGGAAATAAGAAGCTGCGGTAATCTTTGATACGGCTGGTCGATCGGCATAATTGCCTTGTCAATTGTTTGATAGTCTTGAAATAGGCCCATAATGGACCAATGGTCACTGTAATAGTCAAAGGTTGCACTTCGATTGAGATGTGTAATGCTGGAGGCACTAAGTGAGCCACCTAGATCTTCGAAATATTGGGCGTCTGAAACTTGCCGGAAGTCAATATTTGTACGCCAACCATTTTTAAAAATAGTGCTATGTTCGAATGATAAGAGATAACGTTCATCGTCAAGTTTGTTGTCATGCGGCAAATACTCTATAAACGCTTTTCCAGAACCGCTCTGCAAAAGATAGCGACCTTCCAGGCCCATCTGAAGTCCGCGCTCGGTAAGGTAGCGGGGTGTTAATGTTGCGTCGTAGTTAGACGAAATATTCCAGTAATAGGGCATACTTAATTCGTTACCACCGCGACTGGTGCCACCAATCTCTGGTGTCAGAATGCCTGATTTTCGAGCTTCTGTTATAGGAAATGAAAGATATGGTGTATAGAGAATCGGGAGGCCTTTGAAACTCAGTTTTACGTCGTGAGCGACGCCGACACCTTCTTCAACATCGAGAGTGATATCGTCAGCTAGAATAATCCAGGCTTCCGATCCGACTTCGCAAGTACTATAGCCGACCTCGGTTAGAAGCAGATCGCCATCTTCGTTAATTTCAAAGGAACTTGCTGTTCCTCGAGCACCGCTCCGCCCTAACAAAAACTCTGCACCCCCAAATCGAATTCGGTTTGTTGCGTACTCGAACTCAGCGGCGTTACCAATTATCGCTGTATTGGTATCCTCATAGCGTACGTTACCTGATAGTGACAATTTTTGTTGCACAGGATCGTAACTCGCTAGGTCAGCACCCGCCAGTCGATTGCCACGACGAAGCAGGACCCCACCAGACATTTGTGTGATTGGCAAGTCACCAAGCTGTGCTTCGAGTTCTCCAACTTGAAATTCAATTATTTCTGGGTCTCCTGAGCCGAAGCGAGACAGAAGCGAGCCCTGGCCTGTATCGGTCAGTTGTAGCGCCGGGCATCGCTTATAATTCTGGGCGTCCGTGATGCTCGCTGCAAACAGAAAAAAGAAGCTACTAATTAAGGGATAATGTCTTAACAAATCACTGTTATAAAATTCACTAAAAGAGAATTAGGACAAGGTTTTACGATAAAAAAATGTTATCACTTCATGCAATTTGTTACCTTCGCATAGTTCGAAGAACCCTTCAACGCACCAATTGCATAAGAGGTTCCTGCGGAAAAATATGGAAAAGGATACACGGCTAGATTTGCTGACCGAATGGGTGAGGCAATTTGACGGTTTTTCGGGTGTTTGTCCGGTACCCGTATCTGTTGATGCAAGTTTCAGGCGTTATTTTCGTATAGAGACGAAGCAAGATTACATTGTTATGGATGCGCCGCCATTGTTGGAAGACACTAAAGCATACATCACAATTTCTGGTTACCTAGCAGGAATGGGTCTTAACTGTCCGCGTGTGCTCAAAGCAGATATAGAGCGTGGGTTTCTTCTTTTAACGGATCTTGGCTCAATTCAATACCTAGAGCAGATTAAAGCTAATCAGTCAAAAGCAAATACTTTATATAGCGATGCAATCGATGCTTTGTTAGTCATTCAGAAAAGCGGAGTGTCCGTACAGAATGAGTTACCATCGTACGATGACCAGTTACTTTACTCAGAATTGTCGCTGTTTCGTGAGTGGTTGTGTGAGCGGCATGCTGGCCTGGTTTTTACAGATGAAGATGACTATCGGTGGCAACTTGTATGTCAGGAATTGGTTGGATGCGCGTTAGCTCAGCCTAAAGTGTTTGTGCATCGTGACTACCATTCGCGCAATCTCATGGTAATGCCTGAAAATAATCCGGGAATTCTTGACTTCCAAGATGCTGTTGAAGGTCCATACACTTATGATTTGGTGTCTCTGTTAAAAGACTGTTACGTCAAGTGGCCTCAGGAAGTCACGCGCAGTCGCGCGCGCTATTTTTTTGAAAAAATGGAAATAAGCGATATAACCAAACAGCGATTTTTGCAGGATTTCGATCTAATGGGCGTACAAAGGCATTTGAAAGCTGCTGGAATATTCGCTCGCTTGCTCCACCGCGACAATAAAAAAAGCTATATAAACGATGTGCCACGCACCCTGAGTTATATCATTGATCTTGCACCTCGCTACCCAGCGTTGGAATTTTTAAGTGAAGTAATTGAGTTGCGGTTACTGCCAGCATTCGCAGAGACTTTGTAATGGTTGCCATGATTCTTGCGGCAGGTAGGGGGAAGCGGTTACGTCCGATTACGGACAGGTCGCCAAAAGCACTTGTCGAAATTGGCGGTGAGAAATTAATTGATCGGCATCTCCGCATGCTTGCATCTGCGGGTATTGAAACTGTAGTTATTAATTTGGGTTGGCTTGGAGAAAAAATAGTAGAGCACGTCGGATCGGGGAGTCGTTTTGGATTACAAATTGTCTATAGTCCTGAGTACCAACAAATCCTCGAGACAGGTGGCGGCATCCGCAGAGCACTTCCAATTTTAGGTAGAGATACATTCTGGACAATAAATGCAGATGTCGTGACTGACTTTGTGCTGCCTGTCGATGCGATTTCTGAAGATGCACAAGCTGAACTAGTGCTTGTGGCTACGCCCGAATATAAGGATAAAGGAGACTTTGATCTGGTTGACGGGAAAGTTCGCAATGGACTGAAGCCTCTATACACGTACGGAGGTATCGCCCGTTACCGTCCAGAATTCTTTTCAAAAACTGAACAGGAGAAATTTTCTGTTGTGCCTTTGCTCCGTGAAGCTGCGGAAAGAGGTGAACTTGCCGGTTCAATTTATAGTGGTGTCTGGCATGATGTTGGCACGCCGGAACGCTTAGAACAGCTTAATCGCAGATAATCAGAGGCTTATCGAGCATGTTTAAATGACGTAAAAGATGTTTTTGTATACTTGCTTGGACTTCTTTGCGCTTTTTGTGGATACCGATTGAGTGAAGATGTGTCACCACTAAATTTTTAAATCCACAGGGATTAATCCGGGTAAAGGGTTCTAGTTCGACATCGATATTTAGCGCCATTCCGTGAAAGCTAGCGCCGTGTTTTATTCTAAGGCCGATACTGGCAATTTTCTGGTTATCAACGTAAACCCCTGGAACGGTTCCTGTTGTATTACCTTCGACACCGAATGTCTCTAAAAAGTTAATTACACTTTGTTCGAGAGCCATTATCAATTGTCGCACCGTAAGATTTGCTCGTTTTAAGTCGATCAGGGGATAGACCAACAATTGCCCTGGTCCGTGGTATGTGACCTGGCCACCTCTGTCAACGCGTACAACGGGGATCGTGCCGGGTTTGACTAGATGTTTAGAACTAGCCTTAAGTCCAAGCGTAAACACTGGAGAATGCTCCGTGAACCATATTTCGTCTGGTGTTTTAGATGTTCTTGTGGCGGTGAAATGCTGCATGGCATGCCATACAGGTTTATAGTCTTCGCGCGTATGTGATCGTACGACAATCATAATAAAAAAAGCACATCTGGATTAGCTGATAAAGCTTTATAGATGTCATCCAGTTGACGTTTGCTGCTAGCTTCAATGGTTACGGTTAAAGCTGTAAATTTCCCCTTATTACTTAATGAACTGGTTATATCATCTTCTGCAATTTTACCAACGCACGCCTCAAGCGTCTCGATGGCTGAGGAGCGGAATTTATTGTTTGCACGGCCCATAATTTTTATGGGAAATTGGCAAGGAAATTTTAGAATTGTCTCTTCTGAAACAGTTCCCATCTAATCAAACCAAAGCCTTACATGGTCACGTGTTCTTTGCCAGAGTGAACCATTTGGATTACTTGTAAGTGCAAGTACCGGCTTTTTTAATAATTCTGATCCGTTCAGATTGACTACTAATTCTCCGATTACCTGATCCTGTTGAATTGGCGCAATCAATCTGGAAGGTATGCTAAGCGAAGAATCCACTTCATCGAACGAGCCACGTGGGACAGTTATATATAAGTCTTCTGCTAAACCAAGTGCAGTTGATTCATTGCGTCCTTTCCAGGTTCTCGAACTCGTGATGGCCTCAGCAGCCTGATAAAGAAGCCGTGTTTCAAAGAACCTGAATCCGTAATTTAATAGAGCCGCACTTCCGCTAACGCGAGCTCGGGCACTGGAGGTTCCAAGCACCACTGATATTAAGCGCATGCCATTGCGGTTAGCTGCGGATACCAGACAATATCCAGCACTTGCGGTATATCCGGTCTTCATTCCGTCGACACTGGGATCTTGCCATAGCAATTTATTTCTATTTTGTTGCTTAATGTTGTTGTACTCAAAGTCCTTAACTGAGTACCACTTATAGTACTCCGGAAATTCATTTATGATGGCTCGGGCGAGCTTTGCCATGTCCCTTGCTGTCGTGTAGTGATTGTTATCCGGTAGCCCAGCTGCATTTGTGAAGTTGCTTGATGACATACCAAGTTGAGCCGCGTATTGGTTCATCATCTGGGAAAAAATTGCTTCTGTCCCAGCCGCATGTTCAGCTAAGGCTACACTAGCATCGTTTCCTGATTGCACGATCATACCGAGCAAAAGATCTTGAATGGTCACGCGCGTTCCAACTTCGACAAACATTCGCGACCCTTCAGTACGCCAAGCTTTCTCGCTTATAGTCACAAGCTCATCGAGGCTTATTTGCTTGGAGTCTAAGGCACGAAAAATAGCGTACGCTGTCATTAATTTGGTAAGGCTGGCCGGCGCTAGTTGTTCGTCGGGTTTAAGTGCTGCGAGTTCTACACCAGTTGTCCCATCCATTATTAAGTAACTCTTAGCGCCAATGATTGGTGGTTTTGGAATTAGAACATTCTGAGCATTTGCGAAAGTGCCACACAGCATAAAAAATACGTAAATTACTAAGATTTGTCGTTTCACAAGTAATGTCTCAATTGCGTTCTTGTTCTTAACAATATGCATTTACCTAATTCGTAACCAAGTGCGTTTCATGAATACCGATACGCCGCAACAGCGTTACGATTCTGTCGTAGTTTATAACATCGACTATGGGGCCTATTCTGACACGATATAGATGGTCAGCTGTGTTTTTTTCTTGGTCCATGAATACCCCCGTGATTTCTTCACTTTCCAGCAACCGCAAGCGGCGTTCGGCATTGCTTCGATCAACAAATGCTCCTACTTGGACAAAAACTTTCGCTTTTTTCGGAGGATTATTAGCAGCATTCTTTATAGTCGATATTTTTTTGTCATAAGTGTCTACTGGTGAAGCTCGGTCAAAACTTATTGCTGTGACCTCAACGAGGCCAGTTCCATCACGGATCAGATCCAGTTTTCGGGCAGCGGCATAAGACAGATCGATAAGCCTATTATCTACGAATGGCCCTCGATCATTCACGCGCACAATGATGCTTCTATTATTAGTAAGATTTCGGACTCTTGCGTAGGTTGGCAACGGCAATGATTTGTGTGCTGCTGTCATAGCATACATATCATAGGGCTCCCCGCTGGATGTTCTTCGGCCATGAAATTTTGTACCGTACCAAGAGGCAACCCCACTTTTTTGATAACCATAACTGCTTTCTAAAACTTTATAGGTCTTACCAAACACTGTGTAGTAAGGGCCATTACCGTAACGACTGCGCGGCTCATTTTTTGGGATAGGATCGCTGGGGTGGGCTGAAGATCCGGATCTTAATATTGGGGCTCCATCCTTCATTGTCTGGTTGCCACAAGACGTCACTAGAAAAAGAAGCGCAATATAATATATATGGCTAATCGGTCTATGATTCACCGCGTTTCATCTCCTGAGAGACTCTCTCCCCGACTTGGTATACAGCCAATGCATACATAACGCTTCGGTTGTAACGCGTAATGACAAAAAAATTGTGAAAGGCGACCCAGTATTCTTCATTATGCTTTCCCAAAAGTGTTAGCAGCTGACTTTTTTCATCAGCACCTAATTCAGTCGAGAAAAGCACTCCCTGATGACCTAAAGATGCGACAGTCTCCGCCGCGGTCAAACGATTTTCTGGTGTTGGTCCTTTCCACCGGTTACCTAGTGTTGCTTTTGTCACAATAGGTTTACCGGCAATCCAGCGATGTTGGACGAGATAGTTAGCAATACTTCCTATGACATCAGTCCAATTTGTCCATATGTCACGTTTTCCATCATTTGTGGAGTCGACCGCATAGGCACGGTAGCTTGATGGCATGAATTGCGGTCGCCCCATCGCTCCTGCATATGATCCAGTTGCGGATGTTGGCTCCATACTTTCTTCTCTCGTCAGGAGCAGAAATTCTTCAAGCTCACGGGTAAAGAAACTTGATCTTGGCGGATAATCAAAGGCGAGTGTGGCCAACGCATCTATAACCCGGTAGTTGCCAGTGATCCTGCCAAAGTAAGTTTCGACCCCAATAATTCCAATTATAATTTCCTCGGGGACACCTGTAGTTTTGCTAATACGTTTTAGATCATCTTTGTTGTTGTGCCAAAAGTTCACCCCGGCCTGAATGCGTTCTGGAGTTACAAATATAGCCCGGTATTCATGCCATTCTTTCGTTCGCTCAGCTGGTCGGCTGATTGCCGCAAGAATTGATTGTTGTGATTTGGCATTGGCTAGCACTGATTCAAGAGCTTCGCGATCGAACGAATGTTTTTCCATCATTTGTTCAATAAAGTGCTGCACTTCAGGTCGGTTGGTATCGATAGCTAGGGCGAGCGGGCACAGCATTAGTAGCAGACTGGCTGGCAGAATCCGTTTTACCACAAGTTGGAGCATTAGCGAGGTAGCAATTTACGATGACTATTGATTGACATAAGAATACCGAATCCAGCCATTAAGGTCACCATGGATGTGCCGCCATAGCTTACCAAGGGTAGTGGGATCCCGACGACTGGAACAAGGCCGGTTACCATAGCTGTATTAATAAATACGTAGACTATAAAGGTGAGACTAATGCTACCGGCTAGGAGTCTGGAAAAAGTATCCTTGGCCGCTGTTGCGATATAAAGCCCACGACCGGTAACGAAGAGATAAAGCATTAACAAGGTTAATACGCCAAGGAGACCCATCTCTTCACCTATGACTGCAAATATAAAGTCGGTATCTCGTTCTGGTAAAAACTCAAGCTGTGCCTGACTTCCGTTGGTCCAACCTTTACCAAATAGTCCACCCGACCCAATAGCTATCTTTGACTGGATAATGTTGTAGCCAGCCCCCAGCGGGTCGGAATCGGGATTAAATAGCGTGAGTACCCGTTGTTTCTGATAATCCTGCATGAACTGCCATAGGATAAATGCGCTAGGTAATGAGCTAACGGCAAGTAGGATCATGATTCTAATAGAGAGTCCAGCAAGTATGATTACGAGTAATCCTGATGCAGCAACAAGAAGAGCAGTCCCCAAGTCTGGTTGTCTTGCAATCATTATAGTTGGTATCAATATAAGAACAGTGATAACAATAAAGTCAGTAAATTTGGGCGGTAATGGCCTATCGTGAAGATACCAGGCAGCCATCATTGGTACTGCGAGTTTCATTAGTTCTGACGGCTGGAATCGAATGCCGATCTCTAGCCAGCGTTGTGCCCCCTGACCAACCTGTCCAGAATACAGCACCATAGTCAACAGTATTAGCCCTGCAAGGAAGCACCAAGGGGTCCAACGACGCAAAAAGTCCGGTGTTAATTGAGCAGCGACTACCATTACAGAAAGTCCAACAAAAAAGCGAATCAATTGTTGGCTCCATAGTTCTATATTTTGTGATACCGCAGAGTAGAGGACTACTAACCCGAGTCCACAGATTGCGAGCAAGCCATTCAAAAGTGGACGATCTAGATTTAAACGCCTCACTCTTATTATATCTAAGCCTTTAAGCGCTGATACTTTTCGTGTCAGATCTTGGGTTGAATCACTAAATAGCATCGGACTTATACCCAAGGTGTTGATCCATAACAGCACGGGCTACCGGCGCGGCTACTAGACTTCCGCTTGATCCATTTTCTATTACTACGGCAACAGCAATTTGAGGGTCATCAAACGGAGCAAAGGAGATAAACAAAGCATGATCACGAAGGCGTGCATCTATTTCTTCTTCATTGTAGCTTTCCGTCTGACCCATAGAAAACACCTGTGCGGTACCGCTCTTGCCAGCCATTTTGTATGGGGCGTCTAGACTAGCAGCGCGAGCAGTACCTGTTTCACCTTGCAACACGTTATGCATGGCATCTAGTACTTCTTCCCAGTGGGATTCGTTACTGATTTCTACACTGGGTATCGAAGAAAATGTAACTGGAATACGCTGATTAGTTAGAGGGTCTTCAAATGCCGTTACGAGATGAGGTTGTGAACGTTTCCCGCGGTTTGCTAGTGTCGCTGCAAGGTTAGCGAGTTGTAATGGTGTGGCGAGCATATATCCTTGACCTATGGAGGCAATGACTGTTTCACCAGGAAACCAAATCTGATTCTCACGATCTGTGAAGTTTCGACGTTTCCATTGGCGTGATGGCACCAGTCCATCCGCTTCTTCTGATAGATCTAATCCGGTGTTCTGTCCAAGACCAAATTGATTCAAGTAATAGTGCATGTTGTCGATACCGATATCACGACTGATCTCGTAGAAGTAGACATCGCATGATTGTTCTATAGCGTCTTTTAGATTGACTTGCCCATGTCCTTCCGGTTTCCAGTCACGGTATCTGTGTGTGCTCCCAGGTAAACTATACCAACCACGACATAAGGATCGGCGTTTCAAGTTGGTAGCCCCGATCTCAAGGGCGGCTATAGCCAGAGCAGGTTTGATAGTAGAGCCTGGTGGATAAGTGCCGCTTACCGCCCTATTAAACAGAGGGTAGTCCTGATCATTTTCTAGCCTCGAGTATTCGCTGGTCGTCATACCAGTAGCAAAATCGTTTGGGTCGAAAGAGGGGGAACTAACTAATGCGAGTATTTCACCATTTTTTGGGTTGATGGCAACGACTGCACCACGACGTTTCTTCATCGCATCGTATGCGACACGCTGCAGGTCTATATCTAGGCTAAGATGGATATTAGAGCCTGGCTTGGGGTCTTGTTCTGTAGGCTCTGAATCAAGATAATTGCTTGCTTCAATCGGTATCTGGCGTCCAAGTGCATTGGTGACAACCTGATGGAAGCCAGCACTGCCATGCAGAGGTTCTTCGTTAAATTGTTCGATACCAGTCTTTCCTATGCGCGATGTTCCTGCATATCTTCTTTGTTCAAGGCGCCGTAGATCGCTTGCACTGAGTGCTCCGACATAGCCAATAACATGCGCAAAAAGTTCACCATCGGGGTAGTATCGGGCTAGTCGGGGTTGCAGGTCCACACCGGGAAAGCGCGGACTTTGTACAGCAAAACGAGAAATTTCTTCATCACTAAGACGAGATCTCAATGTAATAGGTTTAAAGCGTTGACTAGTACGAGAGCGTTTCAAAAATTCATTAATTTCCTCTTCTGGGATAAGGCCGATTTGGGAAAGGCGCTGTAGAGTGTCATTAATATCCGGTACTTGTTCAGGAATAAGTTCCAATTGGTAAGACGGTAGGTTTTCCGCCAGAATTCGTCCGTTTCGGTCAAAAATAAGGCCCCGTATTGGCGGTATTGCTTGGATCCTGATCTGATTCCCTTGCGATTGCTTTGCGAATAGTTCGTATTCAAATATTTGAAGTTGGATAAGCCGCGCGGCTACTAGGCTTAATAGAAAGACGCTCGCTATGCTAGTTAGGATGACGCGTGTAACAAATAACCGTGTCTCTGAATGATGGTCTTTAATTGGCGCAATCGGACTCAATGTCTTAACACCTCATTTTTCGTCGCAAGCTACCAAGTAACCCCGAGACAATTGGCCAGATTATTGCTCCGGTGACTACTGGGCCCCAGTAGACAATCATAGGTGAATCGATTCCGGCAACACCGTTCGTCCAGAACAATATGAATTGGTACATCACTAGCATTCCAAAAACTGTTGCCATTAGCTGTGGAATCGGAAATTGGCGAAGAAGAAGGTGAAACCGGACGGTAAAATATGTCACTGCGCTTATAGCTAGGGCGTGCTGACCTAGCAAGGTTCCGTGGGCTACATCGAGCGTTAGTCCAACTATCCAAGCGGAGCCGATGCTGTAACTGCGCGGAAACGTCATTGACCAATATACGCATGTTAGTACTATCCAATCTGGCCGGAAAGACTCGAACCAATTTGGCATTGGCATGATCGTTAGAAGCAATGCAATACTTGTGCTAATTACGAACGGTGTATGTTTTGTTGCTCGGCTGTCGGCCACCGGTGTTAACGTTCCTTATTGCTGGTTTCAATTGTAATGAGGTTAGTCGTGTTATCTGGACTTGTCAGAATCAACATTATTTCCCGCACTTGGTTGAGGTTAGCTTTCGGTGTTGCGGTAACGTTAGCGAATGGTTGCTGTGGTAGTCGTTGAACTGTGTTAACTGTGGCGACAGGATAGCCCTCAGGGAATATACCGCCCATCCCTGATGTGACAAGCAAGTCTCCTGGCTGGATATCCGCATTGTTTGTTATAAAAGGTAAATTCAAAGTGTCGAAATCACCGGTTCCACGTGCGATTGTTCTGAGACCATTTCGGTTTACTTCCACGGGAAGGTCGTGTCTTGGGTCGCTAATTAATAAGCATTGTGAAGATGCAATGCCTGTTTCCAAGATTTGTCCAATTATACCTTCGGCATCGGCCAACGCTTGGCCATCATAGACGCCGTCATTTTTTCCTTTATCAATCACAATTACGTGGCGAAATGGGTTAGAGTTTACAGACAGCACTTCGGCAACGCGCACTTGTTGACCTACGCGAGTTCTAGCGTCCAGCATTGCTCGCAACCGGTTATTCTCCGCTTCTAGGATTGCAAAGCGTTGCAATCTCGCCTGAGTTAACAGGCTTGCAGACTTAAGCCGGTTATTTTCGGTCTGAAGTTCTTTGCGACTAGAGGTTGTTTCACCCATCCAGCGCCATGCAGATACAGGTGCATCGACGACGACTTGAGCCGGGTATATTGCAGCCCCAATGCTTTGCCTTACGGGATCAAGATAATTATCCCTGTTATCTAAATACTGGAGGCCGATGCTCAGGATCATTAGCAAAAACAACCTAATGCCGAGTGAAGGCATGAAAGCCGAGTGGTGCGGCGAGTTAAATTTTCTGGCAGCCATTTGCGTACATTTTTCGCATAATGGTTACCTGTCGCCTGTTGTTGTTATTCCAAGCCAAAGACGGACGGACCATGTTCGTCGATGAGTTCGATAACACGGCCACCCCCACGAGCTACACAGGTCAGTGGGTCATCGGCAACGATAACAGGCAAACCGGTTTCTTCCATAAGTAGTTTATCGAGGTCGCGTAAAAGCGCACCACCTCCGGTCAAGACAATTCCTCGTTCCGCAACATCCGCCCCAAGTTCTGGGGGTGTTTGCTCTAATGCTTCTTTTACGGCGCCAACGATTCCTTGTAACGGTTCCTGCAAAGCTTCAAGTATTTCGTTTGAATTTAACGTAAAACTGCGGGGAACTCCTTCCGAAAGATTTCGCCCTTTTACAGAAATTTCTTTGACTTCTTGACCTGGAAACGCTGATCCAACTTCATTTTTTATACGTTCAGCCGTAACTTCCCCGATGAGAATACCGTAGTTTCTGCGCACGTAATTTATTATTGCGTCATCGAAACGGTCTCCACCGATTCGCACGGATGCCGCGTAAACAATCCCGTTTAACGAAATTACCGCAACTTCAGATGTGCCACCCCCGATATCCAAGACCATCGAACCTCGAGCTTCGTGGACCGGCATACCTGCACCAATAGCTGCTGCCATTGGTTCAGGAATTAAATGGACCTTTGACGCACCCGCCCCTTCAGCCGATTCCCGAATGGCTCTTCGTTCGACTTGAGTGGAACCATACGGGACACAAATTAAAACCCGCGGACTTGGCCTAAAATAGCGGGTTCCGTGAGCTTTGCGTATGAAATGTTGGAGCATCTTCTCGGTAACTGTAAAGTCGGCAATGACACCGTCTTTAAGAGGACGAATTGCCGTAATGTTGCCGGGAGTTCGGCCAATCATGTTTTTCGCTGCATCACCAACTGCTTCAATCGTCCGTCCACCTTTGCTTGAATCCTCTCTTATAGCGACGACGGACGGTTCATCTAGCACGATACCGTCTCCTCGCGAGTAAATTAAAGTGTTGGCAGTTCCTAAGTCGATCGATAAATCATTGGAGAAATATCCTAGAATCTTTCTGAACATCTGGCTACGTCCGACGAGTCTGTTTAACCACGCAATGTAACAATGGACAGGACATTGCACAAGGCAGTGTGTATTATTGCAGCGCCCTGAGGTGTTAGTCGACTGACCTTATCTGGAGCCGTCGGAAATTCCCGTGTCGTTAACAAAAAAGCAGGTCCGACAGATTGCAACTTTAGCTCGTCTCCAATTGGAGGAAGACGAGTTGCATGATGTTGTCGATAAACTCTCCAAAATAGTTGGCTTTGTTGACCAATTGCAAACTGCTTCAACGGATGACGTATCGCCGATGGCGCACCCGCTGCACATGTCTCAAACACTGCGTTCTGATGAAGTAACTGAATCAAATGAACGCGATTTAATACAGGAAAATGCCCCTTCTGTTCAGGATGGTTATTACGTTGTCCCGAAGGTGATTGAGTAGCCATGATCTCCGGAGAAACGCTTCATAGGCAAACGCTCGCAGAACTTGCACAGGGCCTTGCAGCTGGCGAATTCACTTCGCGTGAACTGACTGAAATATTGCTAAGAAGGATTGAATCACATCAAGAATCTTACAACGCTTTCATAACGATAACCGCTGAGATCGCGCTTCAGCAGGCTGATAAAGCCGATAAAGCTCGCGCTAATGGTGATGGTGGATATCTCAATGGATTGCCAATCGCACACAAAGATCTTTTTTGCACTAAGAGAGTACTGACAACCTGCGGGTCACGGATGTTGCAAAATTTTGTTTCACCCTATGATGCGACAGTAGTAGAGAAAATGGCCTTAGCGGGTGCTGTGATGCTGGGGAAAACGAACATGGATGAATTTGCAATGGGATCGTCGAATGAGACCAGCCATTTTGGGCCAGTGATGAATCCATGGAACACTAAATTGTCGCCGGGGGGTTCATCGGGGGGATCCGCTGCTGCGGTTGCAGGACGCCTTGTGCCGGTTGCAACTGGTACTGATACTGGGGGATCCATCCGGCAGCCCGCGGCAATGACGGGGACTACTGGAATCAAGCCGACTTATGGCAGGGTGTCACGTTTCGGTATGGTGGCATTTGCATCAAGTCTTGACCAAGGGGGTGTGATTGCGCGTTCGGCTGAAGATGCTGCGATGGTATTAGAAGTAATTTCCGGACATGATCATCGTGATTCGACTTCCATAAATCATCCAGTGCCTCGCTATGTTGATGGCTTATCCCGCGGTATCAAGGGCCTCAAAGTGGGAATTGTTCGTCAGCATTTTGATGAAGGACTAGATGAATCATGTGCAGAAGCGATTAATCTGGCCCTTAATACGCTTAGTGAGTCTGGAGCGAAAATTGTGGAAGTCGATTTACCACACATAGATTTGTCGGTGCCTGCTTATTATGTTGTAGCACCCGCAGAGTGCTCTTCTAATCTTTCCCGATTTGATGGGGTACGTTTTGGTCATCGTGCAGAGAAACCGCAAGATTTGCATGATCTTTATTGCCGGACGCGTGGTGAAGCATTTGGGGCTGAAGTCAAACGACGGATTATGACGGGAACCTATGTTTTGTCAGCAGGGTATTATGACGCGTATTACCTCAAAGCTCAGAAAGTCAGGAAACTTATAAGTCAGGATTTTGTTAACGCATTTTGCGAGGTTGATCTAATTGCGGGGCCAACTACACCAACTACGGCTTTCGCCCTTGGTGAAAAAACTGATGACCCGATAACTATGTACTTGAATGATATATATACGATTGGCGCTAATTTATCTGGCCTCCCGGGGATTTCCATTCCTTGTGGCTTGGTAGGCGGATTGCCGGTAGGACTTCAGCTTGTCGGTCCACATTTCGAGGAAGAACGGATATTAGCTTGCGCCCACCAGTACCAGCAACTGACTGATTGGCACCGATTGGAGCCGGGAGCAACCATATGACAAGCGGGTGGGAGGTGGTTATTGGTCTTGAAATTCACACCCAACTTTCAACCAAGTCAAAGATTTTTTCTGGAGCAGCAACTGCATATGGCAGCGAGACTAACACGCAAGCTTGCTTAATTGATCTAGGATATCCTGGTATCTTGCCCGTGTTAAACACCGAAGTTGTGCGAATGGCAGTTAAATTTGGTCTTGCTGTTAATGCTGCGATTTCGCCACTTTCAGTTTTTGCGCGCAAAAACTATTTCTATCCTGATCTCCCAAAGGGTTACCAGATAAGTCAGTATGAACTCCCGATCGTGGAACATGGAGAACTGTTTATAAGAACAGACGATGGTACAGAAAAAAGAATCGGAATTACGCGGGCACACCTCGAAGAAGATGCTGGAAAGTCAATACATAAGGGCTTTGGAAAATCATCTGGCATCGATCTAAATCGTGCTGGTACCCCATTGCTTGAGATAGTTTCAGAGCCTGATTTGCGTTCAGCTAAAGAGGCTGTAGCTTATATGCGTAAAATCCATTCTATTGTTCGATATCTTGAGATTTCAGATGGCAATATGCAGGAGGGATCGTTCCGGTGCGATGCTAATGTCTCAGTTCGAGCTAGTGGACAAAAACAACTCGGTACACGGACCGAGCTCAAAAATCTCAATTCCTTTCGTTTTGTAGAAAAAGCAATTAACTTCGAGGCACAAAGACAAATCGATGTTGTCGAAGAAGGCGGACAAATCGTGCAGGAAACGAGGCTTTACGACTCTGATAACGATGAAACACGTCCAATGCGCAGTAAAGAGGAAGCTAATGATTACCGCTATTTCCCGGATCCAGATCTATTACCGGTGGAAATTGATGACTTATTTATTGAAACGGTTCGAAAAACACTTCCGGAGCTACCAGACGCAAAACAACAACGATTCGCGGATGAATATGGTTTAAAAGCGGTCGATGCAGAGATTCTAACGGTGAATAAGCCTGTCGCCGATTATTTTGAAGCCGTTGCGATTAAGACGACAGCTAAAGCCCAGATTGCAGCTAATTGGGTAATCGGTGAATTGTCAGCCCTCCTTAATAAGCAAGATGTCGATATCCAGAATTCTCGGATCGGGGTAGAGGAATTGGTACATTTGCTCGATCGTATTACCGATAACACAATTTCCGGAAAGATTGGTAAAGACATTTTCGAAGCGATGTGGCGCGGTGAGGGTTCGGTCGATGAGATTATTAAAGCGAGGGGCTTAAAGCAAATTACCGATGATAGTGAGATTGCCGCCGTCATTGATCGGGTACTGCAGGCAAATACTTTGCAGGTTGCAGACTATAAAGCTGGTAAGGATAAGTTGTTTGGCTACTTTGTTGGCCAGGTGATGAAAGAAACGAGTGGTAAGGCTAACCCCACTCAGGTAAACAAAATTTTAAAAGAAAAATTGACCTGATTTTCTCTGTTCTTGAATATACATGTATTTACCGGCCCCTCCCGACGATTCTATAAAAACCCAATAGCGGTTTTGCTGCAGACAGGACAATTTTTAGCTTTATTTATATTTATCTTTTGCCATTCTGTTGACACCGCATCATAAAGATTAAGAATACCTCTCTCTGAATTGATTCCGGCTAGGCATTTAAGAGCTTCGACAGCCATGATTGTGCCAATAACTCCAGGTACGGGTGAAAGAACGCCGTTCCCGGCACACGTCTCTAGTGATTCATCAGCTTCCTGATATAGGCACCTGTAGCATGGTGATTCTGTGTAGTCTGGTCCAAATACTGCGAGTTGACCTTCGAGTCTTATAGCAGCTCCAGAAATAAGGGGCCTATTATTCCGTACAGATGCTGCATTCACTTGAAAACGTGTCGCGAAATTATCACAACCATCTATTACAACGTCAGATAGGGTGACGGCCGTATAGAGTGCCTCATTATCGAGGCGTTCAGAAATTTGCCGAATTTTAATATCGGCATTCATTTCGATTAATCTAGATGCAGCACAAATAGTTTTTAATTGCCCGATGTCTGAGGAGCTATACAGGGTCTGACGTCCTAGATTAGTTTCATCGACCGTATCAAAATCACAAATAAAAAGTCGGCCGACACCGGCGCAAGCTAAGTAACTGGAAACCGCACAGCCGATTCCGCCGAGCCCAATGATTAGCGCGGTAGAATTGACTATGCGTTTTTGCCCTTTCTCGCCGACCTGTTCAAGTGCAATGTGTCGTGCATAGCGGTTCATCGTCACTCGTTGATAGCTACCGATAAAATAGTAATTGGTTCCTTGGGAACATCTTGGTGACCCTTGTTGTTACCCGTCGGAACGGCACCGATAGTATCGACGACACCCATACCTTGAGTAACTTTCCCGAACACAGCATAGCCAAAATCTCGTCCACCGTGGTTAAGAAAGTCGTTGTCCGATAGATTAATAAAGAATTGAGAAGTAGCACTATCGACTATTTGCGTTCGAGCCATGGCTAGTGTTCCCCTCAAATTCTTCTCACCATTTGCAGCTTCATTCTCGATCGGGTCGCGTGTTGGTTTTTGCATCATATCGGCAGAGAAACCACCACCTTGAATCATGAAATTGGGAATAACGCGATGAAAGATTGTATCGTCGAAGAAGCCTGTGGTGGCATATTCGCGGAAATTTGCACAACTAATCGGTGCAGTTTTTTCAAAAAGTTCAATAACGATGTCACCCTTATTGGTAGAAATAGTAATCACATTAGTCCTCGTTAAGTAGTATTGGAGCCATTATAGGTTGCAATGATGACACGTGGCAGGCCCGCGTAATCCTTGATACTCGTAATATTAGTCCAGTTACTGGTCCGGTATAAATCGATAATATCATCCGCTTGGCATGCCCCGTGTTCCAAAATTAAATGTCCACCGTATTTTATTACGTTAGGCGCCCCAAAAACGATTTTTCTAATCTCACCTAATCCATCTTGTCCGGCATCCAGTGCCCATTTTGGTTCATGTATTAGTTCACTAAGGTGAGGGTCACCACTGGCAATATACGGTGGATTGCTAACGATGAGATCAAATTGGCAGTTTGCGACTGGGTTCACCCAGTCACCTGCAATAAATTTTATATTTGGGATAGCTAACTTGTCCGCATTAATTTGTGCGATTGCTATAGCGTCACTCGAGATATCGGTTGCGATCACGCGGCAAAAAGGCCGTTCCTTGGCAATTGCAAGAGCTATGGCTCCAGTTCCAGTACCCAGATCCAGGATTTCCATTGTTGCGCGCAATGGAATATGCAGGAGGGCCTGTTCAACCACAACTTCGGTTTCTGGCCTCGGGATCAACGTATGTGGACTCACAGTTAGGTTCATAGACCAGAATTCTTTCTCTCCCATGATGTAAGCCATCGGATATCCTGAAATTCTTCTTGATAGTAGAGCAAAAAATGTCTTTTCTTGGGCGGAGTTCACTTTGCTTTCTGGGTGTGCATACAGACAGGTTCTCTCTGCCTTGAGTGCACGCGCTAGCAAAAGCTCAGCATCTAGTCGAGGACTTGCGCTAGTGGACTTGAGCTTTTTAATTGCTGCTTCAAGCAATTTGCCGATTGTGAATAACTCATTCAAAGCGAAGGACCAATCGCGTACCATTGAAGTTAATTTCAACTCTAATCATATTAGACATGCAAGTTTACTCAAATGTACTCGAAATGGTGGGTCACACACCGATGTTGGAAGTGACCCAAATCGACACTGGAAAATGTCAGCTATTCCTTAAGTTGGAACTGATGAATCCGGGCGGCTCTATAAAGGATCGTATTGGAATATCGATGCTTGAAGAGGCAGAAACGCGTGGTGATATCAAAGCTGGTGATACTTTAGTTGAAGCAACTGCTGGCAACACAGGGCTTGGACTTGCACTGGTAGCGGCACAAAAAGGATACCATTTGGTACTTGTGCTACCAGATAAAATGAGTCAGGAAAAAATATTTAATCTCCGCGCAATGGGGGCAGAGGTCGTGTTAACTCGATCCGACGTTGCTAGGGGTCACCCAGAGTATTATCAAGATTTAGGTAGGCGTATCGCAGATGAAAAGAATGCATACTTTATAAATCAGTTTGGTAACCCGGACAACCCGTTGGCACACGAAAAAACTACAGCACCAGAAATTTTTGAACAGTTGAGCGGTAAAGTTGATGCTATCGTGCTTGGCGTTGGTTCTAGTGGTACCGTCAGCGGGATCAGCAAATATTTGCAGGGACATTCTCCCGCTACGGAATTAATCATTGCGGATCCGGTGGGTTCCGTCGTTGCAGACTATGTAAACACCGGTAGTTTTGGCAAGAGTAGTTCATGGTTAGTAGAAGGAATCGGCGAGGATTTTATACCCGATATTGCGGATTTTACCGGAGCGACAAAGGGCTACAGTATTTCAGATGCTGAATCATTCGAAGCGGCGCGTATGCTGCTGAGAAAGGAAGGTCTACTAGTGGGCTCATCAAGCGGTACATTGTTGAGTGCAGCACTGAAGTATTGCCGTGAACAAAAACATACAAAAAGCGTCGTATCGTTTGCATGTGATACAGGCAACAAATACCTGTCAAAACTTTTCAATGACTTTTGGCTAGAGGATCAGGGTTTTATTACCCGTGAAGCACACGGAGACCTCCGCGATCTTATCGGCCGTCCCCATGGTGAAAGGGCAACTATTACTGTAGGTCCGAGGGATGTATTGACTACTGCCCATAATCGTTTGCGAAATGCTGGTTTTTCACAGTTACCTGTGATGGATGGCAGTCAACTAGTTGGTATCGTCACAGAGGATACAATTATACAATATACGTTTGGCAAACCAGATTTGATGCACGCGATTGTTAGCGAAGCCATGGAAACCAATTTTATACGGGTTACCAAAGATACTGAGATAAAAAACCTTGTAGCAATGCTTTCTGTTCAGCCTTTTGCAGCGGTGCTGAATGGTGAAGAATTTTTGGGGCTCATTACTCGTTCGGATGTACTAAACTATTTACGTAAGCAAATGTAATCGATGAGGATCCGTATTCGAGGGAGTTTGTATGTTATTAAAAAGTTGGGTCAGCAAAACGCTTGTTAATGCTGGAATAACGATTAATGGAAATGCACCATGGGATGTTTGTGTTAAGAAAGAGAGATTTTATCGACGTGCTGCCCGCGGAACGCTCGGTCTTGGTGAAGCCTACATGGACGGTGATTGGGAGGTCGAGTCCATCGATTTGTTTTTTCGAAAACTGATCGGTTCGAATGTTGGCAATAGCTCTATAGCAAGGCTGCAAAGATTAAGGCATGACTTAATCGCTCTGATGTCAAATTTGCAGACAAGATCCCGTGCACGGGCTGTGGCGGAGGAGCATTATGATCTTGATCACCGCATGTATGAGCAGTTCCTAGGTCCATATAACCAATACACATGCTGCTTTTTTAACGATACAGAAGAACTCGACCAAGCAGAAGTAATTAAACTTGAAATGATCTGCGACAAGCTTGAGATTCAGCCTACGGACAAAGTGTTGGATATAGGGTGTGGCTGGGGAGGATTCGCAAAGTATGCAGCCAGTACTCGCGGTTGTGAAGTTACCGGAATTACCCTATCAACCGAACAGGCAGCTTATGCAAAGAAATACACAACGGATCTCGCTGTTGAAATTATCATAAGTGACTATCGGGACCTGCCGATCATAAAAGAGGACCGATATGACAAGGTACTAGTTTGCGGAATGATTGAACATGTGGGTTACAAAAACTATCGGCGCTTAATGCAGGTGGTTTCAGAAATGTTGAAAGATGATGGCCTTTTCCTATTACACACCATTGGAAATAGTAACAATACATTGATTACCGACCCCTGGATTGAAAAATATATCTTCCGTAATTCAATGATTCCATCCATGAAACAACTTGTTGATGCTGTGCAAGATTTATTTGTGGTTCAAGATTGGGAAAACTATGGTTATTACTATGCTGATACGCTTAAAGCGTGGCAGGAAAATTTTGAAAAAAACTGGGACACAATAAAAAATCTCAAAACCAAACGGCCTTTCGACACGCGTTTTCGCCGGATGTGGAATTATTATTTAATGTGCAGCAAAGCAGCGTTTGATGTTGAAAGCTTGCTTCTATGGCAAATTGTCATGACCAGGGCAGGTATGCGTGAGGGAGTTTATAGCAGAGTAAATATGGTTAGCTGATCGGTTACTGGGGGATAAAATAGAAAGCCCGACGTTTCTGCTAACTATATTGTTTCACCATAGATAAATTGCCTTTCGACATATCACCCAACATTCCGATAATCTCCTCTAATCTTTCCGGATTGTTGGTTTTCTGAGACTTTAGTGCAGCATCCATAGCTTGAATATGTTCTGGTTGTGTTCCGCAGCATCCGCCGATGATCTCAGCTCCTATGTTTCTTGCGATACGGGCATATTGAGCCATTTTATTTGGGGATCCTGTATAGGCTATTTGACCATCCTTATACTCGGGAATTCCGCAGTTGGATTTGGCAACAATTGCTCTTGAACTATTTTTTCGTTCTCCAGCAAAGCAGATGATAGACCCGATTAACTCTGACATTCCAATCCCACAATTTGCTCCATATCCTTCAACTTGCGGGTAACTTTCCTCAATCAAATCCACTAAATCTTTTGGCTCGCAGCCCATCATGGTTTTACCATGAGTATCTAAACTATATGTACAAATAATTGGTAATTTTATTGCGCTAGCAGCTTCGATAGCACATTTCATTTCAAGTGTGGCTGACATCGTCTCAATCCAGATCAAATCTGCGCCACCCTCCTTTAATGCAGAGATTTGGTCAGAAAAAACGTTAATAGCTGTATCGACGTTAAGTTGGCCGTACGGTTCCATTAATTCACCAGTTGGACCAACAGATCCAGCGACCAACACGCTTTGGTTACACTTTTTTGCCGCTTTTTTAGCAATTGCGGCTCCTTCATAATTAAGGTTGGCGACCTCATTTTCTGCTTTGTGCAGAGCTAACCGACAGCGGTTTGCTCCAAATGTATTTGTTAAAATAATATCCGAACCCGCTGCAATGAAATTCTCGTGGTTTGATAAAACCTTATCAGGTTGTTCTAGGTTCCATAATTCTGGTGCATGTCCGGATTCTAGGCCCATAGAAAATAAATTGGTCCCGGTTGCACCATCCGCAAGGAGATAACCTTTTTCTTCAATTAATTCACGTAGCATTATTTTCTCCT
>CAJWFK010000012.1 GCA_913031125.1 uncultured Woeseia sp. | reverse complement strand
CGTGCGGCCTCGCCGACTGCGGTCAGCATCTCGTCCGAGCAGGAGTAGGGGGCGTGTGGACCGAACCATACAGAAATCCGACCATTACCCGTGCCATGCCATTCGTCGAAGGCGGTGAGATTAGCTTCAAGTGTTTCCCCGACATCTGGTGTCGAGTCGATCAGTTGCGGAGCAATTATTGCTCGTAGACCGGAATCCACTGCGACGGACGCGGCCTCCCCTGGGAAACGGAACATGTCAACGAAAGTAGTAACCCCTGAGGAGATCATCTCAGCTTGGTTGAGAAGAGCAGCAGCTCGTTGATCGGCTGCGGTGTAGGCACGATCTTTCGGTTGCGCATGATCATTAAGCCAGGTATCGAAGGGGAGGTCCTCAAACCATCCTCGCTCCATGCACTCGTGCGAATGTGCATTGACCAGACCGGGAAGGACTACACAACCGGAAGCATCAATTTCTTCGGTACCGTTTAAGTCAAGATGAGGGCCGAGAGCGATAATTTTGGCATCCTTTACCGCGACGTCACCTTCGAAGGCTGTACGGTCGTCCATCGGTATGACAATCCCATCACGAATAACCAGGTCAATGTCGGTGACTTTGTTCATTGGACGTCCTGTTCGTCACGCGAAGTTAGGTACTCGTTGGTCCATAGAGTCGAGGCTCCCACTTCGTTGCGAACTATGCCAGCTTCAAACATTCGAGTCGCGACGTCATTCCAGACTTCAGCATTCATTGCCCCGAGCCCGAGCGACTCGGTTTCCTGGCTAACAGCCAAGTCCTGCATAATGACGGCGGCAGCCTCACCCACCTCAACTAGAAAGTCATTATTGACTTCGCTGTTGATATACTCAATCACAGGTTGCGGGTTGGCCAAGAAATCAGCGTAACCCTGCTGCAGTGCAGCTACGAAGGCCTGTATCGTCTCTTGGTTTTCCTGAGCATAGGACTGGCTGGTGAAGATCACACCGGCATAGGCGCGAAACCCTAGCTGAGTGGCGGTGAGCATGCGCGGTTCGGCACCGACTTTCCGGGCATCGAATGGGTTGGTCGTGGCAAATCCTTGTACTGCCCAATCGGAATTCTCAGCCCAGGCCGTCATGGAGCCATCGAAAGCGATCTCGGCCGGAGCGATTCCGGTCTCATATTTGAGTACCTCCCAAAAGACTTGGCCCGGAAAGATTTGCACCGTTAGATTCGCAATGTCCTCGATATTGAGCACCCCGGAACTCTCATGCACCATCAGCCCGATCGGCGACTCTTGATATGAGGCAAAAACGGACAGCAGTTCGACGTCTTCGGCCGCTGCTAGAATGATGTTCTCCGGCAGCGCCAGCCCGAAGGTGGCCCGGCCGGTGGCCACGTCGTTGGGGGCACGAATGCCCGGGCCTCCCTGACGGATCTCAACGTGCAGGTTGCGAACGTCAAAGTAGCCATGAAGCTCGGCGGCGTATAGCGCGGCGTGATCCGTCGAGGCAAACCAGTCGGTCTGCACGCTGATTATATCGTCTTTCGGTTTTTCTGCGCAGGCCGCGATAACGATCAGTGTCGCTAGCAAAGGGAGTTGCAGCCACATTAATGATGCTGGTCTTGTCATCGTTTCTTTCCTTTACGTGCTGGGACGCAGCTCGGATTCGTGCCACCGGCCCATAACGAGTGAGGAGAGTCCCACCATTGCAAGGAAAAAGGCAATTCCCAGCCCAGTAGAAACAATGATTGTTGCGAAGACAAAATCGGTCTTAAGCTGTGTGGCGCTAAATACGACGTAGTAGCCGAGGCCCGCCTTCTCGCCACCTCGTCCCACAACCATCTCGCCGACAATGGTGCCGATCACCGCGAGGCCTGCTGATATCCGCATTCCCGTGAAGAAGTAAGGTAGGGAATTCGGCAGGCGAATCTTGCGAAAGATCGCTGCGCGTCCGGCCCCTTGCATCCTCAAGAGATCGATCAGTGCTGGGTCTGTAGAAACGAGTCCCATGAGCGTGTTCGCTAGGATCGGAAATAGAGCAATGATGAATGCCACCAGTACGACGCTGACAAACCCAGGTCCTACCCAGAGCACAAAAAGCGGTGCTAGTGCGACCACCGGCACCGTCTGTAGGACAACGGCCCAAGGATACAACGCACGCTCAAGCACTCGTGAAGTGCTAAGGATGATTGCACCGAGCACTCCGACAACGGTTGCCGCGAGAAGACCAACGGTGGACGCTACTAAGGTGTTGCGAAATCCACTCATCAGTCTGTCGGATTCAATGATCGCTGTTTCGAATACTTGTTCGGGGCTTGGTAGCACAAAGGCAGGAATACCTAGGAGTCGCACTGCCAGAGACCATAAACCCAAAATGATCACGAGAACCAGCAGCGGTGGACCGATCAATTCGAAGATTCGTCTCATTATTTTTCCATTCCTCGATAGAGCATCTCAGTGACAACGGCACAGGTATTTACGAATTCTTGTGTGTTACGAAGACTTCGGTGACGTTCGTTGAACGGCACCGAAATTTCATCGACGATGGTGCCCGGCCGGTCCGAAATCACAACCACCCGGTTCGAAAGATAGACCGCTTCGCTCACGGAATGTGTTACGAACAATGTCGTCAATCCACTTGAACGGGTCAACTCGACAAGGTCGTCATTTAGCTTCTCTCGAGTAATTTCGTCAAGCGCACCGAACGGCTCGTCCAAAAGAAATAGCTGGGGATTCAGTACTAGCGTGCGAGCAAGACTCACCCGCATTTTCATGCCACCGGAAAGCTGACGCGGATAGGCGTCTTCAAACCCTTCTAGCCCGACATGGGCGAGTGCCTCTTTCGCTCGTCGATGGCGTTCGTTGACGGAGAGGTTCTGAATTTCGAGCAGGAGTTCGACGTTGCGGTGTACCGTTCGCCACGGCAACAGGTGAGCGTCCTGAAAGACAAAACCGATCGATCCAGGTAAGTCGGCAATCCCTGGGCGTGCGACATTTCCGGAAGTCGGGTAATCGAGTTCTGCCACAAGTTTGAGAAGAGTTGATTTTCCGCAGCCCGAGGGCCCTACTAGCGAAACAAACTCTCCTTCCTGCACATCCAGATTGATGCCGCGAAGCGCGACAACGTCTTTCGAGAAACGCTTCTCCAAGTCTCGGATGGCGACGCGGATTCGATCCGAACGAATATCGGAGTCTGTCACTACAACTTTCTCAATTGCATGGCCTACATTACTTTCATAAATGAAAATGTCGACAGTATGTGCTGCTTGGTTAGCTGTCAATAGTCACCGCTAACTAGTCGCAACTGCATCATGTTGTCACTATTCGTACGTATTTCGCAGCTTAGGGGACCTTTGGAAGTTAAATATCAATCTTGCTAACCTAAAAAGTAACAGCTAACTTTCACTATTAGACTTAGGTCTTTCGGCTATACTATTATTATGTACAACAAGCGTAAATTATTGTGTTGTTGGGAATATTATGACTATTGAACTAGTTAATCAGATAAAACCTACCATTCGAAATTATGATCACCCTTATATGAAGGGTGCATGGCAACCTAATTTTGCCGAATACAATGCTACTGACATGGAGGTTATAGGGGAAATTCCGGGCGACATTGACGGTGTTTATGTTAGAAACACTGAGAATCCGATACATGAATCTATTGGTCGTTATCACCCATTCGATGGCGATGGGATGATTCATATAATGAGTATCGTCGACGGTAAAGCTGAGTACCGAAACCGCTTTGTTAGAACTAAAGGCTTTTCGGCAGAGCAGGAGGCAGGCCAAGCTCTCTGGGCGGGTTTGATGGAGCATCCAAAGCGGTCTACACGTGCTGGCTGGGGGGCGCAGGAGTGGCTCAAAGATTCATCCTCGACAGATGTGATCGTGCATGCTGGAAAGATATTGTCCACTTTTTATCAGTGTGGCGAAGGTTACAGGTTAGATCCACATTCATTAAAACAATTTGGTACGGAATCCTGGGTACCTTTGGATGGTATTTCAGCTCATCCAAAGGTAGATGAGAGTACCGGGGAACTATTGTTTTTTAACTACTCAAAGCATGCGCCTTATTATCACTGTGGGGTTATATCCCCTGACAACGAACTGACTCGCTATGTGCCGGTTGAATTGCCTGGCCCACGCTTACCACATGATATGGCGTTTACAAAAAACTATGTAATTGTTCCCGATTTGCCATTATTTTGGGATCCAGAAGCACTCAAGTTAGGTGTCCATGCTGTGCGTTTTTATCGTGATATGCCATCACGGTTTGGTATTTTGCCCCGAGCCGGTTCACCAGATGCCATAAAGTGGTTTGAGGCTGATCCAACCTATGTGCTTCATTGGGCAAATGCCTATGAAGACGGCGATGAGATTGTTTTGGATGGATACTTTCAGGAGCACCCGGAACCCAAAAGCAATCCAGATGCTGACCCTGGCTATGAGCGTATGATGGCTTATCTGGACCAGGAGTTGCTTGGTGCGAGGCTTCATCGCTGGCGTTTCAATCTTAAGACTGGCGCAACGACAGAGCAGCGCCTGGATGATCGGACACTGGAATTTCCCGTCATAAACCAGAGTTATGCTGGTAAGCCATACAGGTACGTGTATAGCACCGTTCCTGAACCGGGTTGGTTTCTATTTAATGGTTTAATCAAGCATGACTTAGAGACGGGTAACTCTTCTTCATTAGCTTTTGAAGAAGGGTGCTACATTAGCGAGCCTGGTTTTGCGCCGCGAATTGGATCTCACGCTGAAGACGACGGTTATCTTGTGACCTTCGTATCCGATATGAATAAGGATCAATCCGAATGTGTAATAGTTGATGCGCAAGATATGGAGGCTGGGCCTGTCGCAAGAATAATTCTTCCGCATCGTATATGTAGTGGCGTGCATGCAACTTGGGCAAATGGTAAATATATTAGAGAGGCTGAGGTCAGACTCGTAGCCTAGAGGCAGACGGCGTCTACCTTTGAGGCAGGATGTACCCCATCAGTTAATTAACCCTGTATGCCGAGTAGCTTATGACTAGCTAGCAGGATACAAGGCACCCACCAAAACATAGGTCTTAGACGGGATGAGCGAGCTATTCAATCGACATAAACCGCTGTTAGAGAAGGCTATTGATGCATGCGACAAGCGTTACTCGTGGACAGCTTTTCCGGAGTCCCCAAGCAGTAAGATTCACGGTACTGAGATTCCAGCAGCCGCAAAAACTCAGTTTGCGGAACTCCTGGGTAAGCCATTTCCAATAAAAATGCCGGGAATGATTTCTACGGTCGGCGAGGAAGTGTCGCCCTTTACTGAAAAAGCGTTAGGAATTACCTATCCGACAGTCGATATTGAAGTCCTTTTCGAGTCGGCAAAAAAGGCTCGAGTAAATTGGGGTCGTACTTCGATAGAGGAACGTGTCGGCATTTGCCTCGAAATGCTCCACAGGCTGGGGCAGCCAGAATCACTATTTCTTAATGCCGATGCCACGGTTCATACCGCAGGACAAAGTTTCATAATGGCTTTTGCTGGTTGTGGGGCAAACGCACTGGACCGTGGAATGGAAGCCCTTGCATATGCCTACAAGGCCATGAGCGATGTGCCGGTTACTGCTCGATGGGAACGGCGTTTTGGGGCGGCCCCAGAAACCAGGTTGGAAAAGCGTTATCGGCTCGTCCCCAGAGGCACGGCAATTGTGGTCACCTGCGCGACATTTCCCCAGTGGAATGGTTATCCAGCAATTATGGCCAGTCTTGCGACGGGAAATCCTGTCATCATCAAACCACACCCTAAAACGACACTACCAGTTGCGCTTTTCGTTCGTACAATGAGAGAGGTACTTGAAGTGAGCGGACATGATCCAAACCTCGTAACGATGGTTGCAGATACTTGCGAAAAGCCAGCCACTATAGAACTGCTGCAACATCGAGAGACAGCTATTATTGATTTTACCGGTGGTCCCGTATTTGGTCGGTGGATCGAAGAAAATTGCCACAACGCGCTTGTCTATACGGAAACCGCAGGCTGTAACTCGGTTGTCATTGAGTCGACTGATGATTTGGCAGGCATGTGCGCGGCTATCGCTCATTCACTTTGCCAGGCATCGGCGCAAATGTGCACTAGTGTCCAGAATATATTTGTGCCTCGAGATGGTATAGAGACTAATGAGGGATATGCCAGCTTCGATCAGGTATGCAACCGATTAGTTTCAGCGGTCGATCAATTGCTAGAGAGCCCCAAACAGGCTGCCTATCTTTGCGGGACACTCGTCGACGGGAAAATCTACAAGGCAATCGATGAGATAGCTACAGCTAATTCGGGTTCAGTAATACGTGAATCTGGGTCCTACAAACACCCGGAGTATAGAAACGCTCGGACAGCGACCCCTTTAGTATTGAAAGTGGATGCAGAGGAGAGGTTATTGTATGGACAAGAACACTTCGGCCCTATCTCGTTTGTGATTGCTTCTGATAATGCAGATCATGCGCTACAACGAGCTACACAAGATGTTCGTGAGCATGGTGCAATTACATCCCATGTTTATTCGACGGATAATTCGTTTATAGAGCGCGCTGAGAATGCTTATCATGCGGCAGGTGCGTCGCTGGCTTGTAATTTAGTTGGTATGCCAATTAATTTTGCAGCAGCATATTCAGATTTTCATGTTACTGGTCTAAATCCTGCCGGTAACGCCTGTCTTGCTGATCTCGCTTTTGTTACCAGTCGGTTCCGCATAGTACAAACGAAATTTCCAGCTGGGAATCAGGTTGCCTAATACCTGTGGACGATAAAAAGATACATATCGTTGGTGCTGGGATGACTCCGTTTGGCAAAATGCCCGACCGTTCCGTAAAGGACCTTACAAAAGAGGCAGTACGCAAGGCTATAGAGGACTCTGCCGGGTCGTTGGAAATAATCCAAGCAGCTTGGTTTGCTAATACCCGCCAGCCGATGTTGGAGGGGCAGAATACCGTAAGGGGACAAATTGCGCTTACCCCTCTTGGATTCAGTGGGATTCCGATTGTCAATATAGAGAATGCTTGTGCGAGCGGAAGTTCGGGGTTACTGCAGTTAGTGGCTTATCTTAAGGCAGGCCTTGCCGATGTGGGTTTAGTTGTTGGTGCGGAGAAAATGTTCTTTCCGGATAAGCAGGATGCAATGCTCGCGGCTTTTCTCGGGGGAACAGATATTCATGAGATATCGCGGACAAAGAAGACGGTCAGAGAGCTTGCCGCCGATATAATTCCTGATGAAGCTAAGGACCAGAACACTATAGGTCGAAGCTTTTTCATGGATGTGTACGCAGCATTTGCGCGCCTGCATATGCAAATCTACGGCACCACAGAGCGGCAGTTGGCCGCTGTGGCTTCAAAAAACCATTGGCATTCCACCATGAATCCGTTGTCGCAGTACCAGAAAGATATGAATATTGACGAGGTATTAAATGATAAGCCGATCTGTTGGCCCTTTACTCGGTCAATGTGCGCTCCTATAAGCGATGGGGCGGCTGCATTAGTTGTCTGCAGTGATACTGCGTTGTCAGATTTTGATAGGACCCGGGCAATTGAGATCAGGGGCATGAGTCTCGCAAGTGGTATGCAGCGTGAATTCAGCGATTACAAAAATCATGTTGGCCGGCGTGCTGCTATGCAAGCTTATTCGCAGGCAGGAATAACAGCTACAGATATCGATGTAGTTGAGTTGCACGACGCAACAGCATTCGCTGAAATACAACAGATAGAGAATCTTGGTCTATGCGAGTCGGGGCAAGGCGGTCCTTTTACTGAATCAGGTGCAACGCGCATCGGTGGTCAGGTGCCAGTGAATCCCTCAGGAGGTTTGGTGTCAAAAGGTCATCCAGTTGGTGCGACGGGAGTTGCTCAAGTGGTTGAGCTCGTCCAACAATTGCGACATGAGGCTGGGGAAAGACAGGTAAAAGGCGCAAGCATAGCTGTCGCAGAGAATGGCGGCGGTTTTTATGCTGTGGAAGAAGCAGCAACGATGGTTACCGTTTTGGCAAACTGAGATGCTGAAGTTCCAGCAGAGCCTAGCGGAATTGTTATACGCAGGTGCCGCACTAGATCCTTCAGCGATAGCCATAGAGCAGGGTGACCAGACACTTTCTTACGAAGAATTACTGTGTCGAGTCGAGTCGGTTGCGGCCACACTACTTAAAAAATACCCGGAACCCGGAAGTAGGATCGGCCTATGTGCCACAAATCACGTTGACCATCTTATTGCTTATCTGGCGATATTACTTGCCGGAATCATATGGGTCCCAATTAATCCAGCAAATGGACGTGCTCTAAATACGGTGATTGCTGAAAAAGTTCAACCAAATGTTATTTTGGTTGATTCCGAATCGGTCGCAAATGCGCCGGGATCGGATCTTTTGCTTCTCCTTGATGATTTAACTGGGGCAAACGGAAATTTTCAGCCAAGTTGTCCAGATTTAGACGATATCGCTGCTATTAAATTTACAGGCGGTACAACAGGCGAGCCAAAGGGTGTATTGCAGACGCACTCTAATATGCTTGCTGTCATTGAAAATATGCAGGCGTTTTATAAGTTTAATCAATTGGATTGCAATCTAGTTATTGCTCCACTTACCCATGGATCATCGCATTTTATTCTTCCGATATTAGCTGTTGGAGGGCGACATCGGTTTTTGCCTGATCGATCGGCAGAGTCCATTATTGGAGCATTAGATAGTGGGGTAACGACAGCGTTTATGCCTCCGACACTTATCTACAAGTTGCTCGACGCAGACAGTTTAGCTCCTGGAAAATTTAATGACTTACGTCACTTAACGTATGGAGCAGCGCCAATGTTGCCGGGCAGAATATCGGAAGCTCAACGGATGTTCGGGCCTTGTATATCGACCATCTATGGGCAAACAGAGGCACCCATGATGATTACTGCGCTGACCGCCGAAGAGATGCAAGATGCAGCTCTTTGCGGCACGGTTGGCAGGACATGTAGGAACATTCAGATTAGGATTGTGAATGAAGAAAATGGCGTCTTGCCGGTCGGTACATCCGGGAGCATTGAGGTTTCAGGTCCAATCGTAATGCCTGGTTATCTAAACAATCCATTATCGACCGCTGCAACTATTCGAGAGGGGTGGCTCCGTACAGGGGATCTTGGCTATATTGATGCATCTGGATACCTGACAATTGTTGGTCGGGCAAGTGATCTGATTATAACTGGTGGTTTCAATGTTTACCCCACCGAAGTAGAGAATATCCTAGCTGAGGCACCTGGCGTTTCTGAATGCTGTGTTTTCGGTGTTGAAGACCCTTACTGGGGCGAGCGAATCGATGCCGTTATAGTGCTAAGTTCTGTCACCGTGGAAGACAAGGAAAAAATTGTTGCATTTGTAAGAGAAAGGCTTGGTGCTATTAGAACACCCAAGAATTTTTATGTTACACAAGCGATCCCTCGGAATGGTGTGGGGAAAGTTGTTCGCCGGGACATGCCGGATTTTATAAAATCCTTACAAGCACTCTGAGTTGAGTAACAGCCGACTAATCCTCAGGAATACACGCTGATCGATATTCGTCTTCGAGACGGTCTACGATTTTTGCAAGTGGTTCGATCTTCGTTATGCTCCCTACACCTTGCCCTGCAGACCAAATATCTTTCCACGCTTTAGTACTCGAATTTTTTTCAGTTAGGCTCATGCTTTTTTTAGCCTCTAGTGTGTCCGGGTTCAAGCCAGCATTAATTATGCTCTGACGCAGGTAGTAGGCGTCTGCTCCAGTAAAGGAATTTGTCAGAACTAAATCTGAAAAATTTGAATCTACGACCATCTGCTTGTATTTTTCGAAGGCAATACTTTCTGTCGTTGCAATAAATTGAGTTCCTACATAGCTTAGTTCTGCACCGATAATTTCAGCCGCACGAACTGTGCGTCCATCCCCGATAGAGCCGGCCAAAATCAGGATTCCGTCGAAAAATTCACGTACGGCTGGTACGAAAGCGAAGGCTGCCATTTGGCCAGTATGTCCACCAGCACCCGCCGAGATCAGTGCTAGACCATCGGCTCCGGCATCTGCCGCCTTGCGGGCAAGCTCGACAGAATTAACATCGGCAATCACCAGCCCGCCATAGTCATGTACTGCTTCTATTACACGTTTTGGACTACCCAAAGCCGTAATGACAATCGGTGGGCGATATTTTTGTACAATAGCAAGCTCTTCATCCAAACGTTCATAGGTACTGTGTACTATCAGGTTTTGAGCCCAGACGTCGGTGGTATTTGAGATTTGTTGTTTACGAATTAGTCGAATTTCAGAGCTGATGCGTTCCATCCATTCTTCAAATACATCGATTGTTCTGGCGTTTTGAGGCGGGAATGAGCCAATTACACCTGACCGAGCAGCGGCTATAACAATTTCCGGTCCAGAAACCAGAAACATAGGAGCAACCACGATAGGGAGTCGCAGCTTTGCCCGCAATTGATCAAAGCGCATGCGCGCGCCCATTGACTTTTTAGGCATAAATGTGGCCCTATTTGAAGTAATCGACTTTCATTTTTAGACTAACAAATCGTTCTATCTTCGGCAAAGAACTTCAGGAGAGGAAAAGATATTGGATATTTTCTGGCAGGATCTATTACCTATATTAGTAATCAATTTTTGCGTTACGCTGGGTGTTGTTAGCCTGCTTTGGCTGATTAGTATTCCATTACGTGACGTTAGCATTATTGATATGTTTACCCCTGGTCTGCTGGTGGCCATAGCCTTGGTTAGTTATTGGTTCGCAGATGGTGCTGAGACTAGAAAGCTATTGGTGGTCATGCTAGTTGTTATATGGGCTGCCCGCCTAACAATACATTTAATTAAACGCAACTGGGGCCATGGTGAAGATCCGCGATATACAAAGTTAAGGGCGTGGGTTCGGGGCGATAAGGCGTTTGTTTGGCTGAGTCTCCGAAAAGTTTTTATACTTCAGGGACTTGTGATTTGGTTTGTTTCGCTGCCAGTGCAGGTTAGCCAAGTGTATAAAGAACCCTCGGTATTCGGAATCGCGGCTTGGATGGGAGTTGGATTATGGTGCGTAGGGTTTCTTTTTGAAAGCATTGCTGATCAACAGCTCAAAAAATTTCGGGCGGATCCGGAAAAAAAAGGTAGCGTGCTTTGTTCGGGTCTATGGAGATATTCCCGACACCCTAACTATTTTGGTGAGTTGTGTGTTTGGTGGGGCCTATTTATGATTGCTTGCGATAGTCTTGCGGGTATTCCAACCATTATAGGGCCAATCCTGTACACTTATCTGATAATCAACGTTACTGGTGTTCGAACACTTGAAAAAAAGTTGATCAAGGAATTACCAGACTATAAGCAATATATGCAAACAACGAGTAGTTTGATACCAATGTTACCCGCCCAGAAAATAGTAGAATAGAGTGCAGGGAAATCACCTGCATCGAATTAATTCTGAAATAATCCTTTGTAGTCAGGTGGCTCGGGGAATGGCCATAATCGGTGATCGCTGGGCTTTCATGATCATTAGGGACATTTATCTCGGTGTGCGACAGTTTGAAGAGTTTCGACGCCGCAGCAATATCACACGAGGCACATTAGCATCACGACTCAAAGTCCTCATTGATGCGGACATATTATATAAAAACCCCTACCAGTCATTACCAACAAGATATGAATATAGACTCACAGACAGGGGGATAGATCTATATCCGGTATTACTAATGACATGGATGTGGGAGACGAAGTGGGGGCGTGGTTGGAATTTGTTACCGGAATTAACTCATAGTAAATGCGGACAGAAAATGTGGCCATTGTTGCGCTGCAGCGACTGCCACACAGATATTAAACTGAATGATGTGCGCTTCGCTATTACAGCGGTCTCTCAGAAAGCTCGACAAATTCCTCCTCGGTATCAACGGCGGTCGAAAGTAAATGAATTGCTACGGCATGCTGATGAGGGACAGAATTTTACGATGCTCGACATTGTGGGTGATCGATGGACATCTCTTGTTATCGCAGCAGCATTTTTTGGGTTGGCACGATTCGATGAGATTTCAGAGGGCATAGGTATTGCAACAAATATTCTTTCAGATCGTTTAAAGCTCTTGGTTCGAATCGGTGTGTTTGAGCGGGTTCCTTACCAGAAACGGCCGCTGAGATATGAATATCGATTGTCCCAGATGGGCAGAGACCTTTATGCGCATAGCGTCACGATCCATGAATGGGCAGAGCGTTGGTTGATTCCGCGGGGAGAAGCACCATTGACGCTTTTCCATAAGCCATGCGATAAATACTTATTTAGCGAGGTGGTCTGCAGCGAATGCGATGAAGTGCTGCTCCCACGTGAAGTGACCTATGAGAAGGCAATTACCTACAGGCGTGCTGCGGTCTGATACGATTATTAATCGAGTCTAAACGCGCTCGACTATCGTAGCTGTGCCTATACCTGCTGCGCCAGAGACTGCGACCATGCCCACAGAAAAATCGCGGCGCTCTAATTCATCTAATACCGTACCTACTAGACTCGCACCGGTTGCGCCCATTGCATGCCCCAATGCAATGGCACCTCCATTTACGTTCACCTGATCTTCAGTCCAGTCGGTATCTTGGATAAATTTAATAGATACCGAAGCAAATGCTTCATTAAACTCAATCAAATCAACATCGCCTGATGACATATCTGCCTTATTAAGAGCATCAGTTGCTGCATCGATACCACCGGTTAGAGCAATCAATTTATTAGAGCAGACATTGGTCATCGTATGTATTTTTGCTCTCGGAGTGAGGCCATATTTTTTACCTGCACCAGCAGAGCCAATAACGACAAGCGAAGCACCATCGACAATCCCTGGAGAATTGCCAGGGTGATGGATATACCGCAATTCATCGAGTTCTGGAAAGGCAGATTTAAGGGCTGTTTCATAACCTTTCTTCCCGAATTCCGAAAAAATAGGATCAAACATCGCTAACTTTTCCGGTGTCACCGTGGTTCGGATGCTTTCATCAAGTGAAACTTTCTGGCCATTTTCGCCTGTTTCAATTGGTATAAGAGACTTTGAAAAATGTCCTTTTTTCTGAGCAATTGCTGCACGTTGCTGCGATCTCACAGCATAGTCGTCACATTCTTCTCGTGTAATGCCATCTAAGCTTGCAACCAGATCTGCAGCGAGTCCCATCGGCACAAATCCTGTTCGCTTGATAACATCAGGATCAGTATAAAAAGTAGCTTTATCAGAGAGCATGGCTACGCGTGACATCGATTCCACACCACCGGCAAGTACCAGGTCATCGACGTTGCTCATTATTTTCATCGCTCCGAAATTGCAGGCATCCAAACCAGACGTGCAATAACGGTTGATCGTAATACCGGAGACGTGATCAGGCAGCCCACTGTATAGCGCTGATACTTTCGCAACGTTGCCGCCTTGTTCGCCGACCTGCGTGACGCAGCCCAAAATAATGTCATCTACTTTCTTAAGGTCTATACCAGTACGGTCGGGTAGGCATTGTATTAACTGGCGCTGCAACTCCAGCGGAGAAATATCATTCAAAGCGCCGCCATCTCGACCTTTCCCGCGGGGCGTTCTTACTGCGTCATAGATGTATGCTTCAATCATTGCGATGTTATCTCGTCCAAGGTATTTTCGTTTTGGGCTTTTGTGGTTGCCCTTAATTGATAAACAAAATACGCGCCTGTATTCTTGCCAGTCTATTTATGAAAGTCACTCAAATCAACAGTAGGTAAAAGACTGATGGCAAGTATGGATTTTTATTTCGACTTTTCCTCATCCTATTCTTATCTTGCATTGCCGAAGCTAGAAAAATTGCAAAATGAGCAAGGTGTCGATATTAAATGGATGCCAGTTGCGCTCGGCGCAATATTTAAAGCAAACAAGCATCCGGGACCTCCGGCTGCTGGTTCGCCTAAATTAAAATACATTTCGCGGGATATTGAGCGTATTGCGGACATGAATGGTCAATCTTACTTTTGGCCGGATCCCTTCCCGTTTAATAGCATTACAGCTGCCCGAATATACTGGTATTTGGAAAAGGATGATCCGGCTCAAGCGATAGCTTGGGCTAAGAAAGTTTTCAATGCGTCTTTTGGTGAGGGACGCAATTGTTCGGATCCCGAAGAACTTTCGAGTTTGGCCAGCCATGCGGGCCTTGACGGAAGTGCTTTGCTGTTAGCTGCAGGAGAGGGCTCAGTTAAAGACAAATTGAAGGCAGTGACTGGTGAGGCCATGGAACGAGGTGTTTTTGGTGCGCCCACGTTTTTCGTTGGTAATGAGATGTTTTGGGGTGCTGACCGTCTCGACCAGGCAATCCGACTGCTCTAAAATTTTTACGGTTAAAAAAGTTTTTAAAAATAAACATCATGGAAAAAGTCTACATTCTCGGCGGATACCAGACCGATTTCTCCCAAAACTGGGCACGTAATGGACTCGAAATATTTGATGGTTTTCAACACACAGTGCAGACAGCATTTGATGAGATTAACCTATTGCCAGAGGAAATTGAGGTGGCCCATATTGGTAACTTTGCGGCTGAACTATTCTGCCATCAGGGACATCTTGGAGGGTTCTTTGCGGCATTGCACCCGACATTGTCCGGCATTCCGGCGTCCCGTCATGAAGCAGCTTGTGCTTCCGGCAGTATTGCTACGTTAGCAGCCGCGGCAGACATCGAGTCTGGGCGTTATGGGCTTGCTGCGGTTATCGGTGTCGAGCTTATGAGGAATGTTTCCGGCCAGGAAGCTGCGGATAATATTGGTGGGCCGGCTATGTGGAGTGGTCACGAATGCACGGATGTAGCTTTCCCATGGCCATACATGTTCAGTGAACTCGCAAACGAATATGACAAACGTTATGGGTTGAAAAATGAACATCTCGCTGCCATTGCAAAAGTGAATTTTGCTAACGCGAAACGTAATCCGAATGCGCAAACAAGGAAATGGGTCTTCACCGATGAGAGTTTTTCTCAAGATGACGATGCTAATCCGGTTATCGAAGGCAGGATACGTAAGCATGATTGTGGACAGTTGACTGATGGAGCCGCATGCATTTTTCTTGCTAGCGTTGAGAAAGCAAGGATTTACGCAAAACGCAATGGTATATCGCTTGATGATATCCCCTATATCAAGGGGTGGGGGCATCGAACAGCACCCATCAGCTATGAGCAAAAAATGGATGAGAGCCGGAATGCCGAATTTATCTTTCCGCATGTACATGGAACAATTACAGATGCATTTGAACGGGCATCTATGAATGGAATTGATGATGTCGATGGCATTGAGACGCATGATTGTTTTACTAGCACGGAATATATGGCCATAGATCACTTCGGCATTACTGAACCGGGTGAGAGTTGGAAGGCGATAGAGTCAGGCGAAATAGAGATGGGTGGGCGTATACCTATTAATCCTAGCGGTGGACTGATTGGACTCGGTCACCCGGTGGGGGCAACTGGAGTGCGCATGGTGTTGGATAGTTACAAGCAAGTAACGGAAAATGCTGGTGATTACCAGATCGAGGGTGCGAAAAACGTTGCCACATTAAATATAGGCGGCAGTGCGACTACCACAGTGAGTTTTATTATCGGCCGATAAACAAAGATGCACCCCAAATAGGACTACTAAACTCATCCGCATGGATAACCCGGACAAACTAACAGTTCTTATTCCAGGTCTCGGAAATACCGGTCAATTATGGCGGGAACAGCTTGATGTCCTCTCGGAATTTGGAAGAGTAATTATTCCCGATTACACGGGCAGCCTCACTATAGAGGAGATGGCTGATCAGGTACTTCAGGATATTGCCGGTGCTCGGATGTCCTTGGTTGGGTTTTCTTTGGGTGGTTATATAGCGCTGGAAATCGTAAAGCGAGTCCCGGGTCAAATCGAACGGCTTGCTTTCATCAGTGCTTCCCCATTTGCTGATAATGATGTCGCCAAGTCGCAGCGGATTCGATTGATTGAGAAGGCTGCAGTCGAGTACGAAGCATTATTAGAGGATATGGGGCAATTTATTGTAAGCCCAAATAGCCCGAATATGGCCGAGGCACGCTCACTGGTTGTGGAAATGGGAAGGGAATTAGGCGCTGCTGAATTCTGTGCGCAACAACGCGCTACGATGGGCAGGATTGACTGTTGCGACATATTGCCCTCGATCCAGATACCAACGAGGATTCTGTGTGGAGAAAGAGATTTGATAACACCGGTATCAGGGAATGAGTATTTAGCAAAGCATATCCCAAATGCCACGATAGAAATTGTTGAAGGTGCGGGACATTTATTGCCGCTCGAGAATCCTGCTAGTGTAAATTCGTTTCTTTTATCGTGGCTTACCACTAATGAGGTCCCGAGTTAGATTGCGGAACTGATACTTACACCTAGTTCAAATTGTACAAGTGACTTCAATGCGATTAAATACGAACTCGTATCTAATCGCCAACCAGACTAGCTAAGGAAACACACAATGACTCGTATGACCCCAAGCGAAGCTTTTGTTGAAACAATGGTCGCGCATGGTGTAACCGAAATATTCGGCATCATGGGCTCGGCTTTTATGGATGCAATGGACATATTTGAACCAGCAGGCATCCGTTTTGTTCCGGTTGTTCATGAACAGGGTGCAGCCCATATGGCTGATGGTTACTCACGAGTTAGTGGAAGACAGGGTGTGTGCACGGGCCAAAATGGGCCAGGAATAAGCAATTGTGTGACTGGTATTGCCGCTGCTTTCTGGGCTCATTCGCCAGTTGTTATAGTTACACCTGAGACAGGTACTATGGGTATTGGGCATGGAGGATTCCAGGAATGTAATCAGTTACCTATGTTTCAGGAATTCACCAAGTATCAAGCCCATCTCAATAACCCGAATCGAATGGCTGAATATACTGGTCGTTGTTTCGACCGAGCCCTTTCAGAAATGGGGCCCACCCAGCTAAATATCCCGCGCGATCTGTTTTATGGAGATATAAATGTAGATATTCCAGTCCCCTCATTTGTTGATCGTGGTCCGGGTGGGGAAAAAACTCTGACGGAGGCGGCAGACCTTCTGTCCGGTGCAAAATTCCCCGTAATCGTGTCTGGTGGTGGCGTGGTCAATGCAAATGCTATCGACGAGTGCAAGGCATTGGCAGAGCGCCTTGGTGCACCTGTCGTTAATAGTTATTTACACAATGATTCTTTCCCGGCTAGCCATTCTCTGTGGTGTGGGCCACTTGGTTATCAGGGGTCAAAAGCCGGTATGAAGCTTATTAGTAAGGCTGATGTGGTTCTGGCGCTTGGTACCCGCCTAGGCCCGTTCGGCACGTTGCCGCAATATGGAATGGATTATTGGCCACAGGATGCAAAAATCATTCAGATCGATGCCGACCATAAGATGTTAGGTCTGGTTAAGAGTATTTCAGTGGGCATCTGTGGTGATGCTGGAGCTGCGGCTGCATCTCTTTTGCAGCGGATAAATGACAGGAATCTTACTTGTGATTCAACGAAGGTAGAGCGAGCGAAGGACATTAAAGCGGAGAAGGAAAATTGGGAAAAAGAACTCGACCATTGGATACATGAGACTGATGATTTCAGTTTACGGGCCATTGCGGAAGCTGGGAAAGGATTTTTACATCCCCGCCAGGTGCTTCGTGAACTGGAACAAGCTATGCCAGAAGATGTCATGGTTTCTACTGACATTGGAAACATTAATTCGGTAGCAAATAGTTATCTGCGCTTTGAAAGGCCGCGCAGCTTTTTTGCTGCAATGAGTTTTGGTAATTGTGGATACGCTTTTCCAACAATTATCGGTGCGAAGGTTGCTGCGCCTGATCGACCTGCCATTTCTTATGCTGGTGAGGGTGCTTGGGGAATGAGTATGGGTGAGACCATGACTTGTGTTCGAGAGGATATTCCTGTCACTGCTGTGGTTTTTAATAATGGCCAGTGGGGCGCGGAAAAAAAGAATCAGGTCGACTTTTATAATGAGCGATTCGTTGCTGGGGAACTGGAGAATAAAAGTTTCGCAGGGATAGCAAAAGCAATGGGTGCTGAGGGTATAGTTGTTAACAAATTAGAAGACGTCGGTTCAGCGCTTGGGAAAGCTGTTGATGCGCAGATGAACGATAGGAAGACTACAATTATCGAAGTTATGTGCACGAAAGAACTGGGAGATCCATTTCGTCGTGATGCGCTATCAAAGCCCGTGCGTTTTCTTGAAAAGTACAAGGACTATATTTGACGAGCCATCTAATATGCTTAGCGAGGCACAACCTGAATGCCCTTTACATTTGTTGGCTAAAGCACGCAATTATCCACCTGTAAGCACCGCGGTCGTTAATGCTGGTACGTCTCTGGCTATGGATAGTGCTCGTCTGGCAGCTGATGAGGGCCTCATAAAGCCAATTCTGGTGGGCCGTATAAAGACAATCGAACGGTTAGCACGCGAGATCAACTGGAATCTTGAGGATGTTCGACTAGTGTCCTGCTCTACTGAGAGTGAAGCTTCATCTATTGCAGTTTCACTCGCACGGAATGGAGAGGCAGGCGCGCTAATGAAAGGTCATGTGCACACAGACGATTTGATGCGTGCTGTGCTTAAAAAGGATGAGGGCCTGTATTCAGGCACCCGTCTTAGCCATGTTTTCCATATGACTGTCCCAAATAGCGATAAAGTACTTTGTATTACGGATGCAGTCATCAACATTCTTCCGTCGGTCCACGAGAAAATTGATATAGCGCGCAATGCGGTCGGTTTGATGCATTCACTGGGAAATTTGAATCCGGCTATTGCTTTGTTATCTGGAACTGAGGTTGCTAATTCCAAAATGCCTTCTAGCATTGACGCAGAGGAAATAAACCGATTAGCTGCGTCCGGAGAAATAGAAGGAGGACGCATATCTGGGCCGTTATCCTTCGATATTGCCGTCTCCAAAGAGGCAGCAAAAATAAAAGGTGTCGCCTGTGATGTGGCGGGTCAGGCTGATGTGCTAGTGGTGCCTAATATTGAAGCGGGCAACTTCCTGTTTAAGCAAATGGTCTACTTTATGAGTGCTACGGCGGCAGGAATTGTTCTTGGTGCTACTGTGCCGATTATGCTGACATCACGAGCTGATCCGCCGGCAGCAAGGCTTGCGTCGGCAGCGTTGGCCTCTATTTATTCTGCGCAATAGATTTTGTATTGGCTCTGTATTGAAACTTTAGGCGCCAGAAGTATTAGTCGTTTCTTGTGCACGACGAATACTTTCCCGATAGGGCTTAAGAGCAAGAAATGCGAATATAGCTCCCATAGGCAGGACAATTGATGAAACGATCGCGATGGAGTAGCGGATCATCATCGGGTCATGAAATATGTAGTCGGTCACTAAGGCAAAAAGTGTTGGTCCCAATCCAGCCGCAATGAGGTTGCCAATTAGAAAATAGATGGCAGTCATCTGCGCCCGAAGCGGGTTCGGCGTAAACACCTGTAGGGCAGCCGCGGGTAATCCTTGGGGAAAGGAGAAAAAGAATGTGGTGATAGCCAGAGATACAATTGCTAATGTGCTTGTTGGCATCAATGGTGTTAGGACAGCAAAGGGGATCGCGGCGATAATACTGTAGAAAGCACTTCGAATGATTGCGTCGGTCTTTCCCTTTGTCTGCAACCAATCGGCTACTGTGCCACCGGCGTATAGACCGGCTGTTCCGAAAACCAGCAAAATTGTCCCATAAGCCATGCCTATCGATGGCGCGTCCCAGCCAAAAGTGCGTATAAAGACAGTTGGTGTCCAAACCAAATATCCCATTATGCCAATACCGGTTAAGGAGAAAGCTGCGAAATGGCAAACGAGTGTGCGACGATTGATTTTTATAAACGCTAAGAGTTCAGATGTTGAGCTAGCGTTCTTGCCGGCCGTATTTTCTCCTAGCCCCCGACGTACCGGCTCTTTTACTGTCATCATAAGTAATAAGACCGGTAGCCCGAGGATACCGACAATGAAAAATGTCGTTTGCCACGGCCGAATTTCACCAATAACCGGTAAAATGACATTACCGGAGTTTGCTACCCATCCAACTACCAGACCGCCAATAATCATAGCTAGCCCGGCGCCAATATAGACGCCCATCGAGTACACGCTGAAAGCTCGTGCTAATTTGTTAACCGGGAAATAATCCGCGAGTATTGAAAATGCCGCGGGCGATAATGTTGCTTCACCTACACCTACACCGATGCGCGCAATAAAAAGCTGCCAAAAATTACGGGCGGTACCGCATAGTGCTGTCATCAAACTCCAGGTAGCGATACCAATGGCAATAATTATTTTTCGGTTTTTTTGATCGGAGAGCTTGGCAATTGGTACTCCCATCAAAGTGTAGAAAATTGTAAATGCAATACCAGCTAGTAGACTGATCTGTGTATCACTGATTTGTAAATCACGGCGTATTGGCTCAACTAGTAAGCTTAATATTTGTCGATCGATAAACGAACAGGTATAGGCAACAGTTAAGACACCTACGACATACCAAGAATAAGCCGGAGACGGCCAAGGTTCTTCATTGGTTTGGTTGTGGAGTTTAGGTTCGTCGACCATTTTTATCTGCTTAGCTTGTTGCAACAAAAGAGCCTAGTCGAGGTTAGTCTTGTGGTGCAAGTTTGTCTGACGATTATGACAAAATTGTTAAGGATTTAACTCTTTGTGCCTTAGGGCTTGCCTTTAGGCATAATTATTTTAACTTTTACGATAGTTTTTCGGAGAATTTGGTGAATTACCGAAACTTACAAGCAATATTCATTTGTATATTCATCGCTGCGTGTACGCAAACCGAAACTGGATTCCAAAATAAGGGGGAGTTGCCAGCGGACATTATTTTTACGGGAAATAATATTGTGACGGTAGATGAGTCGCTGAGAAATGTGTCAGCGGTTGCCGTTCGTGGAGAAAAAATCGTGGCCGCTGGGCCAAGGGAAGAAGTGCTAGTACTTCGTGGTGACGATACGCAGGTGATAGAACTTGGTGAACAGGCCTTGGTGCCCGGGTTTATTGATGCCCATGGTCACATGGCTTACCTAGCACGATTGATCAATTTCGTAAATCTCTCATCACCCCCTGTTGGTGTAGTGGAAACGATGGATGATGTGATAACACTCGTCAAGCGACATATCGATGCCAAACAAATAGAGCCCAGTGATTGGGTTTTTGGTTATGGTTATGATGATTCACTGATTGCTGAAAACAGGCATCCTACCCGGGATGATTTGGATCAGGCATCTGACCAACATCCGATTGTTTTGACTCATGTTTCGGGTCACCTTGCAGCGGTTAATTCTATGGCGCTTGAATTGGCTGGCGTCGACGCAGATTCTGAAGATCCTCCTGGTGGGGTGATTCGGCGCCGTTCAGGGACTCGCGAGCCAAATGGTGTACTCGAGGAAACAGCAGCCTTCACATTTAATATGGAACGGGGCGATGGTCCGGATCCTGATGCACTTGCGGATATGTTTCGTCAGTCAGCAAATCTGTATGCGAGTTACGGAATTACGACAGTACAGGATGGTGGTTCGGCTCTAAGTGACATAGAAATATTTAGAGACACTGCTGCACGTCAGCCATTTCCAGTTGATGTCGTTGCGTTTCCGGTAGCTAACCGATTAGATGAGACTACGCTCAATTCGATCAAGCTTGAAAACAACTATACGGGGGGCTTTCGGGTAGGTGGGGTCAAGTTTGTTCTTGACGGTTCTCCCCAGGGTAGAACTGCATATTTATCGCAACCCTACAACGAAGGCCCGCCGGGTGCAGACCCAGATTATCGTGCCTATCCTAGTTACCCGGCTGAACAATACAATGACCGGGTTGCTCGAATGATTAGCAAAGGCATACCTGTATTGGTTCATGCGAATGGAGATGCAGCAATCGATATGATGATAGACGGTGTTGCCGGAGCTCTGGACCAAGAGGATACGATTGACCATCGCAGTGTCATTATTCATGCGCAACTGACTCGTGCAGATCAGTTGCCGCTAATCAAGCGTTTGGGCATAGTACCTTCCTACTATTCAGCGCACCCATTTTTTTGGGGAGACTGGCATCGCAGGAGCTTTGGTGAAGAGCGGGCCGCACATATAAGTCCGGTGGGGAGCACCTTAAAACTCGGTATCCCACTCACGGTGCACAATGATGCGCCCATTGTGCCGCCTGACATGATGCGCTTGCTTTGGATTACTGTTAATAGAAAAACTAGGAGTGGTTATGTGCTCGGGCCTGACCAACGCGCGACCCCATTAGAGGCACTGCATGCAATAACACTGGGCGCGGCTTACCAATATTTTGAGGAAGATAAAAAGGGTTCAATTACGCCGGGTAAGCGTGCCGACTTGGTTGTGCTGGAGGTTAATCCACTAACAATTGATCCTGAGATGATTAAGAATATTGCTGTTATAGAGACATTTGCAAGAGGCAAATCTGTATACAAGAAACATTAAATTTTGGCTCCAGGTGTATAAGAGCAGGGCTTTACCGTAAGTGTTAATCCGGATCTGTTGGGAACCCCACGAATGAAAAAAAGTAGAGCTTGGTTACGGCTGATTATCGGTTTTCCATTTATGTTGGTGGCACCGGCGTGCTGGGCGAACTTTGATCAGACAATCAATGATGCATTCAGGCCAGTTGCTACTGCCATGGTGGATTTTGTTTTCTATTCGGTTGTGATTGCCGGTTCGGAGTTTCCACTAATAGTACTCTGGCTAATCGGCGGTGCTTTGTACTTCACGATCCGTTTGCGCTTAATCAATATTCGCGGTTTCGCTCACGCTATTCGGATAGTATCCGGAAAGGAAGATAGGCAGACTAAGGCTGTCGGTGAAGTGTCGCATTTCGAGGCACTGGCCACCGCAGTATCCGGAACAGTTGGCGTTGGGAATATCACACACGTCGCTGTAGCAATCTCGATTGGTGGGCCGGGTGCTACCTTCTGGCTTATTGTTGCCGGCTTTCTCGGGATGGCATCAAAATTTATTGAATGCACGCTCGGAGTTAAGTATCGGCAGATAAATGCTGATGGCACCGTATCTGGTGGGCCGATGTTCTATCTGGACAAGGGTTTGAAGGAGCTAAAGTTACCACGGCTAGGGAAAACTCTCGCTTGGTATTACGCAGTTTGTATCATAGTTGGATGCCTCGGGGCTGGTTGCATGTTCCAAGCGAATCAGGCATACGTTCAGTTTGTAAATGTTACCGGTGGAGATAACAGTATTTTTGCCCCACGAGGCTGGCTGTTTGGTGGAATTCTTGCCATTTTGACTGCGTTGGTGATTATAGGCGGGATAAAAAGCATAGCGCGGGTAACTTCCAAACTCGTCCCTTTCATGGCATTGCTATACGTCGGTACAGCTTTAATTGTAATTGGTGCGAACTATGAGGCCATACCAGCGGCTGTGAGCGCGATAATAACCAATGCTTTTAGCCCTGAGGGGGTGACTGGTGGGGTTATTGCCATTCTTGTACTAGGATTTAGAAGGGCAGCCTTTTCTAATGAGGCGGGAATCGGCACATCGGCAATTGCACACTCAGCTGTCAAGACTGACGAACCTCTTACACAGGGTTTCGTTGCGATGCTTGAACCATTTATTGATACGGTTGTAATTTGCACGATTACTTCACTAGTAATCATAGTGACGGTTTATGATCCGGCACTTCTTAATGATGGAGTCATAAGTGGAGTTGAGTTGACATCGAGTGCTTTTGCAAGTGTTATTCCATGGTTTCCGTATGTGCTTGCTATTGTGGTAATGCTCTTTGCCTACTCCACGATGATTTCCTGGTCATACTATGGTCTGGAAGGCTTTATATACATATTTGGCTCGAAACGCTGGGCTAAACTGGTTTTTAACACAATTTTTTGTTTTTTTATTATCGTCGGTTGCACGACACAGCTTGATGCTGTTCTTGATTTTTCTGATGCCATGATCTTCGCTTTAGCACTAGCCAATATTACTGGACTTTACCTGCTGGCGCCCCTTGTGAAAAAAGACCTTGACGCATATTGGCAAAAGCGTTTTGCAACCCGCAGGTCGTAAACATCTGGGACCCTTGTTGATCGTTTTCAGCTCGACTCAACTAAGGTAATTGCTTCATTCAATATCTGTGCTATCAGACGACACTCTGCTTTTTTTATTGTTAGAGGGATTCGCATATCGCAAAGTGAGTGCAACATGGTTTGAGTGTAGGGGAGGTTTTGATTATCAGATATGTATTTCCAATCTTCCCATGTGCTGGTAAATCCCTGTGGGATGGGGTTACCAAACCATTTTATATCGAGGCCGCGTCGGCGGCAGTGGTCCAATATATCTGAAATAGCCTCAGCGCTAAGATTATCAAGGAAGAACTGTATGGAGGAAGGTATAAAATCTTCTTTGAGATCTCGGTCAGGAAGCCGGACATGCTCGATTTCACCAAGAAAATCAGCGAGCCATTTATAGCGCTTTTTCCATGCTTTTGCGCGCTCTTCAAGCATATCTATTTGAGGCCTAGCAACAGCGGCAGTTACTTCATGCATGCGTAGGCTGAAATTAGGAATTAGCCTCTTATGGCGCTCGAAGACCTCGAGTGGCGGGCGCGCTCCATTCTGTGCGTACAACATATAGCTTCCTGCATATAGAATGGCTTGCGCTGCGATATCGTCATCGTCAGTTGTCAGAATCCCGCCCTCACCCGCATTGATATGTTTGAATGTTTGGAGGCTAAAACAGGCCGCATTGCCAAATGTGCCGGAAGCTTTTCGGTTCCAGCGGGCACCTAACGTGTGTGCACAATCTTCGATTAGCCGGATTTCATAGGTTTTGCATATTTCCTGCACCTTGTCCATGTCCGCAATATGTCCACGCATGTGCGAGAGTAACAATAATTTTGCACCGGACTTTGCTTTATGCTGGAGATCGTTTAGATCCAGTCGGCAGTTTTCATCTGACTCAATAAATACAGGATTAGCTCCGGCGTGTGAGATTGCACCGGGTACAGGAGCCAGTGTGAAAGTATTTACTAAGACTTTATCACCGGGCACTACGCCTGCACTTTTCAATCCAATGAACATTGCGCTGCCACAGGAATTTGTAGCTACTGCATAACGACTGCCTATGTATTGAGAAAATTCACGCTCTAGGCTAGCGACCTCTGATTTACCATTTTTGAATTCACCGTATCGAAAGAGACGTCCGCTGCGCATGATCTCGATGGCCCGATCAATGCCAATCTTTGGGATAGACGCTGGTTCCGATAGGTCGATGTTTAAAGAATCTTTCTGTATTTTACTGGACATGGTCAATGGCTTGCATAATCAGACTAACAGATGGTAGTTTTCCAGAGCCTCATAAAAACTACAATAAAGGAGAGATCATGGTCAATAAAGGGTTAGTTCAAACTGTTCTTGGTCCGGTAGAGCCCGAGGAGCTTGGTCTGACACTACCTCATGAGCACGTGATAGTAGACATGACCCTCGGGGCATGTTCTTCGGAAATGCTGATCGATACCACCGAATCTGGAAAGGCTGCTGCATCAACTCCTGAGGCTGGCTGGGAACCTGGAGAGGGAGGCCCTGGAACAGCAGCTTCTTATCGCGCTAAATGGAATCAACCAATCTGTCTCGAAAACCGGGCCGATGTTGCCAGGAACTGGTTCTATTACGGTATGTATAGAACGACAAGTATTGAAGATGTTATTTACGAGGCGAATTTGTTTAAACGACATGGCGGTGGTTGTTTGGTCGACCAGACACCGATCGGTCTCTCGAGGGATCCTTGCGGTTTGCAGCAGGTGTCCAGAGCGACTGGTGTACACCTAGTTATGGCAACAAGCTACTACACAAACGAGTACCATCCACCCGAAGTCGCTGATATGAAGATTGGAGGCGTGCAACAACGGATTATGCGGGATCTAGAAGAAGGGGTTGCGAGTGGTGTGCAGGCGGGAATAATTGGTGAGGTTGGGCTTTGTGCAAATATGCATCCGGATGAGGAGAAAGTGTTACGGGCATCCGCTCGGGCTCAGCGGGCCAGTGGCGTCGCGTTAAGCATTCATCCCGGTTGGGGCCCGGACGCGATCTGGGAAGCAGTGCGAATTGTGGAAGAAGAAAAAGCAGATCTTTCCCGAACAATAATGTGTCACGTTGATCATAGACTTGCGTCAAAGCCTGGACCTAATTCATTTGATCCAGAACCCTTTTTGGAGCTGGCAAAAACAGGAATGTATCTATCTTTTGACTGCTTCGGATGGGAGGAGTCCTATAGGCAGCGGGGTAAGGTGGATGTCCCCAATGACGCTATTCGTCTAAACGAAATTATGGCGCTCGTTGAAGCAGGTCATGAATCCCGTATATTGATGTCGCATGATATAGCACTGCAACACTGGCATCGAAAATATGGTGGACACGGCTGGCAGCATATCCCGGAGACTGTTACTGCGTTGATGCGATACAAGGGTTTTGATGAAGGATTGATTGAAAAAATACTCTACAAGAATCCACAAGAGATGCTGACCATTGCCTAATAGCTTAAATATTCCGCCCATTCAAAAATATTGTTATGAAGGTTGATAACGGCATTGCCATCGTGACTGGAGGAAACCGGGGGATCGGTGAGGCATTTGTTCGGGAGTTCTTAGGAGCGGGAGCACACAAGGTATATATTGGCACACGTGAACCTTCTGGTCCCGGACACTTGATTGATGAATTCGGTGATCAGGTAGAACCGATTCAACTTGACGTGACATCAGATGCTCAAATAAAAGAAGCAGCAGCATACTGTGATGACGTCAATATTTTAGTCAATAACGCCGGCGCGTTTCTGCATCTCACACTGATTGGGGCTCCTGATTTAAGGGCTGCCCGTGAGGAAATGGAAGTAAATTATTTTGGTGCTCTTTCCATGTGCCGTTATTTTGCTCCGGTGCTCGAAAAAAATGGTGGCGGTGCCATCGTGAATGTGCTGTCGGCGGGAGCAATAATTTCAGCTCCTAACATGGGTGGTTATAGCCCTTCTAAATTCGCAGCTCGCGCGATGACCACTAATGTCAGGGCCGAACTTGAGGGACAAGATACGCAGGTGAGTGCGCTAATTGTGGGCTCGGTTGATACGCGAATGGCATCACATGTCAAAGGATTTAAGGAACCTGCTAGTACCATCGCTCGGGCAGGAATTAAGGCGATCGAAAAGAATATTCCGGAGATGGATACTGATCCAATGGCTGTTGGTATGCGGGCAGCACTCGCCCGTGATCCTTCGGCAATGGAGAAGCAGATGGCTGCGCTGCTTAAAAGCAGCGTTATCTCAACTGGCCGATAAGATATATATGCGAAAGGGCTTAAATGATGAATGATGTTCCGCACCCTCCATGGTTTGATACCGGCCGACCGTCGCGGCAAGATGGCGTATTACCTTTCATGCTAGAGAGAAATGCGAGCGAGAAGCCTGATGGTGAGTGTTTTCGTTTTGCTGAAGGGGAAACCTGGTCAAATGCTGAGGTGCTGAAGAAAACGCGGCAGTTCGCTGCAGAACTCGCGGGACACGGTGTGAATCGCGGTGATCTGGTTATTGCCTGGATGCCGAATGGACCGGATATTATCAGGACGTGGTTTGCCCTAAATTATTTGGGCGCCGTCTTTGTGCCGTTAAACCTCGATTACAAAGGAAAAATACTCCAACACGCTATTGCTGAAACTGGTGCACGGCTTATGGTCGCTCACCCGGACTTAATAGGGCGCCTCGCAGACATTGAACATACCCAGCTTGAGTTAATTCTAACGACTGGAGATTATGCTACTGGTAATCCCCTTGCTCTAGAGGTTGTTCAAACGGGTTTGGTTGGGAATGCGGAAATAGATGCCCCAGCTGATGTGAACTTGTGGGATCCACAGATGGTTATTTTTACATCGGGCACGACCGGTCCTTCCAAAGGAGTTCTTTGCCCATATCTGCATCAGTGGAAAGTTGGTCAAGGAAGTTACGGATACATGACCAGCGATGATGTCATGCTTATTGACTTACCAATGTTCCATGTTGGTGGTGTATCGCCGGTTATGGCAGGCATAACCAAGCAGGCTGTAATCGTACTCTATGACGGCTTTAGCACGACCGAGTTCTGGAAACGTATCCGGAAACATGGGGCGACCACTGTTTCCGGAATTATTGGTGCTATGGCAGCTTTTCTGGCCAAGGCTCCAGAGGAACCAGGTGAGTCTGATAATTCTCTTCGGATGGTTACTTGCATGCTTACCGAACAAGTCATTGAGGTCGCAAAGCGCTATCAATTTAGTTATGCATCGGGTTTTAATATGACAGAATTATCAACCCCTTTACTAACGGAACTCGATTGTGCCGTTGCTGGTAGCTGTGGTAAACCGAGAACCGGATGCGAATGCCGTGTAGTCGACGAGCATGACTATGAGTGCCCGCCGGGCGTTATCGGAGAACTTGTGGTTAGGGTCGATCAGCCCTGGGAAGTTTCTATGGGGTATCTAAATCAACCTGGAGCGACAGCTCAAGTTTGGCGCAATGGTTGGTTTCACACTGGAGATTTAGTCAAGCAAGATGAGGATGGGAACTTCTTTTTTGTTGACAGGTTAAAAGATGCAGTTCGTCGTAAAGGCGAAAATATTTCATCATTGGAAGTGGAGAGTGAGATATTAAGTTTCCCCGCTGTTGCTGAGGTCGCGGTTGTCGGAGTACCCTCAGAGCATGGTGAAGAGGAAATTCTCGCTGTTGTTGCGGCAAAGCCTGATGGGCAGATTGATACCAAAGAGCTAGTAGAGCATTTGGTTCCGCGTATGCCGCACTACATGGTTCCGCGTTATATACGTCTAGTTGACCAGTTACCTAAAACGCCGACAAACAAAATTCAAAAGTATGAAATTAGGGCTGAAGGTGTGACCGAAGATACCTGGGACCGCGAAGCGGCCGGGATTACTCTGAAACGCACCCGTTTATCTTAGGTAGATATTGTAGGAGGAGAGTCACTCATGGCTGATTTTGAGGTTATTGCCACCGGTCTGAAATTCCCAGAAGGACCGATTGCTATGGCAGATGGGAGTGTGATCGTGGTGGAAATTGCTGCCGGCCGGCTGAGTCGAGTTGAACCGGACGGCAATGTTCAAGTTATTGCAGAGCTTGGTGGTGCACCCAATGGTGCTGCCATCGGGCCGGATGGGCACTGTTATGTCTGCAACAACGGTGGTTTTACATGGGTGGATGTAGATGGGATGTTATTTCCTGAAGGCACCCCAGATGATTATGATGGCGGTCGTATCGAACGAGTCAATCTGGAGACTGGAGAACATGAAGTACTCTTTGATTCTTGTAATGGTAATAGGTTGAACGGCCCCAACGATATCGTTTTCGATAATCATGGAGGATTCTGGTTTACCGACGCTGGGAAACTGTGGCCGCGTCAAATTGCCCGGGGAGGTGTCTATTACGTGGCTGCCGATGCAGCTCATATAGAAGAAGTGTTTTATCCGCAGGAGTTTCCTAATGGCATAGCGCTCTCCCCTACAGAAAATACATTATATTTTTGTGAAACCATGAATGGCCGAATATGGAGTTACTCGTTGTCTGGTCCTGGTCAGCTGGCAGAACCATTAGTTCCATCGAATCCGGAGAATTTGTTACATGCGCCAGGCGGATTGTTAGGGTTTGATTCTATGTGTGTCGATAGTCACGGGAATGTTTGTCAGGCGACGCTGTTTCAGGGCGGTATAAGTGTTGTTTCACCGACAGGTGATCTTGTCGAATTCATAGATTTGCCTGATCCGCTTGTAACAAATATCTGTTTTGGTGGTGAAGATTTGTGTACTGCTTATATTACGTTGTCAGCAACGGGGCAGCTCATAAGTATGCCGTGGACTCGTCCCGGGCATAGGCTAAATTTTCAAACAGAATAAAGGGTACGATGTTTTAGGTGCCGACCGGGTAATGCATGGTTCCCGGTTGGTATAGCATTTTCCACTCATCCCCGACCGTCGTATAGATTTTGCAGGCACGTCCAAGAATATGGAACTCGTTCCCTTCCCCGTCATGTCCATCATCGTGCCATGGTGAGTCTTTATCTGGGTTCTGCATAAATAAAGTATCGACGTCAACAATCGCAAACGCACCATCCTGCTCTTCGGACATCACGATCTTTTTTGTGACTCTGTGATTATGGACAAGTTTATGAGTATCAAGAAACAACTTAGTCATTTTTAGCCAATGGTCATAATTGAAACGACCCAAACGCATAATCCACTCCATTGGATCATAGGCGCGTGAGTGAGGAGGCCATGCCCAAACCATATCAGGATGGTAGATAGTCATCATTAGTTCGGCGTCTGCTGTGTCGAATGCCCGACCTTCCCGGTCAATCATTTCCTGAATTTCATGCGAGCGATCCATAGTTCTTACCTCATTTAAATCTTTTTAATTAAAAAACATTACACGCTAGTTTCCATTTTAGTTCGTAGCTCTGTCGTTGCGACCCTATTAATCTCGTTACCATCTAATACGACACCATAGTTATCGTAAGCTGCTTCGTTCGAAACCCGTCCATCAAGGACATCATTGAGTACATGATCTGGGTCACGTTGGAGCGCCGAACCATAGCCGCCACTGCCTGTGGTCCAGTAACGTAGCTGCTCTCCTGATTTCAGTGGAAATTCAATTTTCCCGGGTAGTTCCTCCACCACACCGTCCTGCCGGACATATTCAGTTTTGCACAAGGGTGCTGGGCCACCACCTTGCATACCCCATGGCTGGAATCGCATTCGCTCTCTTCTAAATGTAATAGACGAATTACCACGCAACCATTCGACCTCAGAAAAATACCCGAGCCCACCGCGCCAGCGTCCCACTCCACCAGAATCCGTCCAGAGCTCTAGTTTGTTAAATTTCATTGGATAACGGGCCTCGCTAATCTCCATCGACAATATTGAACCGTTAGTGCAGCCGTGTGAGCTGACATCAATACCGTCCTTAGTAGCTCGCGCGCCGTGGCCACCGACGACTGGACCACCCAATTGGCCAATCATATGCTCACCGGTGTCTGGATGGGGTCCAGCGACACTTACCATAGTGTATTGCCCACAATTAGCTGCAGTCATCCGTTCCGGAAGTGCTTTTCCCATAACCCCAATTACTACATCCTCAATTCTCATAAGTGAGAGTCCGCGTGAGGCTACCGGTGCAGGATAGGAACAATTGACAATGGTTCCGGCTGGTGCCGTCACAGTGATAGGCCTGTAGCAACCATCGTTATTTGGTACGTGATCGCCCGTTAAAGTTCTGACTCCGAAGTAGACTACCGCGGCGGTCGACGTTAAGACATTATTTATCGAGGATTCGACCTGTTTGTCCGTACCAGTGAAGTCAAAAATAAGTTCATCGCCGCGCACAGTCATTGTAACGGCGATAACAATGGGTTCAGAGTCAGCCGAAAGAGCGTTATCATCGAGCTTATCTTCAAAGTAATATTCCCCATCAGGAATCTTTTCTATTTCTGCCCGGGTCATACGTTCGGCGTAATCTGTCAAGTTCGTGAACGCTGCGTAGATCGTTTCTACTGGCCAGCGTTCAAAAAGTTCTGCAAAGCGCGTCGCTCCGGTATTACAGGCTGCAATTTGCGCATCTAAGTCACCACGAAAACTTCGTGGTGTCCGGCTGCATGCCAGTATGACTTGCATCACCCCATGGTCGATTTGACCTGCGCGAGCGATTCGAATAATGGGTATACGGAGCCCCTCTGCATGAAGGTCACGGGCATTTACGCTAACGCTTGCTGGTAGGAGTCCGCCGATATCCCTATGATGGGCCATGCTTGATACGTAGCCCACCAGTTCATCATTACTGAATACAGGGGCACATATCGCAATATCCGGCATATGTGTTCCACCGGCATATGGGTCGTTGGCGATGTACAGATCACCCGGCTGCGCAACTCCTGCTGGGTACTTCGCGGCAAAGCGTCGGCCGAGTTCGGCAAGTGTGCCTAGGTGTATTGGCATGGCTGATGCTTGTGCGGCTGTTCTCCCATCCCGATCAAATAGCGCACAGGTAGCATCTCGAGCTTCGCAAATTAGCAGTGAGTGAGCTGTCTTGACCACTGTCGCTTGCATCTCTTCCGTAACGGACTCCATCCAGCCCCGCACTACTTCGGTAGTGACGGGGTCAGCTATATTATGTTTGTTATTTACTTTAGACATCTGATACTGAGAGTGTAGTTCGCCTGACTTTGGTTTCCATTAGATTAAGCTTCCCGTTTTCTACAATGACTCCGTAGATATCTCTTGCAGCTTCTAACGAGACCCGTCCATCAATCACATCTTCGAAAACCAGTTCCGGATCGCGTTCGGTGGGGGGGCCGTAGCCACCACCACCAGTGGACCAATAGCGGAGCATTTCGCCTTGCTGAATTGGCTGTACGATTTTGGCAGGTACGGTTTTGGTATTGCCTTCTTTTTCAATTATTTCGGTGCGACACACGGGAGAAGATTGCCCCCCCTGCACCCCCCAAGGCTGAAATTTGTGGCGCTCGCCACGGACAGAAAGGACTGCATTGCCGGAAAGCCAGTCGACTTCAGCTGAAAATCCTAATCCGCCTCGCCATTTGCCTGCCCCACCAGAGTCTTCCCAAAGCTCCATTCGCCGATAGCGCAAGGGAAACTCGCTCTCCGTTACTTCTAATGGAACGTGGTAGACATTCGATAATTCGTGGTCGGCAACGTCTATGCCATCCTTTGTTGGTCTTGCGCCCATACCACTGCGTAAGGGTCCTCCCAGAGCACCTGTGAAGCGGTGACCATCTCCATCTACACCGCCGGCTAAAAATATGTTTGCATGTCCGCAGCCAGCCGCATTCATTTTGTCGGGAACTGCTTTGGTCATGACACCCATAACCGCATCGATCATTCGGCAAATGGCCACTCCTCTGGCATTCACTGGTGCAGGATATATCGGATTTACGATCGTTCCTGGGGGCAGAATTACCGATATAGGCCGATAACATCCATCATTATTAGGTGCTGCATCACCAGTTAATGCTCGAATTGCGTAATAGACGCAGGATAGGGATGAGGAAGGCACATTGTTGATAGCGGCACGCACTTGTGCACCAGTTCCAGTGAAATCGAATTCGACTTCGGATCCGCTCACAGTCAGTTTAACGCGAATCTCGACAGGATCGCTGTCATCTGCGAGCCCCTCATTATCTAGCCAATCTGAGAAAGTGTATTCGCCATCCGGAACTTGTTCTATCGCTAAGCGTGTCAAGCGTTCAGCGTAATCTATTAGTGCCGAGACACCTTCATTGGTTGTATTAATTCCCCAATCATTAAAGATGGCACTTAGCCGTTGTTCTCCGGTTCGGCACCCCGCAATTTGTGCATACAAATCACCGCGCATGTTGTCCGGAGTTCGACTGTTTGCTGTGAGCAGAGAGATTAGATCTTCATTGATATTCCCACTGGCATCAGTTAGGCGAACTAATGGAATACGTATGCCTTCTGAATGGTGATCAAATACATCGGTTGAGGCACTGCCAGGCGCTGCTCCTCCGATATCCTGGTGATGGGTCATGGTTGCTACATAGCCAACCATTTCTTCGCCGAGAAAAACCGGTGATGCTACTCCGAAGTCCGGTAAATGCGTGCCACCCGCATAGGGGTCGTTTACTATATATAGGTCTCCTGGTTTTGCCTTACCTGGAGGATATTGCTGATAAAATCGTCTGCCGAGTTCGCTCAATGCACCTAGATGAATCGGGATGGCACACGCTTGCGCAATAGTACGCCCGTCTGCATCGAATACTGCAGCCGTTGCATCCTGCGCTTCAGAGACGATACTGGAGTGTGAGGCTTTTAGCAGAGTGTGCTCCATTTCATCTGCGACAGCATCAAACCGGCCGCGCAGGACTTCCAGAGTAACTGGATCAATTGCTGCTTTGCTTTCGGACTCCGGTTGCTTCTGTTTCATTGCCCCCCCTGAATTCACGTTCTTTTATGTTTTACCTTGAGGCTAGATTAAGTTAGTTTAATTATGCAAGCAACTCCCGGAGGAGTAACAAAATGAAAATCCCCATTAGCACTATGCAACTGCCATTGCTTATGGTTTGTACTTATATGTTTCAGCATGCTGTCGCTGAAGATTCTATATCGATAGCTAGTGAAATTTTGAGCCAAATCGAAGCGCATAAGTCAGATTGGAATAGCGGAGATATGCAGGGGTATTTGGATAACTATACGCAGGATGAAACACTGAGCGTGTTGATGACCGGAGGTATGCTTATCGGTGCCAATACCGTCAATGAACTGTACCGTGGTATTTGGGGGCAGTCTAAGACAGATATGGGTAATTTTAATACGAGTGACATGACCATCCGGGTTCTCACACCTGAAATTGCGATTATCCGGGGTTTGTTCAAGCACGTATTTGAGCATGAAATTGTCACAGGGAACTTTAGCCAGGTTTGGCAGAAATTGGGTGATGATAACTGGAAAATAGTCCATGAACATACAGCGAGACAGGACGTTTTTCCCACCGGATGATCTGGACTTTTGAATATGCTTAAGGCCCCTCATTTCAAGCCGGTTGACGGTCTAAAATAGCCGGCGTATTCTAAGTTCTGTTGTGCAAGTGACTCTTGGTGTTGTACTTTGAGTCATCGTGCGGGAAATCAAATACTATACTTAGAGTAGAACTGAAACTGCCAGGATCACGTTACCATGGATACCAGAACACTTTTGAAAATCATCAATTTTTATGCCCGTTTCACTCCCAACTACACCAAGATTGGTTATATAGCGAGAAGTTTGGGATGGAGAAGAATGCCGCCACTCGATTTCTCTGGGCAACGATGGCTAGTGACAGGAGCTTCATCCGGCCTTGGCAAGGCTATGATGCATGCCGCTGCGAACGCAAATGCCGAGGTCGTCGGAGTATCCAGTAATCAGGGTAAACTTGATGCAGCGGTGGCTGAACTTAATGAGGCGGCCGCGGCCCGCGTGACAACTATTGCCGCTGATTTATCTCTGCAGTCGTCGACCCAGGTATTGCTTGATAGGCTTTTGGCACGGGGCGAACGATTCGATGTTTTGCAAAACAATGCTGGAATGCTGTTGAACGAAATGTCACTGACAAGCGAAGGGCGCGAGTCAACTTTTGCTATCAACGTATTAAGTCATTATCTATTAACCAGTGGTTTAGTTGAGAATGGTGGATTCAATCAGGATGCTGTGGTCGTTAATATGACGTCCGGAGGAATGTATAACGCGCCACTCGGGATTAAAGGGCTGAACAATACGGACGAGAGCACCTATAACGGTAAGGCGTCATACGCGTATTCAAAACGGGCTCAAGTAGCTTTAACGGATTACTGGAATGAGCGTTATGGAGATCGTGGGATTCGCTTTTATGTGACACATCCTGGTTGGTCCAGAACACCAGGAGTCCAAGAAGCCTTGCCGATTTTTTGGAAAATACAATATCTAATATTGAGAACCCCGCGCCAGGGAGTAGATACAGCTTTATGGCTTTGTGCGACGCGGCCGACTGTTGAAGAAGATGTTGTGTGGTTTGATCGCAAGTCCAGAGTGACTCATATGTACGACTATACGAAGAAGCCTCAGTGCACGTTGCAGGAACTTGCCGACTATTTTGAGACAGAGTTGGCCGGTAGCTAAAGCAGTCAGCGTGCTATGGCAATTAAAGTTGGCGACAAAATACCATCAGGCCTTTTTAAGGAACTTCGTGAAGATGGTCCGCAATTAGTTTCCACGGACGAAGTCTTTATTGGTAAACGGGTTGTCCTTTTCTCATGTCCTGGCGCATTTACGCCAAAGAGCACAGAAAAACAAATCCCAGGATATATAGAGCAATCAGAGGCTATCTTAAGTAGCGGTATTGATTCGATTGTCTGTATTTCAGTCAATGATGCATTTGTTATGGATGCTTGGGGTAAACATTGCCACGTAAACGGCAAAGTGAGGATGCTGGCGGATGGTCATTGTGAATTTCATACTAGTCTGGGGCTGCAGATGGATTGCACACGTTTTACTCTTGGGTTTCGTAGTCACAGATTTTCGATGATAGTCGATGATTGTCTGGTCACTCATTTAAACATTGAAGAGCCTGGTGGCTATGATGTCAGTGATGCTACCGTTATTGTTGAGCAGCTTTTAACAAGTAGAGACTAAAATTATGGGATTAACCATCACGGAAAAAATACTTGGAAGGGCGGCCGATATGGACGTTGTTAAAGCTGGTGATGAAATTCTGGCAAAACCGGATTTCGTAATAGCCTATGACTTTCCTGGGTATACCGATGTGATTTTTCGACAGATGGAGGAGGAGTTCGGTATTAGTAAGGTGGCTGAACCCGAACGCTTTGCGCTTTTTATTGACCATATGGTCCCAGCTGTGACACCTAAAGAAGAAGATTTGCACCGCAATACGCGTGAATGGGGTAAAAAGAATAATGTTCCAGTTTATGAGCGGCGGGGTATAGGTCACCATGTCGCATCTGAACTTGGATATGCAACGCCGGGTGCATTCGCAGTGCATTTTGACGGTCATGTCTCACAAATGGGTACATTCGGGACGTTAGCGATAGGGGTGCGCCGGCACCTTTTAGAGGCTTTCGTTAAAGAACGCATTAAGATCAGGGTGCCCAAAACTACGAGGGTTAACCTCCATGGAAAATTACCAAAGGGAGTGATGGCACGCGATGCTTTCCATCACATCGTGCGGACCCTCGGACCAGCGGCTTGCCGGTTTCAGGTGCTGGAGATTGGAGGTGATGCCTTACAAGGGATTTCTATCGACGGACGACAGACGATCAACTGTTTAGCAATGTTTACCGGGGCAGTCACGGCAATCATGAATCCAGACGAAACGACCCTGAAATATGCAACGGAACGAGCTCGTATAGACTTGGAGCCAGTCTATTCTGACGAAAATGCAGTTTATTCGGCAGTTCATGATATTGATATTTCTTCACTTGAGCCTGTCGTGGTGGTTCCGCCGAGACCCTCCAATACACAGAATCTTTCAGAGTATACCGATAAGGAAGTGCACGTTGGTTATCTGGGTTCCTGTGCATCCGGTCGCATTGAAGATCTGGAAATTGCTGCAGAAGTTCTGAGGGGGCAGACTATTAAAGCTGGTTTCCAGCTTCATGTTGTCCCTACCAGTCAAGCGATTATGCAAGAGGCTTCTGAGAAGGGAATACTGACAGATCTAATTGCCGCCGGCGCATTTGTTACATCATCATCCTGCGATTACTGTTTTGGTAGGGCGGGCGTGATGACAGCGGGGCAGCGTGCGGTGTCCACCGGTACATTAAACGTCCGTGGCCGCATGGGAAGTCCTGATTCGGAGATCTACATTATGAATGCTGCTGCTGTTGCTGCCTCGGCTATCCACGGAAAAATTACTGACCCCAGGGACTATTTGTAAACGAATAATGGCTCTAGAAAACCTAAAAGGCAGGGCGGCATTTATTTTTGAAGAAATTGATTTTGATATTGATCAGATTGTTGGAGTCAAAAATATCAAGATCCAGGATGTCGATGAATTGGCTGCTGTGGCAATGCGGCGGTATGACCCGAATTTCCATGAGTCAGTCAGGCCCGGTGATTTGCTTATTGGCAATCAAAATTTTGGTTATGGACATCCGCACTACCCGCCGATGATAGCTATGCGCCATCTTGGAATAGCGGGCGTGATAGCAGAGAGCTTCTCGCCAGGTTATTGGCGTGGTGAAATTGCGATGGGCTTTCCACAAATTTCATGCCCAGGTATTTTGCGTGCTGTAGATAGATGGGACCATCTGGAAGTGGACTGGGAATCGGGCCAGGTCAAGAATCTGGACAAAAACACTTTACTTGAGTTTGAGCCCTTGGCCGATGCCGATCGAGAAATGCTAGACGCGGGTGGATTAATCGGTTACCTGCACAATCGTTAAGTTGGAGAATACTTATGCTTGGAACAATCGGGACATTCGCGAATACTATTAAGGCTGGAAGTACGGTCTGGTCCGCGGGAGCCTACGACGCATTATCTGCAAAGTTAATTGAAGAAGCAGGGTTTAAGTCTGTTATGTCCACCGGATTCGGTATTTCGGCGTCACACCTTGGTCAACCGGATATGGAGCTTTACACGATGTCAGAAAACCTTGATGTCGTTTCAAAGATTGTCGACGCTGTCTCTGTCCCCGTGGTTGCCGATACCGATACGGGTTATGGCAATGCCATTAATGTCATGCGCACTGTTCGGGAATTTGAGCGCGCTGGTGTTGCTGCGATGATATTTGAGGATCAGGAATCGCCGAAACGCTGTCCGTGTGTGGCTAATCAAATCGAGATTGTATCGATCGAAGAAGGAGTGGCAAAGATCAGTGCAGCCATCTCTGCTCGGCAGAGCGAAAATACTTTGATCATAGCTCGGACTGATGCAGTTGATGAGGGCGAAGCAATTGAGCGCGGGCAGGCATATGCCGCTGCCGGTGCCGACTTGGTGCAACCGATATCGAAATGTTTTACCGATTTTGAGGGGCTACAGCGCTTGCGGGAAAGTGTTGGTGTGCCGCTATCGCTGCAGATCCTGGGGTGGCTCGAAACGGATCTAACTGCGGTCCAGATTGAGGAGGTTGCAGGTCTCGCGGTCTTTCCTTTGGTTGCTCTGATGACCGCAACTGCCGCATTGCGGATGAATTTGGGTCATCTCGCAGAGGCTCATTCAACAGAGCGATTACCTAATTCGGTAACGCCTATGAATGAATTCAAGTCTTTTATTGGCTTCGAAGAACTCGAGGCAGTTCAGGATCGTTTTTTGGTGGGATCGAAATAATTCAGTGCTTCAATTTCGTTCTATTGGCTTAGTTTTTCCCATAGACTTGCAACGAGTTCGTGATATTTAGGTAGGGACTGTAATTCCTTGACGTTGCGTGGTCTCGGCAAGCTGATAGGAATATTAGCTATGATTTTCCCGGGTCGAGATGACAATACGAATATTCGATCGGAGAGAGCAACAGCTTCGCCAAGATCATGGGTGACTAAAACGACAGTTGTGGAGCTTGTTCCTTCCCAAAGGGCCACTAGCTGATCTTGCAAGTTAATCTTTGTCATCGCGTCGAGCGCGCCAAATGGCTCATCGAGTAGTACGAATTTACTTTTTAAGGAAAACGTCCGTGCAAGGGCAACACGCTGCCGCATTCCTTGTGATAGTTGTGCGGGATAAGCATCAGCGAATTCTTCGAGCTGAACTTCCCGAAGAAGTTGCATGATCATCTCCTCCCGGTGCTCTTTGATAACATTTCTTGTCGCCAATGAAAATCCGATATTTTGGGCGGCCGTTAGCCACGGTAATAGGGCATCTCGGGCAAACATGCGTGCTGTGTCTTGTCGACCAGCCAACGGTTCTGTATCTCCGAGAAGGACAGTACCGGATTGGGGCGCAAGTAACCCGGACATTATGTCTAACAAGGTGGTCTTTCCGCATCCGCTGGCTCCGACCAACGAAACAAATTCCCCTTCAGCAATATCAAGAGTGATGTTATCCAATGCAAGGACACGCGACTCGTTTCTGCCAAATTCGTGACTCAGGGAATTGATATGGATCCCGCTTGGCGGGTCGGTTGTCGTCGACTGCAAATTATCTATTGGCATGGAGTCGCCGCGCAGACCGGGGCACCGGTATAAACAATGTCTTCAAAGGCAATACGGTTTTTGATCAGATCAAAGCGCAAGGCATAATCATTCCACATTTCGATTGCATCGTTACTGATCTCGTAGCCCCAAAATCTACGATAGTGCTCGATCATATTTGCTAACACGGATCTATTTTGATCCTCGGTCAAGCCAGATACTGGTGCATGCTGGGTTGCGATTTCAAGCATTTTGGTCTCGTTATCCGGGTTTCGGATCCAATCAATCGATTCACGCATCGCCTTAATAAATGCATCCGCCCTATCGGAGTCAGATTCCAGAAATTTATTTGTAGTTACCCAGCCGCCATAGAGTCCTTGGAAGCGGAGGGTGGATGGTCCTTCATCAGCAAGCACAAAAAGCGTACGACCAGCATCCAGTGTGTCGAGTAACTCGGGCACAGGGGAAAAGGTGATCTGGATATCGACAGCACCGGCCCGCCAAGCTGACATTGTTGTTGCCGCACTGCCGGTTGCTACAAATTCGACATCATCTGATGTCAGACCGGCCTCTTCAAGCATTAGCAGACCAGTAAGGTGTAAGGAACTGCCAATCGCATTAACACCGATTCTAAGGCCTTTAAAATTAGAGATGATATTTGGATATTCGATATCTTCACTATCCAGTTGGACGTGTGACCCGGCGACAACAGAAACGTAATTGGTTCCTTCGTTTGACATTAAATATTTTAATTTAGTGCCCTTGTCGATATTGGCCATTACTAAATCTGCGGCACTTTCAACGATATCTATGCTGCCACCAATCATTGCCGCTAATGCAGCGGATGATGAATTAGCCGGTAGTTTTTCAATTGATAAGCCATATTTTTGGAATAGCCCCAGTTCATCAGCGACGTGAACGGGAATTGAGCTATAGGCCCCTGTGAAAACCTGTATGCGAAGTGGTGCTGCGGTGTTCTCGTCGCCTGAAGAGCAGGCGCTCAATGCGAGTAATAAGATGAATGGATAAATGCGGTGCTTTGAAAGCATAAAATATCGGTTAATTTGAATCATTCTTGATTTAAAGGTGTTCGCCACTTACTAACAGAAGCTTCTATCCTGGACATGATTGCGGTCAGGCTACTGGTAATAATTATTAGCATGATCAGTGTCGCGAACACGCCGTTTGGATCGAATGTATTGGAATAATAACTGACTAAAGTACCGATTCCTTTCCCGCCGGCAATAAGTTCCGCTGTTATTACGCCCAATACGGTATAGATTAAGCCAAGCCGGAGACCTGCAAATATTGCCGGAACAGCAGATGGAATTATAATTTTTAAAAATATTTCCGAACGCGAAAGGCCCAGGCTTCTTGCCAGTAAAAGATGATCGGGATCCACTGATTTTGCACCTGCCATTGTGTAGGAGAGCAGAATGAAATACATGATTGAGACTCCAGATGCCACCTTTTGTATGAGACCCAACCCGAACCACAGGATGAAAAGAGGAATTAATGCAACACGGGGTAGAGCGTTCAGTGCATCAATTATTGGCGAAAACAATTTTTCGAGTATGGGCAATACGGTCATCACTAGTGCAGTTAGCAGCGCTAAAAGTGCTCCAACAGTAAAGGCAACTGCTACCGCTTCAAGAGTAATCAGAGAGGCAGAAATAAAAGAGCCATCGACCAAGTGTTCAAAGAATTTTGTCAAAAATATCGATGGCTGACCGATGAACGCTGGTGGCAGAGCGCCTGTTCTTGCTGTCCACTCCCAGACCAGGGCCCATAGAAACACCAGCAAAAAACGGCCCGCTATGATTTTTAGATCTAAAGTCATCAATAATGCGCTGTAATAGTTTTTGTTTAGGTTTTGTATTCTATGCCTAGATGATCAAGCATACGCAGTGCGGCAGGCCAATCGCGCGTTTCACCTCTAGGTTGGGGAAGGCTTTCAAATTGCCGGGCTGTACTTTCACAGATAACGTCAGGCGGTAAATCTAATTTCGCACCTGTCGCCATTGCAAGTAATTGAGATTTGCAGGCTTTTTCAAGGTCATCAGCTAATACATAGGCTTCCGGTATGGAGCGCGCGCAAATCAGTGCCCCATGATTTTTCAGTAGCATCGCCCGGTGACTCCCAAGGCTTGCGGCTAAACGTGATTGCTCATCGGGATTAAATGCAAGGCCTTCATAGTCGTGGTAGCCGATACGCTTATAGAATTGCATGGCGCCTTGACTCATAGGTAGCAAACCTTCTTGTAATGCGGATACTGCAACACTAGCTGCAGAGTGATGATGAATTACGCATTGCACATCATCTCTGGCGTCGTATATCGCCCAATGGATAATCGATGCTGCTTTATTTGGATCCACTTCTTCCTGATTAGCAGCATCTCCTGCGTGGTTAACCTTTATGAGGTTTGACGCGGAGACTTCATGCAGCAATAGGCCAAATGGATTAATTAATATAAAATCAGATTCGTGAGGCACTCGCGTTGAATGATGGGTATAAATACGATGCCCCAGCCCGATTTGATCTAGTAATTGGTACAGGGCTGCGAGATTTTCTCGTGCCTGCTGTTCTTCTGAGGTCATCTGTTAATCCAGTGTCGGTGCTGATACAGGTACATAGTCGAACTCACCTAAATCCTTCCATGCAAGATAATACTGTACTGGCGCCCGCGTGCGACATGCATCTCCGAGTGCAATCGCAGCATGCTGTGGCCAATATGGATTGAGCAACATTGCTCTAGCTAACATTACCATGTCTGCCTGGTTCTTCACGATGATATCGTTTGCTTGTTCTGGTTTTGTAATCAGGCCCACTGCCGCGACAGGAATTTCGGCACCGGCACGAACAGCGTGCGCGCCGGGTACCTGATAGCCCGGGCCTATTGGTATTTCAGCAACTGGATCATCTTTGCCGGGAATTTTACCAACCTGATCATGTTGTAGCTGGCGCATCAGGGGCACTGTTTTTGCTGTTGACCCACCGGAGCTGACATCTATAAGGTCGACTCCATCTTGTTTGAGTAATTTCGCAAGTTCCACTGTTTCTTCAGTTGTCCAGCCACCCTCAACCCAGTCGGTGTGCGAAAGTCGAAAGGCTAGTACTTTATCTTCCGGGATACAATTACGGACTGTGCTAGCAATTTCACGAGTGAATCGGACCCGGTTGTTGAAGTTACCACCATATTTGTCTTGTCGAATGTTAGATAGTGGCGAATAGAAACAATGTGGCAGATAACCATGAGCAGCATGAATTTCTATCCATTCAAAACCAGCGGTAATAGCTCTCTCCGCCGCTTCTTTATAGGCATTTAATACCTCATTGATATCCTCTTGGGTCATCTCCCGCGGAACAGGATACGTTTCGTCAAAAGGAATAGGACTGGCACCAATGACCTCCCATGCTCCTTGTTCTTTGGTGAGTGGCAGAAGCGGCTGCATACCTGATTTATTGAAAGTTGGGGCATGGCTTGCTTTTCGACCTCCGTGCCCAAGTTGTATCCCAGGTACAGCACCTTCACTACGAATGAACCGCGTTATTTTGTCGAGGTTAGGAATGTGTTCATCTTTCCATATTCCGAGATCATTGATTGATATTCTCCCCCGCGCTTCGATAGCTGTCGCCTCGGCCATCACCAGTGCAGCCCCGCCAACCGCTCTTGTTCCAAGGTGCACCAAATGCCAGTCTGTCGCAAAGCCATCACAGGAACTGATCTGCACCATTGGAGAGACACCGATCCGGTTACGCAGAGTGACTCCACGCAGTTTTAACGGATCAAAAAGCGCTGCCATACCTTCGCCAAGGCAGGAAAAATAAATCCGGTCTGTTAATGTTAGGTGCTATTGGAACTGATCACTTTCATAATTAGACTAATAGAGAATAATTCGGCCTATGATAGATGGCAAATGGTTAACTCGTGATGACAGATAACACTTTGGATTTTGATGATTTGCGTCCGCCCGGGGCGTATATCACAGCTGAGCATGACAAATGGCGTCAGCGGGTGCGTAAATTTGTCAATGAACATATTGCGCCGCATATTGATACGTGGGAACAATCCGGCAACATTCCTGATGCGGTTTTCGTGGCCGCTGCGGATGCCAATATATATGGGTCTGGATTCCCGGCAGAGCTTGGCGGGAATGGAGGGAATCTGGATATCTACGAACGTATCATTTTTGCCGAAGAGCTTCATCGTCTGGGCAGTGGTATTGTTTTTGCAGAACTTGCCACGCACTGGATCGGGCTGCCTCCTGTAATTGACTTAGGCTCTGATACTTTACGGGAACAAGTTGGACAAGCTGTGCTTGCCGGGAAAAAACGAATTGCTTTTGCGGTCACTGAACCATCAGGTGGCTCCGACGTGTCACGTTTAAAGACGACTGCGAGAAAAACCGATGAGTTATGGAAGGTTAATGGTTGCAAGACACTGGTGTCGGGAGGATTGCGAGCAGATTATATTTTAACAGCGGTACGTACCGGAGATGAGGGGATACGCGGTATTTCGCTATTACTCATTGATGGTAAAAGTGCTGGAGTGAGGCGTACAGTTGTTGACGGGTTGAGTTGGTATAGTGGCGCAATTGCAACAATTGAGTTCGATGACGTTGAAGTCCCTGAAGATCGCTTGATAGGGGTTGAAAACAGTGGGTTTACTGGACTTACCAAACAATTCAATGTTGAGCGGTTTAGCGGCATTGCGTCAGCGTTGGCGTTGAGTCGTGTGTGCCTGAGTGAAGCATTAAAATTTTCTCGTGAGCGCACAACATTTGGCCAACGCCTTATCGATCATCAGGTCATAAGGCATAAGTTAGTGGATATGATTCGAACTGTGCGGGGAACATATTCATATTTGGATCACTGTGTATGGCGGTTCAATAATGGTGATATGCCGGTCGCTGATCTTTGTATGTTAAAAATCCAGGCGACAGAGATTCTCGAAAAATGTGCGCGAGAGGCATTACATATAACAGGGGGCTCAGCGTATACAGGGGTTAGTCGGCTTGAGCGTATTTTTCGGGAGTCGCGTATTTTTGCGCTTGGTGGCGGCACCGAGGAAATATTAAAGGATCTGGCATCTCGTCAGCTCCGATTCTAGGGGAGAAAAAAATGGGGAAGCTGTACGACACATATCAAAATTTACGTCAGGCCAGCCTCGATCGGGATGATGAGGCTTTTCTAGGTTTTCTGACCGAAGATATTGAGTATCACTACCATGTGGGCACACGGCCACTTATAGGTAAAGAATGGGTACAAAAATTTTTGAACAAGTACCGTGAAGTCACTGCGAATCCAGTTTGGCGAGTGGATAATTATGCTGAGAAAGATAACTTGTTATTTGTAGAGGGATATGAGGAGTATCTGGATACGCGGACTAACGAAACTATTGCCCACCCATATATGGGTATACTCGAATTCCATGATGGCAAAATTGCAAAGTGGAGAGATTATTTTGAGTGGGATAGCAAAAAGGAGGCTTAAAAGGGCGTATCGCCTGAACACCCTAATTGGTCAGGCCCAGCTGCTGTTCCACAGTTTTTAAATCAAAGTAATCGCGCATTTCCGATATTTTGTCGCCTTGGAAACGAAAAATCGCCATGTACGGTATCGACACTTGATGGCCATTTTTTTTATAATTTTCGACCCCTTCAATCATCAAAAGGTCGCCGTCCTCCAGCGTATTCTTAATATCATAGCGCTGGTCACTCATGCCTACAGCGAATTTTTCCAGAAATGAACGCACTTTTTCCTTGCCCTCGAATGGTTTTAACGGGACAGCGTCCCAAACCAAATCTTCAGTACAAAGAGCTAGACTCCCATCAAGGTCATTGTTTGCCCATGCTCCATAAAAGGCCATCACCGTATCGATTTTTTGCATTGTGCGTCTCTTATAATTTATAACACTGTATTGGAGAATAATGTGGCGGCCGCGATCGGTCAAACCCAGAAAACAGTCGTCAGTCAATTTTTTAGCTACACAAACTATTGAAACTTAAACTATGCAGACAACGCCGAAAGATATTATTGATAAATATACCAGCCGAGGATGGTGGGACGATAAAACGCTGGATAGTGTTTTTACGGAGGCAGCAACTGAGCAGCCGGACAGGCTTGCGCTAGCCGACCCCCCCAATCGTGGTGATTTTGTGCATGGCTCTCCCAAGCGCCTGACCTACCAGGAATTGAGTAGACGGGTGACATCTGTGTGTGCTGCCTTTTATGCGCATGGCATTCGCGAGGATGACATTGTCGTTGTCCAGATCCCAAATATTGTTGAGTTACCGTTAATCTTTATTGCGCTTGCTCGGCTCGGCGCTATCGTAAGCCCTGTGCCGGTCCAATATGGCAGACATGAACTTAGCCGCATTAATGAATCACTGGGCGCGAGTGCTTTTGTTTCTACCCACAACTTTAACAAGGCAGACCTAATCAGTGAGCATGGACCTGCTTTCGATGGTTGCAAAATATTTTGTATTGCATCCGACACTGCCAGCACCGCAATTGATCTGGATAAAGAGGTGGCTGATGACCGCATGTTAGCAGCCTGCGACGAATACATTGCTCAGAGGCAGCCGTCGGGTAACGATATCTTTACAATTTGTTGGACTTCCGGGACGACCGGCACCCCCAAAGGGGTCCCACGCAGTTTTAATCATTGGTTTTCTATTGCTGTCGCTGTTCACGATTTAGCGGATATGCAAGAGGGTGACGCATTTTTGAATCCCTTCCCAATGGTTAATATGGGCGGTATCGGCGGATTTCTTTTTACTTGGCTGGAATGTCGGGCAACACTTGTACTGCATCATCCAATGGACCTACCAGTATTTCTTGGGCAGCTTGCTTCCGAGAGGATCAGCTATACCATTGCACCGCCCGCGTTGCTTACCATGTTGCTTAAGAATGAGGCCATACTAAAAGACGTTAATTTAAGTCACTTACGCGCGATCGGTTCCGGAAGTGCTCCATTGCCAGCGTGGATGGTAGAGGGCTGGGAGAAAAATCACGGCATAGCGATCCTGAATAATTTTGGTTCTAATGAGGGGATGTGTTTGGCATCCGGACCCAGCGATGTGCCGGACCCAGCGGAGCGAGGTGAAATGTTCCCGCGTTTCGGTGCAGGTGATTACTCGTGGTCAAATCGTTCCGCTGCAATGGCAGAAACGAAGTTGATTGACACAGAAAGTGGGGAGGAAATTACTGAACCTGGGGTTCCTGGGGAGCTATTGTACCGGGGGCCTACGATCTTTGACGGTTATTGGAATTCCCCGGAAGCTAATCAAGAGGTTTTTACCGACGGTTATTTTCATACGGGTGATTTATTTGAAATAGCGGCGCCTAGCGGAGAGCCATGTTATTACAAGTTTGTTGGTCGCTGTAAGGATATTATCTCCAGGGGTGGTATGAAGATTTCGCCGGCAGAATTAGATAACCTGCTGGCAGGTCATCCACAGCTTGCTGATGTTGCGGTCGTTGGCGTGCCGGATGAAATTTTGGGTGAACGGGTAGGCGTAGCAGTTGTCGTAAAAGAGGGAGAGTCCGTATCGCTTGATGATGTAACTAGGTTTCTAAAGGACCATGATATTGCTGTGTTTAAACTGCCAGAAAGTATCTCGCAGGTAGATGACTTACCGAGAAATCCCCTTGGCAAGGTGCTTCGGCATGAGCTTAGCTATTTGTTCGAAAAAAATAACTCCAGCGAGTAAGCCAACACCAACTTTCTTGTATTCTGAGCTAATACCCGGCAGTTAGGATTCTTGTGGGAGGTCAACTATCAGGTTACCGTATTTATCCACTTTTGCTGCATGGTTTCGATAGATCAAGGTTGTTGTATCTGCCTGTTCGACGATAGCGGGGCCGATTAGTTCGAATCCTGATTGAAGAGAGTCGCGTTGATAAACCGGAATGCTCTCATAACCCATGTCTGCATCGAGGCAGATGTCTCTATGCCCAGGTTTTAAATCGGTCGTCTCAGTGTCTGTTTTAGGGCTTAACAGGCTTTTCTCTTCAGGGTCTTTACGGTGAACTGCCCGAAGCGTTACAAATTCTGTAGCTGCATCGCGATCGCAATGATTGTAAGTGGCCGCATGTGCGTCATGAAAATGGTTAATTGCGTCTGCAATCGTATTTTTTTCCAAATTGGCTCCCAACGTTATCTCAAGTTGATGAGCTTGCCCAACGTAGCGCATTTCTGCCAGATATTCTGTTGTTGCATCCTTATGCTGTACACCGTCATTCTTCATCTTCACCCGGCATTGCATATCGAGCGGTTCGAATACTGATTGAAGATCCTTTAATTCAACGTTATCTGACCCTGTCTCGAAGCTGGCCAGGGCTTCGTGTTGGATGGGTGCCAGCATTAAACCCATGGCAGATAGAACGCCCGGTGTAGGGGGTACCAGAAGTCGATTGATGCTTGCATTTTCGGCGAGCAATCCACCTTGTAGAGGACCAGCACCGCCGAACGGTATGAGCACGAAATCCCTCGGGTCGTGGCCGCGTTTAATAGAAACCAGACGAAGGGTTTGTGCCATATTTGAATTAACGATGGCATGAATGCCGAGCGCCGCTTCCGGCAGTGTCATATTTAATGGCTCGGCGATCTGCTTTTCAATCGCTTTGCGGCTTTTTTCTACATCGATATCGAGTCCACCGGCAAAGGTAGCCGGGTTTAGATAACCGAGAACTAAGCTCGCATCTGTTACAGTTGGATGCGAGCCGCCACGCCCGTAGCATGCTGGTCCGGGGTCAGCGCCCGCGCTTTCGGGACCGACTTTTAAAGCGCCTCCCTCATCGACATAAGCAATACTGCTTCCGCCGGCACCGATGGTCCGTACATCGATCATCGGAACATTTAGCGGGTAATCTTCAAAGCTTCCCTCATTTGTGATTAGCGGTTGGCCACCACGTATCAACGCCACATCGGTGCTGGTACCACCCATGTCCAGGCTGATACAGTCGGGATATCCGGCTGATGCACCAACATTGGCCGCACCGATGACCCCTGCGGCCAGGCCTGAAAGTACGGTACCGACCGGCCGTTCAATTACATTTTCGACACCACCCACTCCGCCATGCGATTGCATGAGCTGCAGAGGACTGGACACCTCTGCACTGGATAGCTCGCTAACTAATTCATTGAGGTAATTGGTCACTACAGGCTTTACATATCCGTCGAATCCTGAAACAACCAGACGTCTGTATTCGCGACGGCGCGGCAATACATCACTTGATAATGTAACGGGAATATCTGGATACAGCTCGTTGAGAATTTCACGGGTACGCCGCTCATGCGCCGGGTTTGCATAAGAGTGAAGGTAGCAGACTACAAATACTTCGACGCTGTGTTCCTCGACCAGTTTAGTTGCTACTTCGCGCAGGTTATCTTCGTCAAGCGGGGTTAATATATTCCCTTGAAAGTCTGTGCGTTCCGTTACTTCCAAGGAACGTCGGCGTGGGGCAAGGAACAGCGGTTCAACCGGATCCATATCCAGGTCGTACATTTTTGGTCGCCAGCCTATACCGATGTAAAGAATGTCACGACAGCCTTCGGTTAGCACGAATCCGAGCCGGGCACCGCTTTGTGTCAGTATGCAGTTAGTAGCGACCGTTGTTCCGTGAACTACGCGGTGCACGGCTTCGTTAACTTGCCCCGCTGTTTCAACAGCTTCTGTGAGGCCGCGCATAAACCCTTCACCGAATGCTGGTGGCGTTGACGGTACTTTATGTACCACCCAACCAGCTTTTTCACTGTCACGGACGAACACGTCCGTAAAAGTGCCCCCTACGTCAATACCTACAGTTAACAAGTCGAATATTCCTTCATTAAAGTCGAGAATCTACAAGAGGTCGGTTCTATTATGCAAGTTATGTTATTTTTAATCGCTAAATCATGTCTGAGGAATTTCCAAGTGCTGAATCAATTGTTCAAAATAAGCATAGGCACTATTTTTTATTTCATGGTGATCGTAAATTTTGTGGGGGCTCAACAGCCAGGCCTCAAACAAAAGGATGGGGTCTATTCTCCGCATGCTGAACGGACCTTTCCCACGCAAGTCTATTGGGGTGATACACATCTCCACACAGCTTTATCGATGGATGCCGGTGCAATGGGCACATTGCGCTCTCCTGAAGATGCCTACCGTTTTGGGCGCGGGGAGCAGATAGTTTCCAGTAGTGGTACACCGGCAAAACTATCCGAGCCGCTCGATTTTATCGTATTGGCTGATCATTCAGATGCTATGGGAACAGTTGCAGAGATAATTAATGGCAATCCTGACTTTGGGGTTGATCCTAAGGTAAGACGTTGGCAGGAAATGATTGCTGCTGGTGGGGATAGCTTGTTAGCCGCTGCAGTGGAAATTGTTGGAGCCTTCGGAGCAAGTGAGGGCCTTCCCGACATCTTGTTAGATAGGGATTTTGCGAGAAGAACTTGGGAGCGGTATACCCTGACAGCGGACCAGTTCTATGAGCCAGGTAGATTTACCACGCTTATCGGTTTTGAATGGACTTCGATGCCGAACTGGAACAACCTGCACAGGGTCGTGATCTATCGTGACGGTTCTGACTATGCACGAAAAACACTGCCAGCACTGGTCGCGAATGGAATGGACCCCGAAGACTTGTGGGATTGGATGGGCACCTACGAGGCTCAAACCGGTGGTGACGTTCTGGCAATTCCGCACAACGGCAATATGAGCGAAGGTTTTATGTTTGCTACGGAACGATTCGATGGCAGCGAAATGACTAGGGAATATGCTGAGGCGCGTGCTCGCTGGGAGCCACTATACGAGACAACCCAATTCAAGGGTGATAGCGAAACGCATCCACTACTCTCACCAAACGATGAGTTTGCAGATTATGAAACTTGGGATGATGGTAATTTCTACTATGACGGTGCCAAGGTGGAAACGCTTCCAGGGGATTATGCGCGTTCCGGACTAAAAAGAGGCCTCAATATGCATGCGCACCTTGGGATCAATCCATTTAAGTTCGGTCTCATTGGTTCAACAGATTCGCATACAGGCCTTGCGACTGCCGAGGAGGATAACTTTTTTGGGAAGTTTGTGTATGGAGAGCCTCATGCGCACCGTTGGGGCCCCTGGACAGAAACTGCTAAGCGGGCAGGTTGGGAATGGGCGGCTTCGGGCCTCGCTGCAGTTTGGGCTGAAGAAAATACGCGTGAGGCAATATTCGATGCGATGGAAAGGCGTGAGGTATACGGTACTACCGGGCCAAGAATCGTACTGCGGTTTTTTGGTGGTTGGAATTTTGCATCGGATGATGTTGACAGAGGGCCGCTTGCTGAGATCGGCTATGCAAAGGGGGTACCAATGGGTAGCGACCTGCCCCCGAGATCACAGAATAGCTCGCCGCGTTTTTTAGTGAGCGCATTTAAAGATCCGGATAGCGGGAACCTTGACCGTATCCAAATAGTGAAGGGATGGATAGATTCAAATGCAACGTTATTTGAACGGGTTTACGATGTTGCCTGGTCTGGTGACAGGACGCCTGATGATGCAGGTAAATTAACGCCGGTTGGCAATACCGTAGACGTCCCGAGTGCTACATGGAAAAATACAATCGGCGAACCGCATTTGACTGCTTTGTGGACTGATCCGGATTTTGATGCGGAACAACCTGCTTTTTACTATGCAAGGATCATTGAAATACCGACCCCTAGATGGACAGCTTATGACGCAAACCGTTTCAATGTCGAGATGCCGCCGGAGGTTCCGATGGTTACGCAGGAAAGAGCCTATGGGTCACCTATCTGGTACACCCCTAGTGATTATTTTAAAGAAAAGCAGAGGTAAGAGTGCCCGCAACTAATGCAGTAAATGAGGATTTGGATAAAGTTTATGCCGAGATCAGGGAGCTCGGTCTCGAGGGTTATGTGGCGGAACTTGATGCTTACGGTTTAAGTGTTATACCACCTGATTTTGTGGCACCACGTGAGTTCACAACTCGCTTGCGGGACGGGATTCTAGAATTGGCGGAAAAGCGTTCTGGTGTACAGCCGGATACTAAAAGAGGTTCCAGTCATGCGAACATCAAGGCCACATCGGGCCAAAGTGGTGAGCAATGGATGTGGCGGATTTTGTTTGACAATCCGATATTTGAAGAGGCCCTGATGAATCGCACGTCTCTCGCAATGGTGACATATTTAGTTGGTTATAGCGCTAAACTTTCAAATAGCTCGGCGGTTGTAAAGGGTCCGGTTGATCTTGATAGCAAGCCAAAACCGCTTGGCCTTCATAGCGATAATCGGGGCGTGCCTTCGCCGTTCCCACCCTATGCCCAGGTTGCCAACGCTACCTGGGTATTGACGGATTACACGCTTGATGATGGCTGTGTTGGTTACTTACCAGGCAGTCACTTGCTTTGCCGACAACCAACGCCGGGCGAGGCGGTCGACGGTGTAGTGCCTGTAGAAGCACCAGCCGGCTCATTGCTCATATGGCATGGTAATACCTGGCATGCTCCGTTTCCACGCACCAACCCCGGCTTAAGAGTTTCGATGCTCAACTATTTTTGCCGCGATTATTTTACGCCCCAGGAAAAATATAGGGATGAGGTTCCACAAGAGGTTCTTAACCGTAATTCAGACCGGTTTGCGACGTTGATGGGTTTGGGAGATGGATACGGCTGGGGCGATGAGGGACCGGATACTGATCTTTTGAAAAAATCCAGGTCTGGACAAAACTGGCATTCATAATGTTGGAGATATCGAATAATGATTGATGATAATGAACGATCGCTACTTCAGGAAAAACTGAGTTCATTTGCCGCCGATATGGCTTTGCTTAATGCGAATGTGATCACGATGAATGATGAACAGCCGCGGGCAGAAGCGGTTGCGGTTAAAAATGGCAAGATTGTTGGCGTTGGAAGTAATACTGAAATTAGGCAGATGTGCAGCGCCCAAACAGAGTGTCTCGATTTTGGTGGTAAGACTGTCCTTCCGGGATTTGTGGAGTCACACAATCATGTTAGTGCATATTCTCATATTGTATTGCAGATAGATTGTACGCCTAAGTCCTGTAAATCTATCAAGGATATTGTCGCAGCGGTTAAAAAACGGGCTGAGAGCCAGCCCAAGGGCACCTGGATCGAAGGTTATGGCTTCGATAATACAGCGCTCGAAGAGCAACGCTGGATTCATCGGGACGAACTCGACGCAGTCGCTCCTGACCACCCAGTTCATCTGTGGCATATCTCGGGACATTTCACGGCAGTTAACAGTAAAGCACTGGAGATGGCAGGTATTGATCGTGACACCCCTAATCCGGAGGGTGGTGAATTTGTTCGTGATGATGACGGAGAATTAACAGGGATACTGGCTGAGCCACCTGCGAGCTTGTTGGCATTAAGACTTATTCCGCCAAAAACAGTGGATGAATGCGTCAAAGGCCTGAAAATCGTCAGCGATGAATATGTGGCTGCCGGCGTTACGTCAGCGCACGATGCTAACTTAGGTGTATGGGGCGGACTTAGTGAGCTAAGTGCTTTCGAGAAAGCTTATAAAGACGGCGTATTTAAGCCGCGTGTTTATGCCTTGATTTGGACTATCCTTGAAGATTACCGGAAGAATGGTGTTGATTTAGCAGATCTCGGGTTCCGAACAGGCGCGGGTGATGAGAAATTTCGTATTGGCGGGGTCAAGATATTTGCGGATGGTTCAATACCAGGGTTGACTGCCGCCTTATCTGAACCATTTCTGGCGGATCCAGATACCAGTGGGTATCTCATTTTTGAGCCCGAAGTTCTAAATGAGCTTGTGCTGCGCTATCACGAAGCCGGTTTTCAAATTGCCATACATGCTTGTGGGGATCGCTGTATTGGTACGACCATCGATGCATTTGAAAATGCGCTCAAGAAGGTACCACGGGGAAATCACCGCCACCGGATTGAACATTTACCCATGGCTAGCCCTGAACACCTCGAGAGAATGGCTGAACTCGGAATTGTGACGACATTCTATTCGGCTCAGATATATGGATGGGGCGATCGTATGAGAGAGAAGTTTCTCGGCCCGGAACGTGCGGAGCGTCTTTATCCAATACGGGAGGCATTGGATCTTGGTATTAAGTCCGGTTTGCATGGCGATTGTCCAGTTACCCCAATATCACCATTACACTGCCTGTACACGGCAGTCGCACGGGAAACTACTAGTGGCCATATTCTGGGGCCGGAACAACGTATAACAGTGCATGAAGGCCTTAGGGCGCTGACTATCGATGGCGCGTATCTCGGTTTTGAGGAGCATATTAAGGGCTCCATAGAGACTGGCAAACTGGCTGATTTTGTTTCGCTTTCGGCAGATCCTTATTCAGTGGAGCCGACTGATCTTAAGGATCTGGAAGTTGAAATGACGATCATCGACGGAGATGTGGTGTATCAGAAGCAATAAAATAGAAGCCGTGTCATTTGGCCTAATTCGAGAATAGATGTTGCCGGTTTCTATCAGTTAACCTTAATGGATTGAAATCGTTATACATTATTGAATGGAGTCACTTGCATTGTTGAACTGTGGTCAATAGAATCAATTTTTGCGTAGCTCTAAAAAATTAGTTTCCGGTGACTTGGCAATAGAGAGGAATGTGCCATCATCGCTTGCAAAACGGGGGAAGTTAGTCATGAAAAACCGATTATATTCAGTCGGATTAATTCTTGCAGCATCGGTTGCGTTTTCGCCAACGGTAGTTGCACAAGAACTTGAGGAGATTGTAGTTACAGCGCAGCGTCGTGCTCAAGATATGCAGGATGTGCCTATCATGGTTTCTGCATTTACACGTGACGCAGTCAGAGACCTGGGCTGGAATGACGTGACTCTGGTCGCTCATCAAACGCCTAATCTTCAAATTAAGTACAGTTGGGGCAACTCGATGCCGGCGTACACAATCCGTGGCGTTGGAATGAATAGTTTCCAGGCATCTGACCAATCAAGTGTTGCGTTGTTTATCGATGATGTTTTCCAGACGTCAATGGTTAGCATGGGTGCGCACCTGTATGACATCGAGCGCGTAGAGGTCCTGAAGGGACCCCAGGGAACGCTTTTTGGCCGAAACACCAACGGTGGAGCGGTCAATTATCTAACCAGGGCTCCAAGCCAGGAGTCGGAAGGATTCATGCGTGTTGACTACGGCAGTTACGATCGGATAGAGGTTGAGACTGCGGTCGGTGGTGCGATCAACGACAACTGGAGTGCCAGGTTAAGTGGATTCACTGTCCAGCAGGGGGAAGGCTGGGTGCACGATAGAGTGTCAGGTAAAGACGTTGGTGAAGTGAACATCACGGCAGGAAGAGCACAGCTGTTGTATGAGCCGTCTGAAGATTTTAGTGCGCGGTTCATACTGTTCGGCAGTCAGGATAGCTCTCATCCAGTGTATTTCCAGCATATTGGTACCAACGCGATAGGCGGAGGTGGCTCATGTCAGGCAATGATGGAAGGTCGTATCGACCCGTTTACATGTGTTGATGCGCTGGGTTATAGCGATACAGACGGCGATCCATATGCCGGTGATTACACAAATGCTCCAAATACACATATCGATGCTGATATGCGTCTAGATAATACAAATATTGGGGCAACCGTTATTATTGATAAGACATTTGAAACGTTTGATCTCACTTCGGTATCGCATTGGCAGTCTTATGATCGCTGGCAGCCGAAGGAATCCGATGGCAACCCGGCACTATTTGTTGATTTCCTTTTTGCCAGTGATGTTTCGGCCGTATCCCAGGAAATTCGTTTGACATCGACGACAGAAAGCAATTTTAACTGGATTCTCGGAGCGTCTATCGCAAAAGACAGCGCAGAGGAAAATCCGCATCGAATCGGTTACCTAGATGATCTTGGTGTGCGTTTTGGTTTGACCTATAAACAGGAACGACTTAACGCTGCAGTATTTGGCCAGGGTATTTGGGAGCTGAGTGATAAGTTGCGACTGGAAGTCGGTGGTCGGTTCCTATATGACGATGTGGACTTCTATGCCCGCACATATATTGATGTCGGTGGTGGCGGTGTAAATGACGAGGTTGTTGAATTTGTCGTTGCTGGCTGTCCGGACCCGGCAGGCGTAATTCCTTTGGATTGTGCGCTCGACGACACAGCCTTTACTGGGAAAATTGGTCTCGATTATTCGGTAGATGACGATACGATGATTTATGGCAGTATCGCGACCGGATACAAACCAGGCGGATTTAACGGTGGTTTAAACACGAACTCGGAGCTATATACGCCGTATCAAGAAGAGACGGTAACAGCTCTCGAATTAGGGATTAAAACTGATTTGCTGGATGGCCGGGCTCAGTTAAACGCGGCCGCCTTCAGCTATGACTATAAGGGCCTCCAGGCTGCAACACCTCGTCCGGCGCAAAACCAGGCAGGTGTTTTAAACTTCCTGACTAATCTCGCGGCTGCTGATATTAGCGGTGCCGAGGCAGAGTTTCGTGTATTGGTGACAGAGAATATAGAGCTTAATCTCGGAGCATCTATCTTGAACACCAAGAATAATGATCCGGGCGCTAACTTCGACGGTCCCTGGGGACAATCAGAACGTAGATTGGCGAATGCACCAAAGAACTCGTTCAATGCCGCATTAGCTTGGAATGTTCCAAATAGTGATGGCAGCAGTTGGCGCTTCTTCACAGACTATGTCTACGAAGGCGATCACTGGAAACAGATCGTGAATGTTAAAGCTCTGATGGTTAACCAGAGCCTATGGAATGCTCGAGCAACATGGACATCAGCTGATGAGAAATGGTCGTTGAGTGCTTACGGCAAGAACCTCAGTGATACGGTTTACATCATGGATGATCTCGGTGCTGGAGTTGCTTTAGGTTGGGGTGTGCAGGTTGTTGGCATGCCGCGTACTTGGGGTATCAGCGCTCGTTATGAGTTCTAGAAGTTTGTAACAAGATTAAAATAGTTAAGTTTGATTAAAATCAGCCCGGCTCGTAAAAAAGCCGGGCTGATTTGTTTATAAAGGGGAATTTTTAATGACCAAACCCAGAGCAATTTCAGTGATAAAAACCGACCCGCCCAGTGAGCGTGAAGCTGAGTGGAACGATTGGTATTCAAACGAACATTCGCCAGCCCGATTTGAATGTGGTTTTTTGGCTTTTCGCCGTTTTGAAATTATGGAAGGTCATCCACAAGTTGATACTCGTCAGTCCGGGCAGGCTAAATATCTCGCGATTATGGAACTGCCGGATACGGATGTACTGTCCGGGGATGCGTATGACGCGATCACTGAGCGCTGGATGGCTTTACCGAGCGATAGTTTTGAGCATCAGACATTGACGTTGCCAAAATTTGCGCGTGGCGTTTTAGAATTAACGGATCAATTTCCGGATGATAAGCCTTTTGAGTTGCCTGAAACGCGCCATGTTTTCCTTTCCGCTCATGATGTGCCGGAACAGAATTGGGAGGAATTCAATGAATGGTATGTGATGGAGCATCTTCCCCCGGTACTGGAGGCTGAAGGCTTTAATTCAGTGCGCCGCTTTGTCCACAGATCTGATGAATTTGAACCAATGCTGTCGCCCGACGGAGAATTATTTACTCATCTGGCGATCTGGGAGATTGACGACGAAACGGTCTTTATGAATCCAAAGTTCGCAGATTATACGCCAACACCCTGGCAACTAAGAATGCGGCGCATCTTCAACGGTGCCAAAATGAGTAACGTTTATAAGGAAATTGCACGCGGCGTTGCTGAATGAGGGACGCACTGAATAAAGAGCTGGCACATTGAGTGATAGTGTCGATAGGAAAACAGAACAGGTAGCACTTAAAGAAGATGAGAAACCGCTCGTCTACGAGTGGTACCTGGTCTTCTTGCTCATGCTTGCATTCGTAATTGCCTTCATCGATCGTCAGGTAATTACACTCCTCGTAGAACCTATTAGACGCGATTTGGAGCTTACAGATACGGGTATAAGCCTTCTGATGGGCTTTGCATTTGCCATATTCTACGTAACGATGGGTGTGCCAATAGCTCGACTGTCGGATTCGCGCAGCCGTAAGAAAATTATCGCTATTGGTATGACGCTGTGGAGTATCGCTACAGTAACCTGCGGCCTTGCCCGTAATTTCTGGCAACTGTTTGTTGCTCGAATAGCGGTTGGAGTGGGCGAGGCAACGCTTACACCCGCTGCTTACTCTATGATCGCTGATACATTCCCGGCGCATCGCCTTGGTCGCGCTATTGCTGTGTATTCAACAGGTATTTATGTGGGGGCGGGTCTTGCCGGTGTTCTAGGAGGCTGGGCAGTCAAAGTAATTTCTCAGGCCGGCACGGTTGAATTGCCAATCATAGGAACTCTTTTTCCCTGGCAGATGACATTTATCGTTGTTGGGTTGCCTGGCTTGCTGTTAGTGGCAATTATGTTAGCGACGACTCGGGAACCAATCCGAAAAAATATAAAAACGGCAACCGACGGAACTGCAGTACCATTTTCTGAAGTCATCAGCTTCCTTTGGCTCAATAAACGAACCTTCAGGGCAATATTTATTGCCTATGCATTTAGTGGCACAGCATTTTATGGTTTTCTCTCATGGATTCCAGAGTATATACGCCGAACTCATGATTGGGATATTGGTTCCGCGGGAATTCTGTTTGGCAGTATTTACGCAGTATTCGGTACTGCGGGTACTTTGACGGGTGGATGGATTAATGATTGGATGACTGGTAAAGGCTATCAGGATGCGGCGCTTCGCTGTTGTACAGCTTTTTTTGCGATCGCGATGCCATTTATGGTGCTTACCCCATTAATGCCGAACATGACCTATGTTATTCCGATGCTCGCCCTGATGGCGTTCACAAAGTCAATGCAGCAGGCCCTGTCACCGGTTGCTATTCAACTTTCCACGCCCAATGAGATGCGTGCGCAGGTGACCTCGATCTTTTTTGTGGCGTCTTCTTTTCCGTCGATAGCGTTAGGCGCTACTTCTGTCGCCCTCCTCACAGATTTTGTCTTTAAAGACGATGCAGCGATAGGTTACTCGCTTGCTATTGTCGGGGGTGTCATGATGACCCTTGCCACGATCTCTATGTTTACTGGTATCAAGCCCTACCGTGCCAGCTTGGAGAGATCCATGGAATGGCGAGACGATAATCAGGCTGCATCGGATCGTTCGGCATAGGGTTTTCTGCCGTACCATAGGAATAGTAGGCCAATGGGTGTTAATACCCCGCTTACGATCGCAAGAGAATAGCGTATGGCCGCTTCGTCCTGGAAAAAATAATCGGTCATCATTGCCACGAATGCTGGTCCGACAGTGTATCCCGCCAGGACCGCAACAAACATAAACACAGCTGTCAGCTGGGCCCGCATCCTGTTGGGTGCAATCAGTTGCAATATGGTTGGCGCTAGTCCTTGAGGAAATGATAGGGCGAAAGTGACTCCGCAAAGTAGTACCGTGACAGATATCTTGCCTGGGGCCAGTGGGGTTAATATGGTTAATGGAATCATTGCCCCGGCTCCAATCATTGAGGCTCGCCATTCAGCATCCCGGTAACCTTTTTCATTCAGTTTTTCAGCTAGCCAACCACCAGCATAAGGTCCGGCTGTGCCAAATATGAGCAGCGCGATTCCGTAAATGAAACCTGCTTGGCTGATGGGTATGTCATAGGTTCGACGGAGAAATTCGGGTACCCAGACAAGGTAGGCGCTAATGACAGTGCCCAAGGCCAGGAAACCACCAAAATGACCAATAATGATGGCACGGTTTTTGGACATAAAAGATAATACGGCTTTTAGTGGCACCGCTTTGTCGGCGATGGCTTTGGTGCTGCCGTCTACGAAAAGGTGTCGCCTGGTTGGTTCCTTAACGGTACCCATCAGCGCTAGCACCAGTATTCCAGGTAGTGCGACGATAAAAAATGTTAATTGCCAGGGAAAGACTGTCCCGATAATGGGCAGCGATACGGTCCCCGAACTGCTGACGTAAGTGACGACAACGCTTCCGGCCAGCATAGCCAGACCGGCACCACCATAAAGCCCCATACAGTACACACCTACGGCCTTAGCCAGTTTTTTGGGGGGGAAATAATCGGCCATCATCGAATAAGCAGCCGGAGATAGGGTAGCCTCGCCGACACCCACGCCTACACGGGCCAGGAAAAGTTGCCAGTAGTTCTTGCTAAGCCCACAAGCGGCAGTCATTACGCTCCATATAGCTACCCCAACCGATATGATCACACGTCGATTGCTATGGTCAGCTAGGCGAGCAATTGGAACTCCTAGTACCGAATAGAAGAGCGCGAAAGCGAGTCCAGCAAGAAGTCCTATTTGAGTATCGCTCACACCTAGATCACGCTTAATCGGTTGTACCAGCAGACTAAGGATCTGTCGATCGACGAAGGAAACAGTGTACGCAAACAACAAGACCGCCACTACATACCATGCGTAACGTTCGTTAAATGGAAAATCTCCATTTTCTGTTTTATTGGGTTCGTTAGTCATGGGATCAAGTGTTCTCATCATCGATTTCACTGGCAGTCCAGTCAAAATTAGGGCCATTCAGGTCATATTCGCCGCTTGGGAAATATTTTTCGATGCGCACATCAGCTGTTCGTGCATGTCCTTCCATCCCTTCCAACCGTGATATACGAGCCGCAACCGGCGCAACTTGTTCGGTCGCCTCGCGAGTCATGCGCTGGTAGGTAAGCACCTTAACGAACTTCGATACGCTGAGTCCACCTGTGTATCTAGCAGCTCTTTTAGTAGGAAGAATATGGTTAGGTCCGGAGCACTTATCCCCAAAAGCGACTGTCGTTTCTTCACCCAGGAAAAGCGAGCCATAGTTATGAAGGTGTTTAAGCCACCAGTCTAAATCCGAAGCCTGCACGTGCAGATGCTCAGGTGCATAAGCATCGCTCACCGAGCAGGCTTCCTCGCGATCTGCGACGATAATGACCTCACCATAGTTGTGCCATGCAGAATCAGCAACAGTCCTAGCTGGATCCGGTAATGATTGAATAACCTGGGGGATTTTTAAAAGTACCGCTTTTGCGACTGCTTCGGAATATGTTATTAGCCACACTGGAGAATCCTGGCCATGTTCTGCCTGACCTGCAAGGTCTGCTGCTATCACATCTGGGTCAGCTGTGTCATCGGCGATAATCAAGCTCTCGGTTGGCCCAGCTAAGACATCTATACCAACTTGACCGAATAATATCCGTTTGGCTTCTGCAACGAACCTGTTTCCTGGACCGACAATTATATCTGCAGGCTTACCTGTAAATAGGCCGAAAGCCAGTGAGGCAACTCCTTGCACCCCGCCCGCTGCTAGTGTGGTTGTGACTTTGCATAAATCGAGTGCATACAAAATGGCAGGGTGTATGCCGTCAGGTGCCCGGGCCGGAGTTGTTGCGATAACATTTTCAACCCCGGCCGCATTTGCTGTTCCTGCGCTCATGATCGCCGATGCCGCATGCGCATATCTGCCACCAGGCACATAACAACCAGCAGTAGTGATCGGGATGAGGCGTTGTCCAGCGACAAGGCCATCGGATAATTCTATTTCGAATTCTTGCATGGAATCACGTTGTCGCTTTGCAAAAGCATGCACTTTCGAGTGAGCGAATTGTAAGTCTTCTTTTACAGAGTTGGGCAGAATACGATTTGCCCTATCAAACGATGCTTGGGAGACAATGACCTCACCCATCCAACCATCTAAATTTGCGTTGTAATGCCGCACAGCATCTTCACCGTTACGCTCTATCTCGGATAGCAATTCCGCTACGGTATCCGATGTTTCTTCGTTGTTAGAGGCGCTGGTATAGGATGCTTGTTTGAGATACTTCATTTTTTCCTATTTATCCAGCTTGCATAAAAAAGACTGAGTAATAATAGTTGTCAGGATACAGACAGGCAAAGATAAATTTGTAAATATCCATACTCAGATGTTGATAGTGATGTCACAATACATTGTCAGTATTTAGCAATTATTAATTTTGGTTTTCCTGATATGAAAAATTATTATAGAAAATACGTTTTTTATTATGTTCTTTGTGTTATTGCATCTGGCTGCACAGGCCCAGTAGAGGAGACTGAAGCACCGAAGAACGTTATTTTATTTATCGGGGACGGCATGGGCCCTACTACTGTCACTGCAGCACGAATTTTTGATGGGCAAAGCAGGGGAAAGTCGGGCGAAGAAAATGTATTGTCGTTTGAAGAATTTCCGCATGTGGCATTGGTAAAAACCTACAACACAAATCAGCAGGTTCCTGACTCGGCAGGCACTGCAACCGCCATCCATTCAGGAGTGAAAACTCGTGCCGGGGTCATCGCGGTTAGTCCATCAGTTAAGCGGGGTAGCTGTGCAGAGTCATTAACAAACTCTTTGCCAACGGTAGCCGAGATTGCAAAGGCAAAAGGCATTGGCGTTGGTATTGTTACTACAACGAGGCTGACACATGCGACGCCAGCCACGCTTTATGCCCATTCAGCTGAACGTAATTGGGAAAACGATAGTTTTTTGTCTGCATCAGCGAGACAAGGAGGATGTCGTGACATAGCGCATCAGTTGATCGAATTTAAAATAGGGGACGGTCTTGATGTGGCAATGGGTGGAGGCCGACGGGAATTTGTTGGATCGGATTTAGGTGGGTTGCGACAAGACAGTTCGGATAACCTGATTCAAAAGTGGATAAATCAGGACGATAACCATCAGTTTGTTCAGGATCGTAGTGAATTGTTTGATATTGATGTATCGAAACAGGTGCTAGGCTTATTTGCTAAGTCCCATATGACCTACATAGCGGAGCGCACACCAGATTCTGTAGAGCCGACTTTGACTGAAATGACAGTTAAAGCACTTCAAGTCCTGCAGAACAGGGAGAACGGCTATTACTTGTTAGTAGAAGGCGGTCGAATCGACCATGGGCATCATGACGGCAAACCCGGATATGCGATGCTTGAGACTCAGGAATTTGCTCGGGCAATTCAGGCCGCTGTTGATATCGTTGATCTTGATAATACATTGGTGATGGTGACTGCAGATCATTCACATGTTATGACTATTGCTGGGTACCCGACCCGCGGTAACCCGATTCTGGGGCATATCGTATCGAATGATTCGCAGGGGGAGCCCCGGGACGAGCCCTCGCTTGATATTGATGGTAATCCTTACCCGACATTGGCTTACATTAATGGACCTGCAGCTGCCAAGTCAGAGGAAGAGTGGCAGTTTCGCCCGGGATTGCTAGAGATTTATCCGTCGCTGGTAGCTATCCCCTATCAAGAGCCCGATGGTTCGACGACTTATGACGAAACGCACGGTGGAGAAGATGTTGCGTTGTATGCTGTGGGGTATGGATCTGAGTTGGTTGGCGGGGTGATCGAGCAAAACAAAATCTATAATTTTATAGCTGAAGTGCTTTTTAATGATGGGAACTTGTGAGCTTCAGGCAGTGAGCGGTTTTTAAGGGGGTGATATGTTCCGATTAAGTTTTTTATTAGTACTCTTATCTATTCCAATACTATCGGGCGCAGCTGATAGCAGCACTAATTACCAAGAGGAATACCAGCGCCAGGCACTCGCTATATACCGGGACACGATAGCCATGCGCACTGCTTTGGGACATGGACAGGTACCAGTTATGGCTCATTATCTTGCCGATCGGTTTCGGGACGGCGGTTTCGATGATGATGACATTCACGTTTTGCCGTATGAATTACCAAATGGCGAGGACGTTGCATCACTGGTCGTCCGCTGGCGTGGTGATGCGAGTTCGGGGAAGCGCCCCATTTTGTTTGCCGCACATATGGATGTAGTGGATGCGTTACCGTCTGATTGGGCTCGTGATCCGTTCACTTTAATCGAAGAAGACGGATATTTTTTTGGTCGGGGAACGGGCGATGACAAGTTTGGCACCACTATTTTGACGGCGACTTTTATTCGTATGAAGGCAGAGGGGTTTGTCCCCAACCGGGACCTCATTATTGCTTTTAGCGGTGATGAAGAGACCGATATGTTGACGATTGAAGACTTGGCCTCGACACATCGAGCACTGATTGACGCAGAATTCGCACTTAACGCTGATGCGGGTGGCGGTGCTCTCGGCACCGACTTCTCACCGATAGCGTACCAAGTGCAAGCAGCTGAAAAGACTTATGTAGATTTCGAATTAGTCGTTAAAAATCCGGGTGGCCATAGCTCACGTCCGAGAGCTGATAATGCAATCTATGAACTTGCTGATGCGTTAACCAAGATTCGAGATTACCAGTTTCCGGTTCGCCACAATGACATTACCCTGGCTTACTTTGCTCAGCGCTCCATGACCGAAGAAGGTGAGCTTGGCGCTGCAATGCGATCCTTCGCAGAGGATCCCGGCAATCCAAAAGCATCAGCAGTCCTTGCCAGGTCTCCATCGCAAGTTGGTATTACCCGAACGACTTGTGTGGCGACAATGCTTGCGGCTGGGCATGCAATAAACGCACTACCCCAAACTGCTACCGCAAATATAAACTGTCGGATTTTTCCAGGTATCAGTGTTACCGAGGTTGAAGCTAAATTGAAAGAAGTCATAGGTAATAATGAAATAGAAATTCGTTTGACCTATAAACCAAAATCGGCACCAGCATCACCTTTGCGGGAGGATGTTATCGATGCTGTTACCAAAGCCGTAAAAAAGCTGAATGGAGACATGCCTATCATTCCTTACATGTCCACGGGCGCGACTGATGGCCGGGCATTGCGTTCTGCCGGCATTCCGACCTATGGCACAACGGGCTCATTTTCGCGAGCCGAAGACAGTTTTGCCCATGGCCTGAACGAACGCGTGCTCGTGAGTTCTTTTTACGGAGCACTCGAACATTGGAAACTGGTTATTCAGGAATTAGCAGGTCAATCGCCGTAACAAATTGAGTGTAAAAGCAATTATGAAAATGCCTATTCAGATTATTTTATTCATTTCCATGCTCCTGACTTCTGTTGCATTCGCTCATCATGGTTGGGGTGGTTATAAGGACTGGTTGGATATCAAGATCACGATAACGACAGTACGACTTGGTAACCCGCATGACCGCTTGATTGGCACAGATAGTAATGGTGACGAATGGAATCTTTTGCTGGCGCCGCCAGCGAGGAACAGGCGCTTTGGTTTTAATGAAATGTCTGTCAGTGTCGGTGATGAGCTGGATTTATTCGGACAGAAACATCCGAAACGATTAGAACTAAAGGTACATTGCATCTACAGGAATGCAGAGATTCTCTATGTATACCGCTATAATAGTGGTCGCACCAGTCTTCAGGGCACAAGGAGTAGTCGGGAGGCTTGTTGATAGAGCGCAAACAATAATTATTACAAATAGACGGTCTATATGCTTTCAAGAATATTGGGTAATACCGGGTCGACGGACCTTAATTCAAAAAGTGCGCTTTACAGCATGTTTCTTATCGGTGTGATTGCACCGGAAGTTTTTATTGTGCAGCCTGGATTCGTCCAGGGCCTGGTTGAGTATCTCGGTTTTGACGACCAAGGCGCAGGCTACACAGCTTCAGCAGAGATGTTTGGACTCGCCGCGACGACCATCCTGATGACCTTTGTAGCCCACAAGCTCAATTGGCGTATGGTTGTTTTTTGGTCGCTGATCCTGATGTTTGTGTCGAACGCCTTATGCACGGTGATAAATGACCTTAATACCTTTGTTGCCCTGCGTTTCGTGGCTGGATTAGGCGCCGGCAGTTTGGTATCACTAAGTTTTGCGGCAATAGGGCTTACCCAAAATCCGGACCGCAATTTCGGTCTGGTGATCATGTGGGTTCTCGCATACGGTGGTGTCGTTCTTTGGGCTATGCCGTCCGCCTATGAGTTAATCGGGTTCAATGGCGTAATCTGGTTCTTTGCGCTGTTTCCATTGACGGCATTGCCATTCCTCAAGCATTTTCCGGTGTCTGGAGAGGCTGATGCGCAGGTCGAAGCAGATGCCGTTAATCTTTCCGGGAAGATGAAGCTTATGGCGCTGCTGGCAATGCTCGCTTATTTCACGGCGCAAGGGGTGGTTTGGGCATATTTGTTTCTTATCGGCATCGCTGGAGGGTTAACGGAGCAGGCTGTAGCAAACGGCCTTATGCTGAGCCAGTTTGGTGGTGTCGGTGGTGCATTGCTTGTTGCAGTGATTGCCAATAGTTATGGTCGTTCGCTTCCCTTGGTAGTTGGTATTCTAGGTGGCGCATTCTGTTTGTATTTCCTGATTGGCACTTTTGAATTCGTCGTATTTACTGTGGCCGTGATTATCTATAATTTTTTCTGGAATCTTACACACCCTTTTTTGCTGGCGGCGATGGCAAGTTTTGATAAGCGTGGGCGTGTTGTTGTGTATGCGGTCGCTATGCAAATGCTTGGATTAGCTATCGGGCCTGCTCTGGCGGCATCTTTTATTACAGAGGGTGTGTATATAAACGTTAATCTACTGGGTGCCGGATTATTTATGGCGAGCCTCGTGCTTATATTGCTGCCCGTAATCGAACAACAAAAGATTTTTGTCGCGACTACCGTAACTGACGGGGGGTAACTTAGTGTTTGCTGACTTGACAGGAAAGATAGCTATTGTTACTGGTTCCGGACAAGGGATCGGTGCGGGTATTGCTAGAGTATTTGCTGAGGCCGGGGCGAAAATTATGGTCGTTAACCGGACTCCTGAAAACGGACAGAAAACTGTCGACAAAATTAGAAAGGCTGGTGGTGAGGCGGAGTTATGCGGTGTTGATATCGGCAATGCTGAAAGCGTAAAGCTCGCGGTTGATGAGACAGTAAAAAAATGGGGCGGCGTCGATATCATGCTGCACAATGCAGCGTCATTTCTGGGTGGGCCAGTCGATTCCTATAGTGAAGAGGATCTAGAAACCGTTCTTTCTGTCAATCTCAAGGCGTGTTTTCGTTTCTCAAAAGCGGTAATTCCATTTTTCAGGGAACGAGGCGGGGGTAGATTATTATTTACATCTTCAGTAACAGGTCCACGGGTAGCAATGCCGGGGACTGCATACTACGCAGCATCTAAAGGCGGCATTAATGCATTTATTCGCACCGCGGCGCTGGAACTGGCTCGGGAAAATATCACTGTAAACGGTATTGAGCCAGGTTACATTCGCACTGCTGCGATGGAACTGCTGGCTGACGAGGAAGGCCTTGCCCAGATGACCAAATATATTCCTTCAGGCTTTATGGGGGCGCCCGAAGATATTGCTTATTGCATGCTATATCTCGCCAGTGATGAGGCACGCTATATCACCGGGCAGACAATCTGCATAGATGGAGGGTCGACTTTGCCGGAGAGTCCTGTTTTTCTCGAAGAAATGGAGGGTATTAAAGACTTGCAGGGTTCTAACTCAGATGGCACCGACTAACAGGGAGTTCTTAGAGAGAAGAAATCGCCTTTTGGGTCCGGGTAATCCATTGTTTTATGATGAACCGGTGCACCTTGTCAGGGGTGAGGGGGTTTGGCTATACGATGCAGATGGGCAGCGTTACCTAGATTGCTATAACAACGTGCCTTGCGTTGGTCATTGTCACCCTCACGTCGTTGAGGCACTGTGTGAGCAGGCTGCCAAGTTAAATACCCATACACGTTATTTGCACGAGAATATTCTCGATTATGCAGAACACCTGCTTGAGAAGTTTGACGATAGCCTTTCCCGCGTTGTGCTCGCCTGCACCGGCAGCGAGGCAAATGACCTCGCCCTGCGCATAGCGACGGCGAACACTGGTGGAAGTGGTTTTATTTGCACGAATGCAACATATCACGGGAATACCGCGGCCGTGGCGCAGCTGAGTTCGATATTTGAGCCGATTGGTGGCTATGGGGAGCACATCCGCATGGTCTCTTGGCCGGATTCCTACCGTGCATTGCATGACCTAAGTGGGGAGCAGCTGTCAGATGCATACGCGGATCAAGTGCGAGCGGCAATTGATTCTTTCTCGGACGCGGGTATCCCTTTTGGCGGCATGATTGTTTGTCCTATATTTGCTAATGAAGGGCTACCGGACATACCAGAAGGTTATATGCAAAAAGCGATTGGCCATGTGCACAATGCCGGAGGACTTTACATTGCTGACGAGGTGCAGGCCGGTTTTGGGCGCACGGGAAAATGGTGGGGTTACGAGCAAAGTGGTGTAGTTCCCGATATTGTTACATTAGGCAAACCAATGGGAGCTGGTCATCCAATTTCAGGTGTTGTTGCCAATGGCAAGTTAATTGATGAATACCGGTCGCGGGAGATGTATTTCAATACGTTCGGTGGTAATCCGGTATCCAGCGCTGTGGCGATGGCGGTCTTGGAAGTCATCGAAAATGAAGAGCTTGTCGACAATGCTGCTACAGTTGGAGATTATGTTTTTAGGGGTTTCCGTGATCTACAAGCACGGCATGAAATGATAGGTGATATTCGGGGAGCCGGTCTCTTCTTTGGCATAGATTTGGTCACTGATCGTGACACCAAGGAACCAGCACCGGATAAGGCGAAAACCATCGTTAATGGTATGCGTAATAATGGCATTCTGATGAGTAAGATCGGGGAACATGGCAACATTTTGAAGCTTAGGCCGCCTCTTTGCTTCTCGAAAGAGAATGCTGATGTTCTCATTGAAACCCTAGATAAAGTGATGGTGACTGTATGATAAATTTCTTTGCCCTTGACCCTGATTCGCAGGCCGAACGGCTGAAATCAGCGGGTCACATAGCATTGCGTGACTGGGGTATCGAAAATGCGCAGTTAGAACTCATTAAATATCGCGAGAATGCGGTCTTTAAAGTTCAGGAGGGTGATTTTAGAGCGGCACTGCGTGTACACCGATATGGTTACCATACTCATGAGGAGCTCCGTTCCGAGCTTCAGTGGATGGGTGCGCTTGCAGAATCTGGAATTAAGGTTCCAGAGATTATTCGAACGAAATCACACGACTTATTCGTAGAATATGACGCGGAGGGGCTTCCCGGTGCGTTACAAATAGATCTGTTTGAGTGGATAGATGGCAAACAACTGGGATCGGTAGAAGAGGGTGTTGATGATGAAAGTGAAGTCAGCCACACATTTGGCTTAATCGGCGAACTGGCTGCAAGAGTGCACAACCAGGCAGCTACATGGTGCATTCCTAAAGGATTTACACGACATGCCTGGGATTGTGAAGGACTGGCGGGAGAAAGACCCTTTTGGGGAAGATTCTGGGAGATTAAAGCAGCTACAGATGCCCAAAGAGCTCTGTTAGGTGCGGTGCGGGAACGCCTATATACCGATCTTGCAAATATCGAAAAAACCCATGATTCATACAGTATGATTCATGCTGATTTTGCGGCAGAAAATATCATGGTGGACGGCACTGAAGTACGGCTCATCGATTTCGACGATGCAGGTTATGGTTGGCATCTGTTCGAGCTTGTGACGGCGCTGTTTTTCCTTCAGGGAGAATCTTATTTTGATAGCGCAAAGAATGCTTTGATAAACGGCTATCGAAAACATCGACAATTAGACGATGAGCAATTAAAGTTGTTACCACTTTTTTTTATGGCGCGCAGCACAACTTATGTGGGCTGGGTGCATACAAGAGCTGAGACAGAAACGGCACAAGAATTAACACCGACACTTGTTGAGGCAGCTTGTGAGCTTGCTGAAGAATACTTATAAATTTATTAGGGGGATAATGGCAATGAGTAAGAGATATGAAATGACGATCGGCGGAGAAACAGTTACGGCCGACGAATACACGGATATCCGCAATCCCGCGAACACTGAAGAGGTCGTTGGCCAGACACCCGTTGCTACCACCGCACATCTAGAACAAGCCATTGACGCAGCATCAACTGCCTTCGAGTCTTGGAAGCATTCTAGCGAGGAGGAACGGATCGACGCCTGTAATACGATGGCCAAGATCTGTACGGACAATGCTGAGGAGCTTGCGGCACTCCTGACTCAGGAGCAGGGAAAACCACTTAGCAGCCCTATTGGTTCCCAATTCGAGCTGGGAGGATGCGGTGCTTGGGCAGGCCACACTGCTGGGTTAAGCCTTCCTGAAAAATTGATCGAAGACAGTGGTGATCGCCACGTAGTCCAGCAGCGCGTGCCACTTGGCGTTGTAGCCTCGATCACGCCCTGGAACTTCCCTCTAATGATTGCGATATGGCACATCGTGCCCGGCATTCGCACCGGTAATACGGTGGTGATCAAGCCGTCGCCGTTTACACCACTAAGCACGTTGCGGATGGTGGAGTTGTTTAATGAAGCATTGCCTCCGGGTTTGGTCAACGTGATCTCTGGCGGTGATGAACTAGGTGCAGAACTAACCAATCACTCGGGAATTAGCAAGATCGTTTTCACCGGTTCCATTGCAACCGGCAAGAAAGTGATGGCGAGCGCAGCGAAAGGTGTTGTTCCGGTAACCCTAGAGCTGGGCGGCAATGATGCTGGCATCATGCTGCCAGGCACAGACCCTGCACAGTTCGGAGAAGGTCTGTTTTTTGGCTCCATGTTCAATTCCGGTCAGACTTGTGGTGCCTTGAAACGCCTTTACGTGCATGAGGACGATCTCGACGCGACCGTGCAAACTTTAAGCGGCTTCGCCGCTAATGTTCCTGTGGGAGATGGTATGGAAGAGAGCAGTGTTCTCGGGCCATTGCAGAACGAACAACAGTTCAACCGTGTCATTGAACTGGTCGAGGATGCAAAAGCGAACGGTGGAACTTGTATCACTGGTGGCGAGCCGATGGGCGGGCCAAACTATTTGTATCCCGTTACCATTGTCACAGGTATTTCTGAAGGCGTTAGGCTTGTTGACGAGGAGCAGTTTGGTCCGGTACTTCCCATCATGACATATACTGATATTGATGATGCAATCGATCGCGCTAACGGCACTGATTTTGGTTTGGACGCATCGGTCTGGGGTACAGATGCTGATGAATGCGCTAAGGTGGCTGCCCGTCTGGAGGCGGGTACCGTGTTTGTTAATAAGCACGCAGAAATTGCACCACATGTGCCATTTGGCGGAATAAAATGCTCCGGCCTTGGTGTTGAGTTCAGTGAAGAAGAAATGACCTATGTCAAGAGAATGGAAAACCTCCGGA